>JAIUOY010000243.1:0-40449 GCA_020160995.1 Pseudomonadota bacterium | reverse complement strand
AGGAAGTCGTTCACCCTGAGCGTCAGCGCCACGATGTCGTCGAGGTCCTGCGGCGTCGCCCAGCCGAAGGCGGTGATGTGCTCCTCGGTCACCATCGGGTCGGAGAGTTGGTCGTTCTTGTAGAAGAACTCCATGATCGAGCGCGGCAGCTGCGTGCCTTCCTCGACCCCGAAGCGCTTGGCGAAGGAGCCGGCGGCGACGTTGCGGACCACCACTTCGAGCGGGATGATCTCGACCTGCCGGATCAGCTGCTCGCGCATGTTCAGCCGGCGGATGAAGTGCGTGGGCACCCCGATTTCACCGAGTTTGGTCATCAGGAACTCGGAAATGCGGTTGTTGATCACCCCTTTGCCGGTGATCGTACCCTTCTTCTGGTTGTTGAACGCGGTCGCGTCGTCCTTGAAGTACTGGACGATGGTCCCGGGCTCTGGCCCCTCGAACAAGGTCTTGGCCTTGCCCTCGTAGATGCGGCGGCGGCGGGACATTTCTTACTCCTGTGCGGGCGAGTTGAGCCGCCCGCCGTTGGGCCGGACTATGGCCGAAACCCCATGCTCCGGTACTGGGGAAAAATCCATTGAAAAAGGTGACGTGACCGTCATATTGACCCTCGAAACGGAGGCCCCCAATGGCCCAGCAAATCACCTATGACAAGGCCTACGATACTGTTGCACCGGAAGATTTTCCGGCGATGTTGCAGGTAGCACGCTACGGCCGGCGGACCGACGCCTTCGACGGCATCATTTCGGCCACCCATGACCATTTCTGGGACCCGCTGGACAAGAATTACATCGATTTCGACCAGCCTTTCGACATGGAAACGACGCCGATCGTGCCGCAGGAAATGGTGGTCGAGCTGCGCAGCGCCGTCGCCGACCGGCTGGACGAGCGGCAGAAGATCCAGCTCTCCAACGACGTGATGCATTGGTCGATCTCCAATCTCCTGCATGGCGAGCAGGGCGCTTTGTCGCTGTCGGCCAGCCTCTGCCACATCCTGCTCGACCCGGGTGCCCAGGAATATGCCGCCAACCAGGCCCGCGAGGAGGCCCGCCATGTCGCCGGCTTCACGCGCTACATCGCCCGCCGCTGGGGGGAGCCGCTGCCGGTCGGCAAGACCATCGCCACCGTCCTCGACGATCTGGTGAACACACAGGAGGTCTACAAGAAGATCGTCGGCATGCAGATGCTGATCGAAGGCCTGGCAATGGGCTCGTTTGCGACGCTCAACGCCAAGACCAACGATCCCGTGCTGCGCCGGCTGGTCCAGCTCGTCATGAGCGACGAAGCCTTTCATCACCGCTTCGGCCGCCTATGGGCCGCCAAGACGATCCGCCATCTCAGCCCCGACGAACACAAGAAGGTCGAGGACTGGTCGGCGCAGATCTTCCAGACGTTGCTCTTCAATCTGATCAACGCCGAGCAGAAGCAGGTAATCTACGCCAAGTACGGGCTCGACTGGCAGTGGGTGCGCGACGCGGTGAAGGAGACCTTCACCGACGACGACCGGCGCGACCAGCTCAAGGAGAGCACCAACATCTTCCGCGTCCTGATCAAGACGCTGCTGCATGCCGGCATCATCACCCAGCGCACTGCGCCGCTCTACGCAGTGTGGGTCGACATGAAGGAACTCGAAGCCGAGGGCGATGGCATTCCCGGCGACGTCGTTGCCGAGGAAATGCTGGTCGTGCTGCGCGAGATCAACGCCAAGCGCAAACGCATCGTCAGCAAGGACGTCTCGGCAGCGGCCTCCTAAGGCTTCTTCGCGAGCACAAAGGCGGAGAGGCCGGCGAGGCGATTGACCGGGAAGAGCGGCAGCTCCGCGGCGCAGAGGGCGGCGAGCAGGCCGTTGGTGAAGGCACCGTGCTTCTTGAGGCTGCTGCGGGGCTCGGTCGTGTTGCGGTCGGCCAGCCGGACGGCGGCGGCCAGCGGAAAGACCAGGCCGAAATAGTAAGTACCCCGCACGATCTCCAGTCCGGCATCGCGCAGGACCGCCTCGATCTCGCGCAGTCGATACCGCCGCTTGTGCTCCAGGAAGACGTCGTGGCCGCTCCACAGGAAGGAGAAGGCCGGCACCGTCACCAGGAAGTGCGCGCCCACCGGAACCCTGTCGGCATAGTGTCGGACGAGGCTGCGATCGTCGTCGACATGTTCCAGCACGTCCATCATCAGGACGAGATCGCAGTCCGTCGGGCCGATATCGCGGCGATAGCGCACCGGCTTGCCGGCGGCACTGTCGTCGCGGTCGGCCGGATAGCCGATATCGACACAGAGCGCACTCTCGGCCGCGGTTTCCGCGAGCAGATGCCGGGAGAAAAAGCCCGATCCCGCTCCGACATCGAGCAAGTGACGAGGCCGCAGGCCCGCCACGGCACGGCGCAGCGCCGCCGCCTTGGAGCGGTAGTACCAATGCCGGGCAATGTCTGCGCCGAGGATATCCTCTTCCTTGAGGTCCATAAGGTCAGGTCTCGACGGTCACGCTTGCGGCGGTTCGGAGATACCGTCCTCGTAGACACCTTCCACGACGTAGATCGGTCGGCCCTTCACCTCGAGGAAAAGGCGGCCGAGATATTCGCCGATGATGCCGAGCGAAAGAAGCTGAATGGCGCCCATGAGCAGGACCGCGATCAGCAACGAAGCATAGCCGGGCGTATCGATGCCGAAGATCAGCACGCGCGTCACGATGAAGAGGGCATAGAGGACGGCGATGGCCGCGATCACCACGCCGACATAGAACCAGGCGCGCAGCGGCGCGGTCGAGAAACTTACCACGCCGTCGAGGGCAAAGTTCCAGAGCCGCCAGAAGTTGAACTTGGTCATGCCGGCGGCGCGCTGCGGCCGCTCGTAAGGCACGCCGATCGAGTTGAAGCCGACCCAGGCAAACAGGCCCTTCATGAAACGATTGCGTTCGGGAAGCTGGCGCAGCACTTCGACGGCGCGCCGGTCGACCAGCCGGAAGTCGCCGACATTGGGCGGGATGCGCACCGGCGACATCGAGTTGAACACACGATAGAACCAGTCAGCCGACATGCGTTTGGCGCGCGTATCCGTGAGCCGTGCAGTACGCACGCCGTAGACGATGTCGTAACCCTCCCGCCAGCGCGCGATGAACGGCTGAATCAGGTCGGGAGGATCCTGCAGGTCGATGTCCATCGGGATCAGGATGTCGCCCTTGGCATGATCGATGCCCGCGGTGAGAGCGGCCTCCTTGCCGAAGTTGCGCGACAGATTGACGATGCGGATGCGACGGTCGCGACGGCCCCTGTCGAACAGGCGTGCGAACGTGTCGTCCCGCGAACCGTCGTTGATGAAGACCAGTTCGAAGCGCAACGACGCGTTCTCGAGCACGGGGATCACCGTGTCGAGGAAGAGATCGATGGACTCTTCCTCGTTGAACACGGGCACGACCAGCGACAACAGCGGATCGACAGGGCGGTGTCTCCGCCGAGCCGCAAGCTGATGCTCCAGCGCGGCGTCCTTTGCCGCGGTGAAGGGGAAGGATTGCTCGGGCACCAAAGCCCTCAGATCACCGGCTCGACGGCGCCGCCGAGGTCCATGATGCCCAGCTCGACGATGAGTTGCGGCTGCCGCTTCTTCGCCTGGTCACGGAAGGCCCGGAGTGCCTGGGTGTGCATCTGGGTTTCGTAGGCTCGGTCGGTCTTGATGCGCTCGCCATAGGCGACGACGGCGGCGCCGCAGTCTCGATGCGTGAGGCCTATCAGGCGCTTCACATTGTGGAGCTGCACCGAGATGTCGAGGTTGGCCTCCCAGGCCGCACGCCATTCCTGGAAGACAGGCGCCACGGCGGCGATCGGCCCGCCGGCAATGTTGAACTGGCTGTAGGCGTTCTGCCAGCCGCGCGACGCCATATAAGCCCAGGTGTTGGTGGTGAAGCGCGGGTCGATGCACTTCATCAACATCGCTTCGTAGCCGGTATCCTCGACGGCATGAGCGGCCGGTACGGCAGTAGCCGTAGCAACGGCGGCACCGAGACCGAGGCCGAACAGGCCACGGCGGGACAGCGCCTGCAGGCAACCACAGCTGCCGTGATGGATGTGCATGTTCATTGGAAAGTTGCGCCCCCCTGCTGTGCCAGGCCGCCATTCTGGTCGGCGACCCACGTCGTTACCGAGCCATCTTCTTCACGCCGGGCCTGCACGCTGAACGCACCGCCCGCGAATACCGGCGACAGCGCGCGGAACTCAAACCGCCGGGCGATTCTAGCGGGGTTGGAGCGTCGCGCCAGTTCCATCTGGAGCAGGCCCATCAGGGGACCATGAACGATCAAGCCGGGATAGCCTTCCGTGCCGGTAACGTAGGGTTGGTCGTAGTGGATGCGATGGCCGTTGAAGGTGAGGGCCGAGAAGCGGAACAGCAGAACCGGATCGGCCTGAATTGCCTTGCGCCAGGTTGGGTCGGTCGGAGCCGGTTTCGGTGGCTTCGGCTTTTCGCCGGGTTTGGCGGCCTCGCGGTAGACGATGTCGTGTTCCTCGACCAATGACACGCCACGCGGTCCCAAGATCGTGTGCTGCACGGTGACGAAAACCATCGCGCCGGTCGAGCCTGTCTTGGGTTCGACGGATTTGATCGTGGAGCGCCGTTCGATCGTCTCGCCGACGCGGACTGGTTCGCCGTCGAAAGTGAAGCGGCTGCCCGCCCACATGCGGCGCGGCAGCGGCACCGGCGGCAGGAAGTCGCCGCGCTCGGCGTGGCCGTCCGGCCCGATCTTGGATTGCGGCGCGATCTCCAGGAAATAGAGCCAGTGCCAGAGAGGCGGCAGGGGATCGCCAATTCGGGGATCGGGATCGCCCTCGTCGAGGGTGGCAGCCAGCGCACGGACCGGGAAAGGAGCGGCAAGATCCTCTACGGACTGCGTCCTGCCGATCCATTCCTTGAGCTTTTCCAGGGACATAACGGTCGATCCTCCTCGCGAGGCGCGACTTTGCCACCGCCAGCACAGGGTGGAAAGACGGGCGCGCGGTCGCTATAAACCCGCGCGAAGAGTTAACTGGAGCGGCCGATGACCACGTTCGACGAACGCGAAAAATCCTTCGAAAAGAAGTTCGAGCTCGACCAGGAACTGCAATTCAAGGTCAAGGCCCGCCGCAACAAGCTGCTCGGCCTGTGGGCCGCCGGCCTGCTGGGCAAGACGGGCGCTGACGCCGAGGCGTATGCCAAGGAAGTGGTCCTGGCCGACTTCGAGAAGCCGGGCGACTCCGACGTCGTGCACAAGATCATGAAGGATCTCGCCGCCGTCGGTAAGCCGACCGAGGATCACACGATCCTCAAGCAGGCCGAGCGGCTGCTGGTCGATGCCAAGAAGCAGATCATGGCGGACTCCCACTGACCTACGGGCAGTGGAAGCGCGTCTTCAACCGAAGACGCGCTTGAAGATCGTATCGACCTGCTTGGTGTGATAGCTCATGTCGAACAGCGCCGTGAGCTCGTCGTCGGCCAGGAATTCGCCAATCTCCTTGTCGGCGCGGCAGAGCGCCAGCAGCGAGGCGTTGCCGCGCCAGGCGTCCATCGCATTGCGCTGTACGGCAGCGTAGGAAGCCTCGCGGCTCATGCCTTTCTGCGTCAGCGCCAGTAGGATGCGCTGGGAGAAGACCAGTCCGCCCAACGAGTCGAGATTGGCCTGCATGCGGTCCTTGTAGACCACGAGCTGCTCGACGACGCCGGCGATGCGGTTCAGCGCAAAATCGAGCGTGCCGGTGGCGTCGGGCGCGATATAGCGCTCGGCCGAAGAGTGCGAGATGTCGCGCTCGTGCCACAGCGTGACGTTCTCCAGCGCCGGGATCACAGCGCTGCGGACGACGCGGGCGAGGCCCGTGACGTTCTCGGTCAGCACCGGGTTACGCTTGTGCGGCATCGACGAGGAGCCCTTCTGGCCCTCGGAGAAAAACTCCTCGGCCTCGCGGACCTCGGTGCGCTGCAGATGGCGGATCTCGGTCGCGAGGTTCTCGGTCGACGAGGCAACGACGGCCAGTGCCGCGAAGAAGGCCGCATGCCGGTCGCGCGGGATCACCTGCGTTGAAACCGGCTCGACCGCGAGGCCGAGCTTCTTGGCGACATGCTCCTCGATGCGCGGATCGACGTTGGCGAAAGTGCCGACGGGGCCGGAGATGGCGCAGGTCGCGATCTCGGCGCGCGCCGCCACGAGCCGGGCGCGATTGCGGTCAAAAGCCGCGTAGTGGCCCGCGAGCTTGACGCCGAAGGTCGTCGGCTCGGCGTGGATGCCGTGGCTGCGGCCGATGGTGAGCGTATCCTTGTGCTCGAAGGCGCGCTTCTTGAGCGCCGCCAGCAGCCGGTCGGTATCGGCCAGCAGAATGTCGGCGGCCTGCGTGAGCTGCACGGCAAAGGAGGTATCGAGCACGTCCGACGAGGTCATGCCCTGGTGAACAAAGCGCGATTCCGGCCCGATGAACTCGCCTAGCCAGGTCAGGAAGGCGATGACGTCGTGCTTGGTGACCCGCTCGATGGCGTCGATCTTTTCGACGTTGCCGGCAGGATCGGCCTGCAGGGCCGCCATGGCCTTCATGCCACCGTCCCAGATCGCCTTGGCCGAGGCCTTGGGGATGATTCCCAGCTCGGCCATCGCGTCGCAGGCGTGCGCCTCGATTTCGAACCAGATGCGGAAGCGGTTTTCGGGGGCCCAGATGGCCGCCATTTGCGGCCGGGAATAACGTGGGATCATGGGCGGGTTTTTAGCGCCGATGCCCCCGATACGCCATGTTAGAAGTGGCGCAGCTAACGCGCCGACTGCATACGCCTGGAACCAATGGAACCGCTGCAAAACTGCCCCCGCGACACCCTGGCTGACATCAAGGGTGTCCTCACCGACATCGACGAGACCCTGTCCACCGATGGCAAGCTGACAGCCGAGGCCTACGGCGCGCTCGAGGCGCTGAAGAAGGCCGGCCTGCTGGTTATTCCCGTCACTGGCCGGCCCGCTGGCTGGTGCGATCTCATTGCCCGCTTCTGGCCAATTGATGCCGTGGTGGGGGAGAACGGCGCCTTCTGGATGTGGCACGATCCTGCTGCCGGCAAGATGCGCACCCGTTTCATTCAGTCCGACGCGGAGCGCGCTGAAGGCCGTCGCCGGTTGGAGGCGGTGCGCGCGGAGGTGCTGCGCGACGTGCCCGGCACGGGGATCGCCTCGGACCAGCCTTATCGCGCGGCCGATCTGGCGGTCGATTTCTGCGAGGACGTGCCGCCGCTGCCGCCCGCCGCCATCGAGCGCATCGTGGCCATCTTCGAGAAGCATGGGGCCCATGCCAAGGTGAGCTCGATCCATGTCAACGGATGGTTCGGCGACTACGACAAGCTGACCACCAGCCGTGCCATGATGTCCGAGCTTTTCGGGATCGATATCGCCGAGGAGCGTACACGCTACGTCTTCGCGGGCGATTCGCCCAACGATGCGCCGATGTTCGGCTATTTTCCCAATGCCGTCGGCGTGGCCAATGTCCGCGATTTCGCCGACCGTCTCGAATACAAGCCGCGCTGGATCGCTTCGGCGCGGTCGGGTGCAGGCTTCGTGGAGCTGGCGAACGCGCTGATCGCCGCCCGGCGCTAGCGCGTCGGCGGTGTCGGCGGGGCCACCAGCAGCGAGCCGTAGTGGGTGATGCTGTCGGCCTGGCTCCACACGCCCATGGCGCCGCTCTGGACAAGGCCGCGATCGGTCGCCGTGAAGAGCGGCTTGCCGTCCAGTGCCACTTCGAAGCGGTCGTTGACGGCGATCACGCGCAGCGAATGCCATTCGCCGAGGGCGATCGGCACCTCCTTGCCGGCGATCTGACTGCGCTTGCCCCGTTCCACGCGATAAAGGCGCACGGAGTTGTCGCGTGCATCGGCTCGGACGAGCAGATAGTCGTTGGCGCTCTGCGCCCGGAAAGCGAAACCCCCAACTTGTGCACGCGTGCCTGAGACCGGCTTGAAGCGCAGCGTGGCGTCGAAATCGCGCGCCACGGTCTGTTCGGAAATGCAGAGCGGAAAGCGCAGGTCCGTCGCGTCGGCAGCCGTTTCGGTAAGGGCCCAGCCATCGGGTCCGCCCTTGTCCTGGATGGCCTGCCAGACCGGAGGACGGCCGATCCCCGTCATGCCCTGGGTGCAGCCGACACGCCCGTCCGGCGTCGTGAGCGGCACCACGAGCTGAGCGGCAGCCGGCGTGGCGAGGAAGAGCGGCAGGAGAAAAAGAACGATACGCATGCCGGCAGCCTAGCAAAAAATGCGTCGTGCTTGACCGGCCGTTCGGGAGGGAGGAGTTTACGCCGCGGTCGTATTTCGGACGAATTCATCAGGGGGAAACAGCATGCGTTTGTGCACCATCCAGAGTGGCGGTAAGGCCGTCGTGGGCGTGAAGACAGGCAACGGCAAGATCGTCGATCTCAGCAAGCAGATGCCGCGCGGGCCGAAGTCGGTCGTCGAGATCCTCGCGGGTGGCAGGAAGCTGCAGCAGGCCGTGCTCAAGGCATGCGCCAAGCCCAAGGCGGGCGCGACGGTCTCGGAGAAGTCGGCGAAGTACCTGCCGCCGGTTCCCAATCCCGGCAAGATCCTCTGCATCGGCCTGAATTACCGCAAGCACGCCGAGGAGACCGGCAGTGCGATCCCGGACTATCCGCTGGTGTTCACACGCTTCAACAACACGCTGGTGCCGCATAACGGCAAGCTGCTGCGCCCCAGCCATTCCAAGCAGTTCGACTGGGAAGCCGAACTCGCCGTCATCATCGGCAAGAAGTGCCGCAACGTGCCGAAGGCGAAGGCCCTTAGCGTGATCGCGGGCTACGCCTGCTTCAACGATGGCTCGCTGCGCGACTGGCAGCGCAAGTCGGGCGGCCAGTTCACCCTGGGCAAGGGCTTCGACGGCACCGGCGGTTTCGGCCCCGACATCGTCACCTCCGACGAGTTGCCGCCGGGCGGTTCGCCGCTGCGCATCATGACCCGCGTCAACGGCAAGACGATGCAGGACAGCAGCACCGACGATCTGATCTTCGACGTGCCGACCCTGGTGCATGAACTTAGCAAAGTCATGACCCTCGATCCGGGCGATGTCATCATCACCGGCACGCCGTCAGGCGTCGCGATGGCGCGTAAGCCGCCGAACTGGCTGAAGCCGGGCGACGTCTGCGAAATCGAGATCGAGAAGATCGGCGTGCTGCGCAACCCGGTCGTTCAGGGCGCCTAGTCGGATTGGCCCGGAGCGCGCCATGTCGATGGCGCGCTCCAGGTGCAACTGAGCTACCGCCGCGGCAGCCTGTGCAGGCCGCCCAGCATCAGCCGGGTGGCGAAGTCGGCAGCGGCCTCGGGATCGACCGGGTCGCGGGTGACCATCACCATCGAGACTTCGAAAGCCACGCCCGCCAACGATGCCCCCAAATAGGAAACATCGACATTGGGCAAGACGCCCGAGGCTATGGCGGTGCGGATGTCGTCGTTCAGGGCCTTGGCGAGCGCGCGCACATCCGGCTTGTCGAGCAGCGTGCGCACGGCGGTGAAGCTCGAGCGGGCCAGCGCCAGTAGCTCGGGATCTTCGGCCAGGAAATTGAAGTAAGCCGAATAGTGCTGATGGAGGAACTCCTCGGCTGTCGCGGCACGGGCGCGGCCCTGATTGTGGCGCTGCAGCAGGACGCCGGTGAGTTCGCCCACCACGGCTTCGAAAATCTCGTCCTTGTCTTTGAAGTAGTTATAGAAGGTTCCGGATGCGAGATCGGTGCGCCGTACGATGTCGCGTACGCTCGCCGCGCCAAAACCCATCTCCGCGAAGACTGCGCGGGCAGCCTTCAGCAGGGCGGTGCGGTTCTCCGCCTTGTTCTGTTCGCGCCGGCCGGATCGTTCGGTCCGCGAGTCCGCGGCTGCAGTCTCTTCAACCATTCTGGCGTCCTGTCATCGTCCCAACTGCGCGAGTTCGTGGCGCAGACCCGCCACCATGTCGTCCATCGCCCGGGCGGCCGCGTGCAGCGCTCCCCGCATGCCGACGAAGCCGTGGATCAGCGTATCGAATTCACGATGAATGGTCTTCACGCCGGCTGCGGAGAGCCGCTCGGCATAGGCCTGACCCTCGTCGCGCAACGGGTCGAAACCCGCAGTAAAGACCAGTGCCGGCGCCACGCCCGCGAGATCGGCGGCTCGAAGCGGCGAAGCGCGCGGATCGTCGACCTCAGCCGGCGTGTTGAGGTACTGGCCGCGAAACCAATCCATATCGGCTTGGGTCAGCAGGAAGCCTTCGCCGCAGCTCTTGTGCGACGGCGTATCGCCACGGAGGTCGGTTGCCGGGTAGATCAGCCATTGCAGGCAGGGTGGGCGAGGCTCGCCGCGGAGTTCCTGCGCCGCTACGGCAGCGATGGTGCCACCGGCAGAATCGCCGGCCAGCACGATGCGGTCGGGATCAAGGCCAAGACCGGCGGCTTCGGTCGCCAGCCAGCGGAAGGCCGCGACCCCGTCATCGATGGCGGCCGGGAATTTGTGCTCCGGCGCCAGCCGATAATCGACGGACACGATGGCGCAGCCCGACCGGGCGCAAAAGTAACGGCAGGCGAGATCGTAGCCTTCGAGACTGCCGATCACCCAGCCACCGCCGTGAAAGTAAAGGACGGTCGGCAGCAGACGCGCCACGGAGTGCGCAGGCCGGTAGATGCGAATCCGCAGGGGCCCTGCTGGTCCGGCCATCGTGCGGTCGACGATCTCACCGACTGGTGCCGGCCGACCACTCATCAGCAACATGAACGCGTCGAACTGCTCGCGGGCCTCGACGACACCGAGCTGATGCAGGGGCGGCTGGCCGCTGCGGGCGAGGAGCTGCAGGAACCATTGCGTGCGGCCGTCGAGCGTGCGGCCATCGACGGCCGCCGGCGGCCCGGTGATGATATTCACCCAGGAAATCGGCATGCGCAGGGCCAAATTGGCAGCCTTGCCCTGCAGTTCTCGAGCGATCTCCTTCAGAACCATGGGATCGTTCCTACCACCGCGCCCCGCCGTTGTGGAGCCCGGCCGACCTCGGTAGCGTGAGAAATGGCCGGTAGAGAGGCGGACGACACCTATTCCGATGCGCTTCGCCGCGAAATTATGCGCAGCGAACAGCAGCGGATGCGGGTGATCGTGATCATCCTGGCGATGGTGCTCGTTGCGGTGATGCTCGTGCTGAACTTCATCCCGCAGATCGACGAGCGCCTGTTCGACAAGAAAGTACCGGGCTGGGTGCCGCTGGCCGGCATCGGGCCTTATCTTCTCTACGAGCTGGCCGCGCTCAGCCTCCTCCGATGGCGATCCGCCAAGGGTAAGGACTTTCCCCGCATCGCGCGCTTCGGTAACGCATTGATCGAGACGTCATTGCCGGCTTCGATCACCTACGTGCTGAGCGGCTACATGCAGCCGCAGCTCGTATTCGCCTTCTGGCCGCCACTCCTGTTCTTCGTCTTCATCTTGCTGTCGACCCTGCGGCTCGATTTCTGGCTTTCGGTGTGGACGGGCACTGTCGCGGCGGCGCTGCAGATGGTGCTGGTGCTCGTGTTGCTGCCCGTGGACCCGACGGCCGCCGCCGACAACATGCCGCTGTTCTATATCGGTCGCAGCATGGTGCTGTTCGGGAGCGGCGTCGTTGCCGGGCTGGTCGCCGTGAGCCTGCGCCGCCAGTTCGAGAATTCCATTCTGGCGGGGGCGGCGCGCGACCGCGTGACCAACCTGTTCGGCCAGCATGTCTCGCCCTCCGTCGTCGAGCGTCTGCTTGCGACGCAAACCGAACCGCCGAGCGAGCTGCGCACCATCTGCGTGCTCTTCCTCGATATTCGTGGCTTCACGGCGATGACGCGGCAGCGGCCCGCGGCCGAGACCGTAGAGTTGCTCAATGCTTTCTTCGCCGAGATGATCGATGTCGTCGACCGGCACCACGGCATCATCAATAAATTTCTGGGTGACGGGTTTCTGGCGCTGTTCGGAGCGCCACTGGCTGACCCGTCGGCGGCGCAGAATGCATTGGGCGCGGCTCGGGCGATGATCGAAGCGGTCGAGGCGTGGAACAAGGAGCGGCCATCGCAGGCGCTGCGTATCGGTATCGGCATCCATATGGGCGAGGCGGTGACCGGCGTCGTCGGATCGCCGCGGCGTAAAGAATATACGGTGATCGGCGATACGGTGAATCTCGCCGCCCGGCTCGAACAGCTTACCAAGGAGACAGGTTCGCAGGTGCTTGTGTCCAACTCGGTGCATGCGGCTGTTGCGGCCGACGGCGCGGTCGACCTGGGACCGCTGGCGATCCGCGGCTACGACGAGAAGGTGCAGGTATGGCGGGTGATGTGAGCTGGTACTTCGCCTATGGCTCCAACATGGATGCCGACCGGCTCTTCGAGAAGCGCCTGCGGCCCGAAGGGGTGATGCCCGGCGAGCGCGTCGCCGGCCGGCTCGACGGCTGGCAACTCGCCTTCAACAAGGTCGCCCGCACTCCCGCGGGGGCCGGCGCCGGCAATATCGTCCTGCAAGCCGGCAGCTCGGTGCACGGCACGTTGAATGCGTTGCCGGCGAAGGGCTTCGATGTCCTGGATCGTTTCGAGGGCGTCGTCGGCGGTCACTACGAACGGCGCATAGTCCGTGTCGCGCGGCCGGACATCGGCATCGACGTCGAAGCCATCACCTATGTTGCGCTGAAGGTGGGCGAGGGGTTGCGTCCGACGCGCGAATACCTCGGCTTTCTGTTGGCTGGCCGCGACCTGCTGCCCGTCGACTATTGGGAGGCGTTACGCGTGACCTCGACGCTCGACTGACGTCAGCCACCCTGAAGGTGGCGACGCACGAAGCCCTTGAGATCCTCCATCGACTGCCGGGCCGCGGCATCGTTCGGTCCGCCGCTGACGCCCAGCGTGCGGCAGGCTGAAAGGGCCTGGGCCTGCGCGGCGGGGATGGGCTTGCCGTCGGCGCCGGTCGTCACGATCCCGCTTTTCCGTTCGACCCACGAACGGTCGGCCTGCTGCTGCACGACGCACTGGGAGTAATTCTCTCCGGTGGCGACAAAGTAGGGACGGCCGCCGTCGAAGCCGTGCGGTGCGTCCGGATAGACCTTCACGTCGATCCGTCCCCCGGCCGCGCGTATCGTCTCGGCATAGGTCTGGCAGGGTTCGGCCCCGACATAGGTATCCGCACCGCCGAGCAACATATAGATCGGCGCGCCCGTGGTCCGGGGCTTGTGGTACTGGACGGAGCAGGCCGGATAGAACGGTACATGCAGGGCATAGCGCAGGAATGCGGGAATGCCGGCAGCGGCGATGAGCTGTTCGTGCGACGCCATCAGGGCCGAGGTACCGCCCTTGGAAAATCCCATGATGCCGATATGCGCTCTGTCGATGCGGGCGATGTCGTTCAGCGCCTTCAGGGCCATGAGTGCGTCGAAGTTGAAGTCCTGGCCAGTAACGGCCGACTGATCCTGCACCGTCGACGTCACGCCGCGCGGCTTGAAGGAGTCGATCACCACGGCGGCGACGCCCATCGCCACCATCTCGCGCGCGAAACGCCCTTCGCGTTGGTCGCTGATGCCACCGCTGCCGTGATGGATCACCATCGCCGGCACCGGACCTGTCTGGGCTGGCCAATAGATCTCGGCCGTGATCTGAACTGGCTGGCCTTTCTGGCGGCTCTCGAAGGTGATGGTCTCGCGTTGCTGCGCCTGTGCACCGGCGCAGGCCAGCAGAGAGGCAGCTACCGCGAGCGCAGCCAGCTTCATTGGGCCGCGACGGCCTTTTCTTTCTTGGCACCGGCTTTGTTGGTCATCGGGTCGAAGCCCTCGAGCTCCTTGACGTCTTCTTCGTGCCAGAAGTTGAGCTCGATCATCACGCCATCTGGATCGTGCACGAAGACCTGCTGCAATGGCCGCGCCGGCACCTTCCTGACTTCGAAGGGCATCTTGTCCTTCTTGATCTGGTCGAGGGTGCCGCGGATGTCCGAGCAGTTGATGGCGATATGGTCGATGGCGCCACTGCCCTGATCGCCGCGTCCGGTCTCGGACACGATATGCAGGATCGCCTTGTCGCCGGCGTACATCCAGGCGCCGGGGAAGGGGAAAGGCGGCCGGTCGCCGTTGGTCAGGCCGACATAGCGCTCATAGAAGCGCACCGTGGCGTCGAGGTCTTTGCAGAAGATGTTGTAGTGGTCGAGCGAGAGTGCGGGCATTGGCTTCTCCCAAGGCTTGCTGGGAAGAAGCTTACAACAGTCCGGCTCAGCCGTGGCAGCAGGATTTCTCGCCCTTTTGCTCGTATTTGTCGTGGTGTTTGACCCAGTCGGAGAGATTTCCGCCGGGCGGTTCGTTGCGGCCCTTGGGCGTGATGTCGAGAAAGCCATAGACCGTACCAGTATGTTCCGTGCCGCGGGCGAACACGGAGTAGGTATGGAAGATCTGGCCCGTGTCGTCCTTGGTGAAGACGCTGTAGCCTGGCAGTTCGTCGATCGCGTAGTCCTGCTCCACGAAGTTATAGAAGACCTTGCCACGTTCGCGATCAGCTTCCGTGAAGGAGACGTTGTAGTCGAAATTGAAATCCGAACCGGCCGAGGACACCCATTTGAAGTGCCAGCCCATGCGCTTGTGGAAGGGCGCGATCTTGGCGTAGGGCGCGCGGGAGACGGCAATCAACATCACATCGTGATTGACCAGGTGGACCAGCGAACCGTCGGTCTGGTCGGCGCCGAACGAACAGCCGACACAGCCTTCCTCCCAGTCCGGACCGAACATGAAGTGCTTTACGATGAGCTGGCTGCGGCCGGCGAACAGGTCGGACAGCGTCTCTCGGCCGTCTGGCCCGTCGAATACATAGTTCTTCTCGACCTTGACCCAGGGCAGTTCCCGGCGCTTGCGGGCAATTTCATCCTGAGCCCGAAGATGGGCCTTTTCCTTTTCGAGCAGAACGCGGCGGGCGGCAATCCATTCCTCGCGGGAGACGATCCTGTGCGTTTGCATGACGATCCCTCTTTAGAGTTGTTCGGAACGAAAACGGACGCGATTGAAAACGATGCCGGACACAGGTTCGCGCCAAGGCGCATGTCACGCGAACACCCTTTCCAGATTATCCAGCGCTGCGGTCCAGCCGCGCCGGTGATCGTCGCGCGCCGTCTCGTTGAAGAACTGCTCGTGGGTCAGGGTGAGGATGGTGCCGTCGGTGTCCGGCTTGAGGTCGATCGTCACCTGCGATTCACGTTCGGGTGTACTCTGCCAGGCCCAGGAGAAGACCAGCTTCTCGTCCGGCACGATCTCGCGATAGACCCCGCTCACGCTGTTGTGCTGGCCGTCCGGTGTCCAGAACTGGACGCGGAAACGGCCACCGACACGCAGGTCGGTCTCCGCGATGGGCGTCTTCTCATGGCCGGTGACGCCCCACCAGCGGATCATTTTTTCCGGCTGCGTCCAGGCTTCGTAGACCTTTTGCGGCGGGGCCTTGAGGCGTCGCTTGAGGGCGAGGCTGGGCTTGCTGGCCATGAATCTTCCTCCAGAAAGGCGGCGAGGCGGTCGAGCTGCTGCGTCCAGTAGCGCTCGTAGTGGGCGAGCCAGTTCATCGCTTGCTCCATGGGCTCTGCCTTCAGCTGGCAGCTGACGGTGCGACCCGTTTTGGAGCGCACGATCAGGCCGGCATCAGAGAGCACGTCGAGGTGCTTCATGATGGCGGGCAGGGATACCGGGAAGGGGCGCGCCAGTTCACTGACGCTGATTCCATTCTCTTCATCGAGACGAGCGAGCAGCGCACGGCGTGTCGGGTCGGCCAGTGCAGCGAAGGTGCGATCGAGGATCGCAGTTTGATAGTTAACCATAGAGTTAAGTGTTAGGGCGCGATCTCCTGCCTGTCAAGCACGGCCAGGGCTTGCGGTGCCGATGGCCGATGCACCTGGAGTGCGATTGTCACGGCGATCCGTGCCGGATCACCCCAGCTTCTTGATCAGCTCCTGAGCCGCGGCGGGGTTGCGCACCTTGGCGCCAGAAATAAAGTAGACGAAGGCGTCCCCCTTCTTTGCCCAGGCCTTGCTGCGCTTAGCCCATTTGTCGAGGTCGGCCGGCTTGTAGCCTGTCTTCACCTTCTCCTCACTGCCCATCAGGCGTGCGTAGGTGAAGTCGGCCGTCGGCTCGTCGATCTCAGGAAAGTCCTTGTCGTGGGCATAGACGATGGCAGCGTTGTACTTGCGCGCCAGGTCGTAGAAGCGCTTGTCCTTGAAGCTGTCGTGCCGCACTTCCAGTGCGTGGCGCAGGGGCAGCTTGCCTACCTCTTTCGGCAACAGTTTGAGGAAGGCTTCGAAGTCCTCAGGATCGAACTTCTTGGTGCCCATGAACTGCCAGTTGATAGGCCCCAGCCGGTCCTTCAGTTCGACCAGCCCCTGGGTGACGAATCGTTGCACCGATTCACCGGCTTCGGCCAGGACGCGACGGTTGGTGCAGAAGCGCGACGCCTTGACGGCAAAGACGAAGCCGTCGGGTGTTTCGTCGCGCCACTTGGCCCAGCTCGCGGGCTTGAAGCTCGAATAGTAGGTGCCGTTGATCTCGATGGAGGTGAGCTTGCGGCTGGCATATTCCAGCTCGCGCTTCTGCGTCAGCCCTTCCGGATAGAAGGGGCCGCGCCAGGGTTCGAAGGTCCAACCGCCGATGCCGACATGGATTTTACCGCTCATAGCGCCGAGTATATCGCAATCGACGGCGAGGGCAGCCCTGTCAGGCGATCTCCAGCACGGTCTTGCCCAGCCCCTTTCCTGTCAGGGCGAACTCCAGGGCCGGCGCGAACTCTTCGAGCGGGAAAGAGCGGCCCACGGCCGGGACGAGGCGGCCATCGGCGACCCACGAGAGAAGCTCGGCGACATGAGCGTTGGCCTTCTTCTCTTCGAACAGCACGAACTGGCGGACGTCGACGCCGACCAGCGCCGCGCCCTTCATCAGGGTGAGATTGGATTTGAGAGCGGGGATCGGGCCGCCGACGAAACCCACGACGAGATGGCGTCCGCCCCAGACCAGGGACCGGAACGCCGGCTCGAAAAGCGGGCCGCAGACCGGATCGAAAACCACGTCGGGTCCCTTGCCGGCGCAGGCGGCCTTCAGCCGGTCGCGCCAGCCGTCCGGCGCCGTGTCGATCACATGGTCGGCGCCCTGCGCGCGTGCGAAGGCGCGCTTCTCTTCGGTCGACGCGGCTGCAATCACTTCCGCGCCCATCGCCTTGCCCACCTGGATGGCGGCCATGCCGACGCCGCCGGCCGCACCCAGCACGAGCAGCCGCTCGCCTGCGGCCAGCGCGCCGCGGTCGCGCAGACCGTGCAGGGCCGTGAGGTAGTTGACCCGGAACCCCGATGCCTGCGTGAAGCTCATCCGTTCGGGAATCTTCACCGTGTCTACGGCCGGTGCGAGCGCGAACTGCGCAAAGCCACCGCGGACGGACGCCATGACCCTGTCGCCCGGCGCAAGACCTTCGACACCGGCGCCCACGGTCTCGACCCAGCCGCCGACTTCCTTGCCCGGCGTGTGCGGCAGCGGCGGCTTCACCTGGTAGCGACCCAAGGCGACTAATGCATCGACATAGCCAACACCGCAGGCCGCCACCTTGATCAGCACCTCACCCTGTCCCGGCCTCGGCGTTTCACCTTCCAACAGGCGATAGTCGGCGATCGAGTCGAGTGTCGAGGCCTGGACGAACTTCATGCGGCATCTCCCGAAAGCTACTTGCCGGATGTGTATAGCCGCAGAAGGGCCCGTGCCTACACCGCTACGGTGGCGGTTCCGGTGGTGGGCGTGTCTCGGGCATCAACAGAGCTACGGCGGTTAGACCCACTGCTGCCACTGTGGCCAGGCTGAGGAAGGCAACGGGGCTGCCGTACGAATCGGTGGCATAGCCGGCGAGTGTGGGGCTGAGCGATGCGCCGAGGCCCGTCATCGTGCCGACCATGCCCTGGGTGAGGTTGAACCGTCCGGTGCCGCGGGTCAGATCTGCGATGGTAAGCGGAACCAGTACGCTGAAGACGGAAGCCGTCAGGCCGTCGAGCAATTGCACGGCGACCAGCAGGTAGGGATCGCTTACCGTCGCGAAGAGAACGCCGCGGATCGGCAGGAAGGCGAAGCCCGCGATCAGCAACGGCCGGCGACCCCAGCGTTGCGCTTGGCGTCCGACCCAGGGCGAGAAGATCGCCACGATGAGCTGCGGGCCGACCATGCAGGCTGCGATCAGCACCGTGGCCCAGTCGCTGAGGCGCATCGTGAGAACACTGCCCATCAGCGGCAGCATCGCGGCATTGGCGAGATGAAACAGCAGGATACAGCCGCCGAAGATCAACAGGGGGGACCTGAGCAAAAGCCGGCGAAGATCGAGCGGCGCACGCGGTTCGGCTTGTCTGTTGTTCGGCTTGTGCGGCATCGGCGCGTTGCCATGCGCCTGCTCCGGGTCGATTTCGCGCGGTGCGATGGTGCGCAGGGTCAACCAGGTCGGAACGAGAAGGGCCGCAGTGACGAAGAAGACGGCGCTCGGCGAGATCAGATAGCCGACCACGCCCATGACGCCGGCCGTCAGGCCGGCGCCGATCGAGGCGAAGCGCGCATTGCGCCCGAGTCTTTCGCCGATCGCCGAGGGGCCGACAAGGCCGAGGCTAATTGCGGCGATGGCTGGACCCAGAACGCAGCTTGCCGCGGCATGCAGGCAGGCGGCAACGAGGACCACCGGGAAGATTGGGTAGAGCGCATAGGCCAGCGCGCTGACGCTGATGAGGGCGACGGCTATGGCCGCGACGAAGCGCTCCGAGCGCGCCGCATCGAGCAGCGCCCCGCCGGGGATCTGGCCGACCAGGCCGACCAGACCGGCGGCGGTCAGCACGAGACCGATATCGACCTGCGTCCATTTCTCCGAAGTGAGATAGACCGCAACGAACGGTCCGAAGCCCGTCTGCACGTCGGCGACGAAGAAGACGAACCAGTCGAGCCCGCGCAGGCTGCGCTTCGACGGATGAGATGCAGTACAGTTGGGTTCGGCCACGGTGATTCCGGTGGCCAGCTAGGGAAGAGGCTCGAGGATCCCCGAGGGGCCAAGGACCACGATGGGTTTGCCTTCCTTGACCTCGGGCGCGAGCTTGACCTGATCGCGGGTCAGTTCGAGCATGATGCCGTAGCGCTTGCTCGCGGCAGGCACGAAGTGAAGCGCCTTCCAGTCGACGGCGATTTTGCGGCTGCCGACGCCGAGGAAGCCGCCGAAGTCGATGATGGCCGCACGTGTGCGGCCGGAGCCGTCGACGATGACATCGACAATGCGCCCCATGTTCTCGTCGGCAGCGCTGCGGACTTCGTTGCCAATAATGCCGCGGGCTTCCTGGGCATCGATGACGGTGACCGACGGTGCGGCGACAGGTGGCGTGGCCGGCGGAGGCGCAGGTGGCAGCGATGTTCCTGCGGGAGGTGCGGGGGAGGCCGGCTGCTGTTGGGCGGTGTCGGGGGCGCTTTGAGCGATCAGCACTCTTGAGGCCGAGACGAGAATCAGCAGTGCCATAGTCGGCACGATCAGTCGAAATCTGCCGCCCATTGCCCCCTCCAGCGTAACGGTCGCCTTGGGGTCAACTCGTCAGGCTTGGGGTGGTTCCCTTGCTTACGGCGACGAGACGATCGAGACCTGCACGTGGCCCTGCGACCGCAGCATCTCGAGGGAAACCTCCTCGCCATGGCGCCGCACCTTGATGTCGACGCTCGACGAGCTGAGCTGCAGATTGCGCAGCGTCACCTCGTCCAGGAACGCAGGCATCCGAGGATTGCGCAGGCATATTTCGCCGCGCCGCGGATCAAATTCGAGGCCGAGCGATGCCTGGATCAGCGAGAACGGCGCGGCGCTTGCCCAAGCCTGTGGCGAACAGGCGACAGGATAGAGTGTCGGCCCGCGGCTGCGTTGTCGCTGGAATCCGCAGAAGAGTTCAGGCAGGCGCCGCAACTCCATATAGGACGCCGCATTGAACAGGCCCTTGAAGACCTGCTCGACGGCGGTGGCGAAGCCATAGCGTCCCAGGCCCAGTGCGATCAGCGCGTTGTCGTGCGGCCAGACCGAACCATTATGATACGACATTGGATTGTAGCGCGCTTCGCCCTTAGCCACCGTGCGGATACCCCATCCCGAGAAGAATTGCGGACTGAGCAGGCCGGCGCTCACTGCCGCAGCCCGATCTGCCCGGACAATTCCCGTGAACAGCAGATGCCCGGCATTCGACGTGCGAACACGGCAGGGCTGCTTGGCGCCGTCGAGCGCCAGCGCATAGGTCCCCAGTTCCGGGCACCAGAAAGCTGCTTCGAACCGTTGTGCCAGAGTCTTGGCTTCGGCTTCGAGGCGACGAGCCATTTCGGTCTTGCGTATTCGCCGTGCGCATCGGGCAATCGCGACCTTGGCGGCATAGACGTATCCCTGTACCTCCGCCAGGGCGATATAGCCTTCGGCCAGGCTACCGTCGGCATGGAAGATGGCATCGAAGGAATCCTTCCAGCCTTGATTGGCGAGGCCCAGTTCGCTGGCGCGGCGATACTCGACGAAGCCGTCCTGATCCGGGTCGCCGAGGCCGTCGATCCAGCCGAGCGCAGCCTCGACTGCGGGCCACAAGGCAACGACGGTATCGAGATCGCCCGTGCGCTCGGCGTACAGGCCAACCAACAGCACGAACAACGGCGTGGCATCGACGCTGCCATAGTAAAGCGCGAACGGCACTTCTCCGAGGGCTGCCATTTCGCCACTGCGCATCTCGTGGAGAATCTTGCCGGGCTGCGCGTCGGCGAGCGGGTCCGTTTGCTTTGCCTGATGGGCCGCAAGGCGGCGCAGAACTCCGCGTGCCACTTTCGGATCGCACCAGAGCATCTGCAGTGCCGTAACGAGGCCGTCCCGCCCGAACGTCGTCGAATACCAGGGAGTGCCCGCGTATGGGTAGCGACCCTCCGGCGTGTCCGTCATCAGCATCTGCAGGTCAGCTGTGGATCGGCACAGGATCTCGTTGAAGATCTCGTTCGATGTCTCGATCGTTGTGGCAGCGTGCGTCGCGCTGCGCAGTTCTCGGTGCACTGCCAGCAATCCGGCGAAGAACGGTGTGGCGCGTCGCTCCAGTGGCTTGTCGCACTCTATGGCAACAAAGAGGGGGTGCATGTCGCCCGCTTCGATAACGAGCCGGTAGGTCGCGGTATCGACGGCAAGCTCCGTCGGAGGCGGGTCGAACGTGAGCGTCGAGCGGCGCATCTTGCCGTCGAGCCCTTTATAGGCAAGCAGGACGCGATCCGGCCCGATCGTCTCCTGTTTGGCGGTGCCGCGACGTGTGCGCTGCAGGCCTCTCACTTCGAACAGGTCGGCGAAGTCGCTACCGAACTGGATGGACAGCGAAAGCTCGATGGGCTTGTCACTGTGATTGCGTACAGCCAGCCGCTGATAGGCTGTCCCATGCCAGAGGAACATTGTGCGGCCGATGTGCAGCAGATCCTTCTGCAGCACGATCTTGCCGTCGACGAAGAAATCCGGATTGGTGAGGTCGACGGAGAGCAGCGTGTTGTCGTCGCGCTGGTTGGAGCCAAGCAGGAGGAGTTGCTGGCCGTTCACGCGCAATTCGAGATGGGAAAGGAACCGGGTGTCCTTGTGAAACAGGCCATCCGAGCCACCTGCCGAAGCGCCTATGTCGCCGTAGCTGTCGACGAGGGCGAATGTATCGCCGTACTTCAGAGCGCAGCGTGGTCGCGCCGCTGTTCCCGTTGCGGGAATATAGAACGGCGTCTCGGCGTGAGAGTCGCCGTGGGGTGTCGCGGCATGCAAGGTCTGGTCGGCCGACATGAAATCTCCGATCCGTTCATTGGCATCATGATGAACTTATGATGCTCGGCGTCAGCTTCAACGATTCATTGCGTCATCGTTAAGGCGGTTGGGCTTTTCCTGTGCGTTTCCCACGAGCCGCTTGTGCGAAGGTTGCGACGATTCCTGTGGAACGAGAACGCTCGTGCAGCGCCAGGCTTCTCGGGATTGCTGATCGAAGGCGAGTTGACTAGAGAAATTCGGACGGGATCCCTTGGATGAGGTCCAGCATGGCCAGAGCGGCGATGGTGGCAAAGGCACCTAAAGCTTCGACAGCGTTGGCGTCGGGCGAATGTCTTTGCGGTAGTGTGCGCTTCGAGATCGATTTTCCCGCTCGATGGGCGTGGCACGATCATTCCAGTGCGACCCGGCGGGCGCATGGGGCCGCCTATGCGACCTATGTCGGCAGCTGGCGTAGTCGATTCCGGATCGTCGAGGGTGAGGCCGAAATCACGCGCTTCCGGCACGAGGCCACCGGGACGACGAGGAGCTTTTGCGCCCGGTGCGGAACGCCGCTCTTTTACGAGCGCGCTCGCTCGGCACACATGGTCAACATACCTCGCGCACTCTTCAGGAGCCGCACGGGCCGCGAGCCACGCTATCACGTCGCCATCGACGAACTGCAGGACTGGACATATCTGGGCGAGCCGCTCGTGCCTCTGAAAGGCTTTCCCGGAATAGTGTGGGAGCGCCCCTCCCGAAAGAAGCAACGCCGAGCGCTTGGCCCGCTCTGATCGCCGCCAACCACAGAGGTCAGCGGCGACGGGGCGGCAGACCGAATTCAGGCCGCGAGAGCCTGACCTTCATATCCGGCGGATCTGAGGGCGCCGGAGATCAGGCGCTCCTCTGCCGTGCTGCGGATCGTTACTTCCTTGCGGCCGAGGTCCACCGAGACGGCAGCCTGTGGGTCGACACCCTTTACGGCTCGTTCGATCGATGCGGCACAGTGTCCGCAGGACATCTTGGCGATCTTGAAACGAAGCATTCCAACCTCCTCGTGAAACAACGAGCGGAACGTGGTTGTTCCAACGATGGGAAGGTCAAGGGCGCGACAGGATGGAGCACAAGTTTTCCTGTCATTCCCTTGACCTTCCCATTATTGGAAGCTCCACCTTGCAGGCGATGACAAGGCAAGGAGTAGGTTCTGTGGCTTCCGTGAGTACGCCGGTCGGTATCCGGATCGAGGGAATGACCTGCGCGTCCTGCGTGGGCCGTGTCGAGAAGGCGCTTCGCGCCGTCGAAGGCGTCGCTTCCGCGTCGGTCAACCTGGCGACGGAGCGCGCCGACGTGACCTTCTCGAAAGCATCGTCGGCCGGCGCTGTGGTCAACGCGCTGAAGGAAGCCGGGTATGACGCCGCAACGCGAAGGATGGAGCTGGCCATCGAGGGCATGACCTGCGCCTCCTGCGTTGGCCGCATCGAGGCCGCCCTGAAAGCTGTCCCCGGGGTCGTCGACGCCACCGTCAATCTCGCGACGGAAAAGGCCTCCGTGCGCTATTTCACCGGATCGGCACAGCCCTCGGACTTCGAGGCGGCGGTACGCCGGGCAGGCTATCAGGCCCGGCCTCTCGAAGTGGCAGGGGCGGGGGGCCACGAGGCCGAAGCCCGCGAACAGGAGATGGGCAAGCTCCGGCGCTCGCTGATACTGGCCGCCGCGCTGACGTTGCCTGTCTTCCTCGTCGAGATGGGATCGCACCTCGTGCCGGCCCTTCATCATTTCGTGGCCGGCACGATCGGGCAGCAGACGAGCTGGTATCTGCAGTTCGTGCTGGCGAGCCTGGTCCTGTTCGGGCCGGGCCTGCGCTTCTTCAAGAAGGGGATTCCGGCGCTCCTGCGCGGGACGCCGGACATGAACTCGCTGGTGGCGATCGGCACGGCGGCGGCCTGGGGCTATTCGGTCGTTGCGACCTTTGCCGCTGATCTGCTGCCGGCCGGGACGGCGAACGTCTACTACGAGGCCGCCGCGGTGATCGTCACCCTGATCCTGCTCGGCCGCTTCCTCGAAGCACAGGCCAAGGGCCGCACCAGCGAGGCGATCAAGCGGTTGATGGGCCTGCAGGCCAAGACGGCCCGCATCCTGCGCGACGGCCAGCCGGTCGAGATTCCCCTCGATCAGGTCCAGAGCGGCGACCTTGTTCTGGTAAGGCCCGGCGACAAGGTTCCGGTCGACGGCGAGGTGACAGAAGGCTCGTCCTTCGTGGACGAATCGATGATCACCGGCGAGCCGGTGCCTGTCGCCAAGAGCATGGGCGCCGAGGTGGTGGGCGGGACGATCAACAAGAGCGGCTCCTTCACCTTCCGGGCCACCAAGGTCGGCGCCGACACCGTGCTGGCGCAGATCATCCGTCTCGTCGAACAGGCGCAGGGCTCGAAGCTGCCGATCCAGGCTCTGGTGGACAAGGTGACGGCCTGGTTTGTCCCGGCCGTCATGGCGGCAGCCGCGGCGACGTTCCTTGTCTGGCTGCTGTTCGGCCCCGAACCGGCAATGACTTTCGCTTTGGTCAATGCCGTCGCGGTGCTGATCATCGCCTGCCCTTGTGCCATGGGCCTGGCGACGCCGACATCGATCATGGTCGGCACGGGCCGGGCGGCCGAGATAGGGGTCCTGTTCCGCAAGGGCGAGGCGCTCCAGACGCTGCGCGCCGCCCGGGTGATCGCCCTCGACAAGACCGGCACCTTGACGAGAGGCCGGCCCGAACTGACCGATCTGGCGGTGACGGACGGCTTCGACCGAAACGAGGTGCTGGCGCTCGTCGCGGCGGTGGAGCAGCGGTCCGAGCATCCGATCGCCGCCGCGATTGTCGAGGCCGCCAAGCAGGCGGGTCTCGTCCTTGGTGACGTTACGGCGTTCCAGGCGACGCCCGGCTACGGTGTCCAGGCCGAGGTCGGGGGCCACAGGGTCGAGATCGGTGCCGATCGCCTCATGGCGAAGGTCGGTCTCGACGTATCGGCCTTTGCCACTGAGGCGGCGCGCCTCGGCGACGAGGGCAAGAGCCCGCTCTATGCCGCGATCGACGGCCGGTTGGCGGCGATCGTCGCCGTCGCCGACCCGGTGAAGGAGTCTACTCCGGAAGCGATCGAGGAGCTGCAGAGGCTGGGCCTCGAGGTCGTGATGATCACCGGCGACAATCGGCGCACGGCGCAGGCCATCGCGCGGCAGCTCGGCATAGACAGGGTCGTGGCCGAGGTGCTGCCGGAAGGCAAGGTCGACGCGATCAGGCAGTTGAAGGAAGGCGGCCGTTCGATTGCCTTCGTCGGCGACGGCATTAACGATGCGCCGGCTTTGGCAGAGGCCGATGTTGGCCTGGCCATCGGCACGGGAACCGACGTCGCAATCGAAAGCGCCGATGTGGTGCTGATGTCCGGCGACCTGCGCGGCGTGGCGAATGCCATCGCCCTCAGCCAGGCGACGATGCGGAACATCCAGCAGAACCTGTTCTGGGCGTTTGCCTATAATGCGAGCCTCGTCCCTGTCGCCGCCGGCGTGCTCTATCCGGTCCAAGGCATTCTGCTGTCGCCGATCCTGGCGGCGGGGGCGATGGCCCTGTCGAGTGTCTTCGTCCTGGGCAATGCGTTGCGCCTGCGGACTTTCCAGGCGCCGGTCGGGCGTTCCGACGGCATCACCCGCGACCGTCCGGCCGAGCCCGTGGCAGCAGAATGAGCCGGAAGGAGAGGAAGCGGTCATGAATATCGGCAGAGCATCGGCTGAGTCCGGCATCTCGGCCAAGATGATCCGGTACTACGAATCGATCGGCCTCGTCCCGGCGGCATCCCGGTCGGAGGGCGGCTATCGGGAGTATTCGGACAACGACGTCCACACGCTCCGATTCATCCGGCGTGCGCGCGATCTCGGCTTCACCGTCGAGCAGATGGTCGAGCTGCTGGCACTGTGGCGCGACCGCAAGCGGGCCAGTGCCGACGTGAAACGCATTGCGCTGAAACACGTCGAGGAGCTGGAGCGTAAAGCCCGCGAGCTCCGCGAGATGAGCGGTACGCTCAAGCATCTGGCGGAGCATTGCAAAGGCAACGACCGGCCGGATTGCCCGATCATCGCCGAGCTGGCGGAAGACGCCGGCCAGCCGGCGCGGCCATCGTCGGGCCGACGGCGCTTCGGGCCGATGGCCGCGGGGCCGACGACGGGCCGCTCGACCAGCGGACGACCTGCGAGGAGCTGACTTTTCGCATCGCTCGGTTTCACGAAGAAAGGATATGGTTCGGCGATCTTTATGAGATCCCTATTTCCGTCGACATGCGTCCGTCTGGATTACCTATGCCCGACAGCCATATGGAGGTCGAGGAAGGTGATCCATGAACACCATGCATGTCATCGATTCTCGCCATCGGCTGTCGAAGGGCGATACGGCGCTCGCCAGGTTCTGGCGGGCGGTGTTGCGTCTTCTGGGCGCGCTGGACAAGCGAATAACGGCGAATCTCGATTGCCGGGCGCGCTTGATGCTTCACGGAGATGGCGGCCCGCCAGACGCCAGGCGACACAAGGAATAGCCGAACACCGAAACGAAGACGGGGCCCCAAGGGCCCCGTTCTCGGTTTCTGCAAGCAACTGGCTCAAGGAAAGATCAGCCTGTAGACGAGGCCAAGAGGGAACAGGGCGACAGGCGTCGCGCAGAGTATGTACAGCAGATACTGGCTCGCCCTGCCGAGCAGGTGCGGCGTTCCTGTCGACGGAGGTTCCTCTTCGGCTCGGTGAATAATCCGGTTGAACATGACGCTTCTCCTTCAGAATCGGCCCCCTTCATTTGGCCGCACGGCCATAGGAATGCGAGACGAGCCGATCCTGTCGTCCATAGACGCTGCATAGGGATTTCGCCGGTCGCGCTATCGGCAGTGGCCTACCGATCGACTCGGTAGAGGCGCCACCGCTTCGGCACGCCCTTGAGCTGGTGAACGCCGCGATCCTTGAAGGGGATTTTGGAGGATGCCATCAGATCCCTGACCGAGCTCGAGACCAGGATTTCGCCGGCTCGCGCTTTTGCGGCGACGCGCGCACCGATATGGAAGGCGAGACCGGCGACGTCGGGCCCGCTCACCTTGTATTCACCCGCGTGCAGCCCCACCCGGATTTCCAGCCCCAAGGTGCGCACGGCGTTGCGGATTGCGGCCGCGCAGTCAATCGCCGATGCCGGCGCGGCGAATGTCGCGAGCAATCCGTCGCCTGTCGTCACGACTTCCTTGCCGCGCAATGTCTTCAGTTCCTTGCGGACGGTCGCGTAGTAGTGATTGATGACCTGCGTCCACCGCGCGTCACCGAGCCGCGCGGCTTTTTCCGTGGATCGGACGATGTCGACGAACAGAATCGTGGCGAGCACCTGTTCGAATTCGGCGCCACGATTGGCGGAGCGACCTTTGAGAGCGATGTTCCCCGTCAGCGGTTCGTAGCGATGGTTGCGCCGCCGGGCGATCGCATTCCTCACATAGGCTTCGGCGCGCTGCACCGTGCCGCAACGCACCGTCTTCTCGCGCGGCGGCATCGTCCAGTAGACCTTGCGTCCCTCTCCGACGCCATGGACCTCGACCGCTCCCCATTTCAGGAAGACCGCCGAGCCGACCCGGCGAATCCCCCATGCCTTTGAAGTGTAACCGGAGACGTTCGTCTGGTGGATGCCGATGCGAAGAAACTTGGGCATATGCGTGCGGCGTGGCTATTCCGTATGGCGCATCGAAGAGGAATGTGATCGTGCATCCCCGCTTTGGCAACGATCTTTCTTGCGGGACTCCTGACACTGACGGTGCCCCTTGCCGCATCGCTGTTGGCGATGCAAGATTCTCGCCGCATGACCTTCCGCTTCGGTGATCGCCGATCACGCGGCAATCCAGGACCAGCATTGGACATGGGCTTCGGCGTCTTTATTCATCGTTCGGATTCGATCTACGACGACAGCCCTGCTGAGCGATACCAGTTTCCACCCCAGTATTTGGCACGCGTCGAACGATGTGTCGGTGATTGGATCGTCTACTATGAGCCACGCAAGGTCGACGACACGCGGGGCTACTTTGCCATAGCGAGGGTTGAACGGGTGGTTCCGGACCCGAAGTCCGCCGGTATGTACCTCGCTCTCATCGAGCCGGGCAGCTATCTCGACTTTGCCAATCCAGTGCCATTCAGTGGCGAGGATGGTGTCGTTGAGCGAGGGTTGCTCAATAGCGAGGGCCGAATCTCCGGACGCGCGCAATCGGCTGTTCGCCCTCTCTTGGCGAGTGACTTCGATCGGATCGTTGGAATGGGTCTGTATGAAGATACACCCATGCTGCCGCGGATTGGAGATGCCTATCCGATGCCTGGCTTGCGCGAGGAGCAAGTCCCCTTTGTCTTTGAGCAGATTCGGGAACGCATCAGCTATGTATCATCTCGCGCCGTACGGGACCGGATCTTCCGCCGAACGGTCCTGCGGGCCTATGGAGAGCGATGCGCGATAACCGGGCTCCGGCTGATAAACGGTGGCGGTCGCGCCGAAGTCGATGCGGCGCATATCCGGCCTGTCGAGAAGAATGGGCCTGATATCGTGAGCAACGGTCTCGCGCTCTCCGGTACGGCGCACTGGATGTTCGATAGGGGATTGATCTCCCTCTCCGACGATCTTGAGGTTCTCGTCTCGAGACGTGTTAACGATCAAGAGAGCGTACGGGCCCTGATCAACAAGAACGGCTACGCCCGAGCACCCCATAGGCCTCTCGAGCGACCTCACCCCCATTTTCTTCAATGGCATAGAGAGCATTGCTTCAAGCAGTGACGGACGTTCGGCTGCTGCAAATGCCATGGGCCAGTCTGACGGCGCTCGCCCGCATCAAGTCAACAGACCAAGGCTCCTGAAGCTCGCGTGTCCTTTGCGACCGATTATGAGATGGTCGTGGATCGAGATGCCGAGGGCTCCGGCCGCCGCCTTGATCTCGCGCGTCATCTCGATGTCGTCGCGCGAAGGCTTGGGATCGCCGCTGGGGTGGTTGTGCACCAGGATCAGCGCCGCCGCATTCAGTGCCAGCGCCCGTTTGACGACCTCACGCGGGTAGACCGGCGTGTGGTCGATGGTGCCGCGCTGCTGCACCTCGTCGGCGATCAGTACGTTCTTGGTGTCGAGAAAGAGAATGCGGAACTGCTCGGTCTTCTCGTGTGCGAGCGCGGCATGGCAATAGTCGATGAGCTGCTGCCAGTTGGTGAGGACGGGCATGTCCTTGACCTTGCGTTCGGCCAGCCGGCGCCCGACCTCGCGCATCGCCTTGAAGTGGATCAGCGTCCTCTGGTCGATCTCGAATTCGCGCAGCTGCTCCGGCTCGGCGGCGAAGACATCGCCCAAAGTGCCGAAGCGTTCGAGCAGCCGCTTGGCCAGCGGCTTGGTGTCGATCCGTTCGATTGAGTAGAAAAGCATCAACTCCAGCAGTTCGTAGTCTGCCAACGGCTCGGTGCCGGATTTGAGCACGCGTTCGCGGACCCGGCCGCGATGGCCGTGATAATGCGGCTTGGGCGTGTCACCGTCGCCGCTATTGTGGCCGGTCGGGGCTGGCGCGGCTTCGATCGCCGCGACGAGCTTGTCGGTCGGATCCTCGCCGGCGAAGTCCCAGCATTGGTCGAGCCTGTTCCAAGTGCCGCCGATGTCGCGCAGCACCTGGCGATGCGCCAGGGTATTGCCGCTGACGCGCCAGAGGTTCTCCGATGTCCGAAGGTGAAGGCCCGCCGCCAAGAGCGCCACGAGCGCCTTGTCGTCCGCTGCAGGTTCGAGTGCCTGGCGTTTTGCCTTCCCCATGGCGCCACGGTCCTACGCAACCGCGGCAGAAAGGAGGCAAGAACAGACTGAAGCCGGGACGGTGCACCTGATAGGATCGGCCGATGTCAGGAACGACCCTTACCGAGATCGACGCCGCCTGCACGGCTTTTGCGAAACAAGAGCAGATCCCCGGCCTCGTCGCCGGGATCGTCCAGGAGGGGCGGCTCGTCCATGCGACGACGGTCGGACTGGCGGATATCGAGGCATCCCGGCCGGTCGGCCCTGCCACGGCGTTCCGCATCGCCTCGATGACCAAGAACATGACGGCGCTCGCCATCCTCTCTTTGCGCGATCAGGGCCGTCTCGCCCTCGACGCGCCGCTGGCCGAGTATGTGCCGCAGTTTGCGAAAGTGCCTCCCGCGACGCGGGACAGCCGGCCGGTCAGCCTGCGTGATCTTCTGACCCACGTTGCGGGCTTCGTCACCGACGACCCCTGGGGCGATCGCGTGCTCGGCATGACGCCGGCAGAGCTGGACGCCCTGATTGCCGTGGGGCGGCTGTTCGCCCGTCCGCCCGGCCTGGCGTTCGAGTACAGCAACCTGGGTTACGCGTTGCTGGGACGCGTGCTGACCAACGTCAGTGGGGAACCCTATCAAACCTTCATCCGGCGGACGATCCTGGAGCCGCTCGGCATGGCGCGAACGACCTTCGACGCCATCGCTGCGAGCGGGGACGACTTCGCCTGGGGCTACCGTCTGGACGAAGGTCATTGGTCGCGCGAGCGCATCGAGCCCGACGGCGAGGTCGGCGCCATGGGAGGACTGGCGACAACCGTGCCCGACTATGCCCGCTACGTCGCCTTTCTCCTCAGTGCCTGGCCGGCGCGCGACGACCCCGAAGCCGGCCCGGTACGCCGATCGACTGTCCGGGAGATGGGCCTCTGGCATGCGCCACCCTTGCTGCCCGACCCCGTTGCCGATGGACGTTCACCGGCACCGAGCGCCTATGGATACGGCCTCGTCCACTCGACCGACGGCCTGCTCGGTTCCCGACTGCATCATGCCGGCGGCCTGCCGGGCTATGGCTCGCATGTCCTCATGCTGCCGCAGCGCGGGTGGGGTGTCTTTGCTTTCGGCAATCGCACCTATGCGCCTATGTCGCGCCTCACGCTCCGCATCGCAGAGATATTGCATGTAGCGGCCCCAAGGCAGGAGCCATCGAAGCCATCGGCGGCTCTTAGCCGGGCCGTGCGGGCGATCATTGCCGCTTACGAGGCAGGCCGTATCGAAGCCGCCCAGCCAGTCTTTGCCGCGAACCTGCTGCTCGACATGCCGGCACGTTTTCGCAATGCCGAGCTTGCTGCCCTGAAGCAGCGCCTCGGCGATGGCCATCTGGAAGGGATCGAGCCCATCCACGCGCTGGCGGGTCGTTTCACAATGGCCTGCCTGCGCGGTCGCTTGCGCGGAACAGTCACCCTCTCCCCTGACGCGGAGCCCGGGATCCAGAAGCTCAGCCTGGTGGCCGAGGACGTGTGATCCTCAGGCCGTGGCGGCCTGGCGCTCTTCGGCTGGTTGAGCCTGGCCGAGATCGTAGGGGGGCTTGGTGAGGCTCATCGGCGAGAGCGTGAAGAACTCGACGCCGGTCTCGGTGATGCCGACGGAGTGCTCGAACTGCGCCGAGAGCTGCTTGTCGCGCGTCACCGCCGTCCAGCCATCGCTCAGGATCTTCACCTGCCAGGTGCCGGCATTGACCATCGGCTCGACGGTGAAGAACATGCCGGGCTTCAGCACCGGGCCGCTGCCCTTCTTGCCGTAGTGCAGGATGTTCGGCGCATCGTGGAAGATGCGGCCAAGCCCATGGCCCGAGAAGTCGCGCACCACGGAGAAGCGCTGCGCCTCGACATAGCTCTGAATGGCAAAGCCGATGTCGCCGACATGGGCGCCGGGCTTGGCCACGGCGATGCCGCGCATCATGGCTTCGTAGGTCACCTCGCACAGGCGCCTGGCCTTCACGCTGACATCGCCGGCATAGAACATCCGGCTGGTGTCGCCGTACCAGCCGTCGAGGATGACGGTGACGTCAATATTGACGATGTCGCCGTTCTGCAGCCGCTTGTCCGACGGGATGCCGTGGCAGACGACATGGTTAATCGAGGTGCAGATCGACTTGGGGAAACCGCGGTAGTTCAGCGGGGCGGGGATCGCCTTGTGGTCGAGGATGTAGTCGTGGCAGAGCTTGTCCAGCTCGCCGGTGGTGACGCCGGGCTGCACGTGGGGCGTAATGAAATCGAGCGTTTCGGCGGCCAGACGACCGGCACGGCGCATGCCTTCGAACCCTTCCGGGCCATGAAGCTTGATGGTGCGCTCGTCGCGACGCCAATAATCGTCGCTATCGTCGACGAACTCTCGGGAATTGGTCATAGGCCCTATTTGGCATGCGATACAGGCAGTAACAAGACCGTGGCGGCAGCTTGGCCCGCCCTGCCACGTCCGCTAATCTACTGAAACCACGGGGAAAATCGCGCGAGTCCAGAATGTCCGAACCGGCAAAAGTCGTCACCGCCTGTATCCTCGTGATCGGTAACGAGATCCTGAGCGGCAGGACCCGCGACTCCAATATCCAGTATCTCGCCACGGAACTTGGCGCACTGGGCGTGCGAGTGATGGAGTGCCGGGTCATTCCCGACATCGAGGAGACCGTCGTCGCTACCGTGAACGAGGTGCGGCGGAAGTTCGACTACGTCTTCACCACCGGCGGGATAGGCCCGACCCACGACGACATCACGGCCGACTGCATCGCCAAGGCCTTCGGCGTGGGCATCTCCGAGCATCCCGAGGCGGTTGCACGCATGACCCGGCACTACGGCGATCCGGCGCTGTTCACGCCGGCGCGGCGGCGCATGGCGCGCGTGCCCCATGGCGGCATCCTGGTCGACAATCCCGTGTCGGTGGCGCCGGGGTTCCAGATGGAGAACGTCTTCACCTTCGCCGGCATCCCCAAGGTTGCCGAGGCGATGTTCCAGTCGATGAAGCACCGGCTGGTCGGGGGCACGCCGGTCCTCTCGCGAACCGTGCGCACCAACCTGCCGGAGGGCATCATCGCCGAACCGCTGGGCGCCTTGCAGAAGCGCTTCGAGGATCTCGATATCGGTTCCTACCCGGCCTTCCGCAACGGCAAGCCCAGCGTCTCGCTGGTACTGCGTGGCACGGATGATGCAAGGCTGGTCGCTGCGTCTCTCGAGCTGATGGATACCATCCGCAAGATGAACGGAGAGGCGGAGGAGTTCGTACAGTAGCCCGATGACCGAAGAGCCCGCAGACAAATCCTCCAAAGGGTTGGGCGGGCTTTCACCGGCCCTGCAATGGGTGTTGCTCGTCGCGATCTCAGCCGGCATCGCCGCGTCGCTGATCTGGCTGCGTGCGCCGGCGCCGCTCATGCTGGGGCCGCTGATCGCCGGCATCATCGTCGCATCGAACGGCGGCAAGCCCCGGATGCCTCTGTCGGCCTTCGTCTTCGCCCAGGGAGTCGTCGGCTGCATGATCGCGCGCATGGTGCCGCTATCGATCGTCGGCGACATCCTGGCCCACTGGCAGCTCTTCACTGTCGGTGTCCTCGCCGTGGTCGGCGCGAGCATCCTGCTGGGCTGGCTCATGACCCGCCTGCAGATGCTGCCCGGCACGACGGCGCTCTGGGGCATCAGCCCAGGGGCGGCCTCGGTCATGACCATCATGTCCGAGTCCTACGGCGCGGACGTACGACTGGTCGCCTTCATGCAATATCTGCGCGTCGTCATGGTGGCAGGTGTCGCAGCCCTGGTGGCCAAGATGTTCGGTGTGACCGCGCCGCACGGTGGCGATGCGATCGCCTGGTTCCCCGATGCGAACTGGCTGTCGTTCGGCGAGACGCTGGTCGTCGCCGTCGTGGGGCCTCTCATCGCGCGTGTTCTGAAGATTCCGGCGGGCGCCATGCTGGTCCCACTGGTGATCTGCATCGTGCTGGCGCATGTCGGCCTGATGACGGTCGAATTGCCGCCCTGGGCGTTGGCGGTGAGTTTTGCCTTTATCGGCTGGAACATCGGTCTCAGGTTCACGCGCCCGTTGCTGCTCTACGTCGCGCGCATGCTGCCGCGGGCCATCGCCTGCGCTGCCGTGCTGATTGCACTCTGTGGCGTGGTCGCCTGGTTGATGGTCGTCACCATCGGCGTCGATCCGTTGACCGCCTATCTTGCGACCAGCCCCGGCGGCGTCGATTCGATTGCCATCATCGCCGCCTCGACCAACTGCGACGTTTCCTTCGTGATGGCGATGCAGACGGTTCGCCTTCTCGCCGTGCTGTTCCTGGCGCCAGTATTGACCAAATTCATTGCCGAGCGTGTAAGCTATTCCGATGACCGCCATCCATGACATGACCGCCGGCGAGCTGCTCGCCGCCTACAAATCGAAGAAACTGTCGCCGGTCGAAGCGACCGACGCCGTCATCGCCCGCATCGAAGCCTGGGAACCGAAGCTGAAGGCGCTCTACGCGCCGGATTTCGGCGCCGCGCGCAAGGCTGCGAAGGCGGCGGAGAAACGCTGGCAGGCCGGCACGCCCCAGGGATCGCTCGATGGCGTGCCGATCACCATCAAGGAAAACATTGCGACCAAGGGCGTGCCGGTGCCGCTCGGAACGGCTGCGACCGAACTCGTGCCCGCCGCGGCGGACGCGCCGGCCTCGGCAAGGGTGCGCGAGGCGGGCGCGATCATCCTCGCCAAGACCACCATGCCCGACTACGGCATGCTGTCCTCGGGGCGCAGCTCGTTTCATCCCCTGACCCGCAATCCCTGGAACCTCGCCTGGAACCCCGGCGGTTCCAGCTCGGGGGCGGGGGCCGCAGCGGCGGCAGGCTACGGGCCGCTGCATCTCGGGACCGATATTGGCGGCTCGGTGCGCCTGCCGGCCTGCTGGAATGGCATCTTCACCCTGAAGCCCAGCCTCGGCCGCGTGCCGGTCGATCCGCCGTTCTTCGGTCGCGCCATCGGCCCCATGACGCGCACGGTCGCGGACTCGGCGCTGCTGATGGCCGAGCTCTCCAAGCCCGATCCACGCGACCATATGAGCCTGCCGCCGGCGACCATCGACTGGGCAGCTGGTCCGCGCGATCCCAAAGGCCTCAAGATCGGTCTGCATCTCGATGCAGGTTCGGGGCTGCCGGTCGATGCCGAGACCAAGGCGGCAATCGAGGCGGCCGCCAGGCTGTTCGCCGATGCCGGCGCACATATCGAGCCGGTGGCGCCGTTCCTCTCGCCCGACATGCTGCACCTGCAGGATCTTTTCTGGCGGGTTCGGAGCTGGGTCGATTTCTCGGCGCTGAGCCACGAGCGCCAGGCCAAGGTGCTGCCCTTCATTGCCGACTGGTGCCGCGGTGGCGCCGACGTCTCGGGGGGCATGGTGATCCGTGGCGTCAACAATTACATGGCGATTCGGGCCGCCACGACGCGCGCGACGCAACCCTTCGACTTCGTGCTGTCGCCTGTGTCGCCCGTGCCGACCTACCGGGCGGAATGGGAGACGCCGACCAACGACGTCAATCGGCCGCTGGAGCACATCTCCTTCACCATGCCCTATAATATGAGCGAGCAGCCGGCGGCTTCGATCAACTGCGGCTACACGCAGGAGGGCAAGCCGATCGGCCTGCAGATTGCGGGCCGTCGCTTCGACGATCTCGGCGTAATGCAGCTCGCGCGCTGGTTCGAGGCCGCGCGCGGCCCGCAGAAGAAATGGCCGGAGCCGAAGTAACGGTCTCGCCATGAAGGCGCCGCTCGGCGTCCTGATGCTCGACACGCGCTTTCCGCGCATCGTCGGCGACATCGGCAATGCCGCGTCGTTCGACTATCCGGTGATCTTCCGGCGCATGGAGGGCATCGGCTCGTCCGACGCCGTGACCAGCCACCCCGACAGGCCGCGGGTGCTCGCGGCGCTGAAGGCCAATGCCGAAGCGCTGGCTGCCGAGGGAGTCGTGGGCATTTCGACGAGCTGCGGCTTTCTCGCACTCTATCAGGACGATCTTGCCGCAGTGTCGCCGGTGCCCGTGGCGACGTCGGCGCTGCTTCTCATTCGGCAGCTCGGGGGAAAGCGGGTGGGGGTCATCACGGCGTCGGCGAAGAACCTGACGCCGGCACATTTCGAGGCCGTCGGAGCGCCGGGCGATACGCCCTTCGTCGGCCTGCCGGAGAACAGCTCCTTTGCCGATACTTTTCTGCGCAACGGCCTGACACTCGATCGGGAGCAGGTCGAACGCGAGGCGGTTGCGGCCGGTCGTGCGCTGGTGGCCCGGCATCCCGAGATCGATACGGTGGTGCTCGAATGCACCAATCTGCCGCCCTACAAGGAGGCTCTCAAGGCCGCCCTTGGCCTGCCGGTGTACGACGTGATCGACTTGTTGAACGGCTTCCATGCCGAGCTGGGCCGTCAGGAAGGCAGCAAGCGGCGATAGAGCGGCTGCAATAGAGTCGGGATCAGGTAGATCGGAAACTGCACGGCGGCGATGAACAGGAAGATGTCGGGATCGGCTGTGACGGGCAGGACCGCCATCAGCAGAGCGTTGTGCCGGCCGCCCGAACAATAGCCGGCGGTGAGGGCGATGCGCCGGTCGAGGATCGGCAGCATGGCGACCGCCATGACGAGATTGCACAGGAGCATGCCGGCGAAGGCGCCGGCGATGAAGCCTCCGAGCTTTACGGGTTCGGCCATGGCACGCGCCACGACGCCGTCCATCAGGGGAATGGCGAAGATCATCAGCACCACCACCGACAGTCCGTCGAGCGCAGGGCCAGCCTCGGTGACTTTGGCCCCGAGGAAGCGACGGATGACGATCGCCCCGACAAGCGCCAGCGCCACGATCAGGCCGAGCCTGAGGCTGAGGTCGAGAAGGCCGATCTTGAGATCGAGCCCCAGCAGCCAGAGCGCGAGCGGCGGCAGGGTGAAGGGCACCAGGAAGTTGGTGAACAGGGAAATCAGGAGGGCCAGCGACGAATCGAGCCTGAGGAAGGTCGCCGTCGTGGCGGCCGAAATGATGCCCGGCGCCATGGCACTGAGGCAAAGCGCGGCGACCAGGCCGGGCCACAGGCCCAGCCCCTGCCAGATCGGCCAGACGACCAGCGGCACGGCGATGAGATTGAGAAGCGACAGCGCGATGGCGAGGCCGGGTCGGCGCAGCAGGGCGCTGAGCCGATCCCAGTCGACCCGCGCCAGGGCCAGCATCAACAGGGTCACGGCCAGCGGCATCAGAAGCGGGCGTGCGGCCGCGGCGATATCCTGGAACAGGAGCCCAAGGAGCAGGGAGAAGGGCAGCAGGGTGGTGGCGCGCCTCCCCATGTGCGCCAAGACGAAAACGACGGGATTCATTAGGCAAACCCTAGCACAGGCCGACCCGCGGCACGTTTTGCATTGGCGCAGGCCCAGCATCCCGGATACGCATCCGGCGGTCGTATGCGTGTCCGGGAGGCGTGTCGGAATGAAGGGCGTGTGGTTGGAGGATCTCACCTGGCCTGAGGCCAAGGTCCGATTCGATCGAGATGACGTGGTCGTCATTCCTCTCGCCGCCGCCAGCAGAGCCCATGGGAAGTATCTGCCGCTCGGCACCGATGCCCTGATAGCTCGTGCCCTGGGGCAACGGCTGATCGAGCGGCTGCCCATCGTCGTGGCCCCTTTGGTGGGTTTTAGTGCCCATCCCACCTACGCGTCTCTTGCTGGCAGTCAGCACCTGCGTCGTGAGACGCACAAACAATTGCTTCAGGAGCTTATCTGCGGATTCCGCGCCCAAGGCGCGAGGCGTATTGCGCTTCTCGATATCGGAACCTCAGTCGAAGAGCCTCCGGGGGAGTTGGGGGAGGTGCTCGTGCTCCGAGCCGGAAATAAGGGTGCAGCTGCCGACGCATTGATCGAGCGTCTCGATGGCGAGACGGCCAGCGAATGGGAGACTTCCATCGTCCTGGCTCTTGCCCCGCGGAGTATTCGTTCTGTGCCGTCGATCGATCCTGGCGATCCCAGTCAGCCGACGGCGTTCAAGGGAGAGCGGCTGATATCGGCTTGGGTCGATGCCATGGCAATCGCACTTGAAGCGAAATGGCCAAGCCTCGGAGAGTGAAGAAATGCCGGATGCTCTGGCTTTTTATGGCATTGGCTGTCACAAAACGCGGACATGTCTCTCCATTGGACGATCGACTCCAGGGACCATCTCGTCGTTGCTGTCGCTGATGGTGACGTGACGCGCGCGGAGATGGAGCATTACTTGCGTGTGCTCGATGGCGCGCATGCAATGGGCTATCGCAAGCTGTTCGACGCGAGCAACAGCGATACGTCGATGAGCGCAGACGATCTGCTGGCGATCGGTGCGCAGATCCGCGATCGCCATTCCAAGGGCGATGCCTTCGGTCCCTTGGCGATCGTGATATCACCCGACAAGAGCGAGCTGGTGTCGCGCGTCCTTGGCATTCTCGCGGCAGCGGAGCGTCCGATGCGCGTCTTCGAATCGATCGAGCCGGCGCGCCGCTGGATCGAGAGCTTCCCGAAATAAAGTCGAAGGCTACTTTGCATGTCCGTCCGCTGGTCTGTCGATCAGTCACGACAGATGCTTCTCGCCACGGCCGAAGGCGAGATCACATTGAAGGAGCTCGTCGAGTATCTCGATGCCGTCGTCGCGGCAGGTACGATGCCTTATCGCAAGCTGTTCGACGGCAGCCAGGCTTGGTCGGCGATGACCGACGAAGAGATGATGGTATTGAGTGTTCGGCTGCGCACCTATCACGGCCAGGGCAAGACCGGCGCACTTGCCATCGTGGCTGCTGCGGACAAGACGCAGAGCCTTGGCCGGCTGTTCGGGGCCCTGGCGGCCGCCGATCGTCGAACCAAGATCTTCGAGACTTTCAAGGCTGCCCGCGAGTGGATCGACGCTCAACCGCAATAGGCGATCGGGTATAGTGGCGGCCAACTGACGGAGATGGAAATGAAGCTGGTTGGAGTAACTGCAATCCTGGTCGCGTCGGCGATCGTCGGTGCCGCCCACGCCGAGACCGCCATTCAGGCCGGTGAGTGGGAAGCTACGGAGAAAACCACAATGGAAGGCTTGGAACCTACGCCTGCCACATCGAAGAAGGTTTGCCTCAAAGGCGACGATGCCAAGCTCGAGCGGTTGTTTTTTCCGACTCCGGCCGAGATGAAGGAGCACAACTGCACGTACCAGGAGGGCGCCAAGAAAGCAGGCGTTCTGACAGCCACACTGATATGCCCGCCCTCAGACGCAATTGCAGGTGTCACGGCGAAGGCGGAAGTTACCTACAGCGCCACGAGCTACGAGGGGTTGGGGCAGATCGAGGCCAAGGACAAGTCCGGCACGACGATCAAGGGCAGCTCCGTGTTGAGCGGCAAGCGAATCGGCGACTGCCCGTAACGTTTGCAAACGCCAAGAGCGTTCATCCGGTATCGCTCTGCAGAGTTTGTGAAATTCGGACAGGTCTCCATACTCACGCCAACTGAATGGCGCCGCGACTTCGTTAACGCGGCCTGCGTGAGGAGGAGACTGTATGAGGACGAGGGCAGGGTGTTTCGCCCTGGTCGCTGCGGCGGCCGCAATGGTTCTTGCTCCAGGTTCTGGCTGGAGCCAGAAGACGGGTGGCGTGCTGAAGATCCAGCACATGGATACGCCGCCTAGCGCGTCGATCCACGAAGAAGCGACCGTGTCCGTCGCCGTGCCGTTCATGGCGCTCTACAACAATCTCGTCGTGTTCGACCAGAATGTCGCGAAGAACAGCTTCGAGTCGATCGTGCCGGATCTTGCTACGAGCTGGTCATGGAGCGGCGACGGCAAGCAACTCGCCTTCAAGCTACGGGAGGGCGTGAAATGGCATGACGGCAAGCCGTTCACGTCGAAGGACGTGGTTTGCACCTTCGACCTGCTGCTTGGCGAGGATAAGCTGCGCCGCAATCCACGTTCGGCCTGGTGGGGCAACGTCGAGAAGGCGACAGCCGGCGGCGACTTCGACGTCACCCTGCATCTGAAGCAGCCGCAGCCGTCGCTGCTGGCGCTGCTCGCCTCGGGTTACTCGCCGATTTACCCTTGCCACGTTCCCGCTGCCGACATGCGCCGCAAGCCTGTCGGCACCGGGCCCTTCAAGCTCGCCGAGTTCAGGATGAACGAAGGCATCAAGCTGGTGAAGAATCCGGACTACTGGAAGAAGGGCCGGCCCTATCTCGACGGTATCGAGTATTCGATCATTCCCGACCGCTCGACGCGCATGCTCTCCTTTATCGCCGGCAAGTTCGACATGACTTTCCCGGCCGATATCACGGTCCCGCTGCTGAAGAATATCAAACGCGACGCCCCGCAAGCCCAGTGCACGATGCGGGAGAGTGGCGTCAGCACCAACCTGATCGTCAATAACGAGGTAGCGCCGTTCAACGATCCGAAGGTGCGACGGGCATTGGCCCTGGTGCTCGATCGTCAGGCCTTCATCGACATTCTGAGCGAAGGCGAAGGCAAGATGAGCGGATCGATGCTGCCGCCGCCCGACGGCATCTGGGGCGTGCCGCCCGAGATGCTGAAGACCTTCGTGGGCTATGGCGACGTCGAGAAGAACCGGGAGGAAGCGCGCGCCTTGATGAAGCAGGCGGGCTTCGGCCCGGACAAGCGGCTGAAGCTCAAGGTCAGCACGCGCAACATCGCGACCTTCAAGGATCCCGCGGTAATCCTGATCGACCAGCTCAAGCAGATCTGGATCGACGGCGAACTCGAGATCATCGACACCACGGTCTACTACAACCGCGTCTTCAAGAAGGACTACGTGGTGGCCCTGAACCTGAGCGGCGCTGCGGTCGACGATCCCGACGTCACCTTGTTCGAGAACTATGGCTGTGGATCGCTGCGCAACTACAACAACTACTGCAATCCGGAGATGACCAAGCTCTTCGAGGAGCAGT
>JAIUOY010000242.1:0-58324 GCA_020160995.1 Pseudomonadota bacterium | reverse complement strand
GCCAGCCGGTTCTTCAGGAAGACAAAGCGGGAGCCCGAAATCTTGGCAGCCTGCGCGAAATCCATCTCGCCCAGGCCCTCGCCCAGGGCGACATGGTCCTTGGGCTGGAAGCTGAAATTGCGCTGGCTGCCGAAGCGGCGAACCTCGACGTTGGCATGCTCGTCGCTGCCGACCGGCACGTCGTCCGCCGGAATGTTGGGGAGGATCTCGAGATGCCGCCTCAGCTCCTCGTCGAGGCGCTGGGCCTCGGCCTCGCCCTTCTTCAGCCCCTCTTCCAGGCCGGCAACCTCGGCCATCAGCGCGTCGGCGGGCTCGCCCTTGCGCTTGGCGATGCCGATCTGCTGGCTGAGCGTCTTGCGCCGGGCCTGTATCGTCTCGCTCTCCGAAATGGCCGCGCGGCGGCGCTTGTCGATCTCCAGGATACCGGCCGAAGCGGGCACGAGCCCACGGCGCTGCAGACCTTTGTCGAAGGCTTCGGGAGTGTCGCGGACGAAACGTATGTCGTGCATGGCTAGGAGCTGGCCGCCTCGTCGGCTTTCTTCTCGGCTTCCTCGGCGGCCTTGTCCTCTCGCTCGCGCTTCCGCTCGATCCAGCCGCCGATCAGGATGCTGATCTCGTAGAAGGCCATCAAGGGGATGGCGAGGGCAATCTGGCTGACCACGTCGGGCGGGGCCAGGACGGCGGCGATGACGAAGGCGATGACGATGGCATACCGGCGCTTGGACTTGAGCCCCTCGCTGGTGGCGATCCCGACCTGGATCAGCAGGGTCAGCAGGACCGGGACCTCGAAGGCAAAGCCGAAAGCAAAGACGAGCTGCAGGATGCGCTCGAGGTAGTCGGACGATCTCAGCGTCTTTTCGATGTCGGGCGGCGCGTACTGCGTGAGCATGAAATTGATCACGTAGGGCAGCACGACATAGTACATGAGCGCGCAGCCGGCATAGAACATGAACGGCGTGGCGACCAGGAAGGGCACGAACGCCCGCTTCTCGTGCCGGTAAAGACCGGGCGCGACGAACAGCCAGATCTGCACCGCAATCAACGGAAAGCCGACGATCAGCGCGACAAACGCCGACAGCTTCACGGTGACGAAGAAGAACTCGAAGATATCGAGGACGATGACCTTGTAGCCATCGGCCAGGGCCGGCTGGATCAGGAACGAGAAGATCGGCTTGGCGAAATAGAACGTGACGAAGAAGACGGCAAAAAAGCAGACAAGGGCATAGATCAGGCGTTTGCGCAGCTCGACCAGATGGTCGAGCAGCGGCATCGGCTTGTCGTCTTCAGGTCCGTCGTGTGCCTGGGTCACGGTACGCTTCGCAGCATGGGAGCCGCGTTATGCCGTCCTTTGGCACCCGATTCAAAGCGCTATTTGGCACTCAGCCGGCCGCAACGGCCTTCGCCGGCTTCTCTTCAGCTGCAGCTACGGGGGCTGCAGGCGTGGGCGGCGCGATGGGCTCGGCCGCGATCTGAGGGGCCGATTCCGGTTCGACCAGCGGGTTGTCGATCTGGGCCTTGGCCTCGGCGAGCGCCTTTTCGCCCTCGGCCATGCCTTCCTGGATGGCGCTCTTGATCTGCTTGGTGGGGTCGAGCGACTGCAGGTCGAGTCCCGGTGCGGACTCGAGCTGCTTCTTGACCTCGTCGAGCTCGGACTGGCGGACCATCTCGTCGACATGGCCGCGGAATTCCGATGCCATGCCGCGCATCTGGGCCATCCACTTGCCCCAGCTGCGCAACAGGCTCGGCAGCTCCTTGGGGCCGATGACGACCAGCGCCACGACGGCAATGACCAGAAGCTCAGGACTGTCGATACCGAACATCGGCGTTCAGATCCTGCCGCAGCAAAGCGCCGCGGCTACCCCAGGCGTGTCTCGTCAGACTTTCGCATCCTGGTGGACCTGGCCACCCGGCGGCGTGGTGGTGGCCTGGGCCGAGATCGGCTTGGCGGCGTCGCCCGGCTGCTGATTGGCTTGTGTCGGCGGCGTCTCCTCCTGCCCACCAACGCCCTTCTTGAAGGCCGAGAGGCCCTTTCCGAAGTCGCCCATGAGCTGCGAGATCTTGCCGCGACCGCCGAACAGCAGCAGCACGACGGCCAGCACGATTAGCCAGTGCCAAATGCTGAAGCTACCCATGTGAACATGCTCCCAAGATTTATTCCGATCGGCGTGTCGAATTCACGAGCCCTGATTATGGCACTCGCGTTGAAGGCCCGGCAACCAGTCGAATAAGGTCGTATTGGGGCGTCTGCCCCTCTGGAGGCGTCACCGCCCCGTTTCTTCGGTAGCCAGAGGCTCCGCGGCCTCTTCCTCCGTCGGTTCGAGCGGCAGATCCGGCTCTTCAGGCCGGAATATGGGGGGCTGGGCGCGCTGATCCAAGAGGCCCGCGGCCTTCAGTTCTTCCTGGCCGGGCAGATCGTCGAGGCTCGGCAGGCCGAAATGCTCGAGGAAGAAATCGGTCGTGCCCCAGGTGACGGGTTTGCCGGGCGCACGGCGGCGGCCCATCGGCTTGATCCAGTTCTGCTCGAAGAGCAGGTCGAGCGTGCCCTTGCTCAGGCCGACGCCACGTACCTGCTCGATCTCTGCACGGGTCACCGGCTGGTGGTAGGCGATGATGGCCAGCGTCTCGACCGAGGCACGCGACAGTTTGCGCGTCACCGGCCGCTCGATCTTGAGCTTCTCGGCCAGGTCCGGCGCCGTACGGAACGCGTAGCCGCCCGCGACCTTGATGAGATTGACGCCCCGATTGGCGTAAAGCTCGGCGAGATCGGCCAGCAGTCGCGCGACATCGGCGTCGTTGGGCAGGCGCTCGGCCAGATCCTTTTCGTCCAGCGCCTGGGCGCCGGCAAAGACCAGCGCTTCGAGCAGGCGGAGGTGCTGGGCGTGGTCGGAGGGAACCACATCGGTGACCTGGCCAGCCGCCGCGGCCGCGCCCGCCGCCCCTGCAGCAGCCGCAATGACGGCCTCGGCTTCCGGCGCTGCGACTTCCCGAGGTTCGGCTTCTGAGCCCTCGGCTTCTGAGGTCTCGACTGCAGGCGCTTCGACTTCCGAGGCTTCCTCTACAACGGCCTTTTCGACGTCCTCCTCGTGGTCGTCGTCCTCTTCGTCATCCTCGTCAGAAGCATCATCCGACTCGTCTTCGTCCGATTCGCCGTCCTCTTCGAAATCGTCGTCATCGTCCGACTCGTCTTCGTCATCCGAGTCATCGTCATCTTCGTCGTCCAAGTCGTCGTCTTCTTCGTCGGAATCGTCGTCATCGTCCGACTCGTCTTCATCGTCATCCGAGTCATCGTCATCTTCGGCGTCCGAGTCGTCGTCTTCATCGTCGACGCCCTGCCGGTTCTTGGCGGCAGTCAATTCCTCGTCCTCGGGCAGATCGCCGGCGACGGCTTCCGCCTCGGACGCAGGTTCGGCGACGACCGCCTCTTCGTCCTACGGCTCTTCGATGGCGGTCGCTTTGTTTTCTTGATCTGACATGTCGGGAACCGTCACCGTTGCTCGGTACGTTTACGCAAATGAATGGGGCCGAAACGCTCGGTCTGGCGCAGCTCGATCTGGCCGTCCTTGGCCAGCTGGAGGCCTGCCACGAACGTAGACGCGAAGGCCGAGCGGCGTTTCGTCGGATCGGTGAGGCCGGCCGGCAGGAATGCTTCCAGGGTCTGCCAATCGATGGCGATGCCCAGCATCCGGCCAAGACGCTCCGCAGCCTCCTCGACCGAGAAGAACTGCATCGGCGCGATCTGGTAGGTGTCCGCATCCTTGGGCCGCACCTGATGGCCGTATGCCTGCAGCAGGTCGTAGAGCTTCACGTCCCAGACGGCCCGGCGAATGATAACGACGCCCTCGGGCTGGCCGCGCGAGAAGACGTCCTTGCCGAGCTGCGGGCGCGCCATCAAGCGGGCGCCGGCCTCCTGCATCGCCTCGAGGCGGCGCAATTGCCATTGCAGCGCGTCGGCCATCTCCTGGCCCGACGGCTCTTCGCCGGCCGGCGGCTCCGGCAGCAGCAGGCGCGACTTCAGGTAGGCGAGCCACGCGGCCATCACGAGGTAGTCGGCGGCGAGTTCCAGCCTGAGGCGGCGGGCCTGAGCGACATGCGCCAGATACTGATCGACCAGCGCCACCATCGAGATGCGCCGCAGATCGACCTTCTGGTCGCGCGCCAGGGTGAGGAGCAGGTCGAGCGGGCCTTCGAAGCCCTCGAGATTGACGATCAGCTCGCCCTCGCCCGGCGCGATGACGTCGGGCCCGGCAGCATTGAAGCCGTCGGTGGCCGGTGCCGTTTCGGCAGGCACGGCGGGCGCTTCGGCGACCGGAACGTCTTCGGGGGGCGGGCTTGCGGGCTCGTTCATGTAGCCCCGGTTTAGTCCACTGGGAGCGCCTGCCGCCACTGGATTTGGCCCCGCCTTATCCCCATTCGGGCAGGAGTTCGGTGAGCCTTTTTGCAGCATCGGCGAGGCCGCGGGGGCCGGCCGGGTCCCGATGGCGGCCCAGGAAGGCGCGACCCGCCTCGAAGCGGCGCCAAGCGGCGCCGGTCATCGCCCCAGTACGGCCGGCAATCTCGACCATTTCTTCCATCCGGCCATTGCAGTGCAGGGCGATGTCGCAGCCCGCCGTCAGCGCGCGGAAGGCCCGATCTCCCAACGAGCCGCCCAGCGCCTGCATGGACAGGTCGTCCGAGAGGAGCAGCCCGTCGAATCCGATATGGTCGCGAACGATCTCCTTCACGCTGCGTGCCGATACCGTGACGCAGTTCTCGGCATCGATCGCCTCGAAGAGGAGGTGTCCGGTCATGGCCCAGGGCAGGTCGGCCAGCAGCTTGAAGGGCACAAAGTCGGTGCGTTCCAGTTCGGCGCGCGACGCCGTCACCGTCGGCAGCGTATCGTGGCTGTCGACCGTGGCGCGGCCGTGCCCCGGAATGTGCTTGATCACCGGCATCACGCCCTCGGCCAGCAGGCCCTCGGCCGCGGCACGCCCCAGCGCCGCCACCGGCTCGGGCCGGTCGGCATAGGCCCGATCGCCGATCACGGCGTGGGTCTCGGGAAAGGCGATATCGAGAACGGGCACGCAGTCGACGTCGCAGCCCACCGACGTCACGTCGGCCGCCAGCAGGCGGGAGTTGAGTTTGGTGGCCTCCAGCCCGCGTTCGGGATCGCGGGCATAGAGGTTGCCCAGCAGACGGGCCGGCGGCGCCTTGCGCCAGTGCGGCGGGCGCAATCGCGCCACGCGCCCCCCTTCCTGATCGATCAGGATCGGGGCATCGGCCCGGGCCACCGAAGACCGCAGGTCGTCGGCCAATCGACGCGCCCGATCCGGCGTATCGAAATTGCGGGCAAACAGGATGAAGCCCAGCGGATCGGCGTCGCGGAAGAAGGCACGCTCGTCCGGCGTCAGGTCGGGACCGGCGCAGCCCAGAATCGCCGCGCGCGGCACTCTCATGGCCAAGATGTCACCGTGCCGGAGGTACCGAGACGCAGTCGGTCCGGCGCGACTTCAGGTTGGCGCAGACGCTGTGGGCCTGCTTCTCGTCGAGGGGCCCCGCCTGGACGCGATACCAGACTCCCTTGTCGCCGAGATCGACCTTCACCGCCTGCATGCGCAGGCTGGACAGCACGTCGCCATGAGCGCTTTGCAGACGCGCCCATGTCGACTTGGCGACGTCTTCGCTCTTTACCGAGGCGATCTGCACGCGCCAGCCGCCGGTCGGGCCGGACATGTTCTCGATCAGGCTCGCGATGCTGGGTCCACTCTCGCTGCTCGGCGTTGCGGAAGCCGGCTGCACGTTCGGCGGATTGGCCGGCGCCTTGTCGGTCGGCTGCGCCGGCGCGGCCGTCGCCGGAGGGTTGGGCTGCAGGGGCGTCGGCGCCTTGGCGACCTCGGCCTCCGGCGGCTTGGGGGCCGCCGGTGTCGGCAAGCCATTGGCCGGCAGGCGAGGCGTCACCGCGACGGGCAGCAGCTTTTCAGGCTGCGCGGGCACCGTACCGGGAGAGATGCGATTGAAGACTTCCTTGTCCTGGTTGGGCGGGACGAGGCCGCCGGCATTCTCGGGCTTCATCCGGGCGGGCGTGGTCGGCGCCTGCACGACCAGCGGCTCCAGTCCCCGGCCACCTGCCTTGACGTCCTGGTTGTGGGCCCACCACACGACCGAGCCGAAGCTCGCGATGGCGGCCACCGAGACCATGATCGTCAGGATCTGACCGCGTCTTCTGTTGACGCGCATGAGCAGGGAGTCCCGCGGCGGCGGCGGGATTGAATCTGGTTCGTGCGCGACGGGCCGGGGCGGCGGATCGAGCCGCATGGCAACCGACTCACTCGGTCGGTAGATCGTAGGTCCGTCGCCGGAGGGGGACCGGCGGATGTGCATTCGTTATCTCATTTCCTCGACGGGTGTTACGCCGAAGACCTTTAATCCTGATCCTATCACAAATCCGATTCCCTGTACCAAGGCCAGACGCGCCCGGGTGAGGTCCGGATCTCCCTCGACCACGAACCGCAGCCCTGGCTCCTCGCGCCCGCGATTCCAATGGGCATGGAACGCGGCTGCGAGGTCGTAGAGATAGAAGCCGATCCTGTGCGGCTCGTGGGCAATCGCGGCCGCCTCGACCTGTCGGGGCCATTGGGCGATCAAGCGGATCAAGGCCAGTTCACCGACATCGGCCAGACGATCGAGCGGCGCTGCCTCCAGACCATCGACCGAAACGCCTGCAGCACTCGCCTGACGCATGACGGAGCGCGTGCGCGCATGGCCATACTGGACATACCAAACCGGGTTGTCGCGTGACTGTTCCGTGGCCTTGACCAGATCGAAGTCGAACGGCGCGTCGTTCTTGCGCGTGAGCATCGTGAAGCGCACGACGTCGGGGCCGACTTCGTCCAGCAGATCGCGCAGGGTAACGAACGTGCCGGCGCGCTTGGACATGCGCACCAGTTCGCCGTTTCGCATGACGCGCACGAGCTGGCAGAGCTTGACGTCGAGCTCACCCTGTTTCTCCGTGATGGCGCTGACGGCCGCCTTCATGCGCTTGACGTAGCCGCCATGGTCGGCGCCCCAGACGTCGATCATGTCGCCGAAACCACGACGGAACTTGTCGTGGTGATAGGCGATGTCGTTGGCGAAATAGGTCCAGCTGCCGTCCGACTTCTTGAGTGGACGGTCGACCTCGTCGCCGAACCGCGTGGCGCGAAAGAGAGTCTGCTCGCGATCTTCCCAATCGTCGGGTTTCTGCCCCTTCGGCGGCTCCAGCCGGCCCTGGTAGATCAGGTCCTGGCGGCTCAACTCCTGGAACGCGCGGTCGACGGCGCCGCTTTCGACCAGAGCGCGCTCCGACGAATAGACGTCGATGTTGACGCCGAGCGTTTCGAGGTCGGCCTTGATCTCCGCCATCAGGTAGTCGATCGCGAAGGCACGCATCTCCGGCAGCCAGTCGGCTTCCGGCTTGTCGACCCAGCGCGCGCCGTCGCGCTTGGCAATGGCTGCGCCGACGTCCTTCAGATATTCGCCCGGATAGAGGCCTTCGGGAATCGCGGCGACCTGATCGCCCAGCGCCTCGCGGTAACGCAGGTAGGTCGACTGGCCGAGCTTGTCGACCTGAGCGCCCGCGTCGTTGATGTAATATTCCTTGGTAACGGCGTAGCCCGCCTTCAGGAGAAGGTTGGCCAGCGCATCGCCCACCACCGCGCCGCGCGCGTGCGCCACGTGCAGCGGGCCGGTCGGGTTGGCCGAGACGTACTCGACGTTGACCTTCGCCCCCTGCCCCATCGCCGAATCGCCATAGGCGAGGCCGGCCGCGAGGCAGTCGCGCAGGCGCTCGCGCCAGAAGCCGTCGACGAGCTTGAGATTGATGAAGCCCGGCCCGGCCACCGTGCCATCGACCACGTCCGGGTTGGCCGTGAGCCGCCCGATCAGTACCTCAGCGATGTCGCGCGGCTTCTTGCCCGCGGCCTTAGCCAGCACCATGGCAGCATTGGTCGCGATATCGCCGTGGGCGGGGTCGCGTGGCGGCTCGGCCGTGATGGCCGAAAAATCGAGCTTTTCCGGCAATTCGCCGGCAGCCTGCATGGATTTGAGCGCCGCGACGATCTCGCCGATGAAATGACGGTAGGGATTCATGGGGCGGGTATTGCCGATTCGGGCAAACTTGTCATCCCGAAGGCCCGCCGGCCTTACTGATAGAGATCGAACAGCCGGCGGTGCTCGTCCAGGGCGTAGCGGTCCGTCATACCGGCGATATAGTCGGCGACGACACGGGCCTTTGCCTGGATCGCCCCCCGCTCGGCCTTCTCGCGCCACGGCGACGGCAGGCAATTGGGCTCGGTAAACAGCAGCTCGAACAGATCGACGACGACGCGACGCGCCTTGGAATGCGAACGGTTGAGCTTCCAGTGCTCGTACATACGCTTGTAGAGGAAGTCCTTCACCGTCTTGTCGGTGGCGACCATCTTGTCCGAGAAGGCGACGACAGGTCGGCCGAGGGCGCGGATATCGGCCACCGACTTCGGTTGCGCTTCCTTCAGGCGCCGGCGCGTCTCCGTCAGCACGTCCTCGACCATGGCGTTGATCACGCGACGCACCGCCTCGTGAACCAGCCGCGTCTGGTCGATGCCGGGATAGGTCCGGCCGACGGCCGCGAACATCTCGCCGACCAGCGGCAGGTCGAGCAGGTCCTTGATCTCGAACAGGCCGGCTCGCAGCCCGTCGTCGATGTCGTGATTGTTGTAGGCGATGTCGTCGCTCAGGGCGGCAACCTGCGCCTCCGGCCCGGCATGGCCATGAAGCTCGAGATCGTGATCCCGGCAATATTCGACGATGGCGGCGGGCAGTTCCTCGAGCGTGCGTCCCTTCTTTAGCAGAGGGCCGTTGTGCTTCACCGCCCCCTCCAGCGTCTCCCAGGTGAGGTTCAGCCCGTTGAACTCGGCGTAGCGGTCCTCGAGCTTGGTGAGAATGCGCAGCGTCTGGGCATTATGGTCGAAGCCGGCATAAGGCATCATGACGCCGTGCAGAGCCTCCTCGCCGGCATGGCCGAACGGCGTGTGGCCGAGGTCGTGCGCAAGCGCCACCGCCTCGCCGAGGTCCTCGTCGAGCCGCAGCACGCGGCAGATCGTCCGCGCGATCTGGGCCACTTCGAGCGAGTGGGTGAGGCGCGTCCGATAATGGTCGCCCTCGTGATAGACGAAGACCTGGGTCTTGTGCTTCAGCCGCCGAAACGCCGTCGAATGGATGATGCGGTCGCGGTCGCGCTGGAACGGACTGCGGCTGGAGGATTCGGGCTCGGCATGCAGGCGGCCGCGGCTCTGCCACGGCAGGGTCGCATAGGGCGCCAACGCCTCGCGTCGCCACATCTCCTCGCCCACGCTTCGCGACCCTCCTTGTAGGGTCGCGTTCTTACGATGTTCGGGCTCGGATGGCTACTTTACGAGCGTAACCGGCACCTTGGAGTGGGCGATCACATCCTGCGCCACGGAGCCCAGCAGGACGCCGGCGAAGCCGGTGTGGCCGCGGGTGCCGATGACGACCAGGCCGGCGCCCAGCTTCTTGACGAAGTCCGCCACGATCTCGCCCTGACGCCCGACCCCGATATGGGTCTTGGCCGGAACCGACGCCTTCTTGGCGATGGCGACCGCCGAGGCCAGCGCCTTCTCGCCTTCCTCGCGATGGTGCGCATCGATCTGCTCGCGCGACACGAAGGCCGACACCGCACCACTCAGCGCCGGCTGGACATTGATCAGGTGCAGCTCGGCCGCGCCGCCCGACCCGACCAGGTCGATCGCATGCTGCGTCGCCCGATCGGACGGCTCGGATCCGTCGACCGCAACGAGAATTGCTTTCATCTTCGCCATGACAGCTACTCCTTGCTCTTCTCGGCCGCGAGATCGACGGGCTCGTCGTGTCTGCGCTGTTTGGCACGATACTGAAGAAAATATCCAACCGTAACGACCAGAACGGCGCAACCCACTTCCAAAATGGTCTTGGCGTGCGGGGTAAGCGCCGCGAGCTTGTCGGCATAACCCGGATCCGTCGCCAGCACTTCACCGGCAATCCAGCCCAACAGCGCGCCACCGGCCACGACGATGATCGGGAAACGGTTGAGAAGCGCCATGATCAGGGTGGCGCCGAAGATGATGAGCGGAATGCTGATCAGAAGGCCGAGCACGATGAGCGTCGTGTCGCCCTTCGCCGCCGCAGCGATGGCGATGGCATTGTCGAGGCTCATGACGGCATCGGCGACGATGATGGTGCGGATCGCACCCCAAACCGAACCGGCACCCTTCACGCCGTCGCCATGCTCCTCCTCGCCTTGCACCAGCTTGACGCCGATCCAGAGCAGCAGGAGGCCACCGGCCAGTTTGAGGAAGGAAATCTGCAGGAGCTGATCGACGATCAGAACGAAGACGATACGCAGGATGATGGCGCCGGCGCTGCCGATCAGGATGGCCGGCTTCTGATGCTTCTTCTCGAGGTTCCGGCAAGCGAGCGCAATGACCAGCGCGTTGTCACCCGACAGGACGATATTCACCAGGATGATCTGGGTGAGGCCGCTCCAGAAAGCGGGCGTGAGCTCAAATCCCATTGTTCTGCAGTCTCCGTCCCGATTTTCCCTACGAGGTGTGCTTCTACGCGCCGGCCGAAGGTGTTAGTGCAGCGTCTGCCGGGGGGCAAGCCAAACCGGACAAGGTCAAGGGCGAAATCGTATGGCGAGCAGCACTGGGTACAACAAGATGTTCCCCGTCTCATGGACGGAGCTGCATCGTGACGCACGGGCGCTCGCCTGGCGGCTGGCCGACCTGGGGCCGTTCAAGGGGCTGGTCGCCATCACCCGCGGCGGCCTCGTCCCGGCCGCCATCGTGGCCCGCGAGCTCAACCTTCGGCTGATCGATACGGTTTGCTGTTCGACCTATGACCGTATGGAACGCGGCGCCAAGGTCGAACTGCTGAAGGGGACCTCGGCCGAACAGGACAAGGGCAAGGACTGGCTGATCGTCGACGATCTCGTTGACACAGGCGTCACCGCACGGGCGGTACGGGCAATGCTGCCGGAGGCACATTTTGCCACAGTCTATGCAAAACCCGCCGGCCGGCCGACGGTCGACAGTTTCATCACCGAGGTCAGCCAGGACACCTGGATCCTGTTCCCCTGGGACCAGGAAGCCGTCATGGCGAAGACCATCATCGAGCTGAAAGGCAGTGGCCAGTGAAGTGCTACGTCATTCCCGCCCCCAAGGGCATCGAGTCGCTCACCCTCGTTGACCGGCCCGACCCGACGCCCGGCCCGCGCCAGGTCCTGGTCCGGGTGCGCGCGACGTCCCTCAACTATCGTGACCTGCTCACCATCGAGGCGCAGTACGCCCGCTCCGCCCCCAAGCCCGACCTTATTCCCCTGTCGGATGGAGCCGGCGAAGTCGTCGCCGTCGGTCCTGGCGTCAGCCGCGTGAAGGTGGGCGATCGTGTGGCCGGCTGCTTCATGCAGAAATGGGTCGGCGGCAACATCGACGACGCGGCCATGGCCTCGGCCATGGGCGGCGCCATCGACGGCATGCTGACCGAGCTTGCCGTTCTGGAAGAAGACGGCGTCGTAAAGCTGCCGACCGGCATGAGCTTCGAGGAAGGCGCCACCCTTCCCTGTGCCGGCCTCACGGCCTGGCATGCGCTGGTCGAGATCGGCAACATCAAGGCTGGCGACATCGTGCAGATCCAGGGCACCGGCGGCGTCTCCATCTTCGCCCTCCAGTTTGCCAGGATGTTCGGCGCGCGCGTGATCGGCACGTCGAGTTCGGCGGCCAAGGCCGAGCGGCTGAAGAAGATGGGGGCCGAAGCCGTGATCGACTACAAGGCCACGCCCGATTGGGACAAGGAAGCGCTGAAGCTGACCGGCGGCCGCGGCGCCGATATCACCGTCGAGGTTGGCGGCGCCGGCACGCTTCCCCGTTCCTTCATGGCGACGCGGCTCGGCGGCAGGATCGCGGTCATCGGCCTGCTATCGGGCATGGCGACGCTCGACCCCATGCCGATCCTGCGCCGGAACCTGCGGGTGCAGGGCCTCTATGTCGGCAGCAAGCAGATGTTCGAGGCGATGAACCGCGCCATCGAGGCCAATGGTCTCAAGCCGGTCATCGACAAGGTGTTTCCGTTCGCCGAAGCGAAGGCTGCCTACCAGCATCTCAAGAGCCAGAATCATTTCGGCAAGATCGTCATCTCTCACGCCTAGGAAACGCACGTCACCATGATCAAGCGTCGTCTGTTCAGCGCCGGCCTGCTCGCCGCGCCCTTCGCAAAGCCCGCCTTCGCGCAGACCTGGCAGCCGTCCGGGCCCATCAAGATGGTCGTGGCCTATCCGGCCGGCGGCCCGACCGACGTCATCGCGCGCATCGTCGCCGCCGATATCTCTGGCCCGCTGGGCCAGCAGGTCGTAGTCGAGAACATCTCGGGCGGCGCCGGTGCCATCGGCACGCGCACCGTCGCCAAGGCCAAGCCGGACGGACAGACGATCACGTTCGGCAACAACCAGACGCACGGCAACAACATGTTCATGTTGAAGGAGCCGGGCTACGACGCGGTGAAAGACTTCGCGCCACTGGCCGGTGCCGGCGCCTTCGAGCATGTCTTCGTCGTGCGCAACGAGCTGCCGGCCAAGAACATTCAGGACGTGATCGCCCTGGCCAAGGCCAAGCCCGGCGAGCTGAACTACGGCTCGACCGGCATCGGCTCGGGGTCGCACCTCTCGACCGAACTGTTCATGGCGCGCACCGGCACCAAGATGACCCACGTGCCTTATCGCGGCGCGGCGCCGCTGGTGCAGGACCTGGTCGGCGGTCGCATCGATCTCTCCAATTCGACGCTGCCGAGCGTGCTGGCCCAGATCAAGGCCGGCCAGATTCGCGCCGTGGCGTTGGGCAGTGCCAAGCGCAACCCGCATCTTCCCGAGGTCGCCACGCTCGAAGAACAGGGCGTGAAGGGCGCCAACGCCGCCTCCTGGGCCGCCTTCTTCGCACCGGCCGGCACGCCGCAGCCGATCCTCGACCGTCTGTCGGCCGAGATCCTGAAAAGCCTCAGCAAGCCCGAGACCGCCGAGAAGATCGACAAGCTCGGCTTCACTGTCGAGCCGCGCGATCCCGCGCAGTTCAAGCCCTATCAGGCGCAGGAGATTGCGACCTGGGTGCAGATCGCGAAGGACGCCGGCATCCAGCCGGGAGAGTAAGGCTTCGACATGGAAAACCTCTGGTCCGACGACGACGCAAAGGCTGCGATCGCGCGGCACGCGGCGAAAGGCATCAACGAGGACCTGGCGTTGCGCGTCTACACCACGCGCCTGCTGGGCGGCGAGCCGCGGCTGGTGCTGCATGGCGGCGGCAACACCTCGGTGAAGACGCGGCTGCCCGACATCGCCGGCAGCATGATCGACGTGCTCTGCGTCAAGGGCAGCGGCTGGGACATGGGCACGATCGAAGCACCCGGCCTGCCGGCGGTGCGGCTCGGCCCGCTCGGCGAACTGAAGGGACTGCAGGCGCTGTCCGACGAGGACATGGTGAATGTCCAGCGCACCAACCTGCTCGACAGCAAGGCGCCCAACCCGTCGGTCGAGACCCTGCTGCATGCCTTCCTGCCGCACAAGTTCATCGACCACACGCACTCCAACGCCGTGCTGTCGCTGACGGATCAGCCCGACGGCGAGGCCCTGGCGGCCGACGTGTTCGGCAAGCGCGCGGCGCTGGTGCCCTATGTCATGCCGGGCTTCGCGCTTGCCAAGAAGACCGACGAGATCGCGCGCGCGCATCCCGACGCAGAAGGCCTCGTGCTGCTGAAGCACGGCATCTTCTCGATGGGAGCGACGGCCGAAGAGGCCTATGTGCGCATGATCGACCTGGTGACTTTGGCCGAGAAGCGACTGGCCAAGGAAACGCGCAAGATCTTCGCGGGCGTGACCCTGCCGAAGGAGATTGCGTCGGTCGCCGAGGTGACGCCGATCCTGCGCGGACTGCTGTCGCAGCCGGCAAGAGCAGGCGGCCGCGAGGCGGCGCAGCGCTTCGTGTTCGAGTTCCGCACCGGGCCGGAAATCCTGGCCTATGTCGGCGGCAAGGAAATCGCCCGCTACAGCCAGCAGGGCCCCGTGACGCCCGACCATGCGATCCGCACCAAGGGCGTGCCGCTGGTCGCGCCGGCGCCGGAAGCGGGCAAGCTCGACGTCTTCGTCACGCAGGCGAAGGCCGCGCTCGACGCCTATGTCGCCGACTATCACGCCTACTTCGCGCGCCATAACGCCAAGCAGATGCCGCCGAAGAAGGAACTCGACCCGATCCCGCGCGTCGTGCTGGTGCCGGGCCTCGGCCTGTTCGGCATCGGCAACAGCTCGAAAGATGCCAAGATCGCGGCCGACCTCGCGGAGACGACCGTGGCGGTCGTGGCCGATGCCGAGCGGCTCGGCCGCTACGAGTGCATCCCCGAGCCGGACATCTTCGACATCGAGTACTGGTCGCTGGAGCAGGCCAAGCTGGGGGCCGCGACAGAGAAGCCGCTGGCGCGTCGCATCGTGGTCGTGACCGGGGGCGGCTCGGGCATCGGTGCGGCCACGGCCGCTGCCTTCGCGCGCGAGGGCGCGGAAGTCGTTGTGCTCGATCGCGACGTCTCCAAGGTCAAAGGCTTCGCGATCGCCTGCGACGTGACCGATCCCAAGTCTGTGCGTGCCGCCTTCGACAAGATCGCCGCGACCTATGGCGGCGTCGATATCGTGGTGTCCAACGCGGGCGCTGCCTGGCAGGGCAAGATCGGCGACGTCGACGAGGCGATCCTGCGCCAGAGTTTCGAACTCAACTTCTGGGCCCATCAGAGTGTGGCGCAGAATGCGGTTCGCATCATGAAGGCGCAGGGGCTGGGCGGTTGCCTGCTGTTCAACGCCTCCAAGCAGGCGGTCAATCCCGGTGCCGATTTCGGCCCCTATGGGCTGCCGAAGGCCGCGACCCTGTTCCTCAGCCGCCAGTATGCGCTCGACTACGGCGCCGAGGGCATTCGCTCCAATGCCGTCAACGCCGACCGCATCCGGTCGGGCCTGCTGACCGACGACATGATCGCCCAGCGGTCCAAGGCTCGCGGCCTCAGCGAGGCCGATTACATGGGCGGCAACCTCCTGGGCCTCGAAGTGACCGCCGACGACGTGGCACAGGCTTTCGTTTCGCTGGCCAAAGCGGCAAAGACGACGGGCGCTGTCATCACCGTCGACGGTGGTAACATCGCAGCCGCTCTTCGCTGAAGCGGCCCATCGGCGGGGAGCCCGTATGGGAGGCTCCCTTGCCGATCGAAGTACACCCCCTTCAACGCCATATCGGCGCGACGATGACCGGCATCGACGTCCGCCGGCCACAGACGGCCGACGAAGTCGCCGCCATCGAAGCCGGCATGGACAAGCATGCCGTGCTCGTGCTGCCCGGCCAGGATATCGACGACCAGCAGCAGCTCGCCTTCACGCGCAATTTCGGCCCCCTGCAGGAGGGCGCCAACACCACGCTGACGGCGACGACTCTGCGTCTGGGCGCCGCCTTCGCCGACGTCTCCAACCTCGACAAGGACAACCAGCGGCTGGAGCGCAACGACCGCCGCCGCATGGCAGCGCTGGGCAATCGGCTGTGGCACTCCGATGCCACGTTCCGGATCGTTCCCGCGCGCTACTCGCTGCTGAGCGGCCGCATCACCACGACCAACGGCGGCAACACCGAGTTTGCCGACATGCGCGCGGCCTACGATGCGCTCGATCAGGCGACCAAGGACGAGATCGAGGATCTCGTCTGCGAGCATTCCCTGATCTACTCGCGTGGCCAGCTCGGCTTCACCGACTTTACAGATGCAGAGCGCCACAGCATGCGGCCGGTGCTGCACCGTCTCGTGCGCACGCATCCCGTCACCGGACGAAAGTCGTTGCTGCTGTCGGCCCATATCGGCGCCATCGTCGGCTGGCCGCGGCCCGAAGCCATGGCCTTCATCCGCGACCTGATGGAACATGCGACGCAGCCCGAGTTCGTCTACGTCCATCGCTGGACACGGCACGATCTCGTGATCTGGGACAATCGCACGACCATGCATCGCGTACGCCGCTTCGACGATCTCAATATCGTGCGCGACATGCGCCGGACCACCACCATGAGCGAAGGCCCGACAGTGGCGCAGCAGGCGGCGTAACGACCGTCAGCCGGACAGCCGATCGAGGTAGGCTACGAGGCCGGCGTCCCGGAGCGACTTGCCGCGCCAGCCAATGTACCCGTCGGGCCGGATCAGGAAGGCTGTCGCTGCGGAACCATAAGAGTGTGCAACTGAGTTTTCGGCATCGCGATAAAGCGCGATGCCCGCCTGCTCATCCACGCTCTCCTCCTGAACAATGCCCACGATCCTGAGGGGCATGCCGGAACGGCTGGAGAGCTTGCCGGCAAACGCCGCAAGGTCTGGCGCCCCTTCACGCCCAAGGCGAACAAGGAGAACATGCTCGGTGCCGCGCAGGATATCGAACAGGCGCACAGGAAAGCCAACGCCCCGACGCCTCAATCCCGTGACGTCGGGGGCGCGATCGCCGGCAGCCGGACCTTCATCGACGTGACCGACATCGTCCTGAACCCAGGCGCTAGCGTTGTAGGAAATGCGGACCTGCGTATCGGCCAGCCGGTCCGGCTTGGTCTCGCGGCCATAGCTCTCGCTCGCGGCACGGGTGCGGGCGACGACATCGGCCCCGACGGGACGGCGTTCGGCCTCGTAGCTGTCGAGCAGCTTTTCCGAAGCCGTGCCGCCCAGCACCAGCGCGAGCTTCCAGGCAAGATTGTAGGCATCCTGAATGCCGGTGTTCATGCCCTGCCCGCCGGTCGGCGGATGGATGTGCGCCGCATCGCCTGCCAGGAAAACGCGGCCGCGGCGATACTGGGCGGCAAGCCGCATGCTGATGCGGAACATCGACGACCATCGCAGGTCCGACAGCTGAGGCCTGCCGGGAACGAGGCTGTCGGCGACGGCCTGGATGTCTTCGAGTGCAGGACCGCGCGTTTCCGACTGGATGCCGTGATCGGAACCACCGCTTTGCGTCAACTCGGAGGGGGCGATCATCGACACCCGATAACGGCCGGGCTCCGGCAGGGGAATGGCGATGAACATGTCGGGTGCAGCGTCCTCGACGAGTCGCAGCGCGCGCAATGCCATGCCGCGCGGCAGGTCCCACGCGACATGGACGTCGCCCAGCATGAACGTCATCGGCATGGCTTCACCTTCGAAGGCGATGCCGAGTACGTGACGCACCGTGCTGTGTGCGCCGTCGCAGCCGATCACGTATCGAAAGGTCGCGTCCTCTGTGCCGCCGTCGATGCGCTCGAGCGTCGCCGAGACGCCGCTGTCGTCCTGCTGCAGGGAGTGCAGGCCAGTGCCGCGCTCGACGGCAACGCCGTAGCGGCCGAGATGGCGGGCGAGCAGACGTTCGGTCTCGTACTGCGGCAGGCCGAGCTGCGAATAAGGCAGGTCCGACAGATCCTGATGGGCGTCCTTCGGCGGCTGGCCATGAATGATCGACCGCAGGCCATCGATCCAGAGTCCGGCATCGATCATTTCCCGGGCAATGCCCATGTCGTCCCATGCTTCGAGCGTCCGCGGCGTGATGCCGATGGCGCGGCAATAGGGCGAGGGCTTTTCGAGGCGGTCGACGATACGGCACCGCACGCCGTGCCGCGCAAGCTCGGCCGCCATCGTCAAACCGACCGGCCCGGCACCGACAACAAGCACATCGACCATGGAGCAGCCCCCTATCGCCCGGCGATCTCGGCATCTTTCTTCGGGATGAGATCATAAGGTAGCGCAAAGCCCGGCATCGCCATCAGGCGGTCGCGCCAGGCGGCGAGGTTCGGGCGCGCGTCGAGCGACAGGCCACCTTCCGCCGCGAACACCATGCGGCCCCAGCAGCCGATATCGGCGATCGAGCAGGCATCGCCCACCAGCCATTCGCGACCGGCGAGCGACTTGTCGGCAAAGTCGAGCGCGGCCTCGGCCTGGGGCCGGAAGAAGTTCACGATCTCCGGCGAGACATCCGGGCGGAAGCGGGCGAAATGGCGGACGCGCGCCACATTGGTGATCGCGTCGTTCTCCCAGGAAAGCCACTCGCGCGCTTGCCAGCGGTGCTGCTCCGTCTTCGGCTCGAAATGTCCCGTGGCCCGCGCGAGATAGTCGAGGATCACGTTCGACATCACGATCGTCAGGCCACGGTGGCGCAGCACCGGCACCTGGCCGTAGCGATTGATCGCGAGATGCTCCGCCTCATTCTGCACACCGTTCTTCAGGTTGACGGTGCGGAAGGAGAACGGCAGCCCGGAAAGCGCCAGGAAAAGCATCGGCTTGTAGCTCGAGCTGGACGTGAAACTGCCGTGCAGAACGAGACGGTCGTCACTCATGGGGGCTCCTATGGCCTTGCCGGTATGCCTTTCGTACTCTGCCGCGTCTCCCGGAGGAAACGAACATGACAGCGCTCAAGCGCCGCAAGGTCGGACGGACAAACCTGGAAGTGACGGAACTTGGCCTCGGCGGCGCGCCCATGGGCGGCTTCCGGGCGACCATATCCGACGCAGAAGCAGTGACGCTCACCGACACGGGCTACGACACCGGCATCCGCTACTTCGACACCTCGCCCTTCTACGGCTATGGCCGCAGCGAGTTGCGCATGGGTGCCGCGCTGCGCGAGAAGCCGCGGCAGAGCTATGTGCTTTCGACCAAGATCGGCCGCATCCTGCATGTGCGCAAACCGGGCGAGGCATTGCCCAAGGAATTCCGCGAGAACGGCTTGCCGGGCTTCGTGCCGCAGTTCGACTATACCTACGATGGCGTCATGCGCTCGCTGGAGCATTCGCACCTCCGGCTCGGCATCGACCGCATCGACATCGCATTGATCCACGACGTCGACTTCTGGACCATCAAGGATCGGGCCATCCTCGACGAGCGCTTCAAGACGGTCATGGATTCCGGCTTCCGCGCCCTCGACGAGTTGCGCAAGGCCGGCATCATCTCGGCCATCGGCGTCGGCATCAACGAGGCCGACACCAGCACGAGGTTCATCAAGGCCGGCGACTTCGACTGTATGCTGCTGGCCGGCCGCTACACGCTGCTCGAACAGGGCGCGCTCGAAGAATTCCTGCCGGAATGCCAGAAGCGCGGCGTCTCCGTGATTCTAGGCGGGCCGTACAATTCCGGCATCCTCACCGGAAACGTGAAGGCGGGCGCCACGCACGACTATGTGGCGGCGCCCGCGCATCTCATCGAGAAGGCACAGAAGATCGAGGCGGTATGCCAGCGCCACAAGGTGCCGCTCGGCGCCGCGGCGATGCAGTTCCCGCTCTTTCATCCCGCCTTCTGTTCGGTGATCCCGGGAGCGCTGAGCGTTGCGGAAGTGCAGCAGAACGTGGCGCACATGAGCGTGAAGATTCCGGTCGAGCTGTGGTCGGAATTGAAACGCGAGAAACTGCTCGACCCCGCCGCCCCCACGCCGAACTGAGAGAGCCGCCATGAAGATCGTCGACGCGCAGGTCCATATCTGGTCGCAGACCGTCACGCCGCCGAGCGGCCTGCATCGCAAGGTCTCCAAGTTCACCGCGGAGGAATGCCTCAAGGAGATGGACGAGGCCGGCGTCGATGCCGCGCTGATCCACCCACCCTACAGCTGGGATCCCGACTCCGGCGCCGTCGCCCTCGCCGCCGCGAAGAAATACCCCGACCACTTCGCCGTGATGGGCCAGTTCGCGCCCGACAAGCCGGAGAATCGCAAGCTGATCCAGGGTTGGCGCAACCAGCCCGGCATGATGGGGCTGCGTTGGGCACTGCTGTCGGAGCAGGAGCAGAAGAAACTTCACGACGGCTCGCTCGATTGGGTCTGGCCGGCTGCCGAGAAGGAAGGCCTGCCTGTCGCCATGCTGGGCGGTCTGTTCCTCGACACGTTCCGCGACATCGCCGAGCGCCATCCGAACCTCAAGCTGATCCTCGATCATTGCGGGCTCAACCGGCACGGCCAGGACGAGGCGGCCTTCATCCATCTCGACAAGCTGGTGGCGCTGGCCAAGCTGCCCAATGTCGCGATCAAGGCGACGGGTGCGCCGCACTACTCGACCAAGGGTTATCCCTTCCAAAACATCCAGGACGGGCTGCACCGCATCTTCGACGCCTTCGGTCCGAAGCGCTTCTTCTGGGGCACCGACATCACCCGCATGCCATGCAGCTACCGTCAGTGCGTGACGTTCTTCACCGAGGAGCTGCCATGGCTTAAAGGTGGCGACCTCGAAGACGTGATGGGCCGCGGCCTCTGCGACTGGATCGGCTGGAGGCTGAAATTCGACTAACGCGCCGAAGCCTTGTCGAGCGCGGCGAGGATGGCCGCGAGGCGCACATCGACCCCACCGCGCATTTCCGGATGGGTGAAAACGTAGAGTTCGTTCTCGCGGATCGCCGTCAGAGTTTGCTCGGCCACCTTGGAGGGCTCGATCCCGGCTTGCTGGAGACTGGCCTGCGAAGCCGCCAGCTTTCCCGCAGCCCCGTTTGGATCGGGTTGTTTGGCGGGGCCATAGCGTTCCGGCCGATTGCGACTGCTCTCGCCGATCCGCGTCCGCACATAGCCCGGGCAGACGACAGTAACGCCGATGCCGAGAGGGTTGACCTGCTTTGCAAGCCCTTCCGACATCGCGACGACAGCATATTTGCTCGTAGCGTAGGGGCTCAGCCCGAGCCCGGCTTCCAGCCCTGCGAGTGACGCTGTGTTGACAAAGTGCCCACCTTCGCCGTGGGCGCGGATGTGCGGCAAGAACGAGCGAATGCCATGCAGGACACCCATGAGGTTGACGTCCAGAACCCACCGCCACGTATCGAGTGCGATATCGTCGATGCCGCTCCCACCAGCAACGCCTGCGTTGTTGCAAACGATATGGACGTTGCCGAAGGCATCGAACGACGCCTTCGCGGCCCGCTCGACGTCTGCTGCATCGGCGACGTCGCAAACGACGCCGTGTACATCCGGTCCGGCTTGGCGCAACTCGGCCACCGCAGCGGTCAAGGCATCCGCTTCAATATCGGCGAGCATCACCTTCATACCTGCCTCGACGAAAGCTCGGCCAAGCGCAAAGCCGATGCCGTTCGCGCCGCCCGTCACAAAAGCCGCCTTACCGGCAAGCTCGCGCATCTTCGGAGGCCCTATTTCTTGAGAGGCACGATCTGCCCGCGAATCTCGCCGGCGGGATACTTCTCCGTCATCACGTTGACGTACCAGAGGCCGGCCAGAAGCTCGTCGGCCTGCTGCTTCGTCAACGTCACGCCATCGCTGATCGTCGAACGGTCGGCGTAGAACGGCACGTTGATCGGCGCGACCTGTTGGGCGTTCTGCCCCACCGGCGCCGGGCCGTGGAGATAGGCCATCGTCACCGGCCCACTCAGGCCCGCCACGTTGAGACGATACTCCAGCACCTTGGTCGACGGCCGGTAGACCGCCTCGAACCAGCCGCTGCCCCTGGTCTCGACCGGCGGCACTTCGCCGGCCCCGTTCAGGGTCGCGCGAAAATCGGTCCTGGGGACCTTCGGCTCCCCCAGATTGGGGGAGCAGGCCGAAGCGGCGAGCAGGAGGCCCAGGACCAGGGCCGAGCGACGTGAGGAGCGTTGCATGCGTCCTCAGTCTACGTCACTCGGGACCCGAACATCTCCACCGGAAGTCACGCTTTGTGATGGACCGGCGCACGGCCATAGACCGGCGTCGGCAACCCTTCCAGGCGGGCCTTGAGCTGCAGCCCGAGGAAAATCGAATAAAGCCGCGACTGCATCAGGTTGCCGCCATGGAACCAGAGATTTTCCTGCGCCGTCGGCTTCCACATGTTGCGCAGTTCACCTTCCCAGGGCCCGGGGTCCTTGGCCGTCCCCGACCCGAGCCCCCAGCATTTCCCGACCTTGTCGGCAACTTCCGGCGAGATCAGTTCGGCCGCCCACTGGTTCATCGACCCGTAGCCCGTGGCGTAGACGACGAGATCGGCCGCGAGCGTGCTGCCATCGTTGAGGACGACCGAGTCCTCGGTCATGCGCGCGACCTCGACACCCGACCGGAGCTTGATGCGGCCGCTGGCGATCAGGTCGGAGGCGCCGACGTCGATGTAGTATCCGGAGCCGCGGCGGAGATACATCGGGCCGATGCCGGTTTCGTCTTCGCCAAAGGTCAGCATGAAACCCGCCGCCTCCAGCCGTGCGTAGAAGTCCGCATCTTCCTGCCGGATCTTCTCGACCGTCGCCTGGGAGAAAGCCGGCAAGGCGCCGTAGGGCACGGACGCTACCGTGAGATCGGCGATCTCCGTCGTGATCCCCGAGGCCACCGCCTCTTCGGAATAGTAGGGCCGATAGCGTGCCAGGGTCTCGGCGCGCACCACCAGCGTCGGCGAGCGCTGCAGGAGCGTCACGTCGGCGCCATGCTCCCAAAGATCGGCGGCGATATCGTGGGCGGAATTGTTCGAGCCCACGACGACGCACTTCTTGCCCGTCCAGCCTTCGCCGCCGGCGTGGCGGCTGGAATGATGCTGCGTGCCTCGGAAAGTCTCGCGCCCCGGAAAGTCGGGAACTTCCGCAAAGCCCGACATGCCGGTCGCGATGACCAGATGCTTGGGCCGCAGGGTCACGTCCTTGCCGTCGCGATCGACGACGACGGTCCACTCGCCCTTGGCCTCGTCCCACGACGCGCGTCGGCACGGCGCCTTCGACCAGTAATCGAGTTCCATGATCCTGGTATAGGACTCGAGCCAGTCGCCCATCTTGTCCTTGGGCGTGTAGACCGGCCAATGGTCGGGGAATGGCAGGTACGGAAGATGGTCGTACCAGACGGGATCGTGCAGGCAGAGCGACTTGTAGCGGTTGCGCCAGGCATCGCCCGGCCTCGGATGGCGATCGACAATGAGCGTCGGCACGCCGAGCCTCTTCAGCCGCGCACCAAGCCCGATGCCACCCTGTCCACCGCCGACGATCAGCACGAAGGGCTGGCGGCCGTAGCCCAGCTCGCTGGCATCGGCCTGGCGGCGATCCGTCCAGGTCACGCGGTTCTGGATGGCGCCGTGCTCGGTCCCGATCTCGCGTGACGAACCGCGCTTCTCCTCGAAGCCCTTCAGTTCGTTCAAGGCGGTGAGCAGCGTCCAGGCCTTGCCGTCCTTCAACCGCACATGGCCGGTGCCGCGCCCCAGCGCCGTCTCGAAGGTGAACCAGCCGCTGCGCTCGCCGGCCTTGAACGAATCCGGCCGCACATCGGCCAGCCGTGCCTTGAGCATGTCAGCAATCGCAGAGCGGCTTTCGAGCGTGGCGATGTTCCAGGTGAAGGCCACGAGATCGCGCCAGTAACACTCCTCGGCGAACAGGGACGCGACGCCCTCGATATCGGAACGCTTCAGCGCGGACGCAAACTCGGCAAGCCACTCGGTCTCGTTCATTGTCTTTCCGTTGCAGCGGTTCTGGCGGCGGCGCACTCTAGAACAATCGCCCGGGAGGAACGAACGATGAAGTACGACGTCATTTCCGCCGATGGACATGTCGACCTGATCTGGCTGCCGCCGGATCTCTTCACAAAGAATGCCTCGGCCTCGATGAAGGAACGCATGCCCTACGTCGTCGACGGACCCAAGGGGCCGGAATGGACGAGCATCAAGGGCGCGAAGTTCGGTTTGATGAATGGCATGGGGTCGGCCGGTCGCGAATATGTGCCGGGCATCATCCATCGTTCCGACCGCATGGCCTCGACCGGCCTCTACGACGACGGCAAGAAAGGCATCCGCCGCCTCACCGACGTGCAGCTTCGCCTGAAAGACCAGGAACGCGACGGGGTGCAGGCCGAAGTGCTGTACGGCATCCTGGGCGCCAGCGGCCGACTGAACGATCCCGAGGCCGCGACCGAAGTGCTGCGCATCTACAATGATTGGCTGCACGATTTCTGCAGCGCCGCGCCGGATCGCCTGGTCGGTCTCGCCAACATTCCCAACCACGATATGGAGGTCGCGGTCGCCGAGGCGAGCCGCAACGCCAGGCGGGGCGTCAAAGGCTTCGACGTCGCCAACAAGCCCGACATGACGCCGCTATGGGATCCGTTCTGGGAACCGCTGTGGCAGCTCGCCCACGAAACCGGCATTCCCGTCCACTTCCACACGATCGGCGGCCGCTCGCCCGACACCAGCAAGATGCCGGTCTTCGTGCAGCGCCGCGCCTTTGCCGCCCACATCACCAACTTCCAGATGCACATGGGCTACATGCTCATGTCGCTGATCTTCAGCGGCGCCCCCGAGCGTTATCCCAACCTGAAGATCGTGATCGGCGAAGCCGGGCTTGGCTGGATCCCCTATGTCCTGCAGCACATGGACCTCGAATGGGAAGACCAGTTCAAGGATCTCGACCTCAAGATGAAGCCGTCCGAATATTGGCATCGCCAGTTCTACGCGACCTACCAGACCGATCCGGTCGGCGTGCGCCTCTTCGATCTGCTGGGCGTGGACAATGTGATGTGGGGATCGGACTTCCCGCATCCGGACGGGATCTGGCCGGACTCGCAGGAGTTCCTGGACAAGGAGCTGAGCGGCGTCAGCGCCGACGTGCGCCGCAAGGTCACCCGCGACAACGCCGTGAAGCTATACCAGCTGGCGGCTTGAGGTGACGCTTCCGGAAGGAGCGGCGCGCACCGCCCTCCTGACGACCCTGGCGATGCTGGCCTTCGCCGGCAACTCGCTGCTCTGTCGTATCGCCCTGCGCGATACGACGATCGATGCCGCGAGCTTCACATCGATCCGGCTGGCCTCGGGCGCCCTGATCCTGCTGCTGATCCTGCGCCGTCGCGGCGTGCGGCCGCTCGCCGCCGGCAGCTGGCCGATGGCCGCCGCCTTGTTCGCCTATGCGATCGCCTTCTCCTTCGCCTATCGCGACCTCACCGCAGCGACCGGCGCGCTGCTGCTCTTCGGTGGCGTGCAGCTCACGATGACGAGCTATGGGCTCGCTGCGGGCGAGCGCCTTTCGGGCCTGCGCCTGCTCGGCGTGCTGGTCGCCGTCGCCGGCCTCGTCTGGCTCCTGCTGCCCGGCCTCGCCGCGCCGCCTTATCTCGCGGCTGCCTTGATGCTGGCCGCGGGCGCCGCCTGGGGTGTCTATTCGCTGCTCGGCCGCGGCGCCGGCGATCCGACGACGGCCACCGCCGGCAATTTCGTCCGGGCCGTGCCCTTCGCCGCCGCGATGAGCCTGATGATGGCAGGGCAGGCGACATCCGACCCGCTGGGCATGCTCTATGCCGTGCTGTCCGGCGCGGTCACCTCCGGCCTGGGCTATGTCCTCTGGTACGCCGTATTGCCGGCGCTCTCGGCCACATCGGCCGCGACAATCCAGCTTAGCGTGCCGGCCATTGCCGCTCTGGGCGGGGTGGTGCTACTCGCCGAACCGATCACGTCGCGGCTGTTGCTGGCGTCGGCCGCAATCCTGGGCGGCATCGCCCTCACCATCACCAGGAAGAACTGAAAGCGGGGAATATGTTCGAGGTTGCGGAGCGTCTGAAGAACGTGAAGGTGTCGGCGTCGGCGGCGATGACCCGCAAGGTCCGCGAGCTGCGCGCCCAGGGCGTCAAGATCGTGGGCCTGTCCTCCGGCGAACCCGACTTCCCCACCCCGCCGCATGCCATCGAAGCCGCTCACAAGGCAGCGCTGGCCGGAGACACCAAGTATCCGCCGCAGGATGGCGTGAAGCCCCTGAAGGAGGCGATCCGCGCCAAGTTCAAGCGCGACAACAACCTCGACTATGCGCTGGACGAGGTCATGGTCTCCAACGGCAGCAAGCAGATCATGTACGACGCGCTGATGGCGAGCGTGAATCCCGGCGACGAAGTGGTCATCCCCTCACCGGGCTGGATTTCCTATGCCGATCAGGCCGTGCTGGCTGGCGCCAGGCCGGTCTCGGTATCGTGCCCCGAGAACAATCAGTTCAAGCTGCGCGCCGCCGACCTCGATGCGGTGATCACGGCCAGGACCAAGTGGGTGGTCCTCAACTTCCCCAACAACCCGACGGGCGCCGCCTGCTCGCGCGCCGAGATGCGCCAGATCTGCGACGTGCTGCTGAAGCACAAGCACGTCATGGTGATGGCCGACGATGTCTACGAACACCTGGTCTATGACGGCTTCGAGTTCTGCACGGTCGCGGAAGTGGAACCGGCATTGAAGGATCGCACGCTGACGGTGAACGGCGCATCCAAAGCCTATGCGATGACGGGCTGGCGCGTCGGCTTTGCCGGTGGCCCGCGCGCCATGATCGCGGCCATGACCAACATGCAGGGCCAGATCGGATCCGGCATCTCGACCATCAGCCAGGCGGCGGCGACGGCGGCGCTGAACGGACCGCAGGACCTGTTGAAGGAGCGTGCCGCCGACTACCGCAAGCGCCGGGACGAGGTGGTGGGCATGCTGCGCGCTGCGCCGGGGCTTACCTGTCACATGCCGGAAGGCGCCTTCTACGTCTTCCCCAACATCGCCGGCTGCATCGGCAAGACGACCAGGGGCGGACGAAAGATCGCCAGCGACACCGACTTTGTGACGGCGCTTCTCGAAGAGAAGCATGTCGCCACGGTGCAGGGCGCAGCCTATGGCATGAGCCCTTACTTCCGTATCTCCTACGCGACGGACATGGCGAGCCTGCGCGACGGCTGCACCCGCATCCAGGAGTTCTGTGCCGACCTGCGCTGACGGCGATTGCCGCCAACCGCGCAACCACCTCCAAAGATGTGGCGTTCCTTCGACGGGTGAATCCCTATCCGGAGGAAGCCATGCCACGAGGCGACAAGTCGAAATACACGAGCAAGCAGGATCGCAAGGCGGATCACATCGCCGAAGGTTACGAGAAGCGCGGCGTCTCGCCCAAGGAAGCGGAGCGGCGCGCCTGGGCGACGGTCAACAAGGAAAGCGGCGGCGGCAACAAGAGCGGTTCGGGTCGTGGCAGGGAGGATACCAAGGCCTCCGCGCGCAAGGGCGGCAAGCTGGGTGGTCGCGCCGCGGCAGCTCGTCCGAAAGCCGCACGTTCGGCATCGGCACGCAAAGCCGCGGCGACGCGCAAACGACGCGCCGCCGCCTGATGCCAACCATCAGAGTGAGTTGATTTCCTTGACCTTGGCGGGGATGCCGAGCTTGCGCGAGCAGAGCGGCCAATGCCACGCCTCGCCGAGCTCGAAGATCATGAACGAGGCGAGCTTGGCGGCCTTGTTGTAATCCTGCGCCGCGTCGATCGCCTCGCGAGTCGTCAGTACCGTCCCGTCATGGCGTTGCTGATAAGTGATGTACGTGCGGGGCGTGAACTGAAACCGGCCGTGATAGGCACCCCGCCCGCCGTAGATCGGTTGCGATTGAGGTCCCCAGCTTCCGCTTTCGCAAACCGCGAGCTGCTGCATCACTTGTTCTTTGCGCCAGTCAATATCCTGTTGTCGCGGATCGACCGCCGGTGCCGCAGCAGCGACGTTCTGTTTGTTGGCGGCGCAGCCACAACCGCCGAAGGCGGCGGCGAGAAGAATCGAGCTGGTGGCGGCGCGCAAAGTCACAACCGCCCATTGTTCTCACGATTCGACGTCTTGGGTAAACCCCATCTATTGGGTCTCACTATGAAGACACAGCAAGGCCGAAGCGGGAACGCGTCGGGAACTTTTTGAGATCGGTCCTGCGCATCGTGCGCACCGAAGTGGATGGACGCGCTAACCGACCTGCCGCGACTGTCCGGCCCAGTACCTTGCGCGCAGGATCTTCTTGTCCACCTTTCCAACGGCTGTAAGCGGCAAACTGTCGACGAACTCGACCTGCTTGGGTGCATGCGTGCCGCCCTTGCGGTCTTTCACGAGTTGCATCAACGCTTCCGCGGCAGGCCGCGCTCCGGCCTTGGCAACGATCAATGCAGCGACAGCTTCGCCCCACTTCTCGTGCGGCACGCCGATCACCGCAGCCATCGCGACATCGGGATGCGAAGAAAGCACGTCTTCGACTTCACGCGGAAAGATGTTGAAGCCGCCGCTGACGATCATGTCCTTCTTGCGATCGACGATGTAGAGGTAGCCGCGCTCGTCGGCGCGTGCGATGTCGCCGGTGTGCAGCCAGCCGCCCTTGAAGGTCTCGGCGGTTTGCTCCGGTCGCTTCCAGTATTGCTCCATCGCGTGCGGCGCCCGCACGCAGATTTCTCCCGCCTCGCCTGGCTTCACCTCTTCGTTGTCCTCGTCACGCAAGGTGACGCTGCACGAAGCAATGGGAAATCCACAGGACGCAAAGAGCTCGGGCCGCGCTACGTCATGGTCGGCCTTGCGCAGCACACTCACCGGATAGCATTCGGTCTGGCCATAGAGCTGACTGAACACGGGACCAATGCGCTCCAACCCCTCGACCAGCCGCGTCGGCGACATCGGCGACGCACCATACAGGATCAATTCCAGCGAGGAGAGATCGGTCTTCTCGAGCTCGGGATGATCCAGCATCACGTAGATCATCGTCGGTACCATCAGCGTGAAGTTGATCTTCTCGCGCTCGATGGTCGCCAGGAACTTTTCCGGGTCGAATCCCTTCAGCAGATGGATCGTGCCTCCCTTCAGCAGCGAGGGCAGCACCTTGGTGCCGGATACATGCGTGATCGGCGCCGCCGCAAGATAACGGGGCACGTCGGGAAACTCGAAATCGGCCGCGATCGAAATCGCGGAAGCGGCCGTCGAACGATGGCGGCGGATCGCGCCCTTCGACTTGCCCGTGGTGCCGCCGGTGTAGTTGATGATGGCGTAATCGTCGGCATCGGTGAGGTCGACGGCGCTCGCCTCCCCGGCCTTCTCCGCCGCAGCCATGACGTCCCGGCCGAAATCGGCCCGGCCCATCGTGAGGACGGTGGCCAATCGATCAACCGCCTTGACGGCGAGTTCGCCTCCGCGTTCGGCGTGGGTGCGCGGATCGACGATCAATGCGGTCGCTCCGGAATCTTCGATCACGTCGAGATGGTCCGCGAGAGCGCCCAGGGGATGCAGCCAGGTGACGACAAGTCCCAAGCCCTGCGCCGCAACACCGGCGCACCAGGTCTCGGCGCTGTTGGCACTGAGGAAGGCCGCCGTCTGACCTCTGACGAAACCTGCCGCAGCCATGGCGGCCTGCAGTCGGCCGATGAGCGACAGGGCGGCGCGGTAAGTCAGGCTGCCGCCATCCCAGACAAAGGCCATGCGGTCGGGGAAACGCGCCAGCGCACGCAAGGTCATCGTGGTGGCGGTCGGCGCCTGTGCAATCTCGTCGTTCACCTGGCATTCCCTCGCGAATTCATGACCGAGACCTATCGGCTCTACAACGGCCGTAGCCGCCGCCCCTGCCCCCTCTTGGCAGGATGCACCTTGATCCAGTGGCGCGCGATCTCCTCGCGGGTCGCCACCCAGACCTTGGGCTTCGACGCGACATAGTCGAGGAAGCGCGCCAGGGTCGCAGCCCGGCTCGGCCGGCCGGCGAGCCGGCAATGCAGGCCGACCGACATCATCTTGGGACTCGTCGCGCCCTCGGCATAGAGCACGTCGAAACTGTCCTTCATCGCCTGCAACCAGCCGTCGCCCGAGCTGAAGCCCGGCGCCACGCTGAACTTCATGTCGTTGACTTCGAGCGTATAGGGAATGACGAGGTGAGGCGTTTTACCGACGCTCACCCAATAAGGCAGATCGTCGGCGTAGGAGTCGCTCGAATAGAGGAAGCCGCCATGCTTGATGACGGCGGCAAGCGTATGCACGCCGAAGCGGCCCGTGTACCAGCCGACCGGCGCCTTGCCGGCCGAAGCGGCGATCGCCTTCACCGCTTTCCTCATGTGGTCGAGTTCCTGCTCGAACGTGAAATCCTTGTAGTTGATCCAGCGCCAGCCGTGGCTCGCGACCTCGTGGCCGGCCTCGGCCATCGCCTTGCCGGTGGCCGGATTGAGTTCCAGGGCGCGGCCAACCGCCCAGGAGGTGAAGCGCATGTCGCGCTCCTTGAATAGCCTCAGGATGCGCCAGAAGCCGGCCCGACTGCCATATTCGTACATCGACTCGGTCGAGAGGTCGCGAGCGCCGACAAACGACGCGCCGCCCGGCGTCTCGGTCAGGAAGACCTCCGAGCCGGCATCGCCGTTCAGGATCGTATTCTCCCCGCCCTCTTCGTAGTTCAGAACGAAGCTGACGGCGATGCGGGCATCGCCCGGCCACTGGGCGTGCGGCGGGTTGGGGCCATAGCCGATCAGGTTGCGCTCGAGATGATTGTGCATGGAGGCCCCGGGGAATGCCGACGATTGAAGCCCGACTATGGCGCGGCTATAGCTCGCGCGACAAGCTTGAGGAGGCGAGATGAGCGCAGCAGGCGCAGTGCGCGAAGACCGTCTGTGGCAACGGCACGTCGATATGGCGAAGCTTGGCGGCACGCCCAGGGGCGGCGTGAACCGTCAGGCCCTGTCGCCCGAAGACGCGGCCGCCCGCAACCTGCTCATGTCCTGGGCAAAGGCGCGTGGCTTTTCGATCTCGACCGACGCCATCGGCAATCTCTTCGTACGCCGTGAAGGCAGCGATCCCAAGGCGCTGCCCGTGATGAGCGGGTCGCACATGGACAGCCAGCCGACGGGCGGCCGGTTCGATGGCATGTACGGTGTGCTGGCGGCGTTCGAGGCCCTGGAAGCCCTGGAAGATGCCGGCGTCAGGACCAAGCGGCCGGTCATGGCCGTGGCCTGGACCAACGAGGAAGGCTCGCGCTTCCAGCCCGGCGCGATGGGCTCAGCCGTCTTCGCCGGACAGAACAAGCTCGACGAGATGCTTGCGGTGAAGGACTGGAAGGGCGTCGTGCTGAAGGACGCGCTGGCCGAGACCCTGAAGACCGCGCCGGCACCGATGCGCGACGGCAAGCCAGGCTTCCCGCTCGACGGCTATGTCGAAGCCCATATCGAGCAGGGCCCGCGGCTGGAGAACGAGAAGAAGACCATCGGCGTCGTCACCGCCATTCAGGGCAGCCGCCGCTATATCGTCGAGACCGTGGGCGAAGAGGCGCATGCCGGCACGACGCCGCGCGCTGCCCGCAAGGACGCCTTTGCCGCCGCCCTTCGCATCGCCCAGGCGATGTACGAGGCGACGACCGACAAGGACGACACCTTGCGTTTCACCATCGGCCGGGTGGATGTCGGCCCCGGCTCGCCCAACACCGTGCCGGGCAAGACGAGCTTCACCATCGACATGCGCCATCCCGCCGATGCCGAGCTCGACGCCTACGAGAAGAAGCTCCGCGAGATCGTGGCGACCAAGGCGGCGCCCTGCCCCGCGACCATCGAGCGCGTGATGGTGGTACCGCCGACCGACTTCGCGCCCGTAGTGATCGATCTGGTGCGGGCCAAGACCAATGCGCTCGGCTTCTCCAACATGGATATGCCGTCGGGCGCCGGCCATGATGCCATGCACATCGCAAGCCTCTGCCCGACCGGCATGATCTTCGTACCCTGCGAGCGCGGCATCAGTCACAACGAGATCGAGAACGCGACCGCCTCCGACCTCGCCGCCGGCGCCCGCGTGCTGGTCGAGGTATTGACCGAACTGGCCAACCGCTAAGGAATATTCGATGTCCAAGAAGATGCAGTCCGAGCTCGTCGCGATCCTGTCCGATCTGATCGCCTTGCCGAGCCCCTACCCGCCCGGCACTTCGGTCGAAATCTGTGCCTACACCGCCAAGCGCCTGAAGAAGGCGGGTTACAAGGTCGAAATCGTGACCAAGGCCAAGGGCGTCGACAACGTCGTGGCGCGCATGAAGGGCAAGGGCAAAGGCCCGGTCATCGCCTTCAACGCCCATGTCGACACGGTGGGCGTCGGCGAACGCGCCAACTGGAAGAGCGATCCCTACAAGGCGCTGGTCAAGGGCGGCCTCGTCTACGGGCTGGGTGCGGGCAACTGCAAGGGCAGCATGGCGGTCCAGATCTGGCTGGCGGAGGAGATCGCCCGCCGCGGCGGTCCGGCCAAGGGCGAGCTGATCTTCACCTTCGTGGCCGACGAGGAGAATCTCGGGCCCAACGGCATGGAGCATCTGCGCAAGAGCGGCAAGGTGCGGCCAGACGCGCTGATCCTCGGCGCGCAGACAGAGAACAACCTGATCGTCGCCGAGCGCGGCGTGATGTGGGCCAAGATCACGACCAAGGGCCGCGCCGCCCATGCCGGCAACCCGGCGGCGGGCGACAACGCCATCCTGCGCATGATGCGTCTGGTGGGTGCTCTGCAATCCTACTACGACAAGGTCCTGGCGCGGCGTGTCTCGGGCGCCATGAAGTCGACCGTGAACATCGGCATGTTCCATGGCGGCCACAACACCAACGTCGTGCCCTCGGCCTGCACCGTCGAGATCGACCGCCGCCTGCTGCCCGACGAGAAGGTGAAGGACGCCTTCAAGGAACTGAAGCGCGTCGTCGACGGCGTCGGCGAGCCGAAGGCGATGGTTCAGGTCGAATTCCTGACCGGCACCAACGGCTTCTTCGCGCCAGAGAACGGTGCAGCCGTCGGCGCCTTCGAAGCCGCCGTGAAGGCTCACAGCCGGCGCAAGGTGAAGTTCCTCAATGCCACCGGCGTCAGCGACGGCCGCTACTATGCAGACGACGGCATCGAGATCATCAACTTCGGTCCGGGCTCGGGTGCCCAGGGGCATGCTGCCAACGAGAGCGTGCCCATCGCCGAAATGGTCGATTCAGCCGAGATCCAGATGGGCGTCGTGCAGCGCCTTCTGGGCTGACGCCCGCAACTTACGGTCAATCGCGAGAGGGACGTTCGCAATTGAGAAGTCCCTCACCGCCCCAGCGACTGCAGCCAATGCTCGAAATCCTGGGCTGCGGTACGCAGGGGCTCGAAGGGATCCGACGACCGGGAGGCGTTTGACGGGCGAGCAACCCGCGCCGGACGCTGGGCCGCCTGAGGCGGCGCGACGATCTGGGGCGCGGGATCCTGGCGAAGCTGCTCCAGCAACTGGCGGTCGATCGTGCCTGTTTGCAGCAGCTCCCGGTTCTGCTGGTAGTGCATGACGGCAGCCTGAGTTGCAGGCCCTGCGATGCCATCGAGGGGTCCCGGATTGAAGCCGAAAGCGCGCAACCTCGTCTGGATGTCCCTGACTTCGTCTCTCCGCAACGGCGGCTCTTCCAGGCCGCTCGGCTCGGGTAAGTCCTTTGCGATTTCCGGCATTGGGGCTTGGCTGGGCGCCGCCGGATCGGGGCTGACCTGGGGAGCCACGGGCGCGGGCGGTACGATCGCTGAGGATGCTTCCTTTGCCGGTTCCGGTATCGGCACCACCTTTGCCGGCTCCGGCATCGGCGCCACGGCCGCCACCTCGACAGGCTTCGCGGGCGCCGACGTCCCGCGCGGCGACAGCGCCCGATCAAACGGCGAAGCGATGAGTACGACCGCTCCGGTGATGCTTATCGTGAGAACGACGCCGCCGGCCGCTTTCAGGATTGTCTTCAGCTTCTGGGCGCGTTCGAGATCGTACGCATGGAGCGCAGCCTTGCGGGCTTCCGCGATCGCACGCGGATCGTTCGCCGATTGCCCAGCCACCCGCTCGCCCAGTTGCCGCGACAGGCCTGCAAGCGATTGCTTGAATTCCTCGTCGACCGGACCGTCCAGCTCCTTGAGCAGCTTGCGGGCAGACCGCCGGGGCCGCTCCGGGTCGGGCGGCGTCTTCCCCGTTTCTTCGGGTTTGCCGTTCTGTTTCTGGTCACCCGTCATCTCGCCACCCCGCGACGCAACCCTCTTCCCACTTCGAGGGCGCGACTGTTGCCTGAACAACGGTGCAACAGTGCGAACGCTGCCGTGACCAATCGGAGACTTCTTGCGGAAGACTGCGGTCGCTCGCCGCACGACCCGCCATCCCGGCCCCCGAGTTGAGGCGTGAGCGCCTGCATGGCACGGTACCGGCCAGGGAGAATTTGCCATGCCGTTCTATGAAAAGGGCGATGTCCGCATTCACTATGAGGAAGCGGGCACGGGCTTCCCCTTGCTGATCATTCCGGGCGGCGGCCTGAACTCGACGATCGCGGGCCTCGCTGCCACCCATCCGTTCAATGCCCTGGAGGAGTTCAAAGGCGAATACCGCTGCATCGCGGCAGATCTGCGCAATGCCGGCGGTGGCCAGTCCTCGGGGCCCCTCGAAATCGGCCGTCCCTGGGACTCCTACACCGACGATCACCTGGGCCTGATGGATCATCTCGGCATCGGAAAGTTCATGGTGCTGGGCTACTGCATCGGCGGTCCGTTCATCTGGAACCTGCTGAAGCGGGCACCCGATCGGATCGTTGCAGGGGTGTTGACCCAACCCTCAGGTCATCGACCGGAGCTGCCCGACCAGTTCTACACCAACAACATGAACGCCTGGGGACCGGCCCTCAGTGCCCGCCGCCCCGAGATCACGATGGCGATGGTCGAGGCATTTCTCGCGAAGATGTATCGCGCCAACCCCGATTTCGTGTTCACGGTGACGCGCGACTTCGCACGTGCCTGCCAGACGCCGCTGTTGATCCTGCCGGACGACATCCCGCCGCATCCCTATGCTGTTGCAATGGAAGCGGCGATGCTCGCCCCCAATGCCCAGGTCAGCCTCTATCCGTGGAAGGATACGAAGGAGAAGATCCCGCTGGCAGTGCGGCACATCAGGACATTCCTGAAGGCGCACCGACCGCAGGCATAGGCTAAGCCGTCTTCTGCGCCGTCAGTCGGAGCTTGCTGATGGTCTGTTCGCGCATCACGAACTTCTGGATCTTGCCCGTGATGGTCATCGGGAATTCCGGCACGAATTCGATGTAGCGCGGAATCTTGTAGTGGGCGATCTGGCCCTTGCAGAACTCGCGGATCTCCTCGGCCGTCGCCGTCTCGCCATCGCGCAACTTGATCCAGGCGCAGACTTCCTCGCCGTACTTCTGATCCGGCACGCCGATCACCTGGACGTCCTGCACCTTGGGGTGGCGATAGAGGAACTCCTCGATCTCGCGCGGATAGACGTTCTCGCCGCCGCGGATCACCATGTCCTTGAGGCGGCCGACGATATTGACGTAGCCCTGCTCGTCCATGATGGCGAGATCGCCGGTATGCATCCATCCGGCGTCGTCGACGGCCTCCTTGGTCTTAGCCTCGTCGTTCCAATAGCCCTTCATGACCGAATAGCCTCGGGTGCAGAACTCGCCCGTCTCGCCGCGCGGCACGGCCTTGCCCTCGCTGTCGACGATCTTGATCTCGATGTGCGGCAGGACCTGCCCCACGGTCGAGACGCGCCGCTCGACCGGATCGTCGGTGGCGCACTGGGTCGACACCGGCGAGGTTTCCGTCATGCCATAGGCGATCGTGACCTCGCCCATGTTCATCTGACTCTGCACGCGCTTCATCACTTCGATGGGACAGGGCGAGCCCGCCATGATGCCCGTGCGCAGGCTCTTGAGATCGAACCTGGCGAACTCGGGGTGGTCGAGCTGGGCGATGAACATCGTGGGCACGCCGTAGAGCGCGGTGCAGCGCTCCTCGGAAACCGCCTGCAATGTCGCCAGCGGATCGAAGGCTTCCGCCGGGTAGACCATCGTCGAGCCGTGCGTCAGGCAGCCGAGGTTGCCCATCACCATGCCGAAGCAGTGATAGAGCGGCACCGGGATGCAGAGCCGATCCTCGGGCGTGAGCTTCAGCCCCTCGCCCACGAAGTAGCCGTTGTTCAGGATATTGTGGTGGCTGAGCGTGGCGCCCTTGGGATAGCCGGTGGTGCCCGACGTAAACTGGATGTTGATCGCATCGTCGAACTGCAGCTTGGGCGCGAGATCGGCGATCCTGGCCTTCTCGGCATTGCCGCCGGCCTTCGCGACATCGTCGAAGTTCAGCATGCCCGGCGTCTTCTCCGTCCCCAGCCGCACGATGTGCTTGAGGTGCGGCAGCTTCCTGTCCTTCACGAGATCCTGGACGATCTCGAGATAGTTCGAGGTCTTCAGCGCCGGCGCCAGGATCAGCGCTTTGCACTCGACCTTGTTCATCGCGTATTCGAGTTCGGCGCGCCGGTAGGCCGGATTGACGTTGACCAGCACCAGTCCCGCCTTGGCGGTGGCGAACTGCGCCAGGGTCCACTCCGACGTGTTGGGCGACCAGATGCCGACCCGGTCGCCGCGCTCCAGGCCGAGCGTTAGCAGGCCGGCGGCGAGATCGTCGACCCGCCGCCCCAGCTCTCCCCAGCTCCAGCGCACGTTCTGGTGGCGAACCACCAGCGCTTCCCGGTCGCGATAGGTCTCGACGGTGCGATCGAAGTAGGCGCCGATGGTCTCGCCGATCAGCTTCTTGTCGGAAACGCCGTGGTCGTAGGAAATCGGGGTGGAGATCTGGGTCATGCTCATGGCCGAACCTTAAACAGGCTCGGCTCCAGCCTCAATTGCGGCCATCAGTTGTTTCGCGGCGGCTTGCTGCCGGGGATCGGGTCGCCGCTGTCGCGCTCCTGCACGGCTTGGTGGAAGCCCTTTTCTTCGGCGCGCTGCTTGAACCAGATGCCTTCCGGCGAATGGCGCGTCATGCCGTCGAACAGCGTCGCCAAAGTCTGGGTCGTCCGCATGCCCATGTTCTCGAAGGCGCTGTTGATGGCGGTTTTCTGCATCCAGAGCTGATTCTTCGGCACGCCCTTCATGCGGTCCGCGAGCTTTTGCACCGCAGCATCGAGTTCGGCGGCCGGCACGGCCTGGGTGATGAGGCCGATCCGCTCTGCCTCGCGGCCGTCGATCAAGTCGCCCGTGAAGAGCAGGCGCTTGGCCCGCTCCGCCCCGACCCGATAGACCCACATCATCGTCGTCGGACAGCCCCAGACGCGGGCAGGCGGATAGCCGATCTTTGCGTCTTCGGCCATCACCACCAGATCGCAGGACAGCGCGATATCGCTGCCGCCGGCGACGGCATAGCCATGGATCTTGCAGATCGTCGGCTTGTAGCTGCGCCACAGCGACTGAAAGCACTGCGTGTTGTGGTCCATGAGCTGGAAGTCGATGAACGGGTCCCAGGGCATCTCCTGGCTGCCGCCGGTGCCGCGCGGACGCTCGGCGGCATTCTTCAGGTCGTAGCCGGCGCAGAAGGCGCGGCCCGCGCCCTGCAGGACGATGACATGGACGAGATCGTCGCGATTGGCTTCCTCGACCGCCGCCCGAATCTCGTCGGGCATCTCGCGGGTGATGGCATTCAGCCGATCCGGCCGATTGAGGGTGATGGTGGCGACACGATCGTCGCGACTGTAGCTGAGCGTCTGATAGGCCAAGGCTTTCTCCTTCTGTACCCAATTAATCTCGCGCCAGCGCCGCCGGGCAAGCCGCTAGGCTCGATCCATGAAACTCGAATTCACCACCGTCGACGTCTTCACCGACCGCCAGTTCGGCGGCAATCCGCTGGCCGTGGTCACCAATGCGCAGGGGCTGTCGACCGAACGCATGCAGGCCATCGCTGCCGAATTCAACCTCGCGGAGACGACCTTCGTGCTGCCGCCGAAGGACCCCCGGCATACGGCAGAGGTGCGCATCTTCACGCCCAAGGCCGAGATGCCGTTTGCCGGCCATCCCAATGTCGGCACGGCCTTCGTGCTGTCCCGCGCCGGCGCGAGCTACGGCAAGCCTGTCGTCGGCGATCGCCTGGTGTTCGAGGAGAAGGCCGGGCTGGTGAACATGGACATCCGGCGCGATGGCGGCGCTGTCGTAGCGACCCGGCTCGCCGCTCCGGTACCGCTGAGTTTCGGCGAGGAGATTGCACCCGAGATCGTCCAGCGCGCCTGCTCGCTCGACGCGACGGCGCTCAAGCTCGATGTCCACCGACCAATCGTCGCTTCGTGCGGAGCGCCGCTGCTCTTCGTCGAGCTTGCGTCGCGCGAGGCACTGCGTTCGGCGGCGCCACGGCCCGAGGTCTTCGCCCGCGAGCTGCCGCGCGAGCGCATCGTCGGCATCCATCTCTACGTCCAGGCACCCGAGGGGCCGATCGACGTGCAGACCCGCATGTTCGCGCCCGAGCACGGCATCTCCGAGGATCCCGCCACGGGTGCCGCCAATGTCGCGTTGATCGGCCTGCTCACTCATCATCGACCGGAAACCGATCTCACCTTCGCGCGGACGATCGGCCAGGGTTTCGACATGGGCCGTCCGAGCGTGCTCGAAGCTTCTGCCGAAAAGAAGGGTGGCAAGGTCGTCGCGACCTATATCGGTGGCCGCTGCGTGCCGATGATGAGTGGAACGATCGACCTCGCCTAGGGACGTCTGCCTAGCGCCATCAATCGATCGGCAAGCTCGGTCATGCGTTCGGAATCGGAGACGCTGCGCACCCGGTTTGCGGCATCACCTAAGGGTCCGGACAGATCGCAGCCCTGGCCTGTTAGCCATTCGATATTGGGCAACTGCCACTCGAGGTCGATGGCGACACTGATGTAGTCGGACCTCGTCTTTGTAATCTTTGCCGCTTCTGCCTGGAGTGCCTCGCGATAGGCCGCGCACACCGCGGAGGGTTCGATGTCGAGCGCCCAGAGTTGCGACAGGTCGCCAAGCCTGTCCTGTCCGAGCAACTGAACGGCATCGGCAGTCCGCGTCTTGACCAGTCTCGCCCCCGCCAGAGCCTGGCGATGGTGTACGGCGCCGAGGGGCAAATCTTCGAGATAGTCGCCGAGATGCGAGTCAGGACCAAGCTTGGCGAAGCGCGCGGCGTCGGCGGCCTCGGCTTCCTCCACGCGCTTCTTCTCTTGCTCTTCCCATCTGCTGCGCTCGGCAGCCTGAGCGGCCTCCCGCTCCGGATTGGGCATGTATTCGATGGTGGTCAGCACCAGCGGCACGATCGTCAGAACGACGATGGCACCTCCCAGGATCGCCGTCGTCGGCACTGGCGGCAGCGTGTCGTGCCAGCCGATCATTCGCGCCCAGAAGGCGTAGAGCGCCAGCAGCAACGGCAACAGCGCCGGCACGACGGCCAGCCAGTCGCCATAGCGGTCGTTGTAGAGGCCCATGGCGGAGGCTGCCGCAATTGCCGACAGCGGCAGGAACACGATGGCGGTGGCGGTGGCGTAAGACGGCATCGCGCCGCGCAGGATTGCCACCGCGAACATCGAGGCCAGCACGATCCACAGCACGAGCCCCTGGATCACGGCGAACCCCAGGGACATGCCGCGGCCGGCCGCGTCGCTACTGCGCGCGGTCAATATGTTGGTGATGAAGGGGCCGTAGAGCAGGACCGCCAGGACAAACAGGATCGTCATGCCCCAGGGGAACCCCGGGGAAGTGGTCGGAGTGGCCATTGCCCTTCTTAGCGGCCCGAGACCGAGAGAGGCAATGCCGTGCCCTGCTTGACCGGGCGCAAGGCGAAGGAGCTGCGGATCTGGGCGATGCCGGCGATCTTGGTGAAGTCCATCACGAAGCGCTCATAGGCTTCGAGGTCGGGTACCACGACCCGCAGCAGGTAGTCGCTGTCGCCGGTCATCAGGTAGCACTCCATCACCTCGGGCCGCTCCGCAGCCGCCCGCTCGAAGTCCTTCAGCGCCTTTTCGACCTGGGTGGAGAGCGACACACTCATGAAGACATTGACCGAGAGGCCGACCGACTTGGCATCGAGCTGCGCCGCATATCCCTTGATGACGCCCGCCTCCTCGAGTGCCTTGACCCGCCGCCAGCACGGCGACGACGAGAGTCCGACCTGCTCGGCGAGGTCGGCATTGCTCAACCGGCCATCGTGCTGCAGCCGTTCGAGAATGCGCCGATCGATAGCATCCAGGGAGATCATTGCTCAAAATGCCCAATTATAGGAGAATTCTACCCTATACAGCGCGTTTCGCGATCCGAACGCAAGGACCTTCCAGCGCACAAGGCGTATGCCGATGGCCATGACCACCCTCGCCCCCATTCAGCGTCTCCGCCTGCTCCGCGAACTGGAACGCAAGGTGCTCTGGCTCAGCGCCTGGACGATCCATCACGCCAACCATCTGCGGCCCAATCGCGACGGGCTGAAGGTCGGCGGCCACCAGGCGTCGTGCGCGTCGCTGGCTACGGTCATGACGGCTCTCTACTTCTCGGTACTGCGGCCGGAGGATCGCGTGGCGGTGAAGCCGCACGCCTCGCCCGTGTTTCACGCCATCCAGTATCTGTTCGGCCATCAGACCCGCGAGAAGCTGGAACGCTTCCGGGCGCTGGGCGGCGCGCAATCCTATCCCTCCCGCACCAAGGACATCGACGACGTCGATTTCTCCACGGGCTCGGTCGGGCTGGGCGTCGCCATGACGCTCTTCTCCTCGATCGTGCAGGACTATGTGCGGCTGAAGAATCTCGGCGACGGAGAGCGGCCGACCGGGCGCATGGTCGCCCTTGTGGGAGATGCCGAGCTCGACGAGGGCAACGTCTTCGAGGCGTTGCTCGAAGGCTGGAAGCACGACGTCCGCAATCTCTGGTGGGTGATCGACTATAACCGCCAGAGCCTCGACGGCGTGGTGAACGACCGCCTGTTCGGCCGCATCGGCGAGATGTTCGAGCTGGTGGGCTGGCGCGTCGTCACCCTGAAGTACGGCAAGCTGCTGGAGACCGCCTTCGCCCAGCCCGACGGCGAGCAGCTCCGTCAGTGGATCGACGACTGCCCCAACTCGCTCTACTCCGCACTGGTCTTCAAGGGCGGCGCCGGCTGGCGCGAAGCGCTGACGCGCGATCTCAATCAGTATCCCGGCGTCAGGCGCATTCTGGAACAGCACGACGATGCCGCGCTGCATCGCCTGATGACAAACCTTGCCGGCAACGACATGCAGGCCGTGCTCGACGCCTTCGAAGGGGTGAACGACGACACGCCGACCTGCTTCATCGCCTACACCATCAAGGGCCAGGGCCTGCCCTTCGCCGGCCACAAGGACAATCACTCCGGCCTCATGACGCTCGACCAGATGGCCGGCTTCAAGCAGGGCATGGGCATTGCCGACGGCCAGGAATGGGACAAGTTCGCGGGCCTCACCGCGACACCCGCCGAACTCCAGCCCTTCCTCGATGCCGCGCCGTTCAATGCTCAAGGCAAGCGGCGGACCACCGCGCCGCAGGTCGCCATCCCGGTTGCCCTGCCACGTCCCACCGACAGGAAGTCGAGCACCCAGGAAGGCTTCGGCAAGATCCTGAATGCCATTGCCGCCGAAGACAGCGAACTCGCGCGGCGCATCGTCACCACTTCGCCCGACGTCACGGTCTCGACCAATCTCGGCGCCTGGGTGAACCGGCGCGGCCTGTGGGCCCATACCGAGGCCGAAGACGTGTTCCGCGAGCTCAAGGTCGTGTCGGCCCAGCTCTGGCGCAAGACGCCGCGCGGCCAGCATATCGAGCTGGGCATTGCGGAGAACAACCTCTTCCTGCAGCTCGCCGCGATGGGGCTCAGCCATCAGATCTTCGGCGCCCGCCTGCTGCCTATCGGAACGCTCTACGATCCATTCATCGCACGCGGTCTCGATGCGCTGAACTACGCCTGCTACCAGGATTCGCGCTTCATGGTGGTGGCAACGCCCTCAGGCGTGACGCTTGCGCCGGAAGGCGGTGCCCATCAGAGCATTCACACGCCGCTGATCGGCATCGGCCAGCCAGGCCTGCTTTCCTACGAGCCGACCTATGTCGACGAACTTGCGATCCTGATGCGGCATGGCTTCGACTATATGCAGCAGGACAAGGGCGGTTCGGTCTACCTGCGTCTCTCGACGCGCAGCCTGCCCCAACCGGAACGCACCCTGTCCACTGAACAGGAAGCCGACATCGTGCATGGCGCCTACTGGTATGCCGCGCCCGATGCCGGGGCGGACATTGCGGTGGTTGCCATGGGCGCCGTCACGCCGGAAGCGATTGCGGCGCATGAGAGCATCGTCCGCGACTTTTCCGGCGCGGGCCTTCTGGTGCTGACCTCGCCGGACCGGCTGCATGCCGATTGGCTGGCCGCCCAGCGCAACCGCGGCCGTACGGCCGGCATCGTCGACCGCAGCGCGAGTCCCATCGAACGGCTGCTGGCACCGCTGTCGCGCGATGCACGGATCGTGACGGTACTGGACGGCCATCCGCTGGCGCTGTCCTGGCTGGGATCGGTGCGCGGCCAGAGGGTCGTGCCGCTGGGGATCGAGCATTTCGGCCAGTCCGGCGACATTCCCGATCTCTATCGGACCTACAGGCTCGACAGTGCGGCAATAATCGACGCGGTGGCGCGGGCCCTCTAAAATGGCGGCGTGAAAGTAGACGGCACCCCTTACCGAACCATCTGGCTCGGCGCCGACGGCATGGCCGTCCAGGTGATCGACCAGACCCTGCTGCCCCACCATTTCGTGGTGCGCGAACTTAAGACGATGGAGGACGCCGAAAAGGCGATCCGCACCATGATCGTGCGCGGTGCCCCGCTGATCGGCGCCGCCGCGGCCTATGGCATGGCACTGGCCATGGCGACGGATTCCTCCGACGCCATGCTGGCGCGCGCCTATACCGTGCTGATGGAATCGCGGCCGACCGCCGTGAACCTGCGCTGGGCGCTCGACGATCTGCGCACGCTGCTGGCGCCGCTGCCCGCCGCGAACCGGCGCGAGGCCGCCTATCGGCGCGCGGCCGAAATCTGCAACGAGGACGTCGAAATCTGCCGGCGCATCGGCGAGAACGGCCTCGGCCTGATCCGCCGATTGAAGCCCAGAAGCGATCGCATCAATGCGCTGACGCATTGCAATGCCGGCTGGCTGGCCACGGTGGACTGGGGCACGGCCCTGGCGCCGATCTATCAGGCACACAATGCCGGCATCCCGATCCATGTCTGGGTCGACGAAACGCGACCGCGCAACCAGGGCGCCAGCCTGACGGCCTGGGAACTCGGCAAGCATGGCGTGCCGCATACAGTCATCGCCGACAATGCCGGCGGCCATCTGATGCAGCATGGGCAGGTCGATTTCGTCATCACCGGCACCGACCGCACGACGCGGCGCGGCGATGTCTGCAACAAGATCGGCACCTACCTGAAGGCATTGGCGGCGCACGACAACGGCGTGCCGTTCTATGTCGGCCTGCCCTATCCCACGATCGACTGGACGATCGAGGACGGCGTGCGCGAAATCCCGATCGAGGAACGCAATGCGCGCGAGGTCTCCCACATCGCCGGCCGCGGCGAGACCAGCGACCGGACGACCGTGCAGCTCCTGCCCGATGGCAGCCCCGCCGCCAATCCGGCGTTCGACGTCACGCCGGCGCGGCTGGTGACGGCGCTGGTCACCGAGCGGGGCGTCTGCCCGGCGAGCGAAGCCGGGCTGCTCTCGCTCTATCCCGAGCAGTCGCGGGCCGCCTAGGCAGTCCTCCAATGGTCGAGGCTCCCCCTTTCATTCGCGCCTCGACCGCTCGCCACGTCGGTTGGCTCGACTTCAAACCGGCCGCCGGTCAATGCCTTCAACCACCAGATGGTCGAGGAAACCCGCGACGCCATCGCGACCGCCCTTGCCGATCCCGACATACGGGTGATCGTGCTGGGGAGCGCCGTCGACGGCTATTTCAGCGCCGGCGCCGATCTGAAGGTCTTCAAGGGAATGACGGGCGTCGGCATGCGCAGCTGGGCGCTGCTTACCCACGAAATCGTCCGGATGCTGCGCTCCTCGCCCAAGCCGTTGCTCGCCGCCATCTGCGGCACGGCGGTCGGCGGCGGGCTGGAGATGACGCTTCATTGCGATCTGCGTTTTGCCGCCGCCGATGCCAAGCTCGGCCAGCCCGAAATCCGCATCGGCTTCATCCCGCCGATCGCCACCACCCAGGCCTTGGTCCGCCTGATCGGGCGACCGAACGCCATCCGGTATCTCTACGATGGCAGTCTGGTATCGGCGGAACAGGCGCTGCAGTGGGGCCTGATCGACGAGCTTGTCGCTCCACAGGATTTGCGGACACGAGTGCAGGCCTACGGCGAAGAGCTGGCCGCCAAGTCGCCTGCGGCCCTTGCCGCCATCAGGCGGACCGTCACCCTGGGCGGCGGCATGAGCTTCGACGAGGGCATGGCTTACGAACTCGAAGCCGTCGTCGATCTTGCCGACGGTCCCGACTTCGCCGAAGGCGTCGACGCGTTCCTCGCCAAACGCCCGCCCATCTGGCAACGCGATTGACCAAAACCCTCAGCCATTCAACGCCAGCGACGAGTTGAGAGAGATTAGGGAATCGGCGGGAACGCTGTCTCCCGCAGGTTTCAACAACCATCCATTCCGTCATCCAATTGCGGGTTCGATAGGCCTGGAGCGGAGCAGGGCACGAACCGAGCGTGGCGGAACGTGTTATAATTCAAGACCGATGATCCCGTTCTTCGACCCTCTCGTTCTCGGCTTCCTCGTCGCCCTCGGCATTGGTCTGCTGATCGGCATCGACCGCGAGCGCAAGAAAGGCGAAGGCCCGACACGCGGCGCTGCCGGCCTCAGGACCTTCACCCTGGCTTCGCTGGCGGGCGCTACGGGCATCGCCGTTGGCGGAGAAATCCTGATGGCGACGGTGGTGTTGGGCGTGACGGCCTTCGCCGGCCTTTCCTATTGGCGTGCCCATGACAGCGACCCAGGCCTCACGACCGAGATAGCCCTCGTACTGACGGCTCTGCTGGGAGGGCTCGCGGTCCGCGAACCGGCCTATGCCGCGGGTATCGGCGTGGTCACAGCAGCTCTGCTCAATGCCCGCGTCGAGCTGCATCGATTCGTCCGGTCGGTCCTGACGGCTTCTGAGCTTCGTGACCTTCTGGTCTTCGCCAGCGCGACTCTCGTTGTGCTGCCCTTGCTGCCCGACCACCCCATCGGGCCTTACGGCGCCTTCGATCTGCGCACGGTGTGGATCGTGGTGATCCTGGTCATGGGCGTAGGCGCGCTGGGCTATGTCGCCGTTCGCGCGGTCGGGTCTCGTTTCGGCCTTCCCCTGGCGGGCCTTGCCTCGGGCTTCATTTCGAGCAGCGCGACGATCGGGGCGATGGGTGCGCGAGCCGCCAAAGAGCCGGAACTCATGAAGCCCGCCGTAGCCGGCGCCATACTGTCGTCGGTCGCCACCGTCGTACAGCTCGCCATCCTGGTTGCCGTTACCAGCCTGCCGACGCTCGAGGCCTTCGCCGTTCCATTGGCGCTATCTGGCGTGACCGCAATTCTCTACGGCGGCGTCTTCACGCTCTGGGCCTTGAAGCAACCAGGCGAGTCGCAGGAGACGCCAGGGAGTGCCTTCAGCCTCAAGACCGCCCTGACCTTCGCCGTCATTCTCGCGGCGGTACTTGTCCTTGCGGCAGCGCTGCAGGACTGGTTCGGAGAGACCGGCGTTATCCTTGCAGCCGGCGCAGGCGGGTTCGCCGACGCTCACTCCGCCGCCATCTCCGTGGCATCGCTGGTGGCAGATGGCCGACTGGAACCGCCAGCCGCCGTCGTCCCGATCCTGGTCGCGCTCACGACCAACACCGTGACCAAGATGATCTTCGCCTTTTCGGCTGGCGGTCGTGCGTTCGCGCTCTACGTCATTCCCGGCCTTATCCTGATGGTGATTGCGGGCTGGGCGGGCGCGCTTTTCATGCCGCAGGGCTGACGGGCTGCCACAGGTCGCGCCGTTCGCAGGTAGGCAGCACCGGAAAGCCGCGGTACAGTCCAGGTCTCTTGCGTTCCCTAGTTCTTCTCCCCGGCTTCATGTGCGACTCGGATCTCTGGACCGACATGGTCGCCGATCTCGAAGCGCTGGGCTCCCTTCATTACGGCAACGTCTACGAGGACTCGTCGCTCGAAGGCATGGCTCAGCGCGTCCTCGCCGCCGCGCCGGATCGCTTCGTGCTCGTAGGCTTCTCGATGGGCGGCTTCGTGGCGCGTGTCCTTACGCTGATGGCGCCCGAACGCGTGACAGGTGTGGCGTTCATCGCCTCCTCCGCGCGCGGTTACTCCGACGAAGAGCGCGCGCGGCGCCAGGCCGGCTATCGTCCCGGCGATCGACCACCGCCTGCTGCCGGCACGGTGACGACGGCAATGGGGCTGCATCCCGACCGGGAAGCCGATCCCGTACTGCTCGACCGGCTGCGCAACATGCAACGCCGTCTCGGACCGGAAGTCCGCAAGCGGCAGGCGGCGCTCATCCGCCGTGACGGCTACGCCGATCTGGAACGGATCACGTGCCCCTCGCTGGTGGTGGCCTGCCGGCAGGACCGCCTGCGGACCTTTGCCGAGACCGAGCGCATGGCGCAGCACCTGCCCCGCTCCAGCTTCGCCATCCTCGAGGATTGCGACCACATGGCTCCCCTGGAAAAGCCCAAGGAACTCACGGCGCTGCTTGCAGCCTGGCTGCACCGCACCGGGCTCTAGCAACGAACCAGCTGTAAGGACTCAGGCGCCCGCCCGGGTGTAACCTTAATCTATGAGTGATGGGCAAGCCCTGTTCGCAGTCCTGCGGCAGTCGGCGGATGCCGACACCGTAGCTGCCATGGAGCGGCTGATCGGGACAGCTCCCGACGCCGACCTTTGCCGCGTCAACGTTTTCGACTTCGCCCGTCGCCATAATGTCGGAGAGGACGAGGCGATCGCCGCCTTCCTGCATGCTGCTCGCATCGGATTGTTCGAGATGTCCTGGAACGTGCTCTGCCCCGGTTGCGGCGGCGTGCTCGACTCGAACGCCTCCCTGAAGAGCGTGCGCTGCGAGGAATATGTCTGCGCGCTCTGCGCTGCAGGCTACGAGCCGACACTCGACGAAATGGTCGAAGTGACCTTCACCGTAAATCCGAGGATACGCCGTATCGCGGCGCACGATCCGGACAGCATGCCGATGTGGGATTATGTCCGGCAGATCTTCTGGGGATCGGGGATCGACCTTCCCACGGACAATTTCGACGAACTGATCGACGAAATCACGCTCGATGCCGTCGAGCTCCCACCTGGCGGCAAGGCGATCCTTTCGCTGCAGCTTCCCTCCGACTTCGTGATTGTATTCGAGCCCGTCACGCATGCGGCGCGCTTCATCGACGTCAAGGGCGAGCCGACGCGGGAGCGCCAGAACCTGTCGTTGGTGTTCAACAATCTTCGCTCGCCGACGGGGACGATGGAGCTGCGACCAGGCCCGCTCCGGCTGCAACTGGAGAACCAAACGTCGCGCCGTACGCTGCCTGGCATTTGGATCGCCAACGACAGGATGCATGATCTGCTCGGTCGCCGTAAACGCTTCCTGACGGCCAAGCGGCTCCTGTCTAACCAGACCTTCCGCGACATCTACCGGACCGACACGCTCGACATCGACCAGCGGCTGAAGATCACAAGCCTCACGTTCCTGTTCACCGACCTCAAGGGTTCGACCGAGCTTTACGAGCGAGTCGGCGATCTCGTAGCGTTCGACCTCGTGCGCGAGCATTTCCGTATCCTGCACGAGATCGTCGCGGCGGAGAGCGGCGCGGTGATCAAGACCATTGGCGACGCCGTCATGGCGACCTTCCCGACGCCCGATCGCGCCCTGGCCGCTGCCCTCCGCATGCGCCAGGCCATGCGGGCCCTGAACGATGCGCACGGCCGCGAAGACCTCCTGCTCAAGATCGGCATCCACGAAGGCCCCTGCCTCGCCGTCACCTTCAACGAGCGCCAGGACTATTTCGGCCAGACGGTGAACATCGCCTCGCGCGTTCAAGGGCTGGCCGTTTCCCAGTCGATCCTGGCGACCGCCTCCGTCGTCGATCATCCGCAAAGCACCGACCTGCTCGAACGCAACGGCCAGAAGCCCATGGTGCAAAGCCAGGCGCTGCGCGGCGTGGCTTCGGAGGTCGCCGTCTACGAAATTCCCTGAGCCGCCGCACCACGCCGCCGCATCCAGCGCGACAGCTTGGCCGCTCCGCCGAACAGGAAAGCAACGGCGAAGGCCACGACTGTCGGCAGCCACAGGTCGAGGAAGGACACGATCCGTGCCCGGCTGGGATTGGTGCGATCGTAGACCACCGTGACCACGTCTCCTGCCGAAAACGACGTGCCGCTGCCGCCACGGCCGTGGAATTCGACCTCGCGACCTTCCTGGGTGGTGAAGCGCACGACGGGCGCAAAGGAGACCTGCTCGACATCGCGCCGCACTTCGCGCCCGGTGGCGAGCGTCACCTCCTCGGTGGCGATGCTGCTGCTCCTGCGAATCTCGACCACCGTGCCCTGCGCTCGGCCGCCACTGGCGTAGAGGTCGGTCGCACTCCACAGCGTAAAGATGCCGATCAGCAGCGCCACAACGGAGATGGCAGCAAAGGCGCGCTCGCCGATGATCGACAGGTCGCCGTTGCGTGACAGGCCCCAGGCAACGGCGCCGAATAGCAGCCAGAAGCAGCCGAAGCCAACGGCGATGATCGGCACCAGCCAGAGACGCTCGAAGGTATCGAGACGGATGCTCCGCGGGTCCTCGGGCAGGTAGAGCACCGTGACCAGGTCGCCCGTAGAAAATTCGGGTGCGCCGCTACCGAGATCGGTGACTTCGTGGAGTTCGCCACCGGGCAGGCGAAAGCGCACCACCGGCGCATACATGCCGCCTTCGCGCACGATGTCGACCACCACGCCGTCGGCCTGGTCGCCATAGAGGACATGGCGCAGGTTGCCGAGCCCCAGGAGAATGCCGCCCGCAACGATGAGGCCACCGATGGCCAAGATGCCCCAGGCGATCCGATGCCAGCCCATATCCATGGCCATCGCCAATTCCCTCAGACCGGCTGACGCTTGCGCAGTCTGTCGATGAGGGTGATCAGCCGCATGCCCTGAGGAGTGGCGGAATCGAGGAGCTGCTCGCGCGGCGTATTCTCCGCCAGCCGGCTGATTTCGATGAGCGCGCGGATATGCTGACGTCGCGTCAGCCGATACTCGGAAGACCGATGATGGAAAAACAGGCGCTTGAGCTGGCCGTCGCCTACCAGCGCGTTCAACTCCGACGCGGTCACGTAGATCAGGAAGCAGATGAAGATCCACAAATGGACCGCCACGAAGCGGTGCCAGCTGAAGGCTTCGACTTCGGCCTGGAAACTGCCGCCGAAGCCGCCGGTGTCGAGGGCGAAATGCACCAGCTTCTCCAGGAAACGCACGATCAGCACGACCAGAGAATAGAAGATCGTCTTGTAGAGGATCGGCTGGATCAGAGGTGCGCCGCGGAACTTGTCGATCAGGCGGACCTTGTCGACAACCAGAACGACCTTGCCGACAACCAGGGCGGTCGTGCTGGCGAGAACGAAGCTCGACAACCGGAACCAGTAATCGTGGACCAGCAGGTCCGTCGTCAGCGAGATCAGGTTGAAGGCGACGAAGAAATAGAGCGTCGGCGGCAACAGATGACGGATCATGTTGAACCAGCCGCGATAAATCCGCACCGGAAGGGAGACGGCGGCCACGCTCACATCCGGCCTCCGTCGACGACGAAGTTCTGCGCCGTCACCAACCGGCTGTCGTCAGCGGCCAGCCACAGCACCATGCGCGCTATATCGGGGGGATAGACCTTCTCCTTGAGGCACTGTGCGACCATCAAGGCGGCTTCGGCCTGCGGGGTCAGCCAGAGATCGATCTGGCGCTGGGTCATGATCCAGCCCGGCGTCAGCGAATTGAGGCGGATATTGTCGGGTCCGAGATCGCGGGCGAGGCCACGCGTCATGCCGATCACCGCAGCCTTGGCCGCCTGATAGACGGAGAGTTGCGGCGTCATCGCATGATAGCTCACCGAGCTGAAATTGATGATCGAGCCGCCACCGGCCTTCTTCATGCCGGGCACCACGGACTGAATGGCGAAGTACTGGTGACGCAGATTGACCGCGATGCGCTCGTCCCAGAAGGCGGGAGTCACCTGGTCGATCGTATGGCGGTCGTCGCGGGCCGCATTGTTTACCAGCACCTTGAAAGCGCCGAGCTTGCCCGCCATGCCATCGATCGTCGCCTGATAGGCAGGGAGATCGCGCACATCGGCCTTGGCAAAGAGCGGTGCCGGATGGCCGGCGCCTTTGATCTTGTCGACCAGCGCCACAGAAGCCGCTTCATCGATATCGACGAAGCCCACTTTGGCGCCCTGTTCGGCAAAATGCTCGACGATCGAAGCGCCGATGCCCGAACCGCCGCCAGAGACGAAGACAGGCTGGCCGGCGAGACTGGGATAGGAAGCGAATTGCGGCATGGCGTCCTCACGAAAACGAAAGACGGAAGGCGATCTCGCCCGCGAGCGTCGCCCCGGCGCCCAGTCGGGTGCTCCTGACAGCTCCGTTGGCATGGCTCACCGGCTCGACACAGAAAAACGTCTGGCCGTCGGGAACATAGATCACCAGATGGCGGAACGCCTCCGTGGCAGAGAGGTCCAGCCGCATACCCCGGCGCGGCCAGGCGATGGTCGCGCGCCCATCCCAGCCGTCGAAACAATGATCGAGCCCCAGCCCCTCGACCCGACGCCCCCGGGAGAAATCCCAGGCCGGAGGCACCGGCACATGATTCAGCGGCAGGACTTCGGCATCGGTCTCCCAGACACCACGCAGCCGGCAGGTCAATTCGGTCTCGGCATCGCACGGGAAATAGGGATGCAGGCCCAGCCCCGCCGGGACATCGCGATCTTCGAGATTCTCGATCGACATGCCGGCCACGAGTCCTGTCTCGTCCAGCACGAAGGTCTGACGGGCGCGATATCGGAACGGCCATCCAGAACGGCCATCGTGCTCGTACATGAGATCGGCCGAGCGAGCATCGCGGCCAGCGACAGTCCAGGCCTGTGACCAGCCATCGCCATGCATGGGATGGGGTACGCCCGGCCAGTTCAACGGTACGTGAATCTGCTCGTCGCCGAAGAGGAGCCGGCCGTTCGCGATGCGATTGGAGAACGGCACCAGCGGATAGCAGGCGCTGTCCTTCCCCGTACCCGACGCCAGCGCCGCCTCCGTGGCGGGCCGCAGCGCATCGCCAGCCGTGTTGCCATCCCCCCGCACGACAAAGCGCGCGATCGATCCGCCGGCTTCCGGCGCGAGGTCGACCGAAAGCCGACCGGCTTGCAAAGACAATAGCTGCATAAGTTCGTCTCACCTGGCTCCTGACGAGTAATCCACCGTGGCCTACTTTTTGCTGGGTTGCACCTATGTCTGGTGGCACGCCGATGATAGGCTTTCGTCAACTCGACGTTGTCGGCTTCGTGCCGAGTGCCATTCGTCTCGACACGGCCATCACCCGGACCTGGGGGCTATCACATGAGTGACGAGGTCATCGGCAAGTGGGAGTTGAGTCGCCGCCGCGTACTGGCCAGCACAGCGGGCCTTGGTCTGCTTGGTTCGGCAGGCCGAGCTTTCGGCCAGTCGGCAGGGCCTTGGAGTCAGGCGCCCAAGAGCAAAGTGGACCGCCTCAACTTCGTCGTCTGGACCTACGGCGACATCTACACGCGCATCGCCAAGCAGTTCGAAGCCGATTGGGGTGTCAAGGTCGATTCCACCATCTCCTCGTTCAACGACCATCCCACCAAGCTGACGACGATGTTCGCGGCCGGCGAGAAGATCGACGTCTCGCAATCCTCGCCGTTCTCCTTCCCGAACTTCGTCAATCAAGGTCTGGTCGAGCCGATCGACAGCCTTCCCGGCGCCGCCGACTACATCAAGGACTTCACGCCCTTCACCAAGCAGGTCGCGACGGTGAACGGCAAGACCATGGGCCTGCCTTACTTCTCCGCCGTGTGGGTGTGGAACTACTACGCCGACATGCTGGAAAAGCTGAAGATCGACAAGCCCTTCGCCACCTACGACGAGTTCATCGAGCATTGCATGAAAGCCAAGAAGGACGGCGTCTCGCGCTATCCCGTGCTTTGGGTTGCGGGCGTCGGGCTCGAGCAGTTGCCGGGCACCTGGTACCAGATGACCTGGAATCGTGGCGGCACCTTCTTCGACAAGCAGGGCAATCACATGCTGGGCGCGGGTTCGGTCGCCCGCGAGACCCTGAAATGGTGGGCGAACACCTTCGAGAAGGGACTCGACATCTCCGACCCGGAATCGCTCAAGGTGCAGTTCACCACGTCGGCCAAGGCTTTCGGCGCCGGCAAGAATCTCTACCGCGGCCCCAATCACCATTACGGGCTCAACGTCGTCAACGACCCGGCGCAGTCGCCCATCGCCGGCAAGGTCAAGGTCCACGGCTCGCCCGGTGACGGCAAGACGATCGGCGTTACGCACGTCTACTTCCTCACGTCAGCCACGCGCGACAAGGAATGGGGCTGGAAGCTGCTCCAGTATCTCGGTGGCAAGACAAAGGACGGCAACTATACGCAGGCTATCAGTCTCGCGAAGGATGCGATGCTGGGTTCCGGCTACACGTCGGTGATGAACAGCGATGCGGTGAAGCAGGGCTGGGCGCCGTGGGGCGACGTCCCCGCCATTCTCAAGATCTGGGATCAGGCCGCCTACATCGGCGAGGTCTGTTCGTCGGTCTACCAGCCCTGGCACTTCCCCTGGACTGATCAGCTCAACATCGAGGTCCAGAAGTGTCTTACTGGTCAGATCACGGCAGACCAATGCTGTGACAACCTGATCAAGGGCATCGCCGACGCCAAGCGCAAGGTCTGATCCCCTGACGACCGAGGCGCCAGGACTTCCCATCGCGCGGACGGGCCGCAGGCCCTGGCGTCGGCGCGAGATGTCGGCCGGCAGCTTCGCGTTCTTCATGAACGTGCCGACCTTGTTCTTTCTCGGCCTGGTGCTCGCCTATCCGGTGATCTACGCCGGCTACCTGTCGGTCCATCAGGTCGGCCTGGCGCAGCTACGGCGCGGTGTCTTTGCGTTCAACGGCTGGGATAATTACAGCCGCGTTCTCGAAGATCCCCTGTTCTGGATCGCGATCAAGAACACGTCGATCTTCACGGCCATCACCGTCGGCAGCGAGGTCGTGCTGGCGGTGCTGATCGCCCTGCTGCTCAACCAGACGGGCATCTGGACGTCACGTATCACACGTTTCCTGATCCTCCTGCCCTACGCCATTCCGCCGATCGCCAACGGCCTGATCTGGTCGTTCCTCTACAGCTTCCAGTTCGGCTTCCTGAACCGGATCCTGTTTTCTCTTGGGCTGATCGACGATCCGATCAACTGGGCAGGCAATCCGGACACGGCGCTCTATGCCGTCACCGTGCCTTACATCTGGCGAACGCTGCCCTTCGCGATCATTCTCGTACATGCGGCCCTACAAGGCATCCCGCGCGAACTCTACGAGGCGGCGGCGGTCGATGGCGCGAGGGCGTGGCATCGCTTCTGGCACATCACCCTGCCGTTGCTCCGGCCGATCATTGCGATCATCCTGGTGCTGCGCACAGCCTTTGCGTTCGCCGTCTTCGAGGAAATCCTCGCGATCACCCAGGGAGGACCGGGCGACGCCACCTGGGTGGCTGCCTGGTACAGCTACAAGATCACCTTTTCGCCACCGAACAATTTCGGCATGGGCTCGGCATCGGCCTTCATCCTGACCTTGATGATCGGCCTCATCGCCCTGGTCTACATGCGCATGGTCTATCGTCGGGTGACGCTCTGATGTTCGCGACGTCACGCACCACGAAGCTCATGCTCCACGTCGCCAACCTGATGGTGATCGCCTTCATCCTGTTGCCGTTGGTGGCGGTGCTGATCGGCAGCATCCAGTCGGAGAAGGCGCTTCAGGCCGATACGCGCCGCGTGCTGCCGCTGGAATTCACCCTCGACAACTTCACCGTCATCCTCACCAAGGGCGAGCAGAAGGGCCGCATCTTCGAGCAGGTCACTTACCTGCCGGACAACATCAAGAACTTCTACACCGCCTTCCTGAACTCCGCGATCGTGGCGGGCTCGGTGACGTTCCTGACGCTGCTTTTCGGGTCGCTGTCGGCCTACACCATCGCCCGCCAGCGCTTCCGCTGGACCCTCTTCCTGCTGCAGGCCAACATCGTCGCGCGCTTCGTGCCGGTGATCGTGCTGATGATTCCGCTATACGTGGTCATGCGGTCGGTCGGGCAGCTCAATTCGCTCACCGGCGTCATCATCGCGGAGACCGGCTTTCTCCTGCCCTACGCGATCCTGATCCTTGCCCCCTACTTCGACACGATTCCCGCCGAACTCGAAGAAGCGGCACGCATCGACGGATGCTCCCGCTTCAGCGCCTTCGTGCACGTCGTGCTGCCACTGGCGACCCCGGCGCTCGCGGCTTGCGGGGTCATTATGTTCATCATTTCCTGGCACGAGCTGCTGATCCCGTTGATCCTGAATGCCCGGCCGGACGTGATGACCCTGCCCGTGGTCATCGCCAGCCTGGTCGGCGACGTCCACGTCTTCTTCAATCTCATGATGGCAATCTGCCTGCTTGCCCTCGCACCGACCGTAATCCTGGTGGCGCTGCTGCAGAGGTACATCGTCGAGGGCCTCTCGGCGGGCGCGGTAAAGGGCTGAACACCCCGCCGAGCCGCCCAGCGATACAACAAATTGGCCTCCCTTTTGTCGACGGGCTTATGATCCAGCCGTCTTCAACTACCCTTGGGAAGGAAACGGACTGATGTCGACGAATATGCTGAAGAAGCGGCTGCAGGCGGGTAAGGCTTGCGTTAACGGCTGGCTGGCGATCCCCGACGGCTTCTCGGCCGAGACCATGGCGCAGTGCGGCTGGGACAGCGTCACCGTCGACATGCAGCACGGCGTTCAGGACTATCACTCGATGGTCCGCTGCTTCCAGGCGATGGACAAGCATCCGATCACGCCACTGGTGCGCGTGCCGTGGAACGAGCCCGGCATCGTCGGCAAGGTGCTGGACGGCGGCGCCTGGGGCGTCATCTGCCCGATGGTGAACAACGTCGCCGAAGCCAAGGCGCTGGTCTCCTATTGCCTCTATCCGCCCAAGGGCAAGCGCTCCAACGGTCCGATCCGCGCCGGCGCCTACGGCGAGGCGACGCCCTATCAGGCGACGGCCAACGACGAAGTGCTGGTCATCCCCATGATCGAAACGCAGGAAGCGATCGACAATATCGACGCCATCCTCGACGTGCCGGGCGTCAGCGGCATCTATGTCGGCCCGTCCGATCTCGGCCTGTCGCTTGGCCTCAAGCCGATACTCGACCGCGAGGAGCCGCAGATCCTTTCGATCTACGACAAGCTGCTGGCGGCCACCAAGAAGCGCGGCCAGTTCGCCGGCCTGCACAACGGCACGGCCTCCTATGCCGCCAAGATGATCGGCAAGGGCTTCCGCCTCGTCACCATCGCCAACGACAGCGGTCTGATGGCCCAGGCCGCCCGCGCCGCCGTCAACCAGACGCGCAAGGAAGCGGGCGACGTCGCCGCGAAGTAGGCGCGCCGAAACAACCGTGATGGCCGTGCGTTACGCCAACGCCCGACTGCCCGACGGCAGCCGACATCACATCGAGGTCGAGGGAGGGCGGATCGCCGCCCTCCTCCCGATCTCGGCCCCGCCGACCGGCAAGGACACCATCGACCTCGGCGGCGCTTTGGTCATGCCGCCCCTGGTCGACGGGCATATCCATCTCGACAAGACTCTGCTCGGCCTGCCCTGGGTGCCGAATCAGGCTACGGGCAACCGGGTCGCCGACCGCATCGAAGCCGAACGCAAGGTGCGCGCCTCCCGGACCCTGCCGGAGGTCGAGACCGGCTCGAACCTGGTGCGGCAGGTGATGGCGAGCGGCACGTTGCACCTGCGCACGCACGTCGACGTCGACAACCAGCTCGGCCTGCGCAACCTCCACGAAATTCTGAAAGTCCGCGAGCGCTTCCGCGACCTTGTCACCATCGAGATCGTGGCCTTCCCGCAAAGCGGCGTCCTGCGCTCGCCCGGCACGGCCGATCTGCTCGACGCGGCAATCGGCGAGGGCGCGGACCTCGTGGGCGGGCTCGATCCAGTCGGCATCGACGGCGATCTCGACGGCCACCTCGATGCGATCTTCGGCGTCGCGGCGAAGCACGGCGTCGGAGTCGATATTCATCTGCACGACGGCGGCGAAGGCGGCATCGCGCAGATGCTGGCCATTGCCCAACGTACCGAAGCGGCCGGCCTGCAGGGCAAGGTGGCCATCAGCCACGCCTTTGCGCTGGGGTCCGTTCCGACCGAGAGCGCCGCCCGCACGGCTGACATACTGGCCAAAGCCCGCATCGCCATCATGAGCCACGGGCCGGGCGGCGCCACGATCCCGCCGCTCAAGCTCCTGAAGGAGCATGGCGTCGAGGTGTTCGGCGGCTCCGACAATATCCGCGATGCCTGGTCGCCGTTCGGCAACGGCGACATGCTGGACCGCGCCATGATGATCGCCTATCGCGCCAACTTCCGGCACGACCACGAACTGGCGCTCGCCTTCGAGATGGTGACGGACGCTGGCGCCCGAGTGCTCGGCTTGGCGGACTACGGTCTGAAGGCCGGTGGACCTGCCGACTTCGTAGCGGTCGAAGCCGAGACCCTGGCGGAGGCCGTCGCCACTCGCCCGCGGCGCAAGCTGGTGGTAAAGGCGGGGCGCGTCATCGCTCGGGATGGCGCCCTCGTCCCCTGATCCCCAGGACTTGTCATGGCGTCGCGTCAGGCCGTGCTCGGCATGGAGCAGGCCTCGTTCTTCTACGGCTCGGGCCGCGTCTTCGAGAACGTATCGTTCCTGCTGGACGATGCGCGCACGGCGCTGGTTGGCGAGAACGGCGCCGGCAAGTCGACCCTGCTCAAGTGCCTGACGGGCGCGCTTGAACTCAACGCCGGCCAGGTGGTCCGCTCCCGCGGGCTTCGCGTCGGCCAAGTGCCTCAGGACATCCCGGAGGCGCTCGCCGGACGGCCGGTGCGCGACGTGCTGGGAGATGCCCTGACGCGGGCCGGCCAGGATGGCGATTACTGGCGCATCGACGTGCTGTTCGACGAGATCGGCGTCGACCAGGAAACGCTCGACAAGCCGTTCGGCACCCTGTCCGGTGGCTGGCAGCGGTTGCTGCTGATCGCGGCGGCGGCACGGCTGGAAGAGCCCGACATGCTGGTGCTCGACGAGCCGACCAACCATCTCGACCTCGCCAACATCAACACCCTGGAACGCTGGCTCACGACCGACTTCGCGGTGCCCATGCTGATCGTGAGCCATGATCGCGAGTTTCTCGACCGCGTCACCGAGCGCACCCTCTTCCTGCGCAGCGACGGCATCCACGCCTTCAAGACGCGCTTTTCCGTCGCGCGCGAGGAGCTGCTGCGCCGCGACGCCACGGCGGCGGCTCGCGCCAAGCAGGAGGACAAGGAGATCAAGCGGCTGGAGCAGGCAGCGGCGCGCTACAAGGTCTGGGCGGTCAAGAATCCCGACCTCAACAAGCGTAAGAACGCCGTCGAAAGCCGCATCGCGCGCATCGAGAAGGAGCGCACGCAGACCTATGTCGCGCGCGAGCGCCGGCTCGAACTGGCCGACGGCGACATCGATGCGCGCGTGGCGCTCCGCCTCTCCGGCCTCGACGTCACCGTGCCGAGCTCGGACCGCAAGCTGATCGCCATCGACCGGCTGGCCATTGCCGCCGGCGACCGCGTGGCGCTGCTGGGTGTCAACGGCGCCGGCAAGTCGACCCTGCTGGCGACCCTGGCGGCCGCCTTCGATCCGGCGCGCGAACACTATGACGGTCAGGCCGCGGTTCGGTTCAATCCGGCCTGCCGGCTGGTCTATTTCGACCAGACCATGAACGACCTGCCGACCAAGCAGTCGATCCTGGACTATGTGGTCGAGGCCGACGGCATCACCGAAAAGGACGCGATCCGCCATCTTGCCGGGGCCGGCTTCGCCTTTGCCCGTCTCGGCGAACCCATCGGCGTGCTGAGCCATGGCGAAAGGGCGCGGCTGGTGTTCCTGAAGATGAAGTTGCTGCGGCCCAACTTCTACGTCCTGGACGAGCCGACCAACCATCTCGATATCGAAGGCCAGGAAGATCTCGAGGAACAGCTCGAAAAGAGCGACGTCTCCTGCCTGTTCGTGAGTCACGACCGCTTCTTCACGCGAACCGTGGCGACGAGATTCCTCGAAATCCGCAAGGGGCGGCTGGTCGAGGTCGAGGACGCCGACGCCTTCTTCGACGCCCAGACCTGAAGCGTCGCCCTCAGGCGACGATTTCGCCGCGGAAGGCCCAGCGCGTCATGCGCTTCTCGATCATGGCGCAGACCGCATACATCAGCACGCCCATGATCGCGATGGCGAACAGGCCGGCGAAGGTCGTGGGCGCATCGTTGCGCGCGCTGGCCGACAGCATCAGGAAGCCGATGCCGTTGTTGCCGCCCACGGTCTCGGCGATCACCGAGCCGATGAAGGCCAGCGTGATCGCCACCTTCAGGCTGGCGAACAGGTAGGGCATGGCGCGCGGGATGCCGACCTTGATCAGGATCTCCGTGCGCGAGGCACCAAGGCTGCGCATCACGTCGCGCATCTCGGGCTCGATGGTCGCCAGCCCGGTGGC
>JAIUOY010000024.1:0-3264 GCA_020160995.1 Pseudomonadota bacterium | reverse complement strand
GACCCGCTTCCTGGTGCACGAGAAGGTCTATCCGGAGTTCGTCGAGAAGTTCACCGCCTACGCCAAGAACCTGAAAGTCGGCAACGGACTCGATGCCGACACGAAGATGGGCCCGCTCGTCGCCGAGCGTCGCCTGCATGCGATCGACGGCTTCGTGAGCGACGCCATCGGCAAGGGTGCCAAGATCCAGACTGGCGGTCAGCGCAAGGGCAACAAGGGCTACTTCTACGAGCCGACCGTCCTGACCGACGTGCCGCTCGATGCCAAGATCATGAACGACGAACCGTTCGGCCCGCTGGCGCCGATCTCGCCGTTCAAGGATTTCGAAGGCGTGATGAAGGAAGCCAACCGTTTGCCGTGGGGTCTTGCCGCCTACGCCTACACCACGAACAGCAAGACCATGACCAAGGTCGGCGCCGCTTTCGAAAGCGGCATGGTTTCGATCAATCACCATGGCCTTGCTCTGCCGGAAGTGCCGTTCGGCGGCATGAAGGACTCGGGCTATGGCTCCGAGGGCGGCATCGAGGCGCTCGAAGCCTACCTCAACACCAAGTTCATCAGCCAGCTCGGCATGTAAGCCCGGCCGACTTCAACGAAACGAAGCCCTTCTCCGAGCGATCGGAGGAGGGCTTTCTTTTTTGCGAAACTCCTCGCCCTTCGGAACGGTGGACAATCGGCCGCTCGCCTTTTGCTCGCTACGACCTATATCGGTGCCGTCTTTCCTTGGGGGTGCAGACTGATGAAGCGCAGAGATCTCCTGGCTGGCCTTGCTGGCGTTCCACTTGTGGCCGGTCTCGGCGCAACGGCGGCAGCGCAGGATGCTTATCCCAACCGGCTGGTGAAGATCCTGGTGCCCTTCGGGCCGGGCGGCTCGACCGACATCGTCTCGCGTCTGATCGGCAAGCAGCTCGAAACCATGACGGGTAAGCCTTTCGTCATAGAGAACAAGCCCGGCGCCACCGGCATGATCGGCACCACGCAGGTCAAGAACGCGCCGGCCGACGGCTATACGATCCTGCTCGGCTCGACCAGCACGCTGGCCGCCAATCCCAGCCTGTACAAGACGATGACCTACGACCCGTCGGACTTCACGACGGTCGCTGTCAACGGGACCACCGGCAACTTCATGCTGGTGAAGCCGGATGCGCCGTACAAGACAGTGAAGGAGTTCGTCGAATACGCCAAGAAGCAGCCCAAGCCGCTCTTCTCCGGCTACGGCAACGCCTCGTCGCGCGTGCCAGCCGCGCTGTTCGAGGTAACGACCGGCGTGAAGTTCGAGGAAGTCGCCTATCGCGACGCCGTTGCCTCGATCCAGGATCTCAACGCGGGCCGTGTCGACTGCGTGTTCCCCGACCAGGTGGTGGGCGAGAGCTATGTCCGCTCGGGCTACGTGCGCGCGTTGGCCGTCACCTCGAAGGATCGCTCGCCGCTTTTTCCCGACGTTCCGGCGATTGCCGAGACCTATCCGAGTTACGTGATCATTGCCTTCTCGTGCTTCTCCGTGCGCAAGGAGACGCCCGAGGACATCAAGAAGAAGCTGAACCGCCTGCTCATGGATGCGATCCACGAGTCGGAAGTTCTGGAGCGTGTAAAGCAGCTCGGCTTCATCCCGCCGCCGAGGGACTGGACCATCGAACAGTGCGATGCCTTCGTGGCCAAAGAGCGCGAGGACTGGACCAAGTACATCAAGCTCGCGAAGATCGAGCCGCAGTAAAGTTTCTCGCGTATATCGCGCAGATTGAAGAGAATCCCAATGCAGACTAGCCTCTAACCCAAGCCTGCAGCACTGACGACCCGAATACGGGCGGCTGCAGGCAAGGGAGGAGAGCATGCCGGGAGACGGCACGACCGCCTTGGCGGTAGCGCACCGCTATTGGTCGCGGCTCGAAGACGGGATGAACCTGATCGCTGCCGCGGCGATCTTCTTCCTGATGTTTGTTGGCGTCTTCCAGGTCATCGGACGGACCGCCTTCAACACGGCCATCTACGGCTATATCGACTACATGGAGCAGGCGAGCGCGTTGTTCGCCTTCCTGGGCATCTCCTATGCGCAACGGGTCGGTGCGCATATTCGGATGGACCTGCTGCTGCGCGGCTTCTCGCTGCGCTTCCTCTGGTCGATGGAGCTGTTCGCCGTACTGGTGGCGATGTTGGCCATCACCACCCTGGTCGACTCGACCTGGCAGAACTTCCTGCGCGCCTACCAGCTCGGCGACTCGACCATCGACATCAAGCTGCCGGTCTGGCCGACCAAGCTGCTGGTGCCCATCGTGCTGGCGGTCCTCTGGGTACGGCTTGCCCTGCAGGCGGCCGACTATGCCCGCCTGATCCGCCATCCCAATGCGCAGCCGATTGCCGTGCCGGTGATCGAGACCATCGAGGTCCAGGCGCAGAACGAGATTCAGGAAGCGCTGGGTCGAGAAGAGAAAACGACAGGGGAGAAGCGGCAATGACCATCGAACCGCTGACCCTTGGCATTCTGGGCTGCTTCCTGCTGGTCGGGCTCTGCGTGGTGGGCGTGCGCATCGCCTTCGCCGCAGCCGCAGTCGGCGCCTTCGGGCTCGCCGTCCTGACGGGCTTCGGCACCGGCCTGCGTACCGCCGGCGTCGTGCCGCATGCCTCGGTCGTGAACTACACGCTGAGCGTCCTGCCGATGTTCATCCTGATCGGCTACCTCGCCTACTATGCCGGCATCACGCAGGCGGCCTTCGAGGCGGCGCGCCGCTGGCTGGGCTGGCTGCCCGGCGGCCTGGCCATTGCCACGGTCTATGCCGTGGCGGGCTTCTCCGCCGTCTCGGGCGCCAATACCGCGGCTGCAGCGGTGTTCGCCAAGGTCGCCATCCCCGAGATGCTGAAGGCGGGCTACAACAAGCGGCTGGCGGCCGGGGTCGTCGCGGCCGGCGCGACGCTCGACTCGCTGATCCCGCCCAGCGCGCTGCTGGTCGTCTACGGCATCATCACCGAACAGTCGGTCGGCAAGCTGCTGGTCGCGGGCTTCGCGCCCGGCATCTTTTCGGCCTTCGTCTACACCGCGATCATCCTGGTCATGTGCTGGCGCAACCCGGGCTACGGCCAGCCGATCCGCGGCTATACCTGGCCGCAACGCTTCAAGTCGCTGCCCGGCACGCTGCCCATCGTGCTGGTGATCGCCATCATCTTCTATTCGATGCTGTTCGGCTGGGCGACGCCCACCGAAGCGGGCGCATTGGGCGCCCTTTGCGTCTTCGTCATCGCCCTGATGAACGGCATGAAATGGCCGGAGCT
>JAIUOY010000023.1:0-3376 GCA_020160995.1 Pseudomonadota bacterium | reverse complement strand
CCACGGCGTCGCCCGCGACAACCGCGAGGCCGCCAAGCTCGCGATCAAGGCCGGCATCGACCTCAGCATGGCCGATCAGGTCTATCTCGCCGAGGTGCCCGGCCTGATCGCCTCCGGCGAGATCAAGATGGCCGAGCTCGACGCCTGCGTGCGCGAGGTGCTCGGCGCCAAATACGACATGGGCCTCTTCACCAACCCGTTCCTGCGCATGGGCAAGCAGGAGGACGACCCGGTCGATGTGCGCGCGAACGATCGCCTGCACCGCGAGCCGGCACGCGAGATCGCCCGCGACACCATCGTGCTGCTGGAGAACCGCAACCAGACCCTGCCGCTGAAGAAGCAGGGCACGATCGCGCTCGTCGGGCCGCTGGCCGATTCCGGGCTCGACATCCTCGGCAGCTGGTCGGCGCAGGGCGTCGCCGAACAGGCCGTCACGGTCAAGGCCGGCATCGAGAAGGCGATCGAAGGCAAGGCGAAGCTGCTGACCGCGCGCGGCGCCAACGTGCTCGACGACCAGAAGGTCGTCGACTACCTGAACTTCCTGAACTGGGACAAGCCGGAGGTCATCCAGGATTCCCGTCCGCTCGATGTGATGATCGAGGAGGCCGTCGCCGTCGCCAACCAGGCCGATGTGGTGATCGCCGTCGTCGGCGAGGTGCGCGGCATGTCGCATGAATCGTCGAGCCGCGTCACGATCGAGATGCCCGGCTCGCAGCGCAAGCTGCTGCAGGCGCTGAAGGCGACCGGCAAGCCGCTCGTCGTCCTGCTGATGAACGGTCGCCCGCTCGCCATCGGCTGGGAAAAGGACAATGCCGACGCTCTCCTGGAGACCTGGTACGCCGGTACCGAGGGCGGCAACGCCATCGCCGACATCCTGTTCGGCGACCACAACCCCTCGGCCAAGCTGCCGATCAGCTTCCCGCGCTCGGCCGGCCAGATCCCGACCTATTACAACGCGCTGCGGATCGGGCGCCCCTACACCCCAGGCAAGCCCGGCAACTACACCTCGCAATATTTCGAGGAGGAACAGGGCGCGCTCTATCCGTTCGGCTTCGGCCTGAGCTTCAGCACGTTCACCCTGACGGACCTCAAGCTCTCGGCTGCCCGCATCAAGCGCGGCGAGAAGCTGACCGCCGAGGCGACGCTGACCAATACCGGCAACTTCGAAGGCGCAAATGTCGTGCAGCTCTACATCGCCGACCCCTATGCCTCGATCGCGCGGCCGGTGAAGGAGCTGAAGGGCTTCCAGAAGGTGACGCTGAAGCCCGGCGAGAGCCGCGTGGTGCGCTTCGAGGTCGGCCCGGACCAACTCAAGTTCGTCAATGGCGAGCTGAAAGAGGTGCTCGAGAGCGGCCAGTTCGACGTGCAGCTCGGGCTGGATTCGCGGGATGTGCTGCAGCAGTCGTTTCTACTGGCGTGAGGGACCGGTTCGGGCTCTTCCCTCTACGAGTTCTCCTCGTTGCCGCATAACGACGAATGTGCTTGTCGCGCCGATGCTGTTCATGAGGATTGTCTTCCCAGCGTATTCGTTCGGAACTCTGATGCGCCTTACTCGATTGCTTTGAAGACCAAAGCCGTATTGAGACCGCCAAAGGCGAAGGAATTGGACAGGGCGGCAGAAATCGTCATTGCCCGACCCTCATCCGGAATGCAGTCGATATCGCATCGGGATCTGGAGCGTCGCAATTCGCTGTCGGCGGGGCCATACCTCGCTCGATGGACATGGTTGCCGCAACCGTCTGGAGAGCGCTAGCAGCTCCGAGCGCGCGGCCGGTCGCCCCCTTGTTAGAAGACGTAGGCGACGGGGCTGCCCGGCAAAGAGGCGGATCAGAACTTGCGTCTCGGCGGTCATTGGCGTCCGTGCCGGTGCCGTGAGCATTGACATAGGCCAGGTCGCCGGCGCCCAGACCAGCATCGGCCAAGGCGAGCGCCATAGCCCGCATCATGCCGCCCACATTGGGCGCCATGATGTCGCCCGGGTCGGCGCTGGAGCCGAAACCGACAATCTCCCCCCTGGGATCCAGCCCGCGACTGCGGGCATGTGCCTCCGTTTCTAGCACGACCACGCCCGCGCCTTCCGCCAACATGAGACCGTCGCGCCCCGCGGCAAACGGCCTGCAGAGCGTGCGCGACATGATCTTCATGGCATACCAGGCCAGCAAAGTTCCGGCCGAAAGCGGAGCCTCCGTGCCACCTGCAATGACGATGTCGGCTAGCCCTTCACGCAGGAACTGCATGGCGGTGCCGATGGCATGGCTGGACGAGGCGCAGGCACTCGACGTCACGAAACAGGGGCCGGAAGCGCCTGTCGCGTTCGATACCCAGCTGGCCGAGGAGCTCACCATGACTTTGGCCACCGTCATGGGGGGCGAGCGCTTGTTCTGGGTGTAGAGCCGGGAATACTGGTCGTCGGTGCTACATTGCCCGCCGGACGAGTTGCCCAGGATGACGCCGACGCGCTCTGGATGCGGCAAGCCTGACCCGAGACCGGCCGAGATCAATGCCTGCCGCGCAGCAGCAACCGCGAACACCGCGTTGCGGTCGCAGGCGGCAGGCGGAATGCCTGCCCCTTGCATGAGTGCCTGGCCCTGCACCTCCGCGACGCGAATGCCGTTGCCAGGCTGCGTGAAGGCCTCGAGGCCGTCGCCGCCGCCAATCAGGCCGATGTAGTGATCGTCGTCGGCGGCGAAATGCACGGCATGCCGTATGAATCGTCAAGCCGCGTTAAGATCGAGATACCGGGCTCGCAGCGCAAGCCGCTGCAGGCGATCGGCAAACCGCTCGCGGTACCGCTGGTGAACGGCCGCCAATCTCCGTCGAGCGGAGCTGGGCAAAGACGATGACGTCTGCCCAGACCTCACCGTACTGCTCCACACAGCAGCAGCTATCTGCATTGGCCGTGCCTGAGCTGCAATTCCGGTTGGATATTGCCAGCTGCCTGAAGAACAAGATTGCTACTGCATCATACTATTGTACGCCCGACACGCTTCCGACGCAGTTGCTAGGGCGAGGGAATGGTAGCTGTGCCGTCTGAGATCGCATAGGAATTGGGTGATCCGCACCTGCTGGCGCCGCTAGCGGGTTCTCGTAGTCTTGAAAATTGTCCGAGCCGTTCACCAAAATGCCTCTTTCCCCGCACCTGCATACGCTCGAGGCTGAAGCCATCCATATTTTGCGGGAGGTTTTTGCCGATTTTCGCAGCCCGGTACTTCTCTATTCCATCGGCAAGGATTCGAGTGTTGTAGCCCCCAAAAGCCCGGACATTTCTCACGGTGCTGCTTGGGCCGCGATGAACTCGCGGGGTGAACGATATCCGAGCGCCCGATGCGGGTGAAGCTCGTTGTAGTGGTCGAACCATTCCGGCAGGGCGAGCATG
>JAIUOY010000241.1:0-42780 GCA_020160995.1 Pseudomonadota bacterium | reverse complement strand
CGTGTTCCAGAAGACGTTCTGGATCACGATCAACACCTCCATCACCGTCACCATCGGTTGCCTGATCCTGGGCTATCCGGTCGCCATGGGCCTGGTGCGCGCCAAATCGATGGCGCCCTTCATCCTGGTGATCATTCTCCTGCCCTTCTGGACCAGCGTCCTGGTCCGCAGCTATGCCTGGATGGTGCTGCTCGGCCGGCACGGTCTGGTCAACGAGGCGCTGCTGGCGCTGGGCATGATCGACCGGCCCATCCGCATCCTGAACACGCCGCTCGCGACCCAGATCGCGATGATCCACATCCTGCTGCCCTACATGATCCTCCCGATCGCCAACGCGCTGCGGCAGATCGATCCCTCGCTGATCCGCGCGGCTTCCGGCCTCGGCTCGACGCCGTTCATGACCTTCCGGCAGGTCATCCTGCCGCTCTCGATGTCGGGCGTGGCGGCCGGTACCCTCCTCACCTTCGTGCTGGCGCTGGGCTTCTACATCACGCCCGCCATGGTCGGCGGCCCGCGCGACATCACGCTGTCGATGCTGATCGCCCAGCAGGTCGACCAGCTCAACTGGGCCTATGCCGCGACGCTCTCGGCGGTCCTGCTGGCGACGGCGCTCGCCATCCTCGCCGTGGCGCGCAAGCTGCCAGGCGTCGGCAACGCCTTCAGGACGAGCATGCGATGAGGCTCGCGAGCATCCTTCCGTCCACCGTCGTCGGGTTGATCCTGTTCTTCCTCGCCTTCCCGATCGTCGTGGTAGCGATCGTCTCCTTCTCCTCCGCGACCTACCTCACCTTTCCGCCGCCCGCCTTCGGCCTGCGCTGGTACGAAGCCTATTTCAGCAATCCCGACTGGCTGAAGCCGACCTGGGTCAGCATCTGGGTGGCCTGCGCCGTCGTCGTGCTGGCGACCTTCCTCGGCACGCTGGCCGCGCTCGGCATCGCGCGCCTGCCCAAGGCCGCGCGAGTCGTCGCGGCGGGGCTGATCCTGTCGCCGCTGATCGTGCCCGGCATCGTCGTGGCGATCGGCATCTACTACGCCTATTCGCGCTACGGCCTCGTCGGGACGCCGATCGCGATGGTACTGGCGCACACCTGCCTCGCCGTCCCCTTCGTCGTCACCAGCGTAACCGCGAGCTTGTCGGGCATCGACCCAAGGCTGGAACAGGCCGCCCTCAGCCTCGGCGCGACGCCGGGTGCCACATTCTTCCAGGTGACCTGCCGCTGATCCAGCCGGGCGTGCTGGTCGGCGCGCTGTTCGCCTTCATCACCTCGTTCGACGAGTTGATCGTGGCGCTGTTCATATCCGGGACCGGCGCCGTCACTCTACCGCGCCGCATGTGGGACGACCTGCGCTTCCAGATCGACCCGACCATCGCCGCCGTCTCGACCCTCACGATCGTCCTGACGGCCGCGCTGATGGGCGCCGCGCACCTGTTGCGCAAGCGCGCAGAACGGACGAGGACGGCTACTTCTTCTGCAGTTGCCTGACCGCCGCCATCGTGTTCTCGACATGCTTCTCGGGGCTGCGATCGGCGAAGGCGTAGACGATCTTGCCATCCGCCGCGATCACGTAGGAGATGCGGTCGGCAATCCCGACGCTGCCGACGCGAACCAGCGCCGAGTCGTAGGCCTTGATGACCTTGAGATCGGGATCGGCGGCGACCGGAAACTTGCCCGAGCACGCCTGCGTCGAGAACTTGTGCAGCGTCCCGATATCGTCCGCCGACATGCCGATCAGCGTCGCGCCCAGCGCCTTGAACTGGTCCGCCGCCTCGGCGAACTCATGTGCCTCGGCTGTGCACCCGGTCGTGAACGCCTTCGGAAAGAAGTAGAGCACCACGGGGCCCTTCTTCAGAGCATCGGACAACGAGAATGTGTAGTCCTTGCCATCGAGCGCCGCCTGCGCCGTGAAATCAGGCGCAGCATCGCCTGGCTTCAAAGCTGCCCAGACGGGCGTCGAGAGGACACAGGCGAGCGCGAGGGCCGTTGCCGCAATCCGGTTCATGATCTTCTCCGCCGAATTCGAGGTGGAGAAGATCATAACGCGCGACGCGGCGCGGCGGTGTCACGTCCCGGTGACTGCCTCTTTCAGTCGACGTGCAGGCCTTTCATGTAGGTCGACGGCACGACCGACTTCACTGACTGTGCGCGCTTGGCCAGCCAATAGGCCTGGGCAGACGGCACCGAGGCGAACTTCGGGTCGACGCCGAGCTTCTGCGCGGCATCCATCGGCCAGTTGGGGTTGTAGAGAAGCTCGCGCGCCAGCGCGATCAGGTCGGCCCGACCTTCCTGCAGGATCTTCTCTGCCTGGTCGGCATGCACGATCAGGCCGACCGCCATGCTGAGGATGTCAGCGTCGTTCTTCAGACGGTCCGCATAAGGGACCTGATAGCCATACGTCACCGGGCCGGCGCTCACGACGGGCGAGCCGCGCATGCCGCCCGAACTGCAGTCGATCACGTCGACACCCTTGGGCTTCAGGATCTTCGCCAGCGCCACGCTCTGGTCCGGCCCCCAGCCGGAATCGTCCTCGACCGAGAAGCGCACGAACAGCGGCTTCGAGGCCGGCCAGTGCGCCCGCACGCTCTCCACCACCTCGATGGCGAAGCGCATGCGGTTCAGCTCGCTGCCGCCATACTGGTCGTTGCGCACGTTGGAGAACGGCGAGAGGAACTGATGGATCAGGTATCCATGCGCCATGTGGATGTCGAGCACGTCGAAGCCGGCCTCGTGCGCGCGGCGCGCCGCCTGCCCCCAGCGCTCGACGGCTTCCGGGATTTCCGCGAGCGTCAGCGCGCGCGGAGTCGGATCGGTGTCGGGCGAGTTGATGCCGCTCGAGGACACCAGTTCCCACTGGTCCCAGTCGTCGATCTCGGGCGACGGCTTCAGCGGCGCGCCGCCTTCCCACGGCCGGAAGCGCCGCGCCTTGCGGCCGGAGTGGCCGAGCTGGATGCCCGGCACGGAATTGTGCAGCCGGATGAAGTCGACACAGCGCTTCAGACCGGGAATGAACGCATCGTCCCACAGGCCGAGATCGCCCACCGTGCCGCAACCACGCCGCTCCACCTTGGTGGACTCCATGATGACGAGGCCCGCGCCCCCGGCGGCGTAGCGACCGGCATTCACGAGATGCCAGTCGGTCGCGAAGCCCTTCTCCGCCGCGTACTGATGCATCGGCGCCACGACCACCCGGTTCTTCAAGGTGACGTCGCGGATCGAAATCGGCTCGAACAGCATCGGACCGGCCATGTATAATCCCCCCCATGAAAGCCGCCTTCAGCGACCGTTATGACGATCTCTACCTGCGCAAGATCCTGCGCGACACGAAGACTATCGCCATGGTCGGCCTATCGGCCAACTGGAATCGGCCCAGCTTCTTTGCTGCGAAATATCTGCTGGACCGCGGATACAAGGTCATTCCGGTCAATCCCGCCGCCAAGGGCCAGGAGATCCTCGGCCAGAAGGTCTATGGCTCGCTGGACGAGCTGCCGGTGAAGGCCGACATGGTCGACATCTTCCGCAATTCCGAGGCCGCCGGGCCGATCACCGACGAGGCCATCAGTCATGGCGCCAAGGTCGTCTGGATGCAGCTCGGCGTGGTGAACATGGAAGCCGCCGAACGCGCCGAGAAGGCCGGGCTCAAGGTGGTGATGAACCGCTGCCCCAAGATCGAGCATTCCCGCCTCGCCGGCACCATCGAGTGGCACGGCATCGCCAGCGGCGTCATCTCCTCGAAGAAGCGCGCCCTGTGACCGACGCCGAAACAAAGCTGCTCGGGAAACTCCGTTCGGCTTGGTCCACTGAGACCAGCGGCAAGTGGCGGCCCAACAATCCTGCCTGCGGCCAGTGCAGCGTCACAGCGCTCGTTACACAGGACCTGCTGGGCGGCGACATTCTTAAGACGTCAATTGACGGCCAGTGGCACTTCTACAATCGCGTCGCGGGACGAAGGCTCGACCTGACGGAGAGCCAGTTCGAGCGGCCACTCGAATACCAGGACTTGCCGAGCAATCGTGCCGAAGCGCTCGAAGATACATCGCCCCGGCAGTACGAACTCCTTAAGCGGCGCGTTACGCCCTGAGCAAAGAAATGCCAACCCGAACGCCCAAGTGTGCCCTTTGATTCGCTGGGGGCGCGCCACTCCAGTGGCGCGTCATGAGATGGGTTGAGAAAGATCGCGCCACTGGAGTGGCGCGCCCCCAGCAAAAATGCCGGCCACGAAGGCCGGCATCGGTGGATGAGGTGGGGAGATCCGCAGCACCGCCACACCAGGCTGCGGACCTCCCGCTCCCCCTCATGATCGCGTCTTCCCGGTCTTCGCCGGGAATGACGCGGCCCCCCTGAGAGAAGGCGTCGGTTGTAAGAAAGCCGGCGATGGTGGGGCCACCGCCGGCCTCTTACAGAGGTTCGCTCGGCCATCCGGGGAATGATAATGGCTCTGCTTCAACCTCGAAGACGATCGGTTACGCTTGAGAAGAAGGCTACGGTCGGAGCCCTGAGGCTCCGACCGATCGAGAGGTTTGCTAGGCCGCCCGGGGAGAGACAGCGACAAAGCGGGTCATCCCCTCTCGAAACACCTTCATCAGCACCGGCTTGCCGGTGGTCTTGGCTTCCTTGAGCTTCTCGGCAGCCATCTTGGGGCTGTCGACGGCGTCCTTGCCGACCTGCTGCAGGACGTCGCCGGCCTTGAGGCCCTGGTCGTCGGCCGGGCTGCCCGGCTCGACCGTGGCGACCACCACACCCTTCACGTCGCCATCGAGGCCGAGTTGCTTGCGCGCCTCCGCGGAGAGCGGCGCCAGCGAGACCCCGTAGGCCATCGGCTCGGCCTTGGCGGCCGGGCCCTTGCCGTCGGCGCTGGCCTTGACGATCGCGTCGTCCTTCTGGCCACCGACCTTGGCGGTGAGGCTCATCTCCTTGCCGTCGCGCCACACACCCAGCTTCACCGAGGTGCCCGGCTTGACCGCGGAGATGGTGCGGGTCAGCTCCTTGATGCCGTCGACCTTCTTGCCGTCGACGCTCATGATCACGTCACCCGACTGGACGCCGGCGGCGAGCGCCGCGCTGTCCGGCTGGACCATCGCCACCAGGGCGCCCTTCTCGCTCTTGAGCGACAGGCTCTCCGCGATCTCCTTCGAGATCGGCTGGATCTGGACACCCAGCAGGCCGCGCTCGACCCGGCCGTTGTCCTTCAGCTCCGCCACCACCGGCTGCGCCAGCGAGGACGGGATGGCAAAGCCCAGGCCGATGCTGCCGCCGGTCGGCGAGTAGATGGCCGTGTTGATGCCGATCACGTTGCCGTCCATGTCGAACAGCGGACCGCCCGAGTTGCCGCGGTTGATGGCGGCGTCCGTCTGGATGTAGTCGTCGAACGGACCGGAGTGGATGTCACGGCCGCGCGCCGACACGATGCCCGTGGTCACGGTGCCACCGAGGCCGAACGGGTTGCCCACCGCCATCACCGGCTGGCCGACGCGCACCTTGGAGGCGTCGCCGAACGAGACGAACGGGAGCGGCTTGTCGCTCTCGACCTTCAACACGGCGAGGTCGGTCTTCTCGTCGCCGCCCATCATCTTGGCCGGCAGCTTGGTGCCGTCCGCCATGGTGATGGTGATCGAGTCGGCCTTGCCGACCACGTGGTAGTTCGTGACGATCGTGCCCTTGGCGTCGACGATGAAGCCCGTGCCGACGGCCTGGGCCTTCTCCTTCGACGGCGCACGCTTGCCGTCCGGACGCTGGCCCGGCTGCATCGGCTGGCCGAAGCGCTCGGCAAAGCGCTTCATGAACTCTTCCATCTGCTGCTGCTGGGCGTTGCCCGACATGCGGGCCTCGTCACCATCCTCGGCGCCGGCCTTCATGGTCACGGCGACGTTCACGACGGCGGGGGTGACTTTGGCGGCCAGATCCGAGAAATCCTGGACTGCGGCCACGGGCTGGCCGGCAACGGCTGCCGGCGCGGTGAACATCGGCGCGATGAGCGCCGGCGCCGTGAGAGCGGTCGTCAGCGCCAGGGCAGTCAGAATACGGGTCTTGGTCTTGCTCATAATCTAAAACCTCCTCCTTGGGGGCATGCGGAATATGGGCTCTGACCCGTAGCGTCCTGATGGCCGCCAGATTGAATGTTTGTATAGTTGGGGAGCGTTGCGCCGGGGCTCGGCGCCGGTTAGACGGGCGTCGTGAAAATTCTCCTCGTTGAAGACGACAAACAGACCGCCGACTACATCGCCAAGGGCCTGCGCGAGCACGGCCATGTGGTCGACCACGCCGACAACGGCCGCGACGGGCTCTATCTCGCCACCGGCGAGAAGTACGACGTGCTGATCGTCGACCGCATGCTGCCGGCGATGGACGGGCTCTCGCTCGTGAAGGCCGCGCGCGCCTCCGGCATGACGGCGCCGGTGCTCTTCCTCACCACGATGGGCGGTGTCGACGATCGCGTGGCCGGCCTCGAAGCCGGCGGCGACGACTACCTCACCAAGCCCTTCGCCTTCGCCGAGCTGCGGGCGCGCATCGGCGCCCTCGCCCGCCGGCCGCCGATCGTGGCGGCGACCTCGCTGAGCGTCGGCGATCTCGAAATGGATCTGCTGGCGCGCACCGTGACGCGCGGCGGCAAGCGCATCGATCTGCTGGCCCAGGAGTTCAAGATCCTGGAGTACCTGCTACGCCACGCCGGCGAGGTGGTGACGCGCACCATGCTCCTCGAAAAGGTCTGGGACTTCCACTTCGACCCCAAGACCAACATCGTCGAGACCCACATCAGCCGCCTGCGCTCCAAGATCGACAAGGGTTTCGACAAGCCCCTGCTCCATACGATCAGGGGGGCCGGCTATGTCGTCCGGGCGCCTGATTAGGATCCTGCGCTCGGCAAGCTTCCGCCTGCCGCTGCTCTACGCCGTCCTGTTCATCCTCTCCGCCGGCGCGCTGTTCGTCACCGTCTACTGGACGGCGACGGCGGCGATGCAGAGCGACATGTCGGCGGTATTGCGCTCCGAAGCCTACCAGCTCGCCGACGTGCACCGGCGCAGCGGCCTTTCCGGCCTCGCCGACCAGATCACCCGGCGCATCAACTTCCGAACGCGCGGCCCCATCTTCTACCTGCTGCAGGCCCCCAACCGTCGCGTCGTAGTCGGCAACCTGCCCGGCATGCCGCCGGTCGAAGGCTCGATCGATTTCGTCCCGCAGCGCGAGGCGCCCGAGGCCGATATCGACCATTCGAAGCTGATGGGCTTCGGCCTCACCCTGCCCGACGGCTCGTTCCTGCTGGTGGCGCAGGATTCGACGCGGCTCACCGACATGCAGCACGCGATCGTGCGCGCCTTCTTCTGGTCGAGCGGCCTCGCCCTGCTGCTGGCAATCGCCGGCGGCGCCGTGCTGGGCACCAACTTCCTGCGCCGCATCGACACCATCACGCGCACCAGCCGCGCCATCATGGAAGGCGATCTTTCGGCACGTATCCCGGCGCGCGGCACGCAAGACGAGATCGACCAGCTCGTCTCCAGCCTCAACGCCATGCTGGCCCGCATCCAGCAGCTCATGGACGGGCTGCGCCAGGTGTCGAGCGACATTGCCCACGACCTGCGCACGCCGCTCGGCCGCCTGCGCCAGCAGCTCGAAGATGCCCGCGAACGCGCCACCTCGACGGCCGACTACGAAGCGGCGACCGACGCGGCCATCGAGGAAGCCGATTCGCTCCTGGAGACCCTCTCCGCCCTGCTGCGCATCGCCCAGGTCGAGGCCGGCGCGCAGAAGAGCGGCTTCGCCGACTTCGATCTGTCCGACCTGCTGTCGAGCCTCGGCGAAACCTACACGCCGGTCGCCGAGGATGCCGAGCATCCGCTCGACGTGCAGATCGACAGCGGCGTGCGGCTGACCGGCGACCGCCAGCTCTTTGCCCAGCTCGTCTCCAACCTTCTGGAGAACGCGCTGCGCCATACGCCGGCCGGCACGAAGCTCTCGCTCCGCCTGCGCAAGCAGGAGACGGGCTTCGAGCTGGAGGTCGCCGACAACGGCCCGGGCATTCCGGCCGTCGAGCACGACAAGGTATTCGACCGCTTCTATCGTCTCGACCGCAGCCGCTCGACCTCGGGCAGCGGCCTCGGCCTCGCCATGGTGAAGGCGATTGCCGGCCTGCACGGCCTCACGATCAGGCTCGAAGATGCCCGCCCCGGCCTGCGGGTCGTGCTGCAGACGGCCAATCAGGCGGCCAATCAGACGGCCAGGTAGCGCTTCTTCACGTCGTCGTTGGCGCGCAGCTCGTCGATCGAGCCGCGATAGACGATGTGGCCTTTGTCGATCACGGCGACGTGGCTCGCGATGTCGAGACAGAAATGCATGTTCTGCTCGGCCACGATCAGGGTGATGCCCATGCCGCGCAGCCGCTGGATCAGCTCGCCGATCTTCTCGACGATGATCGGCGCCAGCCCTTCGCTGGGCTCGTCGAGCAGCAGCACGTCGGGATTGCCCATCAGGGTGCGCGCGATGGTGAGCATCTGCTGCTCGCCGCCCGAGAGACGGCCGCCCATGCGGGTGCGCATCGAGGCGAGGATCGGGAAGACGTCGTAGATCTTCTCCAGGGTCCAGTCGGATCGCCCGCCGGGCCCCGTCTTGACGCCGATCTTGAGATTGTCCTCGACCGAATGCTCGGGAAAGATCTGCCGGTCCTCGGGCACGAAGCCGATACCCTCGCGGGCGATGCGGTCGGCCGTGAACTTCTGCACCGCCACGCCATGAACCGATATGGCGCCACGCCTGGGCGGGGCCAGACCGATGATCGCCTTCATGGTCGTGCTCTTGCCGGCGCCGTTGCGGCCGAGCAGCGCCAGCGACTGGCCCTTCTCGACGCCGAACGAGACGCCGAACAGGATCTGGCTGGCGCCGTAGAAGACGTCGATACCGTCGAGCGTCAGGATCTCGGCCGCGCTCACGCCGCCGCTCCTTCGGCCGAACCGTGCGCCGACTTGCCGTGATAGGCCTCGATGACCTGCGGATTGCGCCGGACCTCCTCCGGCGTGCCTTCGGCCAGCACCGCGCCGTAGGACAGGACACGCACCGTCTGGGCGACCTTGAAGACGATATCCATGTCGTGCTCGATGAAGATCAGGGTCATGCCGCGGGCCCGCCACAGGCGCTGCACCGTCTCGATCATGCGCCAGCGCTCTTCCGGCCCCATGCCGGCCGTCGGCTCGTCGAGCAGCAGCACCTTGGGCTCCAGCGCCAGTGCCAGGCCGATATCCAGCAGCTTCTGGTCGCCGTGGCTGAGGTTGCGGCTCAGGATGCCGGCGACACGCGTCAGCCCCAGCAGCTCCATGATCTCGTCGGCATGGTTCATGGCCGCTGCCGTGGGAAAGCCGACCAGCATCGCCGTCTCGCGCCGCTGATGCGCCTGCGCCGCGGCCGCCAGTGCCTCGCGGACAGTAAGCGTCGGGAACAGGCTCGCCACCTGGAAGGCGCGACCGATGCCCCGCCGCACGATCTCGCGCCGCGACAGTCCCGCGATATTCTCGCCGCCCAGCAGGATGCGGCCGCTGTCGATCGGAAAGCGGCCGGTGATCAGGTTGAACAGCGTCGTCTTGCCGGCGCCATTGGGGCCGATGACGGCGGTCAGCGATCCGTCGGCGAAGTCGAGCGACACGTCCCGCGTCGCCGCGACGCCGCCGAAGGACTTTTTGAGGTTCTCGAGCTTCAGCATCAGGAACCACTCTTCCGGCTGTCGGTCGCCCCAGCGTCGGCCGCATCGCGCACCGCCTGCGCCGCCGCCTGACGCCGGTTCTCCAGGCGCTCGGCGATCAGGTCGAGCGGGCCTTTGCGCAGGCCCAGCACCAGGATCAGGATCACGATGCCCAGCACCAGCTCCGTATGGCTCGTATAAGTCACGGTGATGTCGTTCAGCAGGCGCAGGATGACCGTGCCGACCAACGGGCCCAGGAAGACGTTGGAGCCGCCCAGCAGGATCATGAAGATCGCCTCGCCAGAGGTCGTCCAGAAGCCGAAGTTCGGATAGGCGCCGGACACGAACAGGGTCAGCAGGATGCCGCCGACGGCAGCCACGCAGGCCGAGATCACGAAGCAGGTTAGCTTCACGAGGGGCACGTTGACGCCCAGGAAGGCCGCCCGCTCCTGATTGTCCCGGATCAGCCGCAAGGTGTAGCCGAACGGCGACATCACGAGCTGGCGCAGGATGGCGATACAGACGATGAAGGCTACGCTGCAGAAGACATAGAGCTGCGTTCGGTCGGCCAGGTCGATGCCCAGGAACTTCGGTCGCGGGATGCCGCCCATCAGCCCCTGGTCGCCGCCGGTGAACGACACCCAGCCCAGAATGATATTGTAGAACAGCATCTGGAAGGCAAGCGTCAGGAAGGCGAAGTAGATCTCGTTCAACCGCACGCAGATCGCGCCCACGACAAGGGCCATAACGGCCGTGAAGGCGATGGCCAGGGCGAACGCCGCCGGGATCGAGAACTTGCCCGATTGCATGGCGAGCCCAAACGCATAGGCGCCCGAGGCGAAGAACATGGCGTGTCCGAAGGAAACCAGCCCCGAATAGCCGATCAGGAGGTTGAGCGACATGGCCAGCAACCCGTAGGCCATGCCGAACATGATGAAGTCGCGGATGGCGGGAGGGGCGCCGAACAGCGGCACCAGCAGAAGGGCAACCAGCCCCGCTCCTGCCCAGGCGAGATCGCGCCAGCGTCCAGTCATGGCCGACCTACTTGTTGTGCGGGCGACCGAAGAGGCCGCTCGGCTTGAAGATCAGGACCAGGGCCATGATCAGGAACATCACGCCGTCGACGAACAGCGGAAACCCGATGCTGCCGAAGGAGCGCGTGAGGCCGATGATGATCGAGGCGACGAAGGCACCGACGATCGACCCCATGCCGCCGATCACCGTGACGATGAAGGACTCGATCAGGATCGAGAAGCCCATGCCCGGCGTGAGGGAGCGCACGGGCGCCGCCAGCGCACCGGCCGCGCCTGCCAGCGCACTGCCGATGCCGAACACCGCGGCATAGTAGAGGTTCACGCGGATGCCCAAGGCGGACACCATCGGACCGTTGACCGCAGCGGCGCGCACGATATTGCCGAAGCGCGTGCGCGCAATCACCAGCCAGAGCAGCAGGCCGATCGCCATCGCCGTCACGATCATGAAAATGTAGAACGGCGGCACGACGCCGCCGAAGAAGCGCAGCGGCGGCAGGCGGAACTCCACCGGCATGCCCATCGAGAGCGACACCGGCCCCCAGATGATCTTGATCAGGTCGTCTGAGATCAGCACGACGGCGTAGCAGACGAGCAGCTGCATCAGCACGTTCGAGCCGTAGACCTTGCTCATCAGGAACCGCTCGAACAGGACCCCCAGCACGCCGACCGCCACCGCCGCGCCGAGGGCGGAGACGAAGTAGCTGCCGGTGAGCTGGTAGAACGTCCACGCCGCGTAGGCGCCGATCATGTAGAGCGAGCCGTGCGCGAAGTTGATGACGTTCAGCACGCCGAAGATCAGCGTCACGCCCGACGCGATCAGGAACAGCAGCATGCCGATGATCATGCCGCTGGTAAGTTGGGTCACGACACACGACGTCGTTCCGACGCAGCGCATCAACGCGTCAAGATCCACGGGAACTCCCAGATAGTATTGCCGACCCCGTCGCTCCTCTCCGCCACACGACGGAAAGGGCCGGCGACAACAGTGCAGCGACCAAGTAGATCAGGCGTAACCCTGCTTCTTCTTCCACTGCTTCTCGAGTTCGTAGATCGGCTCCCAGGGCGAGGTCTGGAAGTCGGCGATGTACGGCTCCTTGGAGAGCGAGACGCCGTAGCCGATGATGTAGTTCACCAGCGTGTTGTCTTCGGCACGCATGGTCACCGAGCCGCCGACACCGAACGGCGTCTTGATCGTCAGGCCCTTGATCACTTCCGCGAGCTTCTTGCCGTTGGTGTCGCCGTTGGTCTTCTTCAGCGCCTCGACGACCATCTGGGCCGCCACGTCATTCTCCCACGACCAGTTGGTCGGCTTGTGCTTCTGGGTCTTGACGTAGTTCTGGTACCACTCCTCGTTTTCCTTGGTCGGCGGCACCGTGCGGTTATAGCGGCCGCCCGAGTAGACGCCCTGCGGAAACTGCTTCACCTGATCGACGACGCCGTAGTCGCCGAGGTTGACCATGAACGACGCCTGCTTGTCGAACAGGCCGTAGAGGTTGGCCTGGTCGATGAAGGCGACCAGATCGCCGCCCCACAACGCCGAATACATGGCGTCGGCCTTGGCGTTCAGCAGCTTGGTCACGACCTCGGTGTAGTCGGGCTGAAAGAGTTTCGGCCAAGACTCCTCGACCACCTGGATGCTGCCGTCGAAGTGCTTGGCATACTCCATGAACTCGGCCGTGTTCGAGCGGCCGTAGGCATAGTCCGGCGAGCAGGTCGCCCACTTCTTCAGACCCTTGGCCTTTGCGATCTTCGCGGCATAGTCGCCGCCGCCGATGGCATCGTGGATGCCCTGGCGGGCCGTGCGGAAGGCCGTGGGCACATGCAGCTTGGGATCGGCCGTCAGCGACGACGTCTCGGAGTTGGTGTGCATGCAGAGCACGCCGATCTCGCGGATCACTTCCTGCACCGCAAAGGCGCCGCTCGAAGCCTCGGCGTCGATGATGATCTGGCAACCGTCGTTGTTGATCAGGTCGCGCGTGACCTTGGCCGCTTCCTGCGGCGCGCCTTTGGAATCGCGAACGACCATCTCGATCTTGCGGCCGTTGATGCCGCCCGACTCGTTCACCTTGTCGAACACGACCTTGAGGCCGCCGACGCTGGTCTGGCCGAGCACGGCGACGCGGCCCGACAGGATCGTCGGCACGCCGATCTTGATGGCGCCGCTCTGGCCTTTGACGATAGCTGGCGCGCCGATGATGCCGGCTGTGGCGAGTGCGCCAGCGCCTTTCAGAATCTGGCGACGGCCAGCACGACGTAAGTCGATCGAAGTCATGGCATTCACTCCCAAACGTTCTTTTTTACGGTCGACGACCAGTTGGCGCGATCTTATGAACAATTGTTCAGCATGGTCAAACGCAGCAACCAGTCCGGGCAGTGGACGTGATCCCTCCTTCCTGGCTCTGGATCCCCCTCACCGTCTTTGCCGCCGCAGCACAGACTGCGCGCAATACCGCCCAGCGACACTTGATCGGCGAGCTGGGCACGCTCGGCGCGACGCTGGTGCGGTTTCTCTACGGCATGCCTGTACTGACATTGTGGCTCGGCATCCTGCTCGCGCTCGGCGGATTCGAGCTACCGACTCTGACCTGGACCTTCGCCGGCTGGGTGACGGCCGCTGCGTTTAGCCAGATGGCGGGCACGGCGTTTCTGCTTCGGGCCATGGCCGCGCGCAGCTTCGCTATCGGCCTCGTCTATTCCAAGAGCGAAGTCATCCAGGTCGCGATCTTCTCCGTCCTGTTCCTCGGCGAATCCCTGTCGCTGACAACGGCTTTGGCCGTTGGCCTCGCCACCTGCGGCGTCGTGCTTCTGTCGCCGCGCCTCAATGCCAGTGCGACCAGCGCGCGAAGCTGGACCGATGCCGCCGCCCTCAACGGCCTTGCCTCCGGGGCGACCTTCGCCATCTCGGCGGTCAGCTATCGCGGCGCCAATCTCGCCCTCGAAGGCGCCTCGCCCTTCCTCGCTGCGGCCGAGACGCTCTTCTGGAGCCAGCTCGTGCAGACGCTGCTGCTCGGCGGCTGGTTGCTCGCCCGCAACCCGACGATCGTCCTGGCAGCACTGAGGCAATGGCGGGTCTCGACCTTTGCCGGCGTCGCCGGCGCCCTGGCCTCGCTCACTAACGTGACGGCGCTGGCGCTCGCACCGGCATCGCAAGTGCGAACCCTGATCCTGGTCGAAGTCGTGTTCAGCTATGTCGTCTCGCGCCGCGTCTTTCGCGAATCGGTGAGCCGGCGCGAGCTTGCCGGCATCGTTCTTGTCGTCCTGGGCGCCGCGTTGATCGTTGCAGCGGTGCGTTGACCTTCCGTCGACCGCCCGTCGACAATGGCGGGATGAACACAAACCGGCTCTTCGCCTATGTCGGCAGCTACACCACGCCCGAGCGCCACGGCCGCGGCAACGGCATCAACGTCTATCGTGTCGACCCGCGCAGCGGTGCCTTCCGGCACATCCAGCACCTCGCCCGGCTGGAGAACCCCTCGTTCCTCGCGCTCGATGCTGCCGGCACCCGCCTCTATTCGGTCCACGGCGACCGCAGCGAGGCGACGTCGTATACGGTCGACCCGGAAACGGGCCGCCTCGCCGTCCTGAACCGCCAGCCGACCGGCGGCTTCAACCCCATCCATCTCGCCTTCGACGCCGGCGGCCGCTTTCTGGTCGTCAGCAACTACGGCTCGGACTCCATTGCGGCCCTACCCATCGGACGTGACGGTGCGCTCGGTGCCTACACCACCCTGACGGCCGTTACCGCCCCGCTCGGTCCACACCGCATCGAGCAGAAAAACGTGCGGCCGCACCACAATCCGCTCGATCCGCAGGGCCGCTACTTCTACCTGCCCTGCAAAGGATCGGACTGCGTGATCGGCTATCGTCTCGACAAGCGGCGCGGCGTGCTGGTCGAAGCCAATCGGGTCGCCGCACGCCCGAGCGCCGGCCCGCGCCATATCGACTTCCATCCGACCAAGGCGCTGGCCTATGTCATTAACGAGCTGGATTCCACGATCACGACCTATCGTCGGGATCGCAACAGCGGCGAGCTGACGCCGCTGCAGACCGTGCCGTCGACGCCGCCGGACTTCACCGGCTACAGCACCGGCGCGGAGATCTGGGTCGATCGCGCCGGCCGCAACGTCTACGTGTCCAATCGCGGTCACGACAGTATCGGCGTGTTCGGCATCGACGCCGGCAAAGGCACGCTCGCGCCACGCCAGTGGGTTCCGACGAAGGGCGGCACGCCGCGCTTCTTCGCCTTCGATCCCGCCCAGCGTTTCCTCTATGTCGCGAACCAGGGCGGCGATTCGATTATCGGGTACCGCGTTGGCCGCGCGGGCATGCTCATGCCCACGCGGCTGCGGGTAAAGGTCGGAAGTCCGGCCTGTATCGTGTTCAGCCCTCTTCCTGGAAAGCTTCCTCGCGCGCCTTCTTGACGCTGGGCAGAGCCATCAGGACCAGCAGAGCAGCCGTCGCGATCAACAGGCCGAGGCTGATCGGACGTTCGAGGAAGACCATCGGATCGCCACGCGACAGCAGCATGGCGCGCCGGAAATACTCTTCCATCTGCGGTCCCAGCACCAGTCCCAGCAGGAACGGCGCCCCCTCGCAGCCCAACCGTACGAAGATGTAGCCCAGCACGCCGAACACGGCGACCTGCATCACGTGGAAGGTACTGTTCTGCAGGCTGTAGGCGCCGATGCAGCAGAAGAGCAGGATGGCCGGGGCCAGGAAGCGGTATGGCACCGTCAGCAGCTTCACCCACATGCCGATCATCGGCAGGTTGATGATGACCAGCATGGCGTTGCCGATCCACATCGAGACGATCATGCCCCAGAAGAGATCCGGCTTCTTGGTCATGACCTCGGGCCCCGGCTGGATGCCCTGGATGATCATGGCGCCGACCATCAAAGCCATCACCGCGTTGGACGGGATGCCCAAGGTCAGCATGGGAATGAACGAGGTCTGAGCCGCGGCGTTGTTGGCCGCCTCGGGCGCCGCTACGCCTTCGACCGCCCCCTTGCCGAACATCTGCGGCGTCTTCGAGAGCTTCTTCTCCAGCGTATAGGCCGAGAAGGCGCCGAGCGTCGGGCCACCGCCCGGCAGCACGCCCAGGATCGAACCCAGCGTCGTGCCACGCAGGACGGCCGGAATGGCGCGCCGGATTTCGTCGCTGGTCGGCCACAGCGAGGAGACCTTGATCGCGCCCGTTCGCGTGAGATGCCGTTCGAGATTGACCACGATCTCGGCGATGCCGAACAGGCCCATGGCGATCGGTGCGAAGTCGATGCCGTCGCTGAGTTCGGGGATGTCGAACGTGTAGCGCTGGGCGCCGGTGTTGACGTCGGTACCGACCAGGCCGAACAGCAGGCCGAGGAAGACCATGGCAATCGCCTTGGTGACCGAACCGCTGGCCAGCACGATCGCCGCGATCAGGCCCAACGCCATCAACGAGCAATAGTCCGCAGGACCGAATTTCTGCGCCATCAGGGTCAACGGCTCGGCGAACAGCACGATCAGGATGGTGCCGACCGTGCCGGCGAAGAACGAACCTACCGCCGAGATCGAGAGCGCCGCCCCCGCTCGCCCGTTGCGGGCCATCTGGTAGCCGTCGAGACAGGTCACCACCGACGAGGCTTCGCCCGGCAGGTTGACCAGGATCGAGGTCGTCGAGCCACCATACTGTGCGCCGTAGTAGATGCCGGCCAGCATGATCAGCGAGGCCGTCGGCGGCAGGTGGAAGGTGATCGGCAGCAGCATGGCGATGGTCGCCACGGGCCCGATGCCGGGCAGCACGCCGATCAGCGTGCCGACCATGCAGCCCAGCAAGGCGTAAGTGAGGTTCTGCAGGCTGACGGCGACGCCCAGGCCAAGGGCCAGATTGTGCAGCAGATCCATCTTACCACACCCCTTGCAGGATCGAGATGTTCATGCCCAGTCCGAGCTTGAAGACGATGACGCAGAGGATCGACAGCACCACGATGTTGCCGATCACTTCGAGGAGCTTGAATTCCTCGCCGGCGAGCGAGGAGATCAGGATCAGCACGACCAGCGCCGGAAAGAGGCCGGCGCGTTCGAGGAGAAGCGCGAAACAGACGATGCCGATGGTTACCAGGGTGATCGGCTTCCACTTCGGCTTCTCGACCTGCTCGCCGGGATTGATCAGCGCGAACACGCAGATCAGCAGGCCCAATCCCAGGAGGATCAGCGACAGCATGCGCGGCACGTAGCCCGGCCCCATGCGCACGGCCGTGCCGATGGCCAGCTTCTGTCCAAAGTAGAGCGTCGCCAGGCCGAAGCCGACGAACATCAGCCCGGACAGGAAGTCCTTACTCAAATATCGATTCACGCTGCCGTTTCCCCCGAGCAATGGCCTGAACGCCCGCAAAGACGCCGCTGGCGTTCATTGTTCGTGCAGTTGTTCTGCAAGAGAGCCAACGTAGTCCCCGATGCTTACGCGAACCTGACAAACGGCCGGCTGCGGCCGTTCTGCGAGAGGAATCTCGACAAAGGCCGCGGCAGTGCCTATATGTCTCCAATGGAGACATTCAAAGCCCGCACCATGCTCTACGACACGATCCGCACCCAGCTGGGCCGCAGCGTCCCGTTCGCCCGTCATGCCGGCGTCGAGATCGACGCGATCGGAAAGGGCCACGCTTCGGCGCACCTGCCCTTCCGGCCCGAGGGGCTGAACCATATCGGCACGCAACATGCGGCCGCCCTCTTCGCGCTTGGCGAAACCGCGTCGGGAGCCGCCATGGCCGGCGCCTTCGCCCCGATCCTGTTCGAGGTCCGGCCGGTCGCCGCCGAGGCGACGATCCGCTACCTCGGCCTGGCCAAGGGCAGCGTGTCGGCGGAAGCGCGCGTCGACGGCGAACCCGACGCCCTGCTCAGTACGGTCAAAACCGAAGGAAAGGTGCGCTTCCCCGTCGTCGTCAGCCTGAAGAACGAAGACGGTGCCGAGATCGGCGAGATGCAGGTCAACTGGCACGTCTCGCGCGGCCGCGCCTAGCCTCGTGCTCCGCAGGTCGACTCGCGAGACCTTCCATCACGGCGACACCAGGCGTGCCGCGGTCGAAGCCGCGCTCGCGCTCCTCGCCACGGACGGCCGCGACGCGCTGACCTTGCGTGCCGTGGCCGAACGGATCGGCGTCAATCATCGCGCGCTCTATCGCCACTTCGCGTCCCTCGACGCGCTCAAGGTCGAGGTGGCCGCCGCAGGCTTCGCCCGCCTTGCCGATGCGCTCGAGAACGTTCCGCCGGGCGAGCCGCGCCAGCTCGCGAGCAGCTATGCCCGCTTCGCGCTTGCGAACGGGCACCTCTACGACCTCATGTTCTCCATGCCGCTGCGCAAATGGTACGGTGCCGCCTCCGGGATCGGCCCGGCGGTTCGCCGCGTCACGGCGGCGTCCATCGTCGCGATCGGCGGCGGGAAGGATGCGAAGGCGCGGGTCTTCCGCCTCTGGGGCCTGGTGCACGGCCTGCTCGGCCTCTATCGCACCGAAACCTGGCGCGCCGCCAACGACCGCAAGGCCGTCGAGTTCATCGCCTCGCTGGTTTGACGCTGCCGGTCCTGCATGGCACCCCTTGGGCCAGATTCAAGACCGCCGTGGAGAGTTCAGTGAGCGACAAGCAATACGGTTTCGAAACCCTGTCGGTGCATGCCGGCGCCGCCCCCGATCCCGCCACCGGCGCCCGCGCGCAACCGATCTACCAGACCACGGCCTACGTCTTCGAAGACGCCGACCATGCCGCCGCGCTCTTCAACCTCCAGACCGTGGGCTTCATCTATTCGCGCCTGACCAATCCGACGAATGCCGCGCTCGAAACGCGCATCGCCTCGCTGGAAGGCGGCCGCGGCTGCACCGTCGCCTCGTCCGGCCATGCCGCACAGGTGCTCGGCCTCTTCCCGCTGATGTCGCCCGGCGCGGAGATCGTTGCCGCATCCCGCCTCTATGGCGGCTCGCTGCAGCAGATGAAGAACACCTATCCGAAGTTCGGCTGGAAGGCGAACATCGTCGACGCCGACCAGCCGGACAATTTCAAGCGCGCGGTGACGGACAAGACCAAGGCCTTCTTCATCGAGAGCCTCGCCAATCCCGGCGGCGTCATCAGCGACATCGAGGCGATCGCCCGCATCGCCGAGGATGCCGGCGTGCCGCTGCTGGTCGACAATACCCTGGCGACGCCCTGGCTGTGCCGGCCGATCGACTACGGCGCGACCCTGGTCGTGCACTCCACCACGAAGTTCCTGAGCGGCACCGGCACGTCGATGGGCGGCGCGATCGTCGACTCCGGCAAGTTCGACTGGTCCAAGGGCGGCAAGTTCCCGAGCCTGGCCGGTCCCGAGCCCGCCTATCACGGGCTGAACTTCTACGAGACCTTCGGCGACATGGCCTACACCTTCCACAGCCACGCCGTCGGCCTGCGCGATCTCGGCCCCTCGCAGGCGCCGTTCAACGCCTGGCTCACCATGCTGGGTATCGAGACGCTGGGCCTGCGCATGGAGCGCCATTGCGCCAACGCCCTCGCCGTCGCGCAGCACCTGGAGAAGCATCCCGCGGTGGCCTGGGTGAACTACGCCGGCCTGCCCTCCAACAAGTACAATGCGCTGGCGAAGAAATACCTGCCCAAGGGCGCCGGCTCGGTCTTCACCTTCGGCGTCAAGGGCGGCTACGACGTCGGCGTGAAGGTCGTCGACAATGTCGAACTCTTCTCGCACCTCGCCAACATCGGCGACGCCAAGAGCCTGATCATCCACCCCGCTTCGACGACGCATCGCCAGCTCTCCGACGAGCAGCGGGTCGCCGCCGGCGCCGGTCCCGACGTGCTGCGCCTTTCCATTGGCATCGAGACCGCCGGCGACATCATCGCCGATCTCGATCAGGCCCTCGCCAAGGCGACGTCATAGGGAATCGGTACGACATAAAGACTAGCGGAATAGAGCGTTAGACCGGCGCTACGGGCTGCTCTATCGTCCGCCTTGTTTTTGAGATCGGGGAGACTATCAGTGACTGTCAAGATCTACGGGCCTACTGCATCGCGCGCCGCCCGTGCTTTGTGGATCGTGCACGAACTCGGCATTCCGTTCGAGCACGTCGCGGTGGAGATGAAGGATCTCAAGGGCGCCGAGTTTCTGAAGGTCAATCCCAACGGCAAGGTGCCGGCGCTGACCGACGGCGACTTCAAACTCTTCGAGTCGATGGCGATCAACCTCTACCTCGCGGCCAAGCACGGCAAGGACGGCTTCATGCCGTCGAGCCTCGAGGACCAGGCACGGGTCTGGCAGTGGAGCTTCTGGGGCATGACGGAAGTCGAGCGCCACCTGCTCACGATCCTGATCGACATGTTCATGACGGCGCCGGACAAGCGTAAGCCGGAAGCGGTCGCGGAAGCGCAGAAGGCGCTGCCGAAGCCCTTCGCCGTGCTGAACGGCGCCCTGGAGGGCCGCGACTACCTGCTGGGCTCGACCTTCACGGTGGCCGACCTGAACCTGGCGTCGATCTGCAGCTGGGCCAAGCCGATCAAGTTCGACTTCACCCCATTCCCCAATGCCGGCGCCTGGCTCGACCGCTGCCTGGCACGGCCGGGCTACAAGGCCGCCCGCGGCACCAAGTAAGCGAAAATAAGACGACTACTCGGCCGGCGCCGCTTGCGGCGTCGGCCGTCTCGTTTCAACGACGGCCTCCTGACCGCGATCGCTGTTCGGCAGCAGCAGCGCCACCAGCGTGATCACCACCGACGTGGCGGCAAGGCCCAGGAACAGCAGTTCGAGACTGCCTGTCGTTTCCCGTATCCAGGCGATCAACAGAATCGCGAGCGGCCCCGCCCCGAAGGCCACGACGAACTTCGCGCCGAAACCAAGCCCGTGATAGCGGCTGGGCGTATAGCGGGCGATCAGGATGTTCTCGATCGGGCCGGCCGCCGCACTCAGCACCGCCGACGCGATGGCGCCCAGCAGCGCCACGTAACCGTTGCCCATCGCGAGCGCGAGCATGGCGCCGATCTGCAAGGCCGACGCCACGATGTAGGTCGCCTTCAGCGGATAGCGATCGACGACGCGCCGGCCCAGGGCGTACTGCGCGAAGCCCGAGACGACGTAGATCATCGAGGTCGCGAGCCCGACCCACAGCACGACCTTGGTGGCGACGCCCCACGAGGCGAGCCCATCGCGCAAGGCGCTGATCTCGGGCGCAAGCTTGACCTCGAAGACCAGCGCCGCGCCGAACATCACGGCCTGCCAGATCACACCCTCCAGGGCCATAGTGACGGACAGCACCGAGAAGACGCGCCAGAATTCGCGGCGGCCGACCTGCACGCCGGGCGTCGCCGGCATCGGGCGATCGCCGACCTTGCCCTGCCGCATCTGAACGAAGAGCACCGCCCCCACGGCGAGACAGACGAGGCCCGGCACGATGAAGGCCGCCCGCCACGAGGCGAGCGTGATCAGCACGCCCGGGACGATGCCGTAGAGCGCAAGGCCCGCGCTGCCCCAGAGGCCGTTCACGCCCATGGCGTGCCCCTGCTCCTTGGCCGTCCGAATGACCCAGCCGATGCCCACGGAATGATAGATCGCCCCGAAGGCGCCGATGCCGCAGAGCGCCAGGGACAGCATCAGGGTGTCGCCGGTCGGCACGAGGCCGCAGGCGATCGAGGACAGGCCGAGGCCGAGGAACATCACGACCATCATGACCGGCGCGCCGAAGCGGTCCGAGGCCCAGCCGGCCGGCAAGGACATCACCCCCAGCAGGACGGTGGCCGGGGCGTAGAGACGCAGCAGATCCTCCGCCGGCAGGTTCCAGGAAACCGCCAGCGTCAGCACGATCACGGCGTAGAAAGCCGTCATCATGTGCATCAGGGCATGGCCGATGGAGGAGAACAGCAGGACGCGACTGGCGGAATCGATCATGGTGCCTGTATCTGTCGGCGCAAGGATCGATGCAAGTTGGCTTGCGGCAACGCTGCTATTCGCGCTAAAGCCCCCGTGCCGCGGGCCGACAGGCCCGGGCATCCGGTCGGGGCGTAGCGCAGCCTGGTAGCGCATCAGTCTGGGGGACTGGGGGTCGCAGGTTCAAATCCTGTCGCCCCGACCATTTTATCCCTGTTTCTATTGGGCTTTCGAGGCCCTGCCGTCCGGCGCCCTTCGGCATCGGCCTTCAGGCTTCATGACCTCGCCTGATGACGCCCCGCAGGATGAAGATTGCGGCGACCGTCAGGATCGGCACCATGAACAGCGACACGCTGGCGCCCAGCGGCAGGTTTCCGCCCAGTATGCCGACGCCGAACGCGTAGGTCGCAAATACCTGGGTCGTGCCGAGCGGGCCGCCGTTGGTCAGCACGGCCACGATATTGAAGCTGGCGAAGGTGCCGATCACCGAGGACAGCACCGTGATGGCGATGATGTTGCGCATCATCGGCAGAGTTATGTACCGGGTGCGCTGCCACCACGTCGCGCCGTCGATCGCAGCCGCCTCGTAGAGCTGCTCGGGCACCGATTTCAGCGATGCCAGATACATGATCATGAAGAACGGCGCCCCGAACCATACGCTCACCAGGATGACCGAGAAGCGCGCCCAGCCGGTCTCGCCGAGCCAATAGATGCGATCCAGGCCGAGGTGTTCGAGAATCCAGTTGAAGGCGCTGTAGGACGGGTCGAACAACCAGTGCCAGGCGAGCGTACTCATGGTCGGCGGGATCACCCACGGCACCAGCAGCATGCCGCGCCATTTGCGTTGCCCCCTGGTCGGGATGTTGTGGACGAAATGGGCGACGGCAAAGCCGATGATCGCCTTGAAGAACACGGCTGCAAAAGTGAACAGGCACGACTGGTAGACGACCATCCAGAAGGTGCGCCGTCCCAACAGGTACTCGAAATTGCCCAGCCCGACGAACTTCGTCATGCCCCTGTCGAGCATCGCCATGTAGACGGCATAGCCTGCCGGATACGCCACGAGCGCGAGGATCAGGATGATCAGCGGCAGCGTCATCAGGAAAGCGATGGTCGATCTGCGCTGCATCGACCGGACAAGGAAGGCTATCAATTGAAGATTCCAAGTTGGAGGGCGAACGTTACGCCGGAGGAACATCCCTGCAAGATCGCCCTTGCGCCGGCGGCCCGCGGGTCGCACCTACAAACGCAATGAACACCCGGCGGGCGCTCGCCTTCATCTTCTGTACCGTGACGCTCGACGTGCTGTCGCTGGGCCTCATGATTCCCGTGCTGCCGACGATCGTGCTCGGCTTCATGGGCGGCGACACGGCGGGCGCCGCCGAGGTCTTCGGCGTGTTCGCCACGGTCTGGGGGTTGATGCAGTTCCTCTTCTCGCCGTTGCTGGGCGCGATGTCCGACCGCTTCGGCCGCCGGCCGATCATCCTGATTTCCTGTCTGGGGCTCGGCCTCGACTACATCTTCATGGCGCTGGCGCCCTCGCTCGTCCTGCTGTTCATCGGCCGGGTGATCTCGGGCATCACCGCGGCCACGATCAGCACCGCCTTCGCCTATATCGCCGACGTCACCAAGCCGGAGGCGCGCGCCAAGGCGTTCGGGCTGGTGGGCGTCGGCTTCGGCCTGGGGTTCGTGCTGGGGCCGGCGCTCGGCGGCCTGCTGGGCGGCATCGATCCGCGGCTGCCGTTCTGGGTGGCTGCCGGGGCGACGCTGCTCAATGCCGCGTTCGGCTGGTTCGTGCTGCCGGAATCGCTGCCGCCGGACAAGCGCATGGCCTTTGCCTGGAAGCGGGCGAACCCGGTGGGCTCCCTGCGGCTGCTGGCCTCGCATACCCAGCTGCTCGGCCTTTCCGCCGTCAATTTCCTGGGCGGGCTCGCCCACCAGGTCCTGCCGACCGTGTTCGTGCTCTATGCCGGCTATCGCTATGGCTGGAAGGAGGAGACCGTCGGGCTGACCCTGGCATTGGTCGGCATTTGCTCGGCCATCGTCCAGGGCGCGCTGGTGGGGCCGGCCGTCGCCCGGCTCGGCGAACGCCGCACGCTGATTGCCGGTCTCGTCTGCGGCGCCGCCGGCATGGCGATCTACGGGCTGGCGCCGACAGGGATGCTCTTCTGGGCGGGCGTGCCGGTCATGGCGCTCTGGGGGCTCTCGGGTCCTGCCGCCCTCGGCCTGATGAGCCGGCTCGTCGGCCCCTCCGAGCAGGGCCAGCTGCAGGGCGCGAACACCTCGCTGGCCAGCCTGTCGTCGCTGGTGGGCCCGGCCCTGTTCTCCCTGACCTTCGCGTATTTCATCGCTCGGCCGGGCAGCCCGTGGCCCGGCGCGCCGTTCCTGCTGGCCGGCCTGTTGCTGCTGCTGGCCGGCGCCACGGCCTGGCGCGTTACAGCCCGGCCGCGACCTGCCGACCCGCCTCGGTGAGCTTGCACACCAGCCAGCCCGGCTTCAGCGGGTTGTTGAACCAGGGCTCGGCCCAGCCCCGCTTCAGACATTGCTTGACGATGGCAACATCGACTTGTTGCCCGTCCAGGTCGAACAATGGCAGCTTGCCGCCGGCCTGGGTCAGCCCCCGGCGCAGGTAAAGTAGCTCATGTAAAGTTGGAAGATCTTCCCCCAACCCATTGTCGTTGAAAGCAAGTGCATCCAATGACTGCGCCTGATGGCGCGCCAGTTCACGATCTGCAAACACGGCTCCGTCCCCCTCTGACGATACCGTTAAAAGCCCCTCGCGAAGCACGATACGCGTGTCTGGCAAAAACCCAAGCAAAATCAGATGCTTGTTACACTCTCTTACAATTCCCACCTGATCTTGTGGCTGTCAGGATCGATTCCAGCCACCCGTAGAGTCCGCTTTCAGTCGAGCGGACGGGCGAGATTAGTGTTGAGCCTTGAGCGTGCTGCGCAGCTGCGTCAGCGCCTGTTCCAGGTCTTCGAGAACGGATTCGATCTCACGCCGCTTGTGCAGGTCGAGCACCGCCGCCCGGGGCGTGGTCGTCGAAGGCTGCGGGCCGGTGCGCGGCAGCGGCTGGCGATTGGCCCCCGCGGCCATGGCCTCGGCCCGCGCCGAGACGATACGCAGGCTCTCCAGGGCGCTCTCGGCGGCGAGATCGAGCCGCTGCACCGGCAGCCGGCCACGGCCCTCCTTCAGCAGGCGCTGAACGCCCTTGATGGTGTAGCCGTCTTCGTAGAGCAGCGTCCGGATGCGGCGCAGGAGGTCGATGTCTTCCGGCCGGTAGTAGCGGCGGCCGCCGCCCCGCTTCAGCGGGCGGACCTGGCTGAACTTGCTTTCCCAGAACCGCAGAACATGTTGCGGAACGTCCAGCTCCGTCGCGACCTCGCTGATCGTGCGAAAGGCCTGCGCCGACTTCTCAACCCGCCTTTCGGCGGCCTGAACCGATACAGCCATCTCTCATCCCCTCGACAGCTCGCAGCTATCCTTTGTCCTCGCCGGGCGTCCCGTTGATCAGTGATTTAAGGACATTCGACGCTCGAAAGACGAGTACCCGCCGCGGCAGGATCGGAACCTCCTGCCCGGTCTTTGGATTGCGGCCCACGCGTTGGCCTTTGTCGCGAACCGTAAAGCTCCCGAACGAGGAGATCTTTACAGATTCGCCACGTGCCAAAGCCTCCACCACCTCGGAGAGGATCGTCTCCACAAGGTCGCTGGACTCGTTGCGAGACAGTCCCACTTCCTGGAACACAGACTCGCTGAGATCGGCTCGCGTGATCGTCCGGCCTTCCATCCGGTACCCTTCCTTCCCCCTACTTAATCCTTACTCTAAGGTGGGAAAGCGGTCAATATCAGTAGGATAGAGGCTGGACTTGAATCGCCGTCTGTTCACGTTCCGTTACGGACGATTCCGCCCCTCGACCGAGCGAGGGGATCTTACCAGCGGACGAGGGAGGCGCCCCAGGCCAGGCCGCCGCCGATGCCTTCCATCAGCAGCAGATCGCCCTTCTTGATGCGGCCATCCTTGACGGCGGTGTCGAGCGCCAGGGGGATCGACGCGGCCGACGTGTTGGCATGCTTGTCGACCGTGACGACCACACGCTCCGCCGGCAGGCCGAGCTTGCGACCCGTGCCGTCGATGATGCGCTTGTTGGCCTGATGCGGCACCAGCCAGTCGATGTCCTTGGACTGCAGCCCCGCCTTCTCCAGCACCTCGCCGACAACAGCGGCCATGTTGACGACGGCATGTTTGAAGACTTCCTTGCCTTCCATGCGAAGGAAGCCGGTGGTGCGCGTCGAAGACGGACCGCCATCGACATAGAGGATGTCGTGCTGGCGGCCGTCGGAATGCAGCGCGTTGGCGAGGATGCCGCGGTCGGCCGACGTGCCCGTGCCCTGCTCCGCCTTGAGCACCACGGCGCCGGCGCCGTCGCCGAACAGCACGCAGGTCCCGCGATCGTTCCAGTCGAGGATGCGCGAGAAGGTCTCCGCGCCGATCACCAGCGCCGTCGAGGCGACGCCGTTCTTGATCAGGCTGTCGGCGACCGAGACGGCATAGACGAAGCCCGCGCAGACCGCCTGGACGTCGAACGCCGCGCCGCGGGTCATGCCGAGTTCGGCCTGCACGCGCGTTGCCGTGGCGGGAAAGGTCTCGTCGGGCGTCGCCGTCGCCAGCACGATCAGATCGAGATCCGACGCCTTGATGCCGGCATGGTCGAGCGCGCGCTGCGATGCCTTGATCGCGAGATGCGAGGTGAATTCGCCATCCGCCGCAATGTGGCGCTGGCGGATGCCGGTGCGCTGCTGGATCCACTCGTCGGAGGTCTCGACCTTGGCGGCCAGTTCGTCGTTGGTGACGATACGCTCCGGCAGATAGGCGCCGCATCCCTGGACAACAGAACGAATCACTCGGCCCCTCCGCTTGCCTGCAGCGCCGACGCTTCGGCAACCGAGGTGACCTCGCGCAGCTTGGTCAGCCCCTCGGCAAGCTTGCTCTTGTACTCATAGCGAACCAGATCGACGGCCACGCCGATCGCATAGGCAAAGCCCAGCGCATCGGTGCCGCCATGGCTCTTCACGCAGACGCCGTCGACCCCCAGGAAAACCCCGCCATTGTAGCGCCGCGGATCGACGCGCTTGCGCAGTTTCCTCCAGGCGCCAGACGCAAACAGGTAGCCGATCTTGGCGAAAGTCGAGGTTCGGAAGGCATCGCCCACGAACTGGAAAGTGAGCTTGGCCGTGCCCTCGATCGACTTCAAGGCGACATTTCCCGTGAACCCGTCGGTAACGACAACGTCGACCACGCCGGCGCCGATGTCATTTCCTTCCACGAAGCCATGGAAGTTGACCGGCGTCTCCGGGAGACGCAACCGCCGCGCGGCCTGCCGCAACTCCTCGTGTCCCTTCTCTTCTTCGGACCCGACGTTCAGCAGGCCGACCTTGGGCCGGTCCAGACCGAGCAGAACCTGCGCGAACACACTGCCCATGACGGCGAACTCGGCGAGATTGTCCGCATCGCATTCGAGATTGGCGCCGAGATCGAGCATGACCGTCTCGCCGCGCGACGTCGGTACGAACGAAGCGAGCGCAGGACGGTGCGCACCAGCCAACGTGCGCATGGCAAACATCGAGATGGCGAGCAGCGCGCCGGTATTGCCGGCGGAAACCACGGTATCGGCACGCCCTTGAGCGGCGGCCTCGACCGCCAGCCACATGCTCGACTTGCGGCGGCGGCGCAGCGCGAACGACGGCTTGTCCTCCGCCAGCACCGCATCCTCGGCCGGTACGATTTCGAGGACCTGCGACAGACCTTTGTGCTTGTCGACCAGCGGCTTCAGCCGCGCCGGATCGCCGAACAGCAGAAAGGACGTCCCGGGATAGCGCTCACGCGCAATATTGGCGCCGTTCACGATGACATCGGGGGCGTGATCGCCCCCCATGCCGTCGAGCGCCAGGACGATCTTACCCGTGCTCACTCAAAGCCCCGCCTGTCGAATGCCAGCGCATCGCCGGCGGCGCGCTGCAGACTACTTCTCGGCCGACGCGCTGTCGGCCAGGACCGGCATGTCCTCGCGGTAGTAACCGCAATGCGTGCAAACCGTGTGCGGGCGCTTCAGCTCGCCGCAATTCTTGCACTCCATATAGGCCATGGTCGGCACCGCGTGGTGCGAGCGACGCATGTTGCGGCGGGACTTAGAAACCTTCTTCTTGGGAACTGCCATAACGATCTCCACGACGGGGCGGCGTTTCAACACGACTGCGCCTGCCCCAAAAAAGCTGCGGCCGCGCTCTATAGGCGCGGCGGGCGGCATTCTCTAGCCAAATCGTTCTACCGCCGCAACAGTTTAGCGGCCGCGGCGCGGTTTGTCCCTCAGGGCGGCGAGGCCGGCGAAGGGGTGGCGGCGCTGTTCCGGCGGGCCCCGACGGCCCGCCGTGCGCAGCTTGGGCATGACATCTTCGAGCTTGATTCCGGCCCTTCTGGGATAGGGATCGGCGGTCAGCGAGAGTTGTTCGGCGACAATTTCGCCGACATCGAGCATATTTCCGGCGAGGGGTTCGGGCGCATCGGCCTGAGCATTGAGGACGGCCTCGCCGCTCTCGGGGTCGCGCTCGTCGGAGAGATTCTCGGCAAAAACCAGCCGGAAGGCATCGTCCAGTTCCTGGGGTACCGGCTCGAGGCTCAGCACGCAGGCCTGGACAATCGTGCCGCGCAGCCGCCCTTCCACGATCACCTGGCCGCCGGGCCGGCGGTCGACGGTCACGCGGGCGGAAAAGGCCGGCAGGCCGAGGAAGCCGAACCGCTTGGCCAGGGCCGCCCGCTCGGCATCGGAGGCGACGATTTCGACGGCGGCGCCATTGGTGCCCATCCGCTCCAGATCGACAACTCTCTCAAGCTCAGGTTTTTGTTTATTATCAATATGTTGTGGCATTTTCTTAATTCACTTTGTGAGATCGCCGCGAGCGGTTGCCGCGAGCTGATCGGCATAGCGCCGGACATAGGCCTCGAGGGCAGCGACAGTCTGCACCTCCTCTGGCGGACTACCGCCATAGGCGTTGCGGCGCAAGACCTCCGCCAGCGGCGTCGGCCCGCCGGCCAGCGCCTCGCGATAGGCCAGCGCCCGACCGTGCAGCCCCTCGGCCATGACCTTGATGCGCCGGCCGACCCCCAGATCCTGGACCCCGATCTCGCGCAAAGTGAGGTCGAGGTGGCGGAACATCGCGTCGAAGAAGGCCTGGGCCAGGGCGTCGCCATCGGGTTCGCGGCGCAGGCGATCGATCATCAACGCAGCATGCAGGGACAGCGAATCGAAGCGGCCGTAGAGATTGTCGGGAATACCGCAGCTCTCGAAGAGGTCGGGCGTGCGCGACTGCTCGGCCGTGCGCTTGTAGATGGAAGCGGCAAATTCCTCCTCCGGCTTCCTGCGACGAAACACGATCCGTTCCTCCCCATTCCCAGTGTCCCAAGCGGTTGACCGGCGCCCGGCATCACGACATGTTGTGGCCCCTCTTTCTCGCGAAGCCAAGAAACCGTCCATGCGTCGCACAGTCCCGCTTGCCCTGGCAGGCGCCCTTCTCGCTCCCGCCCTCATCGTCGGGGGCTGCAGCAATATCGTCGACCAGCGCGGCTTTACGCCGACACCGGGCTCCGTCGAAAAGCTCGAAGTCGGCACGCAGAGCCGCGAAGACGTCGTGCGCGTGATCGGATCGCCGTCGGCGGTCGCCACGTTCAATCCGAACATCTGGTACTACATCAGCGAGACGCAGGAATACTGGGCCTTCACCAAGCCCAAGGTTACCGAGCAGAAGGTCATCCAGATCACCTTCAACGATTCGGGCCGCGTCGAAGGCATCAAGAACTACGACCTGAAGGATGCCGAGCAGATCGCGATGGTCCAGCGCATCACCCCGACCTCGGGCAAGCAGCTCACGGTCCTGGAGCAGATCCTGGGCAACGTCGGCCGGTTCAGCGGCCCGCGCCAGCAGAGCAACCCCGGCGCTCCGACCGGCGGTGGCGGCGGCAGCGGCGCGCCCTGAGCCACCCTTCCGGGCCGCCCCTTTCGAGACGGCCGCCTGCAAGACGACAACGAAAAAGCCCGATCCTTCGACCGGGGCTTTCTCTTTGTGGAGCCTGAAGCCGCTCAGTGCGCGAGCACGGCGAGCAGCAGGAGGGCCACGATGTTGGTGATCTTGATCATCGGGTTCACGGCCGGGCCCGTGGTATCCTTGTACGGGTCGCCGGCCGCATTCGAACGCGGCACGTATGAGGAGAAAGGTCGCGCTGCTTACCAGTGCATTCTCTCTCGAGAGAATACTATCTGGGCTCTGAAGAGCACCCAACGCAGGTATATCGCTCCCAATGAAAGAGGGGCTAGATGGCCAATGACATGCGTATCTCATTCCAGCCGGCGTCAGTAGTTTTCTGTCGCTTCACGAAGATGCGCGACGAAAGCGTGATACCTGCGATTGCCTTCGCGCGCTCATACCGGCCTGCCAGCTCGTGACTAGCGACCTCTAGGTTCGCTTTACTGCGAAAGAGTTGACAGAGGCGGTCGAACGTTCCTTCAAATTCACCTCGTAACCACTCCATCCTGAGCCAGCGAGAGAAAAGTTGCTCGCTAAAAAGGATTTGAGCCGCAACGCCAAGCAGGTCGAGATCTGTGCGGCGATAAGCGAGCGAGACAACAAACACCACGATATAAACGACGAGCTTCACGCGCTCGAAGTGAAGCATCTGTGTCACAGTGTCTTTGCTGTAGAAGGAGTTCTCAAGTGTTTGCGCTGCGATGCGTACGGCAACAGTCGTTACAGTGCTGTTGTAGTATCCTTGCGTCTGACCCTGCACGAGGGGCGCGCCAAAGGCGTGCGCGACAAAGTCTTGATATCTCATGTCGTGCGCGCGAGGAGAGAAGTAGAGCCGGATCGCGAGCCCGATGACGAAGTAGGCGACTACTGAAACGATAAAGGTGATCTGAATGACGTCGTGCAGTACTTGCTGCGCGCCTTTGTCTACGAGCAACGCAGCGATGGAGAGCATCGCAGATACGTAAAAAAGAAAGTCGCTAGTACGCTCTGCCCGCTCTAATGGCGTGAAGTAGTTGTCCCGGATAGGATCACGTTTCTTAGCCATAAGGGGGAAACTTATCACCAAACAGTTTCTTCCACTGTTCTATTGCAGCGCCGTGGCCTTTTTTGTCTTTATACAACTCATGCCACCCTGATCGAGCATAGCTTATGGCGGTGTCGAAGCGCTTCAGCGCCTCTTGGCGGTCGCTCCAAGAAAGGTAGGCGTCGGCAAAGCCCTGGTCGTGCCAGAGTGGAGTCGCCAACAACGCTTTGGCATCTTCGAAGAACCGGAACACCTGCCACGGCGTATCACTCAAATCAGTTTCAGGGAATACTTTCAGTGCTAGCACCTCGACGTGGTAGCTTTGTAAGTAGTCGCCGTGTGTCCGATTCCAGTGCTTGGCCATCTTAATGATGCGTCTAAAGTTCTGCCCACAGACGCTAGCCTTCTCTTCTATCGACGCAGCAAACTCTTTCGGCCGCGCCTTGATCCAGGTCTCTGTTTTTTCGTTCGGCACGTTGTAGTGCGTGATGTTCCCTTGGTCGTCGTGGCTATAGTAAACTGGTACGATGTCTACGTCGGGCCACGTTGTGTAGCTCAAGGTTACAGCTTGACCGTTTCGGCGAGCACCCGTTCGATACTTAGATAATTTCGACCGGACCGCACTTAGCACCTCGGAAGGCTTCTTATCCTTCATGTGCTTGCCGTAGTGCAGCACCACTATAACGTCGAGGTCGCAATTACCCGCGAGTGCAGTGTACTTTGGAATGGAGCCTGTTGCGAACGAGTCTACAATATCAAAATCGTTCTTCAATAACGAGACAATGGCTTCCCGCCGAGTATTTGCGGTTTCCCGATGATCTCCCGCTAGATTAATAGCGTCAAAAAATCCATTGAACGCAGCGTCGACGGTTAGTGCCATAGGACGATTTTGGTTGCAGAATAGCTTTATCCTACTCTGAATGGTGGTGTCGTTCAAAGATGCGGTTGTGAACAACTCAAAGTGCAATCAAGAATAGCCCATCCAGCATCCGTTCGTACTGAGGCATCAATCGGTTGATTGTTGCCGCTCCCCGATCAGTGGTGTTGAGGGAGTGTCCTTTGCAGAACGGTCCAGTTCCCTCCCGCCCCAACGAAAAAGCCCCGGTCCTTCGACCGGGGCTTTCTCTTTGTGGAGCCTGAAGCCGCTCAGTGCGCGAGCACGGCGAGCAGCAGGAGCGCCACGATGTTGGTGATCTTGATCATCGGGTTGACGGCCGGACCCGACGTGTCCTTGTACGGGTCGCCGACGGTGTCGCCGGTCACCGCGGCCTTGTGGGCCTCGGATCCCTTGCCGCCGAAATGGCCTTCCTCGATGTACTTCTTGGCGTTGTCCCAGGCGCCGCCGCCCGCCGTCATCGAGATGGCGACGAACAGGCCCGTGACGATCACGCCGAGCAGCATGGCGCCCACCGCCGCGAAGGCATCGGCCTTCGTGGCGATCGCCGAGATCACGAGATAGACCACGATCGGCGACAGCACCGGCAGCAGCGACGGCACGATCATCTCCTTGATCGCCGCCTTGGTCAGCATGTCGACCGCACGGCCGTAATCCGGCCGGTCGGTGCCCGCCATGATGCCGGGCTTCTCCTTGAACTGACGGCGCACTTCCTCGACCACCGCCTGCGCGGCGCGGCCGACGGCCAGCATCGACATGCCGCCGAACAGATACGGCAGCAGGCCGCCGATCAGCAGGCCGACCACGACGTAGGGGTTTTCGAGGCTGAACTGCACCGCCTGCACGCCCAGCTTGCCCTGGCCGATGAAGTACTTGAGGTCTTCGGTGTAGGCCGCGAACAGCACCAGCGCACCGAGGCCCGCCGACGCGATGGCGTAGCCCTTGGTGACGGCCTTGGTGGTGTTGCCGACCGCGTCGAGCGCGTCGGTGTTCTTGCGCACTTCCTTGGGCAGGCCCGCCATTTCGGCGATGCCGCCCGCATTGTCCGTCACCGGGCCGTAGGCGTCGAGCGCCACGACCACGCCGGCCAGCGCCAGCATGGCGGTGGTGGCGATGGCGATGCCGAACAGGCCGGCCAGGATGTAGCAGACCACGATGCCGGAGCAGATCACCAGCGCCGGCAGCGCGGTGGCCTCCATCGACATGGCGAGACCCGCGATCACGTTGGTGCCGTGGCCGGTGACCGACGCCTGCGCCACCGCCTTGACCGGACGGTAGTCGGTGCCGGTGTAGTACTCGGTGATCCAGATGATCAGGCCGGTGACGGCGAGGCCGACCAGCGAGCACCAGAACAGCGACAGGCCGGTGAACGACATTTCGCGCACCTTCATGACCGTGTCCATGCCGACGACATGCGAGGTCACGAACCAGATGGCCGGAACGGACAGCACCGCCGCGGCGATGAAGCCCTTGTACATCGCCCACATGATGTTGTTGTCCGAGCCGAGCCGGACAAAGTAGGTGCCGATGATCGAGGTCAGGATGCAGACGCCGCCGATGGCCAGCGGATAGGTCATCAGCTTGGAGACCAGCGCTGCATCGGCCGAGAAGAAGATCGAGGCCAGGACCATGGTGGCGACGGTCGTCACCGCGTAGGTCTCGAACAGGTCGGCCGCCATGCCGGCGCAATCGCCGACGTTGTCGCCGACGTTGTCGGCGATGGTGGCCGGGTTGCGGGGGTCATCTTCCGGAATGCCGGCTTCGACCTTGCCGACCATGTCGCCGCCGACGTCCGCGCCCTTGGTGAAGATGCCGCCGCCGAGACGGGCGAAGATCGAGATCAGCGAGGCGCCGAAGCCCAGGGCCACCAGCGCGTCGACCATCACGCGGCCGCCGGCGGGGATGCCCATGTTGAGGAGCACGGCGAAGTAGCCGACGACGCCGAGAAGCGCGAGGCCCGCCACCAGCATGCCGGTGATGGCGCCCGACTTGAAGGCGAGGTCGAGGCCCTGCCCCAGGCTCTTCTGGGCAGCGACCGCGGTGCGCACGTTGGCGCGGACCGAGACGTTCATGCCGATGAAGCCTGCAGCACCCGACAGGACGGCGCCGATCAGGAAGCCGATCGCCGCGAACTTGCCGAGCAGCAGAGCGAGAATGATCAGAACGACCACGCCGACGATGCCGATGGTGGTGTACTGGCGGCGCAAATAGGCGGCCGCTCCCTCCTGCACCGCTTGCGCGATCTCCTGCATGCGTGGCGTGCCGGCATCCGATGCCATGACCCGCGACGCCGTCACGATGCCGTACAGCAGGGCGATGACGCCACAACCGATAACGGCCCAAAGAATAGTCGACATAGTTGTTGTTAACCCGTTGTTTTCACAGCGCTTCCGGCGCATCGCAGCCCGAAGTGCGTATCTCCCCCGGGGCGAAGGCGGCCGAAAAATGACAGATGAGCCCTATCCGCGCAACTCGCGACTAGGGACACAAAACCACGCCACCTCAAAGGGTTGGCGTCAGGCGCGCGAGGGGTTGCGCAGGCGGAATGCCGCAATCACGATAAACGCGATCAGGACCAGCCCCAGGGCCACGTAGTTGAGCGTCGCCCAGCCCTGCAGCTCCAGCACGACGCTGGCCATCAGGCTCGAAACGGTCGTGACCCCGAACACCATGAAGTCGTTGAACGCCTGGGCCTTGCCGCGCTCGGCCTGCCGGTAGGTCGTGGTCAGCAGGGTCGTGGCGCCGACGAACAGGAAGTTCCACCCCACCCCGTTCAGGCTGAGGGCGCCCCGGAAGTGCCATTCGGTGACGCCCATCAGGGCGACCGCCACCCCCGCCACGAGCAGGACGATGCCCGCCATCATCATGTTGAAGATGCCGAAACGGGAAATCAGGTGGCCGGTGAAGAACGACGGCAAGAACATGCCCATGACGTGCACGAAGATCGTGACCGGCGCTTCGGTCTTGTCGAGGCCGCACTGCACGATGGCCAGCGGCGAGGCCGCCATCACGAAGGACATCACGCCGAAGGCGATCATGGCGCCGGCACAGGCCACCATGTAGGTCGGCTGGGTGACGATCTCCCGCAGCGGCCGCTGCGGTCCGGCCGTGTCCTCGCTCTTGACCTGCGGGAACTCGATGAAGCCCAGGACGATGAAGACCAGGATGTGGACAATGACGACCGCCACGAAGCTCGCCTGGAAGGTCGGCATCCAGAGGTCGGGGGTAAAACGCGCCAGGGTGGGTCCGATGATGCCGGCGAGCACGCCGCCCGCCGTCACATAGGAAATCGCCTGCGCCCGGAAGTGGCCCGGCGCCAGCTCGACCGCGGCAAAGCGGTAGAGCTGCATGTTGGCGATGCCATACCCGAGGAAGATGCCGCCCAGGCACATGAGCGGAAAGCTGCCGACTCCGAGGCCGATGGCCGCGCACGAGGCGCCGACCATGCCCATCACCGAGCCGCTGCGGAAACCGAACTTGCGGCCGCGACGCATCATCAGCGCCGAGGCCGGAAAGACCGAGAGCATCACGCCGAGATGCTGCATGGTGACCGGCAGGTTGGCCCAAATGCGCATGTCCGGCGGAACGATGGTCAACACCGCCAGCGCCGACGAGGCGAACATCAGGGTGTTGCTGCTTTGCGTCAGCGCCTGGCAGATCGCCAGCAGCGCGATGTTGCGCATGGAGCGCCGAGGCATGCCGCCGCTGGTCTCCGCGGTCGCTTCCTGCACTTTGGTTGAGCCATCCATTGGGCGCGCACTCTAGTCGTCAAGGTCGGGAGCGGCCACCCCGGTCGCGCGACTCAGCTACGCCGAAGACGCGTATCACTAGAAGTGAGCGTAGCCCTTGCGCGTCGCCCTCGCCGGCCGGCCGCCGACGGTGAGCCGCACGCCGGTGCCGCGCTCGAAGCGGCCAATAGGCGTCATCTTGATTCCAGCGGCCTTTGCCGCGGCGAGCAGCGCCCCGCGCCGGCGGGGCGGGACCGCCACGACGAGTTCGTAGTCGTCGCCGCCGCCCAGCACGTTTGCCCAGAGTTTCGGTTCGGCGATCACCGCAGCGCGCGCCGCCGCCGACAACGGCACCTCGTCGCGTTCGACGGCGACGGCAAGCCGCGAGGCGTCGGCGATGTGGCCCGCGTCGGCCAGCAGACCGTCGGACACATCGGCCATCGCGGTCGCAACGCCGACCAGGCGCGGGCCGAGGCCCGAGCGCGGTTGCGGCAGCCGATAGCGATCTTCGAGCGCGGCGCGCTGTCGAGATGTGACGCCCCGCAGCTTGCCGCGGGCCGCCAGAAGACCGAGCGCGCCGTCGCCGACCGTGCCGCTCACCCAAAGCTCGTCGCCGGGCCGCGCCTTGTCGCGGCCGAGGCCCTTGCCGCGCGCCACCCTGCCGAACGCCGAGATCGTCACGGTGAGCGGCCCCGGCGTCACGACCGTGTCGCCGCCGCACAGGATAATGCCGTAGCGACGCTGGTCGCTCGCCAGCCCCTTGGCGAAGCCCGCCACCCAGCTTTCGCGCCAGCCGACCGACAGGGCGAGCGAGAGCTGATAGACGAAGGGCGTCGCGCCGCCGGCCGCGAGATCGGACAGGCAGACACGCAGCGCCTTGGCTGCCGTCCATTCGGGCTTCTCGCCGGACAGGAAATGCACGCCGGCCACGATGGTGTCGGTCTTCACCACGAGATCGTGGCGCGGATCTGCCGGCAGGAAGGCGTTGTCGCTCTTGAGGCCACCGGCGCCCTCGAAGCCGCGGGCAAGCGGCGCGAAGTAGCGGGCAATCAGCTCGAACTCGCCGATACGCCGGCGCGGCGCCATGGTCTGCTACTTCACCAGATCGGCCGAGCGCGCCTGGCGCGCCACGCGGTCGAGCACGGAGTTCACGAAGTTCGGCTCGCCCTTGTCGTAGAAGGCATGCGCGACCTCGACATATTCGTTGATCGCCACGCGCGCCGGCACGTCGTGGCGATGCACCAGCTCGTAGGTGCCGGCCAGCAGGATCGCCCGCACGAGCCGGTCGATACGCGCCCAGGTCCAATCCTGCGCCAGCGCGGCCGAAACGGCCTTCTCCAGCTCGTCCCTGTGCGAAGCCGTTCCCTCGACCACATCCTTGAACAGCGGCCGGTCGGCGTCGCGGCGCATGCCGCCCTCGCCCGTCTCGCCTGTCCGAACCTTGAGGAACTGTTCGACGATCTCGGCCGGGGCGTCCTGCCCCTCTTGCCACTGATAGAGCGCCTGGACCGCCGCCAGCCGCGCAGCCTGGCGACGGCTGGGCGCGGGCTTGTCGCTCACTTGCTCTTCCAGCGGCGGCCGAGCGCCACCATCGCGAGGCAGGCATGGGCGGCGTCGCCGCCCTTGTCGCCGCGGTCGATGAAGGCGCGCGCCTCGGCCTGCGCCATCGTATCGACCGTCACGATGCCGTAGCCGATCGCCAGCTTCTGCTGGATGGCGAGGTCCATCAGTCCGCGCGCACTCTCGCCGCAGACATAGTCGTAGTGCGAGGTCTCGCCGCGAATGACGCAGCCCAGCGCGACATAGCCGTCGTAGCGCTTGCCCTTCTTCGAGGCGGCGAGCGCAATGGCGCCGGGAATCTCGAAAGCCCCAGGCACGGCGACGCGCTCGACCCTGGCGCCGTTCTTCTTGATCTCGCGCTCTGCGCCCGCGACCAATGCCGCGGCGATCTCCGTGTAATAAGGAGACTCGACGATCAGGATGCGTGCGCCCTTGACGCCGGCGACTGCCGGCCGCGCCGTCGGCGTTTCCGTCCGTGTCGACATGATCAGGAGGCCTTGCGACCGGGCACCGGCCTCTGGCCGACCACCTTGAGGCCGAACCCTTCGAGGCCGACGATGCTCTTCTTGCTGTTGGTCAACAGGATCATTTCCTTCACACCGAGATCGATCAGGATCTGGGCGCCGACGCCGTAGTCGCGCAGCTCCTGACCCGACGGCGGGATCGGTTCGCCGGCGCGACGACGCTGCTCGGCGAGGACGACCGTCAGCGGTTCGCGGATCAGCACGATCACGCCCCTGCCTTCCTTGGAGATCTCGCGCATCGAGGCTTCGATCTCGCCGCCGCGACCGCCGCTCCGCTGGCCGAGCGTATCGGTAAAGAGATTGACGGCGTGCATGCGCACCATGATCGGACCGCCCGTCGCCGGGTCGCCTTTCACCAGCGCGACGTGCTGCGCCATCGTCACCTTGTTCACGTAGACGACGCAGCGGAAATCGCCGCCGTAGGTGCTGTCGAGATGGGTCTCGCTGATGCGCTTGATGATCGAGTCGTAGCGCCGGCGATAGGCGATGAGGTCGGCGATGGTGCCGATCTTGAGGCCGTGACGCTGCGCGAAGGTGATGAGGTCGCTGCGACGGGCCATGGTGCCGTCATCGTTCATGATCTCGCAGATCACGCCGGCCGGCGTAAGGCCGGCAAGACGCGCCAGGTCGACGGCCGCCTCGGTATGGCCGGTGCGCTCCAGCGTGCCGCCGTCGCGCGCCACCAGCGGGAAGACGTGGCCCGGGGTCACGATATCCTGCGGGCCGCAGGACGGGTCGATCGCCACGGCGACCGTACGCGCGCGGTCGGCAGCCGAGATGCCGGTGGTGACGCCTTCGCGGGCCTCGATCGACACCGTGAAGGCGGTCGCATGGCGCGTCCCGTTATGCTGCGACATCAGCCCGAGGCCGAGCTGCTCGACCCTCTCGCGCGTCAGCGCCAGGCAGATCAGGCCGCGCGCATGCTTGGCCATGAAGTTGATCGCTTCGGGCGTCGCCCACTGCGCGGGGATCACGAGGTCGCCCTCGTTCTCGCGGTCCTCGTCGTCGACGAGGATGAACATCCGACCCTTGCGGGCTTCCTCGATGATGTCCTCGGCCGCGGCCTTCACTTCCGCGAAGGTGATCCGCCAAGCGTCCTTTTCGAGCGCGCTCATGTCTTTCCGTGCTCCAACAGTCGCGCAACGTAACGCGCGAGCATATCCACCTCAAGGTTGACCTGCTGGCCGACCTTGGCCTGCCCCAGCGTCGTGACCGCCTGCGTGTGCGGGATCACGTTCACGCTGAAGCGATTGCCGTCCACTTCATTGACCGTGAGCGAAATGCCGTCGATCGTGACCGAGCCCTTGGGCGCCACGAACCGCGCGACGTCGCCCGGCGCCTCGAAGTCGAAGCGCATGCTGCCACCGACCGGCGTCATCGCAACGATTTTGCCGACGCCGTCGACATGGCCGTAGACCAGATGGCCGCCGAGTTCGTCGCCGAGCTTCAGGGACAGTTCCAGGTTGAGCCTGCTGCCCGTCTTCCAGGCGCCGAGATGGGTCTTGGACAGGCTCTCGGCGGACACGTCCACGGCGAACCTGCCGGCGCTTTTCTCGACCACGGTGAGGCAGCAGCCCGAGCAGGCGATCGACGCGCCGATCGGAACGGCCGCGAGGTCGTGTTTCGTCGCGACGACGAAGCGCCGGTCGCCCGACGTGCCGCCCTCGTCGACCGAGACGATTTCACCGATGTCGGTGACGATGCCTGTAAACATGGCCGTTCCTTAAGCCTCCCGCCGCCAGGTTTCCAGCGTGTCGCCGTGCAGGCGCCGAGCCGAAACCAGCCGGAACCGGGGCGCGAAATCCAGACGCTCCAGGGCGAGCGGCCCTACCGCAGAGCGGCTGTCGCCGCCCAGCAGAAGCCCTGCCCGGTAACTGGAAATACGGTCGACCAGTCCTGCCTTGAGGAACGAAGCCGCCACCTGCCCGCCGCCTTCGATCAGGACGCGGGTCAATCCGCGCGCGCCCAATAGCCGGCCGGCGGCGGCCACGTCGATGCGACCATCCGCGCCGGCCCCGACCTCGACGATCTCGACGCCCTGCCCGGCCAGCGCCTCGCGCGCCGCGGACGGAGCGGCCTGGGTGCAGAGCAGCCACACCGGACGTTGCCGTGCCGTCGTCGCCAGCCTGGACTCCGGCGACAGCCGGGCCTTCGAGTCGAGCACCAGGCGCACCGGCGACCGTTGGCCGAGGCCCGGCAGCCGGCAGCCGAGATCGGGATCGTCGGCCCGCGCGGTCTCGCCGCCGACCAGGATGGCATCGTGCGTGGCGCGCAGATGGTGGCCGTGCTGGCGCGCCGCCGGGCCGGTGATCCACCGGCTCTCGCCCGACGCGGTGGCGATGCGGCCATCGAGCGAACTTGCGATCTTGAGATGAAAGAGCGGCCGCCCTTCCTGCACGCGCGTCAGGAAGCCGGCATTGATCTCGGCGGCTTCGGCCGCGCCGTCGCCGACGACGACCTCGATGCCCGCCGCCCGCAGCCGCTCGTGCCCCCGCCCCTTGACCCGCGGATCGGGATCTTCGAGCGCGGAGACGACCCGCGCGACGCCCGACGCCACCAGCGCGTCGGCACAGGGCGGCGTGCGGCCGTGGTGCGAGCAGGGTTCGAGCGTGACATACGCCGTCGCGCCCTTCAGCGACAGGCCGGCGGCGGCGGCCTGCGCAATCGCGTCGGCCTCGGCATGCGGCCGGCCGCCGTCCTGCGTGCGGCCGCGCGCAACGACCTCGCCGTCGCGCACGATCACGCAGCCGACGGCGGGATTGGGCCAGGTACGCCCGAGCGACCGACGCGCCAGCGCCAAGGCCGCGCGCATCGCCATTCGCTCAGTCCTTGAAATTCGTGTCGGCGAGGTCCGAGATGAACTCCTCGAAGTCCTTGGCCTCGCGGAAATTGCGATAGACCGAAGCGAAGCGGACATAAGCCACCGGGTCGAGCGCGCGCAGCGCATCCATCACCAGTTCGCCGATCTGCGTCGAGGGGATCTCGCTCTCGCCCGAGCTTTCGAGGCGGCGCACGATGCCGTTCACCACGCGCTCCGTCCGCTCCGGATCGACCGGCCGCTTGCGGCAGGCGACCTGGATGGAGCGTGCGAGCTTGTCGCGATCGAACGCCACGCGCTGGCCGTTCTTCTTCACCACCGTCAGCTCGCGCAACTGCACGCGCTCGAAGGTCGTGAAGCGGGAACCGCAGGACGGACAGTAGCGCCGCCGGCGAATCGCCGAATTGTCGTCGGTCGGCCTCGAGTCCTTAACCTGGGTGTCCTCGTGACCGCAGAATGGACAGCGCATCTCTTCCCCCCGTTATTCTTGGCCAAACGCGCCGTCAGTCGCGGTAGATCGGAAAGCGGGCGCAAAGCGCATGCACCTTGCCACGCACCTGGGCCTCGACCTGGGCATCGCCGTCCGGGCCGTTCTTGGCGATGCCGTCGAGCACGTCGGCGATCAGATGGCCGATCTGGCGGAATTCGGCGACGCCGAAGCCGCGCGTCGTGCCGGCCGGAGAGCCCAGCCGCACGCCCGAGGTGATCGTGTACTTCTCCGGGTCGCCCGGAATGCTGTTCTTGTTCACCGTGATGCCGGCGCGATCCAGCACCTTCTCGGCCGAAACGCCGGTCGCCTTCTTCGGACGCAGATCGACCAGCATGACGTGGCTGTCGGTGCCGCCCGAAATGATCTTGAGGCCGCGCTCGGTCAGCGCTGCGGCGAGCGCCTGCGCATTGTCGATCACGTTCTGGGCGTAGACCTTGAAGTCCGGCCGCAGAGCCTCGCCGAAGGCCACCGCCTTGGCGGCGATGATGTGCATCAACGGCCCGCCCTGCAGGCCGGGGAACACCGCCGAGTTGATCTTCTTCCCGAGTTCGGCGTCGTTCGACAGGATCATGCCGCCGCGCGGACCGCGCAGCGTCTTGTGCGTCGTCGTCGTCACGACGTGGGCGTGCGGCAGCGGGCTCGGGTAGGCGCCGGCGGCGACGAGGCCGGCATAGTGCGCCATGTCGACCATGAAGTAGGCGCCGATCTCGTCGGCGACCTTGCGGAAGCGCGCCCAGTCGATGTGACGCGAGTAGGCCGAGGCGCCGGCGACGATCAGCTTCGGCTTCTCGCGCCGCGCCGTCTCCTCCATCTGCTCGTAGTCGATCAGGTGGGTGTCGGCCTTGACGCCGTACGACACGACCTTGAACCACTTGCCCGACTGGTTGGCCGGCGAGCCGTGGGTCAGGTGGCCGCCCTGGTCGAGCGCCATGCCCATGAAGGTGTCGCCCGGCTTCAGCAGCGCGAGGAACACCGCCTGGTTGGCCTGCGCGCCGGAGTGCGGCTGGACGTTGGCGAACGAGCAGTCGAACAGCTTGCAGGCGCGCTCGATCGCCAGCTGCTCGGCCTTGTCGACCTCCTCGCAGCCGCCGTAGTAGCGCCGGCCGGGATAGCCCTCGGCATACTTGTTGGTCAGCACCGAGCCGGCCGCCTCGAGCACGGCACGCGACACGATGTTCTCCGACGCGATCAGCTCGATCTGCTCGCGCTGGCGGTGCAGCTCGCCCTTCACCGCCGCGTCGATGGCCGGATCGACCTCGGCCAGGCTGCGGGTGAACATCGGCAGCGACTCGCTCATCTTCGACGCGGCTTGACTCATTTCACGGGACCCTTCGACAGCTTGGCAACGCGGGCGGCATGGCGGCCGCCCTCGAACTCGGTGGACAGGAAGACCTTCAACGCGGCGCGGGCGGTCTCGATGCCGATCACGCGCTGCCCGAAGGCGACGACGTTGGCGTCGTTGTGCAGCCGGGTGAGCCGCGCCGTGGTCTCGTCGTGAACCAGCGCGGCCCGGACCGCCGGGTTGCGGTTGGCGGCGATCGAGATGCCGATGCCGGTGCCACAGACCAGCACGCCGCGCTCGGCCTTGCCCGAGGCGATCGCCTCGCCCATGGCCGCGCCGTAGTCGGCGTAATCGACCGACTGGGTCGAGTGCGTCCCGAGGTCGAGCACGGTGTGGCCCGCGTCCTGCAGGTCGCGTTTCAGCAATTCCTTAAGGTCGAAGCCGGCATGATCCGACGCGACCGCGATGGCGCCCCCCGGCATTCGACGATCGATCCCCTCTAGCGGTTGAGCCCCCGGATACCATATCGGCGCTCGAAATGTCACGATTCCCCAAAATCGTGGAAATCGCACCACAAGAGGCAAAATTCCCTCAGGAATCGCCGGGACATGCAAAAAGGGGCCCCCGAGGGGCCCCTTTCCGGTCGGTCGACGGGGACGGTTCCCGCCCTACTTCACAGGCTCGATCTCGCCCACCCGCCAGCTCTTCTCGAAGAACGTCGGCAGCGGGCTGTAGAGGCGCAGGATAGTGAACCAGCCCTTGGCCGGGTCGGTCTGGATCCAGTTGCCGCGCGGCACGTCCTTGGGCTG
>JAIUOY010000240.1:0-23774 GCA_020160995.1 Pseudomonadota bacterium | reverse complement strand
GACCTTGCCGCCCTTCTTCTCGGTGATGGCGGTGTCCTTCTAAAACGAAGCCAGCAGCGCGTCGATTTCCAGTTCGACCGTTAGGTAGAAGTGCGGCACGGTCTGCTTGGACTCGAGCATGCGGCGCGCGATGACTTTGCGCACCGACGTGTGCGGCACGCGACTGTCGCCCGGCGCCACGAAGACCGGCTGACCGGCGGATGGCGTCGGCGCAGTGGCAGGCCGTGGCGCAGGAGCAGCCGCCGCCGCGGCGCCCGGCTTGGCATTCTCGACATCGACCTTGACGATGCGCCCGTTCGGGCCGGAGCCCTTGATGCCGGCGAGATTGAGGCCCTTCTCCGCGGCGATGCGCTTGGCCAGCGGCGAGGCGAAGATGCGGGCACCACCGCTCGATGCAGCAGGAGCAGGAGCTGGCGCGGCCGCAGGTGTTGCGGCCGGCGCGGGAGCGGCGGGTTTGGGAGCCGAAGCCTGAGCGGCCGGAGGCGGCGCGGCTGCCGGAGCGGCGGCGGGCGCTGCGCCTTTGGCGACTTCCGTCTCGCCTTCCTCCAGGAGGATGGCGATGACGGCATTCACCTTCACGCCTTCGGTTCCTTCGGCGACGACGATTTGGCCGACTTTGCCTTCGTCGACCGCCTCGACTTCCATGGTCGCCTTGTCGGTCTCGATCTCGCAGATCACCTGACCGGACTTGACCTCGTCGCCCACCTTCACATGCCATTTGGCAAGCTTGCCCTCGGTCATGGTCGGCGACAGCGCGGGCATCAGGATGTTGATGGACATGCCGGCTCTCCCCGCGTCAACGATTGCAGACCGCGCGGGCGGCCTCGACGATGGTGTCGGATTGGGGCAACGCCATTCTCTCGAGGTTAGCCGCATAAGGCAGCGGCACGTCGAGGCCGGTCACGCGCTTCACCGGCGCGTCGAGCCAGTCGAAGGCATGCTCCATCATCAGCGCCGCCAGCTCCGAGCCGATGCCGGCAAACGCCCAGCCTTCCTCGACCGACACCAGGCGGTTGGTCTTCTTCACCGAATTGACGATGGTCTCGGTGTCGAACGGGCGCAGGCTGCGCAGATTGATCACCTCGGCCTCAATGCCGTGCTTGGCCAGTTCGTCGGCCGCCTGCAGCGCCTTGCCGACCATGATCGAGAAGGCCGTGATCGTGACGTCCTTGCCCGGGCGTTCGATCTTGGCCTTGCCGATCGGCAGGACGAAGTCGGGATCGTCCGGCACGTCGAACGACTGTCCGTAGAGCAGCTCGTTCTCCAGGAAGATCACCGGATTGGGATCGCGTATGGCGGCCTTAAGCAGCCCTTTGGCGTCCGCCGCGTTCCATGGCGCCAGGACCTTCAGGCCCGGCACATGGGCGTACCAGCTCGCATAGCATTGCGAATGCTGCGCGGCGACGCGCGAAGCCGCGCCGTTGGGGCCGCGGAACACGATCGGGCAGGTCATCTGACCACCCGACATGTAATGCGTCTTGGCTGCCGAGTTGATGATCTGGTCCATCGCCTGCATGGCGAAGTTGAAGGTCATGAACTCGACGATGGGCTTCAGGCCGCCGAACGCGGCGCCGACGCCAAGGCCCGCGAAGCCATGCTCGGTGATCGGCGTGTCGATCACACGCTTCTCGCCGAATTCCTCCAGCAGGCCCTGGCTCACCTTGTAGGCGCCCTGGTACTGCGCGACTTCCTCGCCCATCAAAAAGACGGACTTGTCGTTGCGCATCTCCTCGGCCATCGCATCGCGCAGCGCCTCTCGCACGGTCACGTGGACGGTCTTGCCCTTCCATTCAGGCTCGGCCGCCGATGTTGCGACAGGGGGTGTCGGCACGGGTTGAGGGGGAAGTTCCGCCTTGGGCTTTCCTTCCGTGTTGGGAACATCAGCCTTGGCAGCGGTCGAGGCGGCTGGTGGCGGCTCCGCCTTGGCTGCGTCGTCGACATTCTCGCCTTCTCCTGCAAGCAGGCAGATCGGCGTATTGACCGCGACGCCCTCCGCCCCCTCCTCGACCAGGATCTTGGCGACCGTGCCTTCGTCGACCGCCTCGACCTCCATGGTCGCCTTGTCGGTCTCGATCTCGCAGATCACCTGACCGGACGTCACGGCATCGCCCACTTTGACGTGCCACTTTGCAAGCTTGCCCTCGGTCATGGTCGGCGACAGGGCAGGCATCAGAACCTGAATGGACATGGGATCAGGCTCCAACCAGTACGTCGGTCCACAGCTCGGCCGGATCGGGCTCGGGGCTGTGCTGGGCGAATTCGGCGGCGTCGTTCACGATCTTTCGGATCTCCGTATCGACCGCCTTGAGCGCGGCTTCGTCGGCCATCTTGCCGTCGATCAGGCGCTTCCGGACATGCTCGATCGGATCGCGCTCGTTGCGATACTTGTCGACCTCTTCCTTTGTCCGGTACTTGGCGGGGTCGCTCATCGAATGGCCGCGATAGCGATAGGTCTGCATCTCGAGGATGTAAGGCCCCTTCCCGCTACGCGCGTATTCCATGGCTCGCTCGCCCGCCGCCCGCACCGCCAGGACGTCCATGCCGTCGACCTGCTCCCCCGGAATGCCGAACGCCTCGCCATGGCGATAGAGCTCGGTGATCGCCGAGGCGCGCTCGACCGACGTGCCCATGCCGTAGCGGTTGTTCTCGATGATGTAGACGACCGGCAGCTTCCAGAGCGCGGCCATGTTCATCGCCTCGTAGACCTGCCCCTGGTTGGCGCTGCCATCGCCGAAATAGGTCAGGGAGACGTTCTTGTTGCCGTTGTACTTGTGGGCGAAGGCCAGGCCCGTGCCGATCGGCACCTGGGCGCCAACGATGCCGTGGCCGCCGTAGAAGTTCTTCTCGCGGCTGAACATGTGCATGGAGCCGCCCTTGCCCTTGGAATAGCCGCCGCTACGCCCCGTCAGCTCGGCCATGACACCCTTGGGGTCCATGCCACAGGCCAGCATGTGTCCATGGTCGCGGTAGGAGGTGATGACGGCATCGCCCTCGTGGACGTTGGCCTGAATGCCGGTGACGACGGCTTCCTGGCCGATATAGAGATGGCAGAAGCCACCAATGAGACCCATGCCGTAAAGCTGACCGGCCCGCTCCTCGAAGCGGCGGATCAGCAGCATCTCTCTGTAGTATGACTTGAGTTCGTCGGCCGTCGCGCTGTTGTCGCCCGGCCCCGATGACTTGGAGGGCGGCTTCCCCTTCTCCGGAAGCGATTCGACTTTCGGCTTCGTGGCCGGCTTCGCCATAATACCCCCCTCGTGAGCCCATCCGGTTTATAGCATCGCTTATGGCGATGTAGTTGATCTAGCAGGAAAAAACAGAGACGACCTGAGTGCGCCGCAGCAATTGAGCGAATGTTTGCCAACAGCGGAGTCGCCTGGACAGTTTCTTTCGGAGGGCCGCGCAGCGAACGCTGATCGCTGCGTCATCAACGCGTCGGCGTGAAGACGATCAGGTCGTCCTTGCGCGCGAAGTTAAGCAGCACGCGCGCGCGCTCGTCGAGCATGTCGGGATCGAGGCTCTGGTTGCGCAGTGCCGACACGCGACGCTCCCAGATCTTCCGCGTCGTCTCCGCTTCCGCGAGATTCTGTTCGGCAATGAGAACTTCGCGCTGCAGATGCGCCATGGCCAACAGACCACGATCACCATTCACCAAATGGTATCCGAAATAGCCGAATACCGTGGCGAAGATGACGGGAGCCAAAATCTGACGTGGTCTCAACAACATATGCGGCGTTCCTGACCCCATATGGCAATATGTGGTGTCAGGAAGTCAAGGAATTTCGCTTTCTCAGGGGATTCTAACATCGGACAGACCGATGCGGATCCTGCGGTTGTGGCGGCCCTTGTTGTCGATCTTGAGAATGCGGACCGGGGGTGATTCCCCCGTCGAGGCGAGATGCGTGCCGCCACAAGCCTGACGGTCGAGGCCGGCGATCTCGACGATGCGGATCTTGCCATCCGGCGTCGGTGGCGGCGCCACCGAACGGCTGCGGATCAGGCCATGCTCGGCGTGAGCCTCGTGCATTGGCACATAGGCAGTCGATACGGCGATGTCCTGTCGAATGAGATCGTTCATTGGGCCTTCAAGAGCGCGCAGCCGTTCGTTGTCGGCTCCCTGCAAGTCGAAGTCCATGCGCGCGGTGCCGTCTTGGGCCATCTGCACGCCCGTCACCAGCGCACCATCGAATTGCTGAAAGACAAGCGCGTTCAAGACATGTGTGTCGGTGTGAAGCTGGCGCATCATGCGGCGGAAATCGCCGTCGACCACCGCTTCGACAGCGCCCGAGACTTCGGCTTGCTCATCGAGCAGAAGCCAAACCTTGCCGGCCGCGAGCTCGAAGCCGGTTACCCTGGCCTCACCACCCGCCCAGCGGACGACGCCGCGGTCAGCGAGCTGTCCACCTCCTCCAGGATAGAAGGGCGATTGCGCCAGCGCGATCTTGCCTGGCCGGGCCTCGACCACGGTGCTCTCGACAAGGAGGGTGTCCGGATGTTCGTGACAATAGAGATGCATCGCCGCGGACTACACGGCAGCGGCGCAGCCGTATTGGCAAAAATTGAAGTCAAGCGGCCGCGCGGGCGAACTGAAGCGGCGTAATTCCGTAGCAGCGTTTGAAGTGCCGGGTGAGCGCACTCTGGTCGTAGAAGCCGACATCCGTCGCCACTTCGGCAATGGCCCTGGAATGCCGCAGGCGTCGGCAGGCCATTCCAAGTCGGACCTGGGTCAGGCAAGCATGCGGCGTGAGGCCGATCGTACGCCTGAACAATCCGATGAGCTGGAATGTCGTCAAGCTGACCTCGGCCGCCAACTCTTCCAGTCGAAGATCGCTCGCATAGTCGGTACGCATACGCTCCGTAACCCTGTCGAGCAGCGCCCGGTCGCGTGGCCCGGGTTCGATCCGCCTGCCGCCACTGCCATGGCGCAGAAACAGCCGGCCGAACGTGCCGACCAGAAGCTCGCGTTCGCGGAAGACATCACGCCCCTGCTCGATCGCCCGATGCATGGCGAGAAAGCCGTCGATTAGATCGGGGTCGGCGAACATGTTGGAAGTGAAGTACGGCACGGCTTCGATGCCCAGCTCTCGCGCCACTCGATCGAGCGCCGCACGCGTAAGGTAGAGCGAACGGTATCGCCAACGCTCGCTCCAGCCCATCCAGCCAGCATGAGGCTCGGCCGGGTTGAAGACGAATAGGGTCGAGGCATGCGCCTCCGTCACTTCGCCACGGCTCTTGACGATCGAACCGCCCTGCTCGGTTACGGCGACGACCAGAGCATCATGTGTATGCGGCGGATATTCGTGCGTGGTGAAGTCCGCGCGAAGCAAGGAGAGACCGGGTAGGTGGCGGTCCCACCAATACTGAGTCGAGTTCCTAGGGTCGTTCCGAGCCACGCTTCACGATAACGGGCCGGGCAGTTCGAGCCAAGACCGCTGCCGAGGAGTGCCCAGGGCGTTCGGCATCTGTCGCTCAGGTGCCGAACGCCGAGAGACCTCAGTGGCCCCGCAGGATCGACGTGCCGGCGTAACGTGCCTGCGTGCCGAGCTGCTCCTCGATGCGCAGGAGCTGGTTGTACTTGGCCAGGCGATCCGAGCGGGAGAGAGAGCCGGTCTTGATCTGCCCGCAGTTGGTCGCAACGGCGAGGTCAGCGATCGTGGCGTCCTCGGTCTCGCCCGAGCGATGGGACATCACCGCGCCGTAGCTCGCGTTGCGCGCCATCGAGACGGCTTCCATAGTCTCGGTCAGGGTGCCGATCTGGTTCACCTTGACGAGGATCGCGTTGGCGAGCCCGTCCTTGATGCCTTGAGCCAGACGCTTCGGGTTGGTGACGAAAAGATCGTCGCCCACGAGCTGGACCTTCTTGCCGAGCTTGTCGGTGATCGCCTTCCAGCCCTTCATGTCGTCTTCGGCCATGCCGTCTTCGATCGACACGATCGGGTAGCGCTTCACGAGATCGGCGTAGTAGTCGACCATGCCGGCGGCATCGAACGACTTGCCCTCGCCTTCCATCTCATACTTGCCCTTCTTGAAGAACTCCGTCGACGCCGGGTCGAGGGCCAGCACGATGTCCTCGCCGGGCTTGTAGCCGGCCTTCTCGATCGCCTTCATGACGAAGCTCAGGGCCTCGTCCGCCGTGGCGAGGTTCGGCGCAAAGCCGCCCTCGTCGCCCACGTTGGTGTTGTGGCCCGCGTCCTTGAGCTGGCTGCGCAGCGCGTGGAAGACTTCGGCGCCCATGCGCAGGGCGTCGGCGAAGCGCTCCGCTTTCACCGGCATGATCATGAATTCCTGGATGTCGATCGGGTTATCGGCGTGTGCACCGCCGTTGATGATGTTCATCAGCGGCACCGGCAGAACCGACGCCTGGCTGCCGCCGACATAGCGGTAGAGCGGCAGGCCGCTGTCCATCGCCGCCGCCTTGGCGACCGCCAGCGACGCGCCGAGGATCGCATTGGCGCCGAGGCGGCCTTTGTTCGGCGTGCCGTCGAGTTCGATCAGCGCCCGGTCGATCTTGATCTGCTCCAGCGCGTCGAGCCCGGAGAGCAGATCCATGATCTCGCCGTTTACGGCGGCCACTGCCTTGAGCACACCCTTGCCGCCGTAGCGCTTCTTGTCGCCATCGCGAAGCTCGACGGCTTCATGCGCGCCGGTCGAAGCACCGGACGGCACCGCCGCACGGCCGATTGCGCCACTGTCGAGTTCGACTTCCACTTCGACCGTCGGATTGCCACGGCTGTCGAGGATTTCGCGGCCGCGGACTTCAGCAATGGCGCTCATGAAGAAACTCCAGTTTGGGGCGCGATTTCTCTAGCCGCGCGATGGGCTGCGAGCAAGTGACGGTATGGCGCGTCCTGCGATGGCCTGCGTCATAAAAAATCGCGTAGATGCGGTCCCGCCGCCGCGCGCAGCCAAGGCCGACGCCATGGTGCCCGGGTTGGCCGATGAACCGGCGGGCACGGGGTCCGTTTCAGCGCGGGTGGCCGGCGGACGCGCACGAGCTATCGCTCGCCCGGCGTGTCCACAGGACTGAACGGAAATGGCTCCGGGTCGCCGGCCAGACGATGGACGCCAGCTAGCGCCACGCGCTCTTCAAAGCCTGATCGACCTTCCACTTCTCGACAGCGGCGATGTCGTCACAGGAGAAGGTCTGGGCGTTCTTGCGCGGACTGCCTTCGATCCAGGCGAACATCAGGCACTGGTTGTACGTATTCGCGCCCTGCGTGGTTTCAAACTTGATCTCGGCCGTAGTGGCGGCGCCGGCCTTGGCATCGCCGTAGTCGTCGATCACGGGTGAGACCGCTCCGAAGCTCCGGCCCGCCGCCTTGTTGTCGGCATACCATTTGGCGAAGGCCGCGAACTGATCGCCCGCCACGCCCTTCCCGTCGGCTGCGACATAGGCCTTGAGGTCGGCGATCAGCGCCTGCGCGGCGGCATTCGCCTTGGGTTCGGCGGCCTTGCGGCGTTCCGCCAGCCTCGCCTGCAGCGCCTTGAGCTGATCGGCATTGGACGGCTGCGTCGTCGACGCGCTCGCCGCTTGAGCTGGCGGTTCGATCCTCCGGATCGGCGCGCGCGCGGCCTCGGCATTCAACTGCGCAGCTTCGGGGGGCGTCAGCTTGCCGACGGCAGCCGTCCCTCGGCCCTTCTGCCAATCCGCGATCGCCTTGACGGTCGCCTCCGACTGCAGGTTGCCGTCGATCGGCCCGTTGTACTTGTCGAGCGTACGAAGCGATTCCTGGATCTTCTTTCGATCCGCCTCCGAACCGTTGAGCACGGTTGCATAGTCGGGCGTTGGCGCTTGGCGCGTCGCGACGGGAGGAGCCGGCGTGTGGACAGGCGCCGGTGCGGCGCCGCCCCCGCCTGAGGCACAGGCGGCCGGATTCTGGAAGCAGCGCTCTACTTCGCCGGCGCTCTGCGCCAGGGCCGCCCCCGGACCCAGGAGTGCCAAGATCAACAGCAGCGCTGGCGTACGCATTTCAGATGGCGCCATAGGTGTTGGTCGCAAGCTGCGCCGGCAAGCCAATCACCATCACGACAGGCTGCCCGCGCGCGGTCTGGCCGCGGGCAATGATGTGGTCGTTGGGGGCGCCGGTCTTGCTGTCATAGGATCCCCGACCGCCGAACTTGCCGCCGAAGCAGGACAGGGAAAATTGCCCGTTCCCCGGCCCTTCGTTGGTCATGGTGCCGTTGCAGACCTGTTCGCCCCTGGGATTCTCGACGGTGAAGGTAACCGAGCGGTCACGTCCGATTAGAGCGCCGTAGCGAGCGACACCGCTCAGGCGGGCCATGTTGCCGCGATCGTCGCGATAGAAGATCGACACCGGCCCGTAGGCATCGTCCGGCAGCATTTGCCGGGGCACGATATAGGTCTCGTTGCTGAGCACGACCTGACAGCGACAGTCGATCGTGTAGTTCTCGCCGAGTGGCCCGAGTTCAGCGAGCCGCCGGTTGCAGCTGGAAAGCGCCGTCTCCTGCACCTCGCGCGGGCTCATCTGGCCGCGCGTATAAGCGTCGGCGTAGAGGAAGGCGCATTGCTTCGGCATCGGGATCGCAACGACCTTGGTGCTGGCGTTGCTGGTTTCGGAGCGTTCCCAATAGCGATCGGCCATCTCGGGAAAGCGCAGGAAGAGCGGATCGCGCCGCTCCGCCTTGCCATACGACTGCGCCCCGGCGCTTACGCCGAGGCAGACGATCCCGATCAGGGCAAAAACGACGGTACGGATCATGACGGCTCGATTCTGCCGAGAAACATGACCGAAATACGACCCGGCGACTACCCGCGCCCTGCCCTCTCTCCCGTCGCCTAGAATAGGCGACTCTGAGTCTTGGCCGCGCCGATGAACGAGGTGAACAGCGGATGCGGTGCGAACGGCCTTGACTTGAGTTCAGGATGGTACTGGACGCCGATGAACCAGGGATGGTCCGGGATCTCGACGATCTCGGGCAGGATTCCGTCGGGCGACATGCCCGAGAAGCGCAACCCTACCTGCTCCAGCCGGTCCTTGTAGTTGACGTTGACCTCGTAGCGATGGCGGTGACGCTCGCTGATCACGTCCTGGCCGTAGATCTCGTGCACCTTGGTGCCGCGGCGAAGGTGCGCCGGATAGGCGCCGAGCCGCATCGTGCCGCCGAGATCGCCGTCGGCCTGCCGTTTCTCGACCTGGTTGCCCTTGGTCCACTCGGTCATCAGGCCGACGACCGGATTGACGCACGGGCCGAACTCGCTCGACGACGCATCCTCGATGCCGAGCAGATTGCGGGCTGCTTCGATCACGGCCATCTGCATGCCGAAACAGATGCCGAAGAACGGGACATCGCGCTCGCGGGCGAACTTCACCGCGTGGATCTTGCCTTCTGTGCCGCGCTCGCCGAAGCCACCGGGTACCAGGATGCCGTGGACGTGCTCGAGGCGGGCGACCGCATCGTCACGCTCGAATATCTCCGAATCCATCCACTCGAGGCCAACCTTCACGTTGTTGGCAAAACCGCCATGAGTCAGCGCCTCGGAGAGCGACTTGTAGGCGTCGAGCAGCACCGTGTACTTGCCGACCACGGCGATCGTTACCTTGCCCTCGGGTTCGCGGACGGACCGCACCACGCCGCGCCAGCGGTCGAGGTTGGGCTCGGCATCTGCCGGCAGATCAAAATAACGGCAGACCTCGGCATCGAAGCCCTGCTCGTGATAGGCGATGGGCACATTGTAGATCGTGTCGACGTCGCGCGCCTCGATGACCCGTTCCGGCCTTACATTGCAGAACAGTGCGATCTTGCGGCGCTCGTTGGCCGGGATTTCCTTGTCGCCGCTGCGGCAGACCAGCAGGTCGGGCTGGATACCGACGCTCAACAGCTCCTTGACGGAATGCTGGGTGGGCTTGGTCTTGAGTTCGCCCGCCGTCGGCACCCAGGGCAGCAGCGTGAGATGCACGAACATCGTGCGCTCACGGCCGAGTTCGTTGGCGATCTGGCGGATGGCCTCCAGGAACGGCGTGCTCTCGATATCGCCCACCGTGCCCCCCACCTCGACCAGGACGAAATCCTCCTTGTCGGTGTCGGTGAGCACGAATTCCTTGATGGCGTCGGTGACGTGCGGGATCACCTGCACGGTCGCGCCGAGATATTCCCCGCGCCGCTCCTTGGCGATCACGGTCGCGTAGATGCGGCCGGTGGTGATGTTGTCGCTCTGGCGCGCGTCGACGCCGGTGAAGCGTTCGTAGTGGCCGAGGTCGAGGTCGGTTTCCGCCCCGTCGTCGGTCACGAAGACCTCGCCGTGCTGATAGGGGCTCATCGTCCCCGGATCGACATTGAGATAGGGGTCGAGCTTGCGAAGCCGGACCCGGTACCCGCGGGCCTGCAGCAGGGCGCCCAGCGCCGCCGACGAAAGCCCTTTACCAAGCGAGGACACCACGCCGCCCGTTATGAAAATAAAGCGCGTCATGGGCTTACAGCATACTAAACGTTGTGGGGTGCAGCCATGGGGATATCGTCTCGCCGGAGGTGCTTCGGCGAGGGAAACGGATGCGTTGCATCGAAGTTCCTAGCGGGTGGGAGCGGCAGGTTGCCCCGGCGCAGCCGGAGCCCCTGGCGACGGCGCCGCAGGCGCAGCGCCGCCCGGAACAGCGGGCGCTGCCGGAATACCTACCGGCGCACGATCCATGATGGATTTCGAACCGCGCGTCGGATCGGTCAGGCTCCACGCCATCAGCAGACTGAGAAACAGGAAGATGCTGGCGAGAATCGCGGTCGCCCGCGACAGCACGTTGGCCTGACCGCGCACCGAAAACAGCGCGTCCGTGCGGCCCATGCCAAGGCCACCGCCTTCGCTGCGCTGAAGCAGGATCACGACGATCATCGCGGCCGTCACGCCGACATGGATGACGAGCAGCACGAGCCGCCATTCGTGAAGAAAGTGTCTTACGGCGTCCATTTTTGTCCAGCGCTAGAAGGATATCTCCGCAAGCGGGCGCTTCTAGCCCCTTTAGACGGCCTTGGCGATAGCCAAAAATTCCGCAGCATTCAGGCTGGCTCCGCCGACCAGGGCTCCGTCGACGTCGCCCGCCGCCAGAAGCTCGGCAGCATTGCTGCCCTTGACCGAGCCGCCGTAGAGCAAGCGAACGGCCTCGGCGTCGCTCATCAGGCCGCCCAGTACCTTACGAATATGCGCGTGGGCTGCGGCCACTTCGGCAATGGTAGGCGTCTTGCCGGTGCCGATGGCCCAGACCGGCTCGTAGGCAACGACGAGCTTCGCCGCCGTCGAACCTGCAGGCACGCTGCCTTTCAGCTGGGTTTCGAGGACGACAAGGGTCTTGCCGCCCTCGCGCTCGGCCAGGGTCTCGCCGATGCAGACAATCGGCGTCAGACCGGCACGCCACGCCGCTTCGGCTTTGGCACGCACGATGGCATCGGTCTCGCCGCAGTCGCTGCGGCGCTCGGAGTGACCCACGATCACGTGGCTGGCGCCGGCGTCTTTCAGCATTTCGGCCGAGATGTCGCCGGTATGGGCACCGCTCGCCTTGGCGTGGCAGTTCTGGCCGCCGACCATCAGGCCGCTACCCTTGACTGCTCCGGCTACCGCCATCACCAGCGTCGCTGGCGGGCAGACGAGCAGTTCGCGGTCCGTCCAGCCGGCTTGGCTCACGCCGGCCGCGACATCCTTCGCAAGCGCCAAGGCATCGCTGGTGAGACCGTTCATCTTCCAGTTGCCCGCGATCAGCGGCCGCCTTGTACGCGCCATGAATGTTCCCCGTTAATTCGCCCGTGAACTCGTTCGTCGGCGTGTCTAGCGGCGACGGAGTTTGCGGTAAAGGCCGCTCGGTTGCCTGTCAGGGGGGCCGGTGGTAGGCATGGCGCCCCGCGCGGACCCCCTTCATACCCCCAGCCGAGCCGTGAACAAGTTCACCAAATTTGCCCGCTTCGTTGTTCTGTTCCTGCTTTCGAGCATGCTGATCATCGCCTTTGCCTTCTGGGGGATCGGCGACATGATCCGCAGCGGTGGCCGCAGCGCCGAGGTGGCGCATGTCGGCGGCTATCACCTGCCGGTCTACGGCTGGGTAGGCGGTGCCTCCGTATCCGGCGCCGAGGTCCGCGAGCAATACAATCGGCAGCTCGAGGCGTTCGAGCGCCAGTACAAGCGTCGCCCCACCACGGAAGAAGCCATGGGCATGGGCCTGCATGTCAGCGCCCTCGAGGACGTTATCCAGAGAACGGTGCTCGACTACGCCATCCGCGAATTCGGCCTGACCGCCAGCGAGGCGCAGGTCGCCGCCGCGATCGCCCGTAACCCTGCCTTCCAGGGTGCCGGCGGATCGTTCGATCCCCTGCTCTACAGGAACCGCCTGCAGCAGGCGCGGATCAGCATCCCGCAATTCGAGAACGACATGCGCCGCGAGATCGCGGCCGCCCAGCTCTTCGGCATCGTCCAGCCCAAGGGTCTCGCGCCCAATACACTGCGCGACGACATCTTCCGGCTCGACAGCGAGAAGCGGGTCGCCGAGACGATCTACGTTCCCGACGCGATCGTGGTCGACGTGCCCAAGCCGACGCCCGAGCAGCTCAACACCTACTTCGAGGCCAACAAGAGCAAATTCCAGATCCCCGAGTTCCGTGCTTTCTCCTACGTCATGCTCACGGTCGATGACGTCCAGAGCCAGGTCGCCGTTACGGCCGACGCCGTGAAGCAGGAGTACGAAGCGCGCGCGGCCGAGTTCGGTACGCCGGAGAAGCGCGACGTCGATCAGGCGATGACCGACAGCGAAGACAAGGCCAAAGCCATCATCGCCGCCGTGAAGGCCGGCAAGTCGCTCGAGGACGCGGCCAAGGAAGTCACCGGCAATGCCGACGGCGTGATCAAGCTCGGCCCCGTCACCAAGAAGGATCTGCCCCCCGGCCCGTTGGCTGACGGCATCTTCGGCCTGCCCGACGGCATTGCTGCGGCGCCGCTGCAGTCGCCGCTCGGCTGGCACGTCATTCGCATCAACAAGATCGAAGCCGGCAAGTCAGTGCCGTTTGAAGACGTGAGGGAAAAGCTCGAGAAGGAGCTGAAGGCCCAGCAGGCCCCCGATCTCCTCATCAAGCTGGTGACCGATTTCGAGCGCGTGCTGAGCAAGACGCAGTCGATGAAGGCTGCCGCCGAGGATCTCGGCCTCAAGATCCGCACCTACGAGAATGTCAGTTCCAGTGGCCAGGATGCGGCGGGCAAGCAGATCGTCATCGGCCCGGCAGCGGCGGAGCTGGTGCAGGCGGCTTTCGCCACCCGCGAAAGTGCGGAGAGCGAGCTTCTCGAAACGCCGCGCGGCGAATACTTCGTCGTGCATACCGACCGGATCACCCCCGCCCGCACACCCGCTCTGAACGAGGTCGAGGCCAAGGTCGTCGACGCCTGGCAGGCCGACGAGCGGCGCAAGCTCGCCGACGAGAAGGTCAAGGCCGCCGTCGAGAAAGCCAACGCCGGAACCGACTTCCCCACGCTCGCCAAGGAGCTGGGCCTGGAGGCCCGTATCGCCAAGCCGGTGACGCGCTTCGAGAACGATACCGGCAACTACCTCAATCAGGCCGCCGTGCAGGAACTCTTCAAGCTGGCTCTCAACAAGACGCAGTCGGTACGGGCCGCCGAGGGCAGCGTGCTGGTCCGCCTGAAGCAGATCGATGCCCCGGACCTCGCCAAGGAGAAGGAAGCGCTGGAGCGCTACGGCAAGCAGCTCGACACGATGATCGCCAACGATCTCATTCTGCAGCTCGTGACGGCGCTGCGTGCCAAGTACGGCGTGACGGTCGATCAGGCCGCGTTCGCAACGCTCTTCCAGCAGCAGCAATAGGCCTCCTCCCATGTCGATTTCGCCCGACTTCGGCGCCTTCGAGGCCGTCTACGCAGCTGGCAAGCCGCAGGTCGTTTCGACCAAGCTCGTCGCCGATCTCGAAACACCCGTCTCAGCCTACCTGAAGCTGGCAGACGGCCGCGCCAACTCCTTCCTGCTGGAATCGGTCGAAGGTGGATCGGTGCGCGGACGCTACTCGATCATCGGCATGAAGCCCGATGTGGTGTGGCGTTGCATCAAGGGTCAGGCGGAAATCAACCGCCACGCCCGCACCGACGCCCACGCCTTCGAAAAACTCGACGGCCGGCCGCTCGAAACCCTCCGTACGCTGATCCGCGAGTGTCAGATGGAGCTGCCGCCCGGCCTGCCGCCCATGGCGTCGGGCCTGTTCGGCTTCCTGGGCTACGACATGGTCCGCGACATGGAGCGGTTGCCCGACACCAATCCCGATCCGATCGGCCTGCCCGACGCCATCATGGTTCGGCCGACCCTGATCTGCATCTTCGACCGTCTTGAAGACAACGTGACCCTGGTCACGCCAGCCTGGCCACAGGCAGGCGTCTCCGCCCGGGCGGCCTACGAGGCTGCGCAGGAACGGCTGGGCGACGCTGTGGCCGATTTCGAGCGCACGCTTCCTTTCCGTCGCGAAAGCGCCGAGGACCTCGACGCCCTGCCCGAACCGCAGGCCAATATGTCGAAGGACGATTTCAAGAATATGGTCGAGACCTGCAAGGAGTACATCCGCGCCGGTGACGCCTTCCAGATCGTCCCGTCGCAACGCTTCTCGGTGCCGTTCACGCTGCCGCCACTGTCGCTCTACCGGGCGCTGCGTCGCATCAACCCCTCGCCGTTCCTGATCTTCTTCGACTATGGCGACTTCACCATCGTGGGGTCGAGCCCGGAGATCCTGGTGCGGCTGCGCGACGACACCGTCACCATCCGCCCGCTGGCCGGCACCATCCGGCGCGGCGCCACTCCTGAGGAGGACAAGCAGCTGGCCGACAAGCTGCTGGCCGATCCCAAGGAGCATGCCGAACATCTGATGCTGCTTGACCTGGCGCGCAACGACGTTGGCCGCGTCGCCAAGATCGGCTCGGTGCGCGTGGTCGAGCAGTTCACCATCGAGAAATACAGCCATCTCCAGCACATCAGCAGCCACGTCGAGGGCACGCTGGCCGACGGCCTCGACGCCATCGACGCCCTGAAGGCGGGCTTCCCCGCCGGCACGCTGTCGGGCGCGCCCAAGGTTCGTGCCATGGAGATCATCGACGAGGTCGAGCCGGTGCGCCGCGGCATCTATGCTGGCTGCGCCGGCTACTTCGCAGCCAACGGCTCGATGGACACCTGTATCATGCTGCGCACAGGCCTGGTGAAGGACAACACCCTGTACGTACAGGCCGGCGTCGGCGTCGTGGCCGATTCCGATCTCGAGGCCGAGTATCAGGAGAGCGTGCTCAAGGCCAAAGCTCTGGTTCGCGCCGCGGAAGAAGCCGTGCGCTTCGCCAGTGCCGGTCAGTGGAGCGCGGGCAACACGCGTCGTTGAGACGAGTCGTCGAGACGGGCTAGGCTCCTCCGTAACGGAGGAGACCCTATGTCCGATTGGCAGAAGAGATACCAGCGCCTACTGTTCGACCGCCCGCACCCCAAGGTGCTGCGCGTCACGATGAACCGGCCGGATAAATACAACGCCACGGACGCGATGATGCATCGCGAGCTGGTCGATGTGTGGCGCGACATCGACGGCGACGACACGGTCAACTGCGTCATCATCCAGGGCGCGGGCGGCAAGGTGTTCTCGGCCGGCGGCGACTTCGACATCATCGAAAAGAACATCACCGATTACAACGCGCTGCTCCGCACATGGAAGGAGGCGCGCGACATCGTCTACAACGTCATCAACTGCTCCAAGCCTATCGTCAGCACGATGCGCGGCCCCGCTGTCGGCGCAGGTCTTGTCGCCGGTATCCTCGCCGACGTGTCGATCGCCTCAAAGAAGGCCAAGATCATCGACGGGCACACACGGCTGGGCGTCGCCGCCGGCGACCATGCCTGTATCGTCTGGCCGCTGCTTTGCGGCATGGCCAAGGCCAAGTACTATCTGCTGCTCTGTGAAGCGGTCGATGGCGAGGAAGCCGAGCGCATCGGGCTCGTCTCGCTTTGCGTCGAGGACGACCAGCTCGAAGCCAAGGGCCTCGAAGTCGCGACCAAGCTCGCCGAGGGGGCGCAGACGTCCATCCGCTTCACGAAGTACGCCTTGAACAACTGGCTGCGCATGATGGGCCCAACCTTCGATACCTCGCTCGGCCTCGAGATGCTGGGCTTCCTCGGCCCGGAGGTGAAAGAAGGACTCGCCTCGCATCTCGAGAAGCGCAAGCCCAAGTTCGATCCCTACTCGCCCCTCTGAGGAGCAGCCCGTGCGTGGACTGAGCGGAAAGAGCGTCATCGTCACGGGTGGCGGCGGCGCGATTGGCAGCGCCATCTGCCGGCGCTTCGCGTCCTACGGCGCCAAGGTCGGCGTGTTCGACCGCAATCTCGACGGAGCGAACAAGGTAGCCGCCGAGATCAAAGGCTTCGCCTCCGGCGTCGACATCTCCGACTACGACGCCGTCGGTAGCGCCATCCTGCATTTCGAACGTGAAGTGGGCCCTACCGACATCCTCGTGAACAACGCCGGCTGGGATCGCTTCGCCAACTTCGTCGATACGACGCCCGATCTGTGGGATCAGCTTATCGCCATCAATCTGCGCGGACCGCTCAACATGAGCCACTTCGTCCTGAAGGGGATGGTGGCACGCGGCAGTGGCCGCATCGTCAATATCGCCTCGGACGCCGGCCGCGTCGGCTCCTCGCAGGAGGCCGTCTACTCGGCCTGCAAAGGCGGCATCATCGCCTTCACCAAGACCGTGGCGCGTGAAGTCGCGCGCAAGGGCATCACGCTCAACGCCGTGTGCCCAGGCCCCACCGATACGCCGTTGCTGGCAGCCGTCGCCGGCGACGACGAGCGCGGGCAGAAGGTGCGCGCGGCCCTGGTCGGCGCCATTCCGATGAAACGCGTCGGCCAGCCCGAGGATATTCCTGGCGCGGTGTGCTTCCTGGCCAGCGACGATGCCGCTTTCATCACCGGGCAGACGATCAGCGTGTCGGGCGGCTTGACCATGCACGGCTGACCATCGAAGAGTCGGATATGCCTGAATTCGAGTGGCTGGTCGCGGCCTTCCCCAACTTCGTGCGCTACGTCGTCGTAGGCTTCGGTCTGGCCGGCCTGTTCCTGCTCATCTACACGCTGATCACTCCCTGGCGGGAATTCACGCTGATCCGGGCAGGCAACTCGGCCGCCGCAACGGCACTGGTCGGCGCCTTGCTGGGTTTCTGCCTGCCGCTGGCCAACACCATCGCCCAGTCCATCAGTTTGACCGATGTCGTGCTGTGGGCACTGGTCGCGCTCGTCGTGCAGGTGATCGTGCATATCGGCATGCGCCTGATGCTCCCACAGCTCAAGACGGCGATCGAGGCTAACCAGGCTTCGGCAGGTATCACAGCCGGCGGCTTTGCCGCCTGCTTCGGCCTGATCAACGCCGCCTGCCTCACGAGCTGAGGTCACCCATGCCGTCGCCCAGCACGCCGCCCCCCAACTCCCGAATGTCACGGGGCGTAAAGCTCGTGCTGATGGGTGTCGCCGGCGCGGCACTCCTCTATTCCTGTGCGCCGGGCGTCGGCGCCGGCCTCGGTGCACTGCCCTACCTGTGGTTCCTGCCGAACCCGTTCTTCCGCGGGCCAGCCATCTCCGGACCGCAGACGCCGGGCAGCACGGCGACCACGACACGTCCCGGTGGCACAGCGACGTCACCGGGCGCTACCACGCCCGACGCCCCCAAGGCGACGCCGGCTCCCAGCCAAAGCCAGCGCGGCGGCTTCGGCAGCACGGGATCGAGTAGCGGCTCGTCCAGTTCGAGTTAGACATGCGTCGTGAAATCATTGCACCGCGGCCAGGCTGGCAACAGAAGCTCGAGCAGCTCGGCTTCGACTTCTACGTCCTCGAGAGCAAGGCCTACTGGACCGAGCAGGCATGCTACGCCTTCACCGCGGACCAGATCGACGAACTCGAAGCCTCGACCGAGGAACTGCATGGTCTCTGCCTCAAGGCGGTCGAGCATGTGGTCGCAAACAGGCTGTGGGAGCGCATGCGCATCCCGCCGGCGTGGGGCGACTATATCGAGCGCGTGTGGCGTCGTTCCGATCCGACGATCGTCGGGCGCTTCGATCTCGCCTACGACGGCAGGAACCCACCGAAGCTCCTCGAATACAACGCCGATACGCCGACGGCACTCTACGAGGCCGCGGTGGTGCAGTGGTACTGGCTGAAGGACGCCAAGCCCGGCGCCGATCAGTTCAACTCGATCCACGAGAAGCTCATCGAGGCCTGGCGTGGGATCCTGGCGCGCCTGCCGCCGGAGGCACTGGTCCATTTCGCGCGCTTCGAGGATCATCCCGAAGATCTCGCGACCTCCGAATATCTGCGCGACACCGCCCTGCAGGCCGGTCTCGCCGGCAAGCCGATCAGCGTGGCCCAGATCGGTTGGAACGGCAGACGCTTCACCGATCCCGATGAGATGCCGATCCAGGTGCTGAGCAAGCTCTATCCCTGGGAGTGGATGGTGCGCGAGGAGTTCGGTGTGCACGTGCTCTCCGATACGACGGCCTTCCTCGAACCAGCGTGGAAGATGATCCTCAGCAACAAGATGATCCTGCCGCTGCTCTGGGAGGGCTTTCCCAACCATCGCAACCTCTTGCCCGCATTCGACAGCGAGCATCCCGATCTCGGCCGTGCCTTTGTGAAGAAGCCGATCTTCGGCCGCGAGGGCCACAACGTTACGGTCGTCGGACCGGGCGTCTTCGATACTGCCGGCGGCAACTACGGCACCGAGGGCTTTGTCTGGCAGGCTTACGAACCGTTGCCGGTGTTCGACGGCAACTACGCATTGGTCGGTTCCTGGGTAATCGACGGCAAGGCCGCGGGAATTGGCATGCGCGAGGACGAGCGCCGCATTACGCACAACAACAGCCGTTTCGTACCGCACTACTTCAATCCGACAGGTGGCCCATGAGCGAACTCTGGATCCAGCCCACAGGTGCTGCGCTTGCTGCCGATGTCCATGGCATCGACCTGTCGCGCCCTATGAGCGATATCACTTTCGAGCACATCGCCGAGGCCTGGGCTAAACACCTCGTCCTACGCTTCTCCGGCCAGAATCTCGACGACCACATCTTGATGGCCTTCAGCGCCCGCTTCGGCGAACTCGATCGCGTGCCGATTGCCGCGGCGAGCCTGGATCGCGCCGACTCCGACGTCGCCCCCGATGCGCGCGACTGGGTCGCCGTGATCTCGAGCGTCAAGAAGGACGGCAAGGCGGTTGGCAGTCTGGGCAGCTACGAACTCGTCTGGCACACGGACATGTCCTACAATCCGCTGCCGCCGCGCGCTTCCCTGCTCTATGCGCTGGAAGTGCCGCCCGATGGCGGCAATACCGGCTTCCTCAACATGTACGAGGCCTACGAAACCCTGCCGGCCGACCTCCGGCGCGCGGTCGATGGCAGGACCTGCATTCACGATTCCAGCCGCAACTCGGCCGGCGAGCTGCGCCGCGGCTTCCAGAGCACGCTCGACGTGCGCCGAACTCCGGGCGCCATGCATCCTCTCGTCCGCCTGCATCCGGTTACGAAGCGCAAGGCACTGTTCCTTGGCCGCCGTCCAGGTGCCTACGTCCATGGCCTGTCGGTCGAGGACAGCGAGGCGCTGCTCGACGCAGTCTGGGCGCATGCCACGCAGGAGCGCTTCGCCTGGTATCAGAAATGGCGCGCCGGCGATCTTGTCCTTTGGGATAATCGGTGCGTCATGCATCGACGAGAGGCTTTCGACGAAAACCTGCGGCGGTTGATGCACCGTACGCAGATCGTCGGCGAGCCGGTGCTCGCGGGCTGACGGTCGTCATGCGTATTCTTCTCCTGTCTGCCGCCCTGCTCGCTTGGCCGGTCGTTGCTGAAGCAGCACCGGATGCTGCCCAGACCTCTGCGATCTGCCAGACGCGCACGACCTGCAAGATCGACAAGACCTACGATGCCGGAAAGTCGCCCGCCGGCGTGTCGCTCACCGTCGTGGAAGTCAGTCTGGGTCTCGTCGACAAGCCCAAAGACGAAGACGATGGTTGTCGAAGCGGGAATGGCGACAAGAACGGCGGTACTGAATACTGGCTGCTTGAGGGCACCTCACCACCCAAACAGATCCTGAAACTCTGCAACGACGGCTATGGTTCATCAGGCGTGGGCGAGGATGAAGTCACGATAAGCCCCAACCGATTGGCCCATTGGCAAACAGGCGGCTCTTCCTGGCGCTGGTCGGGGACCACCATCTACTCGCTCTCACCTTGGCGCCCCCTGACCGAGCGTACCTGCAGCTATCACACATCCTCGGAAACGAGCGGAACGAACACCGATTACGATTATGCGACGATGGTCGTCCGTTCGATCTCGGAAGATCGGGCGACCCATCCCGACCCCGGCATCGGCTGCGCCGATTGGCCCAAGGATCAGGTACCCTTCGCGCCGAAGCTGGCCCCCGGCGTGGTCGGCGCCTACGACATCGTCGGTCCAGTGCTGGGCGATAATCCAAAGATCCCAACCGGCACGGCTATCGGCAACTGCGTGCCGACAATGACGACCGCAGGCGCCAACGGCTTCATCGTCTACGGCAAGCCGGCACCTGCCGACCAGGCGGCCGAGATCAAGGCGATGGCGATCGGGCTGAAGTCCCTGCTGATCCAGGTCTTCGATCCCCTCGCCGCCTCGCAGCCTGCATCGACCAACGCCTCCTGGATCAATCTCCCGCATGTCGAGCTCTGGATCGGCCTAAATCAGGAAAACGTCCGCACCAGCCTGCCGCTGAATCAATTGCAGCAGGTCGGCGTCGATCTCGAGGGCCGTGTTCATCGCGGAGTGGGCAAGGCAGGGCCTCTGCCAACCGTACAGCGCTGGCAGGCGCGTGATGCCGATGGCCGCCCCGTCACTGTCCTGCGTCTCGATTGGACCGACGATTACGCGCTGCTGAACGGCGTAGCCCTGGTCTATTCGCAGGCCGAAGCGGGCAAGCAGACGCGGCTTGTCTCGACGACGGGTATAGCCAATAACCGGCCACTCTACGTGCCGAGCATCGTCCAGCTCTACGAGGAAAGCCCTGCGAAGAAGATCGGCCGATGCGATATTCGTGACGGTCGGCTGTCGATCGTGTCACCTGCGCCTTGAGACCGATCCTCCCTGTCCCGACTTTTTGCGCCATCTTTATCGCATCGATAGTCCTCGCCTACGCGGTGCTTAACATCTGGGTGAAGCCGGTCGTCTGGTCCGACAGCGGCTTTGGTCTGCTCGTGTGGGATGCGCGGCACGAGCGGCTCTTCAACGAGATGGCCGAACCGGACTCTCAAGATCTGTCGAAAGTAATAGGCAAGTTCATGGCTGCCTGGACACCAGGCCAATACCTGCTGCCGGGCCTTCTGGAAGATGCCGGCTTGAGCCTCGGTGCCGCCATCGTCGTGGTCGTAACGGCTTTCTCGATCCTGGGACTATGGGGGTGGCTGACACTCTACACAGCATTCGGCTTCCCGTTACGAACCTCCGCCATCGCTTTGGCTATCATCGCCGGGACACGCCATTTCTCCTTCTCATTCGGGATATATGTCGGAGGCGAGCCGCTGCTCTTCGGGGTTGCTCCGTGGTTCCTGTTGTTGGTCTGGAAGCTCAGTGATCTACGCTGGTACGCGATCGTCCCGCTCGTTGCCGGAACAGCGGCAATGTTCTTCGCCAAGCTGAGCGGCATCGTTCTTTCTGCCGCGGCGATCTCTGCTGCCGTGATTTCGGCCCCCAAACCATGGGGAGCATGGCGGGAAACCATACATAAGGGCTTCGTTGCGGGAACGACGCTCGCGATCGTCGGCATCACATTCTACTACGCCTGGTATCGGCACGGCTGGAGCGGCGCCGTCAGCGGAAGTGCTTTCGACTGGTCGAAGGCGTTGGCCATGGCGGCGCTCGCGTTCAGCTCAACTTGGGGAGCCTCGCTCTCCCTCGGCGATCTCGGGAATTACATCTTCTCGCACCCGAACCGCCCCATCTTCCGATCACCGATCCCGATTGCTGTCGTCATGGCTATTCCCGCCGCAGTGACATTCTACTTTGTCTGGCGTCGATTGCGCGCCAGCCATGCCAAGTATCTTCGCTTTGCGGCACTGACGGCTCTCGCTTATGGCCTCGTGCTGGTCTGGATCAGGGCGCGGGGCGGCTTGATCGGCGAAGAAGAACGGTACTTCCGGATTGTCTCGCTTTTGTTGTTCATCGGCATCGTCCAGACGGCTCTGGAGCTGCCGTACAGATCGGTTCGGTTGGCTGCCCTGGCGGTTGGCCTACTTTGCATTGCCTACGGTCTTTCGTCCCAGACCGCCCATCTCCTCGCCAATCTGCATTATCCTATGGGCGTTCGTGAGTTCAGGCATTCGACGGCAAACGATGATGTCATCAAGTTCATTCGGGAAATCGACGTCGCTTCCCCTAACCGAGCATCGACGCTCATCTATGTCACCTCGCCCGAAATCGGCCTTGAAGTCCGCAACGTCCGCGTGATGGCAAATCATGCCGACTTTGGCGATGCCAAGGACCTTGCCAAGGTCACCTACCGAGGGCGCGTACCGCACCTCTACTTCATCGTGCAGAACAGGCTCATCGCTGACGGCAAGGCAGAGATCATGCTCAAATCTTTCAGTGACTATCCGATCGATGAATGGAAGAAGATCCCGCTCGGCGACTTCACGGCATTCTATTCCGGCAGTTGAGAAACGGCTCATCCTTCTGTAACGGGCTGGCCCTTCGTCACACCAGAATGATCGCCGCCATAGCTGTCCCACGATGAAGGGTCAGGCCTTGGCGCCGCCCGGCATCTTGATGGCGGCGTTGCGGCGCTCGATCATTGGATCTTCGAAGGCTCGAGGATAGCGGTACGGTTGCGTGGAAATGCCACCGAGCTTCGCCCGGGCTTCGGCCGGTAGGCGCCAATTGCCCGCAGCCAGGGTATCTGCGAGCTGCTGGGCATTGCGGGCGCCGACGATGGCGCTGGTCATGAACGGTTGCTCGATGACCCAGCGCAGCGCGACTTGGGCAGGCGGCTTGCCGATTTCCTTGGCGACGTCGAGCAGCGCCTGCAGGATCTCACCGTGGTTGGGCGCAAAGAAGCGGCTTTGGAATCCCCAGCCTTCGGCCGAGCGCGTCCCCTGAACCTTGAGGCTGCCGGGCGCGTATTTGCCCGCGAGGTAGCCGCTTGCCAGCGGCGACCAGGCGACGACGCCCAGTCCTTCGGACTCGCAAGCCGGAACGATCTCTTCGTCGATATCGCGGACGACCAGACTGTACTGCGGCTGATAGGCCACAAAACGCGTCCAGCCCCTCGCGTCGCTGATCGACAGCGATTTCATCAACCGCCAGGCTTCGTAGTTCGAGCAGCCGGTGTAGAGGACCTTGCCCTGGCGCACGAGATCGTCAAAGGCCTGCAGCATCTCGTCCAGCGGCGTTTGATGGTCGACGTGATGGATGTAGTAGAGGTCGAGATAGTCGGTTTGCAAACGGCGCAAACTGTCCTCGACCGCCTGCATGATGTGTAGACGCGACATGCCCGAATCGTTCGGCCGACCGCCCATCGGATTGAAGACCTTGGAGGCGACAATGGCGTCGGCCCGCCGGCCCCTCAGGGCCTTGCCCAGCATCGTCTCCGACACACCGCCGACATAGGCGTTGGCTGTATCGAAGAAATTGACGCCGGCATCGAACGCGGCGTCGACCATGCGTTTGGCCTCCGCCTCGTCCGCGCCGTTGCCGAAAGTCATGGTACCGAGACAGATCTCGGAAACTTTCAGGCCGGCGCGGCCGAGGCGG
>JAIUOY010000022.1:0-78406 GCA_020160995.1 Pseudomonadota bacterium | reverse complement strand
CGCCTTCGGTGTGGTAGTCGGGCTGGAAGCCCATCGTCCACGGGAACTCCTTGGGCTTGCCCCACTTCGACGCGCCGGTCGCCACATAGAGCTGCGGCACCTTCTTCTGGTTCATGTACTTGTGGATGGCGGTGTTGTTGGCCGTGCCGAGCGTATTGAAAAGGCACAGCACCTTTTCCTGCTCGACGAGCTGGCGGGTCAGTTCCACGATCTTCGCCGGATTGTAGCCGTCGTCGAGCGTCATGAACTTGATCTTGCGGCCGTTAACGCCGCCTGCATCGTTCACGCTCTTCCAATAGGCTTCGAGCGTCTTGCCGATCTGTCCGTAGGATGATGCAGGGCCGCTATAGGGGCCGGTGTGGCCGATCTTGATTTCCGTATCGCTCGCGCCATCGGAATACTTCTTCTGGGCGAATGCGGCTGTCGAGCCGGAGAACAACGCCAGTGCGGACGCACCACCTACAAAACCACGTCTACTCGTCTTCACGTTTACACCCTCCCTTTATTCATAGGCTGAGAATGATGTTCGCCCGAAATATGGGCGAATTAAAGAGGCTTTGAGTGCGTGCGACGCTACGGTCGATACAACCGGGCGTTCGCCTCATCTGCACACGATTCGGGCAAACCGCCCCTCTCCACTCGCTATGCGAGTGGAGCCTCCGATTGCGCTTCGCCCTTACCGGGCGCCCCTGATCTTGCGCCAGGCGATGGCAACACCGCCCGCAATTCCCATCGGCATCAGGTAAATAATCGCGATCAGCAGAACGCCGAAAACGGTATAGGCCGAGAGGTCGAACGGCACCCCAAGATCGTTCTTCACGAACTGTGAGAGTGCCTGAGCGGAGTTGTCGACCAGCACGTAGAAGACGCCGCCGATCACCGAGCCAGTCAGCGAGCCGATGCCGCCCACTACCAGGCCGATCAGGAACTTGATCGACAGGAAGATGTTGAAGCTGTCGGGTGCGACGAAGGCGATGGCCGACGCCGAAAGCGCACCGGCGATGCCGGTATAGGCCGCGCTGATACCGAAGGTAACGGTCTTGTAGAGGGCGGTGTCGATGCCCATCGTGTCGGCCGCCATGTACTGGTCGCGAATCGCCATCATGGCGCGTCCGCTGCGGCTGTTCAGCATGTTGGCGGCCGCCCAGAACAACACCACCATCACGATCAGGCAGAAATAGTAGAGCCACTGGTCTTCCGTCAGCGGCAGGCCGAACGGCACCTCGGGCTTCATCAATACGATGCCCTGCACGCCGCCGGTCAGGCCCTCGAGCCATCTGTATTTCAGGATCTGCGGGACCGCCAGGGCGAGCGCGAAGGTCGCGAGCGCGAGGTAGTGGCCCTCGAGCTTCAGCGCCGGCAGACCGAACAGATAACCGACGATGAAGCAGACGATTGCCGCTGCCGGGATCGTCGCCCAGTAGGGCACGCTCAACTGATCCATCAGGATCGCGGCGGTGTAGGCCCCCACCGCGTAGAAGGCGCCATGGCCCAGCGAGAACTGGCCGTTGAAGCCCGTCAGCAGGTTCAGCCCCAGCACCGCGATCGAGGCGATGATCATGGTGCTGACCAGGAACAGCCGATAGTCCGAGATCAAGTCGGGAAAGAACGGCTTCAGGAGCGGAACGACGAACGCCAAGACGACGATGCCGAGAACCCACTTTTTCGACGCGCTGGCCATACCTCAGACCCTCTTCACGACGACGCGGCCGAACAGGCCGGCGGGTTTCACGGTCAGGACGAAGATGACGATGATCAGGGCGACGGTGAGCTTCTCGCCGTTGCCGATGATGTAGATGCCGGTCGCCTTCTCGATCTGGTTGCCGGCATAGGCCACCATGTTTTCGAGCACGCCGACGATGAACCCGCCCGCGACCGCGCCGGCGGGATTCGAGATACCGCCGACCAGGGCGCTGGCGAAGGCATAGAGCAGAATGCCGGCCATCATGTTGGGATCGAGGTAGACGATGTGCGCCACCATGATGCCCGCGACCGCGCCGATCGACGAGGCAAGTCCCCAGCCCAGCGCCAGCATCCAGTCGACGCGCACGCCGACCAGCCGCGCCATCTGTGGGTTCTGCGCGGCAGCCCGCATCGCCAGCCCGAGCGGGGTGTAGCGAAAGAAGACGAACAGCAGGCCCAGCACCATCAGCGTCACGACCACGACGCCCAGCTGGTGCGGCCCGATCACGCCGGCGATGCCGAAGCTCGACTTCGGAAACGGCGAGGGAAATTCTTTGATCAGGTAGCTCCAGATGGCGCCCGCGACCGAATTGAAGATCGCCAGCAAGCCAATGAACACCACGATGATCGACAGCACCGGCGCGCTGTGCAGTGGTCTTAGGATCAACCGTTCGATCAGTACGCCCATCACGAAGGAGAGCGCCACGGCCACGATGAAGGCCGCCCAGAAGCTAAGGCCCCAGGTCATGAGCTGCCAGCTCAGATAGGTCGAGAACATCGCCATCTCGCCCTGGGCGAAATTGATGTGGTCCGTCGACACGTAGATCATCACCAGCGCCAGGGCGACGCAGGCATAGATGGCGCCGTTGGCCAGGCCCGAGGCGATCTGCTGGAGGAATTGTTCCATGGTCTGCGCCTCAGTAGCCGAGATAGGACTTGCGGACGTTCTCGTCGTTCTTCACGACGTCGGACGGGCCGGACATCACGACCTTGCCGGTTTCGAGAACGTAGGCGTGGGTAGCCAGGTCGAGCGCCAGGGCAGCGTTCTGCTCGACCAGCAGGATGCTCACCTTCTCCTCCTCGTTGATGCGCCGCAGGATGCGAAAGATCTCCTGCACGATCAGCGGCGCCAGGCCGAACGATGGTTCATCCAGCAGCATCAGCCGGGGCTTCAGCATCAGTGCGCGGGCAATCGCCAGCATCTGCTGCTCGCCGCCCGAGAGCGTGCCGGCCTGTTGCTGGATGCGCTCCTTGAGGCGGGGGAAATAGACAAAGACCCGCTCGAGCTCGTCCCTGACGCCCTGCTTGTCGCGCCGCGTATAGGCGGCGATCCGCAGATTCTCGTCGACCGTGAGCGTCGTGAAGGTGCCGCGGCCCTCGGGCACGTGGGCGATCCGCTGACGCACGATTTCCTCGGTCGCCATGCCGCGGATGTTCTTGCCATCGAAGCGGATGGTGCCGTCGGTGCGCACCATGTTGCAGATGGCGCGGAGTGTCGTGGTCTTGCCGGCGCCGTTGGCGCCCAGCAAGGTGGTGATACCGCCGGTCGGGATGTCGAACCCGACGTCGTAGAGAGACTGGGTCTGGCCGTAGAAGGCTTTCAGCCCACTGACTTCGAGCAGTGCCGCCATTTACGCAGTCCCCAGATAGGCGCGGATCACTTCGGGATCGCGCTGCACCTCCGCCGGCGTGCCGTCGGCGATCTTCTTGCCGAAGTCGATGGCGACCACCTTGTCGGACACCGACATGACGAGGCTCATGTGATGCTCGACCAACAGCACGGTGACATGCTGGGTTTCGCGCACCCGCTTGATCTGCCCCTTCAGGACCTCGATCTCGTCGTGGTTCAGGCCGGCGGCCGGCTCGTCCAGCAGCAGCAGCTTGGGGCTGGACGCCAAGGCGCGCGCCAGTTCGACGCGCTTGCGGATCGGGAATGGCAATGGCCCGGCCATCGCCGTCGTGAAGGGTACGAGGTCCATGAACTCGATCAGTTCCATGGCCCGTTTGGTGATGCGCTCCTCCTCGCCCTTGACCTTGGGCAGGCGCAGCGCGTTCTCGAAGAACGAGGTCGAGCTGACGGAGTGGCAACCGACCTTCACGTTATCGAGAACGGTCATCCTGTCGAACAGTGCCACGTTCTGGAACGTACGGCCGATGCCGATATGAGGGATGTCGTGGCGCGGACGCTTCAGGATCGACTGCCCCTCGAACCGGACATCGCCACTGTGTGGCGTGTAGAGGCGGCTGAGGCAGTTGAAGAGCGTCGTCTTGCCGGCCCCGTTGGGGCCGATCAGACCGGCGATCTGGCCGGGAAAGACGTCGAAACTGACGCCGTCGAGGGCCACGATTCCCCCGAAGCGGACCGAGACGTCACAGACGCTCAAAAGCGCCGAGCCGCGAGATGAGGACGGTGCTGCCATGATTGTGCCGGTTTCGACAGTCGGCACAAATTGCATGCCGACACGCCGAAATTACCTATGCCTCCCAAGTACTTGCGACCCTTCTTCGGAGTCATCTTGATGGTTCACGATGGCGTATCCCAATGTGGGACGCAACTCAAATGGCGCGACGCCATGCTTTCGGCGTGATTGCGCCGCAGGATGTCGCCGCTCTGCGGACATTGACAGCGAACGCATTGCAACCGATACGAAACCTCCCCTCCCAAAGCGGGCCTACCGCCGATGCATCGTCTCTTTCGTCCGTCGCTTTTCCTTCTTGCTGCTACCTGCCTCACCGCTCCTGCAGTCGCCCAGCAGACACCGCCGCAGACGCCGCCCACTCAAGGCTGGCCCGCGAACAAGCCGCCGGCGGCCGCTCCCGCGACTCCTCCGGCAGCAGGTGCTACGCCTCCCGCAGCCGGTGCGCCCTCGGCTACGGCCCCTGCAGCACCGGCGCAGGCCGGTGCCACTCCGCCGGCGATTCCTCTGCCGCAGTGGTTCGTCGACATCGACGTCAACAAAAAGGGCGAGGTCACACGTGCGGACTTCCTGAAGTACCGCATGAAGTCGTTCGAGCAGCTCGACGCCAACAAGGATAACAAGCTGTCGCTCGACGAGTTCCTGAAGGTCACCGAACCGCCGATGACCCCCGATGTGCCGAACCTGCCGCCGCTCGAGGAGCGCAAGACGCGGGCGCGGGCCGAATTCCAGAACCTCGACACCAACCGCGATGGTTTCGTCGAGCGTGGCGAAGCCGAGGCGCTGGTTCACTCGGAGTTCAACAACTACGATACCGACCGCGACAACAAGGTCACCGAGCCGGAAGTCCGCCTGATCGTCCAGCGCTCCTTGCAGCGCGAGGCCCAGGAGCGCCAACAGGCCGAAGCGCGCCGCCGCCAGGGTCTGATGACCTTGAACGAGTTCATCGACATGCAGATGCGCTCGGCCGACCAGCTCGACAAGAACAACGACGGCAAGGTCAACCAGCAGGAATACCTGGTGATGGCCGGCCCGGCCGATGGTCCGCAGGCCAAGAATCTCCTGCCCTTCGACCTGCGCAAGCAGATCGCGCTGCGCAAGTTCGCCGAGATCGACACCAACAAGGATGGCCAGCTCGACCGCGTCGAGCTGACCGCCTACGCGCTGAAGCAGTTCATGGAGATCGACAGCAACAAGGACCGCTTCCTGAGCGAAGACGAGTTCAAGAAGGCACAGGAAGGTGAAGCGGCCAAGGTCCGGGCGCTCATCCAGACGCTGCAGCCGGCCCAGCCTGCACAGCCACGCCCGGCCCAACCGCGTGGTGGGCAGCCAGCCCCGGCCCCTGCACCCGCGCCGGGCCTTGCGCCTGGCCTGCCGCAAGGCACGCGCTAACCTTCTCCGATTTACGGCCATCTCCCCGCATCGCGGGGAGATGGAGAGTCACTCGACCGTGACGCTCTTGGCGAGATTGCGGGGCTGATCGACGTCGGTGCCCTTGGCAACTGCCGTGTAGTACGCCAGCAACTGCACCGGAACCGTGTAGAGGATAGGCGCCACTACGGGGTCCACCGTCGGCAAAATCACCGAAACCACGGCCTGGTTGCCGAGGCGCCCCACGCCCGCGGCATCGCTCAACAGGACGAGCTTGCCGCCCCGCGCCTTGGCCTGCTCGAAGTTCGACGCGGTCTTGTCGAAGATCTCGTCCGTAGGCGCCACCACGACCACCGGCACGGTCTCGTCGATCAACGCGATTGGGCCATGCTTCATCTCGCCGGCCGCGTAGCCCTCGGCGTGGATGTAGGAAATCTCCTTCAGCTTCAGCGCCCCCTCCAGCGCGATCGGGAAGGACGAGCCGCGGCCGAGGTAGAGCACGTCGCGCGCCTCGGCGAGCACCGTCTCGGCGACACGCCGGTACTCTTCCTCCATGTTCAGCGCCTGATTGACGTGCGCCGGCAATTCGATCAGCGCCAGCGCCAGCCGCGCTTCGGCCTCGGGGGAGAGCGTCCCCCGGGCCCGGCCGGCCGCTATCGCCAGGGAGAGCAGCACCGTAAGCTGCGTCGTCGTGGCCTTGGTCGAAGCCACGCTGATCTCCGGTCCGGCGAGTGTCGGCAGCACCAGGTGCGATTCCCGGGCAATCGCGCTTTCCGGCACGTTCACCACGGAGAGGATGGTCTGCTTGTTGGCCTTGGCGTAGCGGATCGCCGCCAGGGTATCGACGGTCTCGCCCGACTGGGAAACGGCGATGCAGACCCCGCCTTCGGGCAGCGGCGGCTCGCGGTAGCGCAGTTCCGAGGCGACCTCGACCTCGACCGGCAGCCGGGCCAGCCCCTCGAACCAGTACTTGGCGACCATGCAGGCATAGTAGGCCGTGCCGCAGGCCGTCATGGTGATACGGCTCACCTTGTTCCAGTCGAACGGCAGCGCCGGCAGGGTGACGGAGCGGGTGGCCGGATCGAGATAGGTCTGCAGGGTGTCGCCAATGACTGCAGGCTGTTCGTGGATCTCCTTCAGCATGAAGTGGCGATGGTTGCCCTTGCCGATCATCGCTCCGGAGATGCCACTCTGGCGGACCTCGCGCTTCACTTCGAAGCCACCCTGATAGACGGTGCAGCCATCGGCGCGCAGCACCACCCAGTCGTCGTCCTCGAGGTAGCTCACCTGCCGCGTGAACGGCGCCAGCGCCAGCGCGTCGGTGCCGACATACATCTCGCCGTCACCGTAGCCGACCGCCAGCGAGCTGCCGCGGCGGGCCCCCATCAGGATGTCGTGGCGGCCGCTGAACAGGATGGCGAGCGCGAAGGCGCCGCGCAGACGCTCCATCGCCTTGGCCATGGCCTGCTCCGGCGACATCTGCTTCTCGAGATAGGAGGTGATGAGCTGGGCCACGACTTCTGTATCGGTGTCGCTGTCGAAGTGCCGGCCCTCGGCGACAAGCTCGCCCTTCAGCTCCTGGAAGTTCTCGATGATGCCGTTATGCACCACGGCGACGCGGTCGGTGGCGATAGGATGGGCATTGCGCTCCGACGGCTTGCCGTGCGTCGCCCAGCGCGTGTGGCCGATGCCGATGGTCCCGGGCAGCGGCTCTGACGCCAGCCGGGCTTCGAGGTTGACCAGCTTGCCCTCGGCCCGGCGGCGATCGATGTGGCCGTTCACCAGGGTAGCGACGCCCGCCGAGTCGTAACCGCGATATTCGAGCCGTTTCAGCGCGTCGACGAGCAGAGGCGTGACGGGCGCTTTGCCGATAATGCCGATGATGCCGCACATAGGAGGGGGTCCGGACTGGGGGAGTGGCTACTTTTTCTTGCCGCGCTTGGCCGCTGCCGCACGGGCCTTGAGTTTCGCACGAAGCGGCGCCGCCCGCCCCTTCTTTGTGACCTGTCGTGCCCGCCCGAAGGCCAGCGCGCCGCCCGGGACATCCTCGGTCACGACGCTGCCAGCCGACACGTTGGCGCCTTTGCCGATGCGGAGCGGCGCCACCAGGGAACTGTTGGAGCCGATGAAGACATCGTCTGCGATGACGGTGCGCCATTTGCCGAAGCCGTCGTAGTTCACGGCGATGGTGCCTGCCCCGATATTGCTCGCTGCACCAATGTCGGCATCGCCAAGATAGGCCAGGTGGTTAGCCTTGGCGCCGCGCCCCATGCGCGTGGCCTTGAGCTCGACGAAGTTGCCGATATGAACATCCTCGGCCACCTCCGAGCCCGGCCGGATGCGCGTGAAAGGCCCGACAATGGCACCGCGCCCGATGCGGGCCCCTTCGATATCGCAGAAGGCCTTGATCTCGACGTCGCGGGCGATCTCGACGCCCGGACCGAAGCGCACGTTAGGGCCGATGACGATATCGCTGGCAAGTTTGGTATCGGCCGACAACCAGACGGTGTCAGGATCGATCATCGTCACGCCGCCCATCATCGCCGCAGCGCGCAGGCGCTGCTGGAGGGCGCGCTCGGCGACCGCCAGCTCGGCCCGCGAGTTGATCCCCTGGAACTCCGCCTCCTCGCCCTCCACGGCGATGGCCTTGTGGCCGGCGGCGCGCGCCAGGGCGACCGCGTCCGTGAGATAGAACTCGCGCTTTGCGTTCTTGTTCTTGATGCCCGCAAGCAAGTTGGCAATCAGACGCCCATCCAGGCACATCACGCCGGAATTGCAGAAATCGACGGTCCGCTCGATCTCGTCCGCATCCTTGCTCTCGACGATCTTCTCCAGCATGCCGCGATGGAGGATCAGCCGGCCATAGGGTGAAGGATCGCCGGCGACGAAGCCCAGCACGCCCACGGCCGCGCGCTCCTTGGCGCAGGCGGACAGCAGCCGTTTCAACGAGGCCGACGTCACGAGCGGCGCATCGCCGAACACGACGAGGACGGGGCCGGCATGGCCGCGCAACGCACCGAGGGCGGCTTTGGCCGCATCGCCTGTGCCTAATGGCTTCTTCTGCACCACGGTCGCATGCGGCGCGAAGGCCGCCATCACGTCGCGGGCACCAGGTGCAACGACCCCGACAATGCGTGCTGGCTTCAGAGCCATCACATTGGCCAGTACGTGCCGCAGCATCGGCCGGTTGGCCAACGGATGCAGGACCTTCGGCAGAGCCGATTTCATGCGCGTGCCGGCTCCGGCGGCCAACACGACCACAGCGATAGGCGATTTCATGTCCCGTCCGATGCCATGCGGCTGGCAGCCGGGCAAGGCGGATGTGCTAGAGGAGTCTGCATGGATACCGACAAACTCGTCACCACCCGTTTCGACACCGTCCTCTACGACCTCGACGGCACCCTGATCGACAGCGCCAAGGACATGGAACTGGCCGTCAGCCACGTCCTGGCCGACCACGGCCTGCCGCCGGTTTCGGAGGAAGATGTACGGATTTTCATGGGCCAGGGCAGCAAGGTCACCATGGGCAAGGCCTTCGCCAAGTACGGCAAGGTACTGGACGATGCAGCGCTGAGCGCCGTGACTCGCGAGTTCGTGCGCTATTACGAGGCCGACCCGATCAGCAATACGACTGCGTTTGCTGGCGTTGCAGAAGTCGTGGCCCACTTCGCCCGGCTGGGACTGAAGCAGGGTGTCTGCACCAACAAGTTCGAGAAGCCCTCGCGCATGATTCTGGAGCACCTGAAGCTGATGCCGCCGATCAGCGACGTAGCCGGCGCCGACAGCTTCCCGGTTCGCAAGCCCGACCCGCGGCACATCCTGATGCTGCTGGAGCGCATGGGCTGCGACCCCAAACGCGCCGTGATGATCGGCGATTCGATCCACGATGCCGAGGCCGCACGAGGCGCAGGCCTGCCGGCCGTGCTGGTGAGCTGGGGTTACACGGCGCGCCCGGCCAGCGAACTCGGCGCCGACGCCGTCATCGACCGCTTCGATGCCTTGCCCGCCGCACTGGGCAGACTCGCGGCAGGGAGCCGTTGACGATTCGGTCAACAGGCCCTATACGCCCCCCTTCCCGGGCGCTTAGCTCAGCGGGAGAGCACACCCTTCACACGGGTGGGGTCGTAGGTTCAATCCCTACAGCGCCCACCATGGTTTCATAGGGCTCCGAAGCATTGGCTTCGGGGCCCTAGTTCCGGGTTCTGCAGCCGACCGATCCATGACCAACACCCTGTCGCTCCGAGTCGGTGATCGCCTTCCGGATTTCGTGCTGCCCGGACTCGACGGCAAGCTGCGCAAGTTCGTCTGGTCCTTCACCGGCGATCCGGTCGTTCTGCTGGCCGTCGCCGATCTCGGCCTGATCGATGCGGAACCCTTCGCGGCGCTACGCGCTGCGTGCACGGCCGCGGCGTCACGACTGGTCGTGGTATCCGCCAGCCAGGCACCGGCGGCGACGGCCGCCTGGAAGAAGTTCGGCGCCGAGCCGGAGAACCCGCTGCTGCTGCTCGATCAAAAGGGCCAGTTCCTGCCTGCCCTGCTTTCTCAGGGCGGGGCCGTCTCGTTCGGCCAAGGCATGGGGCTACGCCAGCGCGCAATCATCCTCGATCCCAACCAGCGCGTCGCCGGCACCTTCGACACGCGTGTGCTCGCGGCGACCACCGAAGCCATCGGGACCCTGGCCGATTCCGTGCGCGCCAACGCCGGTTCGGACGTGCGGCTCAACACCGCCATGGCGCCGGTGCTGGTCCTGCCGCGTGTCTTCGAGCCGGATTTCTGCACCCAGCTCATCCGCCTCTGGAGCAAGGGCGATCGCCAGGATGGGGGCGTTTCCAGCCGCTACGGCACCGTCAACATGACCGAGCTGAAGCGCACGGAAGACTATATGATCGTCGAACCGATGATGCAGAAAGCCGTGTCGGACCGGCTGGCCTACCGCATCGGCCCCGAGCTCACCAAGGTCTTCGCCTTCGACCGGCAGTTCACCTTCGACGCGCACGTCGTCCTGTCCTACAGCGCAGAGGGCGGGCATTTCTTCGGCGCCCATCGCGACAACGGTGCGCCGACCACCGCCGATCGCGCCTTCGCGGTGTCGCTGAACCTCAACGACGATTTCGAGGGCGGCGAGCTGGTCTTCCCCGAATATGCCGGCGTGCGAGTGAGCCCTCCGGCGGGAGCCGCCGCCGTCTTCTCCTGCTCGCTCCTGCACAAGGTCGGCCCGGTAACGCGGGGCCGACGCTATGCGTTGACGACATTCTTTCGCGAGAAGCGCTGAGAGCCGTCGTCTAAGCCGAAGCCGGCAGCGGCAGGTCCAGCGTCGTGGTGCGCCGAAGCTCGCGGCGATGGGTCTTGTCGTCGAACGGCCGGGCGCGATGCATGGTGCACCGATTGTCCCAGATCACGAAATCATGCGGCCGCCAAATGTGGCGATAGACGAACTGCGGCTGCGTGGCGTGGTCGATCAGGTCGCGCAGAAGCAGCCGACCCTCGGGCACGGGCCAGTCGACGATATGGGCGGCGTGCGAGGCGAGGTAAAGCGCTCGACGACCGGAGCCTGGGATGGTGCGCACCAGCGGATGGACGGCCCCCTTCAGCTTATCCTGCTCATCGTCGCTGAAATCGAAACCGAGTACGTGGCGCGAGTAAACGATGGAATGATAAACGCGCAGCCCTTCGATAGAGGTGCGGGTTTCCTCGTCGAGTGCATCGTAAGCGGCGCGCATGTCGGCGAACTCCGTATCGGCACGCACCGGCGGCACCACCCGAGCCGATAGCATGGAGTAGCGACCCGGCGGATCGACGAACGACGCATCGGTGTGCCACAGGCGATTCGCGACCGAGGAGGCGCGCATGCGATTGTTCGCGTCCCGGATCTTGCCGTCCTTGTCGACGTTGGAGACGTCGGCCAACGCCTCGTTGCCGAACCGATTCTTGCCAATAGCCGAGGAAGAAGTACGGGCGTGCAGCGTGCCGTCGAAACGCTGGGCGAAGTCGAGCTGCTCTTCGTTGGTGAAATTCTGATCGCGAAACACCAGCACGGCGTATCTGTCCATACCGGCGCGGATCGCCTCCAGAGATTCGCGATCATGGATCCGGCGCAGGTCAATCGCGCCAACCTCGCCGGCGAATAGGGGCGTAAGCGGAGTGATGCTGACGGTCATGACGGGCTCCTTCCTGGAGAACGAGTGGATCATCTTGGTCGATGAATGCTCCACGGCCAACTCGTCTGTTCCGCGGACGCTGACTGCAGCGCCATGAACTGTCGAATTGCCGCCTCCTGCACTCCGGCCGCGATACCGTCGCCTGTCGAATGACGGTTTCGCGGGCTATGGATCTCTTGCTCGAATCATCCCTAAGCCGCCGGGATCCAGCTCTTCGCCTCGCCGACATAGTGGGCGCCGGGATTGCCGTGGACGGTCGTGCGCCACATCAGGCGCTGCTCCTTCTCGCCGTCGAACCAGGTCGCAGCGTGGATGAGGCAGCGATTGTCCCAGATCAGGACATCGCCCTGCGTCCATTCATGGGCATAGCAGAAGCGCCGCTCGGTCAGATGGGCCATGATCTCGTCGAGCAGGGCCGCCCCCGCGCCATGCGGGCCAGGCTCCATGCCGACGAACGGCCCCTCGAACCAGTCCATCTGGCCCCATTCACAGAGGTAGAGCGCACGCTCGCCCGTGACCGGATGTGCACGCACGACGGGTTGAGGCTGCGAACGCTCGTGAGGGGCAAAGGCGCGGGGCGGTCGGCCGGCGAGCGCCGCCTCGCGGCCGCGACCGCTGCCCGGTTGAGCATGCAGGCCCTGGAGCCCCTCGACCTTGGCCTTGAGCTGAGCGGGCAGCGCCTCGTAGGCCAGGATGCCGTTGGCAAACAGCGTCTGCCCGGTATCCCGCGTCGCGGGCGTCACGGCATAGAAGAGCGAAATGTCGGGCGGCGGACGGCGATAGCTCTGATCCGTGTGCCAGCCCTTGCGATGCGGGTACTGCACCGGGATCAGCCCGTCGGCCGCCAGCGGCGGCTCGGGCCGCTTGGGCGGCGCCTTGCTGACCGGCGGCATGTTCGACACCAGGAGGATCTGGGGCACCGACACATGGACCGATTTGAGATCGGTCAGATTGTGGCGATAGTCCTCGACCTCCGGCCCGAACAGCCGGCTGAAGCGGATGAGCAGGTCGGGATCGTCGGCAATATCGTTGAGGCCCTGCACCAGCAGAATCCCCTTGGCTTCGGCCAGCGCCGCAGCAAGCTCGTCGGGCGCCGTTTCAGCCGCCGCGACGACGGCAGCGGCGCCCTGCCCGCCGTCGCGCAACCGTACCGTGGCGCCGAACGCCGCGCCCGGCAGCGGGCCCGTTGTCTCGAACTTGGTGCTCATGCACGCACCCCTGCTCCTGCATAAGGATCGTTCACCCCGTCCAACGGCCAGATCGGCCGGCGCAGCTTGGTGAACTTCAGCCGCGTGATATCCGGCGAGCAGATGCCGCCCGAATCGACCAGGATCACCTCGCGCGCGATCGGCGCGTAGGCAGCGCGGAAGTGCTGGACGCTCTTCACCACCACCACGCTCTTGGTGCGCGGGTCGATGCCCTGGCTCAGGAACACCTGCAGATCGATGGTCTGGATGCGGTTGGAGATCGTCACCACGTCGATGCCACCGATGCGCAGCACCGCCGTCGGCCCCATCGAGGTGCCGACACCGGCATTCATCGGGCCGTCGTTCTTGAACTCGCCGTCCGAGAGCATCTTGACGATGGCCTTGGCCTTGACCGGCCCGCCCATCGACGGATCGGTATGGCCGCCCAGCACGACGTCGATTTCCGCGCCGACGCCCGCCTTGATGGCCTGCTGCACCGTGCCCGGATCGAAGATCGTGCCGAAGGCCACGTTCTCGACCTTGGCGTCGATCAGCGCCTGCAGCACCGGCGTCGTGTCGTTGTAGCCGCCACCGCCCGGATTGTCGGTGCCGTCGGCCACGACCAGCGGCCCCTCCTTGCCAACGCCCGCACGCGCGGCGGCAATGGCATCGGAAATCGGCCGATAGTCCGACGAGCTTTCGTCGCGGCGCTTCCAGATCTCGTCGAGGATCGCCGCCGCCACCGCCTTGGCGCGCGCTTCGGCGGCAGGTTCGTGGCTCACGGCGACCGACGGGCCTGTGTAGGGAATGTCGGCCCAGGTGAAGCCGGCCTGGATGCTGACGACGTTGATGCCCGGCTCCTTCTCGAAGGCATCGGCCTTGGCCAGCAGGTCGCGCATCAGGCCGGGCTGCGTCGTGCGGCCATGGTCGGCGCCTTCCAGCATGGCCGGCTGCACCAGCAGGCAGCGCGGTTGTTTCTTGCCTTCCAGCGCTTCCTGCACCAGTGCCGCCGCCTGCACGGCGCGCTCGTAGCCGTCGACATGCGGATAGGTGCGATAGCTCACCAGTGCATTGGCGTTCTTGGCCATCTTCACCGTGGCATTGGCGTGCAGGTCGAGCGTCGCGACCAGCGGCACGTCGGGGCCGACCACGCCGCGCAGCGCTTCGAGCAGCGCGCCTTCGGCATCGTCCTCGGTCTCCGTCACCATGGCGCCGTGCAGCGAGAGGCAGACTGCATCGAGCTTGCCCGCTGCTTTGGCCTTCTTTGCCGCGCCGACGATCATGTCGCGGATATGCTCCCAGGTTTCCTTGGTGAGCTTGCCCGAGGGCGTCGCGTTGGCGGCGCCAGCCCATACCGGCTCCCAGCCGTACTTCTTGGCGGAATCGATATAACCACCAATCTCGTTCTTCGTGCCTGTGAAGCGCGGCACCATCGCCTCGCCTTCGATTAGCCAGCGCTTGCGATAGTCTTCGAGCGTGGTCGGCAATTTGCTGAAGGTGTTGGTTTCGTGCATGAACTGCGCGACCAGTACGCGATACGCCATCTCTCGAACTCTCCTATTCCATCCCGTCTCAGAGTTTTGCCGTCTTCAGCCATTCGGCCTGGCCTTCCTCGCCGTCGACACCCATCGACTCGAGGAAGCGGCAGACCATCATGTAGTAGCCGATGGTAAGCGTGAGCTCGACCAATGCGCCCGGCGTCAAGAAAGCCTGTACCGCCTTGAGCGTCTTGTCCGAAGCGCGGACGTTGCGCACCACGTCGTCGGTGTAGCGCAGCACCGCCTTCTCGTTGTCGGTGAAGGCCGCCGCCTCGATGGTGGCCTCGCGCAGAGCCGCGATCTTGTCCTCCGTCACGCCGACGTCGCGGCCGATCCGTTCGTGCTGGAACACTTCGTAGGCCGTACGCGAAAGCCGCCCCACGCGAATGATCGCCAGCTCCCGCAGGACCGGATCGAGTTCGCAGCGATGCAGCAGCGCATTGCCCATGCGCAGGAAGCCCTTCGCACCCTGCTCCGAGTTCGCCAGCATGCGATAAATGTTCAGCATGGGGTCGAGCTTGCCCAGGAACTCGGCATGCTTGCCGGTGGCGTTCTCGACTTCGTAGTACGGAATACGCGGCATCTGTTCTCCTCTTCGCGCGGCTCGCGCGATCATAGCCGTGATTGGGCTGGGGCGCGTCGTCAATACGCGGCGCCCGACGCGTCGTGGGACCGGCTACACGCGTCCGGCCGCCCCGAGATCCCAGAACAGGCCTGTCATCAGCCGCAGCCCGTCGCGCGCCACCGGCGCCAGCAGGTGCTCGTTGGGCGCATGCTGCGAGCAGGCCGCGTAGGAGTGCGGCACCCAGACGGTCGGCATGCCGAGAATGTCGGTGAACACCTCGTTGGGCAGCGATCCACCGAGATTGGGCAGCATGTTGGGCTTCCGGCCTGCCGTCTTCTCGATCGACGCCGCAGCGAACTTGGCCCAGGGATTCTCGGGGTCGAGGCGCGTCGCGTTCATGATGACGTCGCGCGCCGGCTCGACCTCGATCTGGCCGAAGCCATGCCTTTCGAGATGCCGGCGCAAGGCCGGCACGATGTCGTGCGGATCGGTGCCGACGACGAAACGGAGCTGGCAGTAGGCGATCGCGCTGGGCGGGATCGCATTCACCGGACGGTCGGGATTGCCGGTCTTGAACGCCAGCACCTCGAAGCTGTTCCAGCCGAAGACCCGCTCGACCGGCGTCAGCGACTTCTCCCCCCACTCCGGATCGATCTCCGGCGCGCCTTCGCCCGCATCGACATGGGCGTCGGCCAGAGCCGCCCGCACCGAGTTGGTAAGAGTCTTCGGCCGCCACTCCGGCACTTTGATCTGGCCACGCTCGTCGGTGATGGTGGCCAGGGCATGGGCGAGGATGATGCCGGGATTGGCGAGCAGTCCACCCCAGTTGCCCGAGTGATGCCCTCCTTCGCGCAGGTTGAGCTTGAGGTTGAAGTTCATGGTGCCGCGCGTGCCACCAAACACGGTCGGCCGGCGGTGATCGAGCCGCGGGCCGTCCGAGCCGATCAGGGCGTCGGCCTTGAGGGCGGCCTTGTTGGCCTTGCAGAAATCCGCGAGGCCCGGCGAGCCGGTTTCCTCGCCTGTCTCGATCAGGATCGTCGAGTTGAAGCCCAGTGAACCGCGCTCCTGCAGCACGCAGGCGAGAGCCGCGATATTGATCGTGTGCTGGCCTTTGTTGTCGGCGGTGCCGCGCCCGTAGAGCCGGTCGCCTTCCACGACGATCTTCCAGGGTGACAGGCCCGACCGCCATTGCTCCTCCTGGCCGCGGATCACGTCGCCATGGCCATAGGTCAACACCGTCGGCTTGGCAGGGTCCTCGACCCGGCGCGCGATCAGGAACGGACCATATTCGGCACGCGGGTTGGGCAGGACGGTGCAGTCATAGCCGAGCTTCTGCAGCGAATCGGTCATCTCGCCGGAAACGTACTCCTGCAGCGCCGGCATGGAGTCCGTTTCCTGGCTGGTCGTCGGGATCGCCACCCGCCGCTGCAGTTCTTCGAGGAATCCGCCTTCGTCGAAATATTTCTCTGCGCGGCCGATGGCGCCATCCCGTGTCCCGGTCATGCTTTCCCTCGAGGTGTTTCGCGGCCACGATAGCACCCCTGCGCGGGAGGAGAGAATGCCGTCATCCGGTCGAGTCGTATTCAGTCGCATGGACGAGGTCGTGTTCGGCAAGCCTGCCGCCGAGGCGGTATCCGAACTGGTCTCGCGCCACGGCGCGCAACGCGTATTCCTCATGGCGAGCGGGACGCTCGACCGCGAGACCGACGAGGTCGAGAAGTTGCGCAAGGCACTCGGCAACAAGTGCGTCGGCACCTTTGCCAGCATGCCGGCCCATTCGCCGCGCTCGGCCGTGATCGCCGCCGCCGAACAGGCCCGCGAGGCCCGCACCGACCTGATCGTCACCCTGGGCGGAGGCTCGATCACCGACGGCGCCAAGGCGGTGCAGCTCTGCCTCGCCAACGACATCCGCACGCCTGCGGACATGGATCGAATCCGCGGCCAGTCCGACGTAAAGCCGCCTACCGTACGGCAAATCTCGATCCCCACCACCCTGTCGGCGGGCGAATTCTCCGCCATCGCGGGCGTCACCAACGAGGAAACCAAGGTGAAGGAGATGTTCCGCCATCCCCTCACCATCCCGCAGGCCGTGATCCTCGATCCCGAGGTGACGCGCCACACGCCGATGTGGCTCCTGCTCTCGACCGGCATCCGCGCCGTCGATCATTGTGTCGAGGGCGTGTGCTCCAACGAGTCGACGGAGTACAGCAACGCCTCTTCCCTGCACGGCCTGTCTCTGCTGGCCCGCGGCTTGCCGCGCGTGAAGGCCGATCCGTCGGACATGGCCGCACGGCTCGACTGCCAGACCGGCTCGTGGCTGTCGATGGCCGGCATCGCCGCCGGCGTTCCGATGGGGGCCAGCCACGGCATCGGCTATGTGCTGGGCGCCGTGTTCGACGTCCCGCACGGCCATACGTCGTGCATCATGCTGCCGTCGGTCATGCGCTGGAACAAGCCGGCCAATGCCGATCGCCAGGCCTTGATCGCGACGGCAATGGGCCATCCCGACAAGGACGCGGGCGACGTGCTCGACCAGTTCATCCGCGGCCTCGACATGCCGCGCAGCCTCTCCGACGTGAGGATCGGCCGCGAGCATTTCGACCGCATCGCCAAGCAGGCGATGGGCACGCCATGGGTCCCGCGCAACCCGCGGCCGATCCCGACACCCGCCGAAGTGAAGGAGATTCTGGAGCTGGCGGCCTAAATCCTGCCCTTGCGCTTCGCCACGGACTCGGCGAGCAAGCAAAGGATTTCCCACATCATGGTGACACCGACCAAGGCGGTGTTGCCGCTCATGTCGAAAGGCGGCGAGACTTCGACGACGTCGCCGCCGACGAGGTCGAGTCCGCGGAGGCCGCGCAGCATGCGCTGCGCTTCGTGCGGGGTGTAGCCGCCGATTTCCGGCGTGCCCGTGCCCGGCGCATAGGCCGGATCGAGGCCATCGACGTCGAAGCTGACATAGGTCGGGCCTGTGCCCACGACCCGGCGCGCCTCGGCAATCACCTTTTCGACGCCGAGGTCGAAATACTCCTCGATGGTGATCACGCGCATGCCCTGGTCGACGGCCCATTGATTGTCGTCGCGCTTGTACATCGAGCCGCGAATGCCGATCTGCACCACCCGCTTGGGATCGAGCAGCCCCTCTTCCACGGCGCGGCGAAACGGCGTGCCGTGCGTATACTTGTAGCCGCCGAAGTAGGTGTCCCAGGTGTCGCTGTGGGCGTCGAAATGCACCATGCCGAGCGACGGCCCGCCCTTCGCGATGCCGCGCATGATCGGCAGCGTGATCAGGTGATCGCCGCCCGCCGACAGCGGCACGACACCGGCAGCATGGATCCTGGCGTAATGCTTTTCGATCCGCTCCAGCGAATCGTCGACGCTGGCGGGATTGACCGGCGCATCGCCGAGATCGCCGCACTTCGCCAGTTCATAGGGCGCCACGCCGGTGACGTGATGGATGCGTCGCATCATCGTGGAGAGATCGCGCATCTGGCGCGGCCCGTGCCGGGCGCCGGGACGATTGGTCGTCCCGCCGTCCCAAGGCACACCCACCATGCCGATCTCGACCTCGGCCGGGTCGCGGAACAGCGGCAGTCGCATGAAGGTGGCGACGTCGCCGAAACGCGGCACCACCGTGCCGGCGACCGGCTGGGGGAAGTTGCTGGTGTCGTTCATGCCACCTATCTAGGCACTCCTTACGGCTGCAAAAGAGCCTTGCGGGCCGAAACGAATTCCTCGACCGCCGCCACGAAACGGTCGCCTTCGGCATCGCCGATCATGACGTTCAGGGCGACGAAGCCGCGCCGTGCGATCCAGATGCCGGCGGTGCTCATGTCGAAGAAGAACAGCTCCTTGGCGTCCTGGTTGCCGGCCGCAATGTCGGCCGCCGACTTGATCGGCCGCGTCGTGGCATGGGCCGTCATCATCGAGCCGATGCCGGAGAACTGGAACGCCACCTTGTTCTTGGCGCAGATGGCGTTCAGGCGCTCGCGGATGCGTTCGCCACGCTCGTTCAGCTCCTTGGCGGCTGCCGGCGTATAGACCTCGCCGTAGCCTGCGACACCCGCCGCCATGGTCAGCGCGTTATTGTTGAAGGTGCCGGCGTGCGGCAGCGAGTCGGGCTTGGTCGGATCGAACAGCTCCATGATCTCGCGCCTGCCGCCGAAGGCGCCGAACGACATGCCGCCGCCGATATACTTGCCGAGCGTCGTCATGTCGGGAATGACGCCGTAGAGGCCCTGCAGGCCGCCCGGCGACAGACGGGAGGTCATGACCTCATCGAAGATCATGGTGATGCCGCGGGATGCCGTCTCCTCGCGCACCATCTTCAGAAAGGCGACATCGCCCGGCAGGCAGCCATGGCTGCCCTGCATGGGTTCCAGCAGGACGGCGAACAGCTCCTCGCCATGCTTGGCGATCAGGGCCTTGGTGCCTTCGATATCGTTATAGGGCGCCACGATGTATTCGTAGGGCACGTTCACGGGGCTGCCGCCGCTCACGAAGTACAGCACGCCGCCATGATAGCCGCCGTGGAACACCATCACCTTGGTGGCCTTGGTGCGCCCCTTGCGCTGGGCGAAGACCTTGGCGCCCGCGAGCGCCATCACATTGCCTTCGGTGCCGGAATTGGTGAAGCGCACCAGGTCGATCGACGGCATGCGGTCGGCGATCAGCTTGGCGAGCTTGCCTTCATTGGCGTTGCGGCCGCCGTAGTTCCAGCCGTGGTTCAACGCGCGATCGATGGCAGCGCGGATCACCGGATGGGAGTGGCCGTAGATGCCGGCCGTATATTCGCCTAGCACGTCGATATATTCGTGGCCGTCGGCATCCCACAGGCGGCAGCCCTCGCCGCGCACGACGGTGAGTGGGAATGGCGAGTTGTGCAACGTCGTGCGGGTATTGCCGCCCGGCATCGCCTCGCAAGCTTCCTGGTGGCGGGCGAAGCTCTTGGGGTTGCGATCGATGTAGGCCTGCTTCGCTTCGGCGAGCGCGGACTGCAGATCTGAATTCACCAACGCTTGATCGGGCACGGCACTCTCTCCTCAGATAAGGTGGAGAGTATCACACTACGTTCAGCTCCCGGATAGGCCGGCCTGCGGATATGCGTTCATAACCGAAAGGACTGAGGTCCAGAGTCCGATAGCTGCCATGCACAATCAGCTCGGCGACGGCACGGCCGACTGCAGGCGATTGCTGGATGCCGTGACCCGAGAAGCCGGTGGCGAAAATCAGGCTCTCGATTTCCGGATGCCGGCCGACGATTCCGTTCTGATCGAACGTGTTGTACTCGTAATAACCCGCCCAGGCGTTGACGACCTTGGCCGCCTCGAAGGCCGGCACGCGAGCCGCGAGTGTCGGCCAGACGATCTCATCCCACTCCTGATGCTGGACCTCGAGCGGTGCTCCGGGCGGGTCGTTGCCCGCCATGGGGGTCGTGCCGCCAATGTAGAAACGGCCTTCCGGCCGAAACCAGGTGCCCGAGGGGTCGATGGTGAGCGGCGTTATCCCCGGCGGATTGCGTACATCGAAGACGAAAACCGAACGCCGGCGCGGCTCGACAGGCAGTGCGATGCCGGAACCTGCCGCCACTTCACCCGACCAGGGGCCAGCCGCCAGCACGACCGTCCTGGCTTCGAGCCGGCCGCCATTGCGCAGCGTCACCGCATGCTCCGAGAGTCCGACAACCTCGTCGGCGACATAGGCCGCGCCAAGGTCGCGCGCCTTGCGGCGAAAGCCCTGCATCAAGGCGGGACCGTCGAACCAGCCTTCGTTGGCTGTGCCGTGCGAAGCGAGCGTCACGCCCTCGGTCGAGATCCACGGGAAGCGTCCGACCAGCGCGGCCGGGTCGAGCAGCTCGACCGCACAATCCTCCCCTTTCTGGATCGCATGGTTCGCCCGCAGGACAGCCTCGCCGGCGTGGCTGGCCAGGAAGAGATAGCCCGGCTCCCGCAACCCCAGTTCGACGCCCAGCAGTTCGCCGGCGCGGCGCAGAAAGCCGATGCCATAGCGCGACAGATGGATGTTGAGCGGTGTCGAGAACTGCTGGCGGATCGAACTTGCCGACAGCGCCGAGGAGGCTCGCGCATAGGTCGGATCGCGCTCGATCACGGTCACCTTGCCCGTGAACGCCGGATCGGACTTGAGATGATAGGCGACGGACGATCCCATCACGCCGCCGCCGATTACAATGACATCGCTCTTCATCGTGCAATCAATTGCATGGCCCGCCCGGGGAATGCCAGCGACTCACTCGGCAGGCACCCTCACCCAGCCTTCCATCAGGCGGCGTGCGGACCGGCTCATCATCACCTTGGCGACCTTCCATTGCCCCGCCTCCTCGCGCGCTTCGGCGCCAACGGAGAGTGTTCCCGAGGGGTGGCCGAAGCGGACGCGGCCGTCGGCGCCCGCCGGCGCCGCACGCGAGACGACCGTGCCGGGGATCGCTGCGGCGGCGGCAATGGCGACCGCGCCGGTGCCCGTCATGGCATGGTGCAGCACCCCCATCGAGAAGATGCGTGCGAGCAGGTCGATCGAGCCGGCCTCGATACGCTTGCCGTCCGATGCCATATAGGATGCCGGCTTGGCCACGAAGGCGAGCTTGGGCGTATGGGGCCGCTTCGCTGTCGCCTCCTCAGTAGTAGCGACCAAGCCCATGGCAACGGCGCCCAGCGCACGCACGGCCTCGACCCGCTGCAGCAGCGCCTTGTCGCCATTGACGTCGCCCTGCAGCTCCATGCCCGTGAGGCCAAGCCGCGCGGCATCGACGAAGATCGTCGGATTGCCAGCGTTGATCAGCGTCGCCTCGAGCTTGCCAACACCCGGGACATCGAGAACGTCGATGCGCTTGCCCGACGGGAACATGGCGCCGCCACCCTCCTGACCTCCGCCCTCCTCGTCAGCCGCGGGATCGAGAAACTCGACCTTCACTTCCGCCGCCGGAAAGGCCACGCCGTCGAGCTCGAAATCGCCCAGCTCCTGCACCTCGCCGCCCTGCATCGGCACATGGTTGACGATAACCTTGCCGATGTTCGCCTGCCAGATGCGCACCGTAGCCATCCCGTCGGCCGGGCCTTCGACCAGCCCCGTACTCAGAGCAAATGCGCCGACCGCTGCGCTGAGATTGCCGCAATTGCCCGACCAATCGATGACCGGCGCGTCGATCGCCACCTGCCCGAAGCGATAGTCGACGTTGCAGCCCGCGCGATCCGACTTCGACAGGATCACAACCTTGCTGGTGCTGGAGGTGGCCCCGCCCATGCCGTCGGTATGCTTGCCGTAGCGGTCCGGGCTGCCAATGATCCGGAGCAGCAGCCGGTCGCGCACCGCGGGATCGGACGGCAGATCGTGAGCGAGGAAGAACACGCCTTTGCTGGTGCCGCCGCGCATGTAAACGGCGGGAATACGAAGCTGCTTCATGCTCCGGATGTTCGCCGAAGCCTAACGCCGGCGCCAGGCCTGCAGGCGGTCGAGGAGGAAACGGTCGGCGAGAAGATGGGCGACCTTGACCGCCGCCGAGGTCAGCACGATCACCACGCAGAGCGCCGCCGCCGCCGCGGTCGTACCGGCTTCCTCGATGTTCACGGCAGCTACCGAGGCGAGCTTGGTGTCGGGCGAATAGAGGAAGATCACCGAGGAGACCGTCGTCATCGCGTTCACGAACAGGTAGATCGCGATATCGAGGATGGACGGCAGGCAGATCGGCGTCGTGACCCTGGTGAAAGTGCGCCAGATCGGGACCTTGAGCGAGGCGGAAACGGATTCGAACTCGGGGTCGATCTGCTTCAGCGCCGTCGTCGCTGTCAGGTGCCCCACCGTATAGAAGTGCGCCACCGTATTCACCACCAGGATGCCCATGGTGGCGTAGAGGAAGCCCAGCGGGTTGCCAGGCGCGTTGAAGAAGAAGATGTAGCCCAGGCCGAGGACCAGTCCGGGCACCGCCATCGGCAAGAAGGCGAGCAACTGCACGACGCCGCGCACGATGTGGAAATCGCGTGTCTTCTCCGTGAGCCAGGCGCCGGTGAACATCAGCGTCGTGCCGAACAGGGCGGCCCCCACCGCCATCTCTACCGAATTCCAATACGAATCCCAGCCGTTGGCGTCGAACTTGGCGAAGTCGTAATTGTCGAGCGTCAGGCTGAGATTGTACGGCCAGTATTTGATCAGCGAGCCCCAGATCGCCATCCCCAGGATCGCCAGGATGCCGATCGACACCAGGGTGCAGAAGAGCGTGGCGAGGAAATCGCGCCCGGGCTTGGGTTTGGGCACCAGCGGCACCGCCCGCGCCGTGAGCAGTGCCACCTGCTTTCGCTGCACCAGCCGGTCGACCAAGAAAGCGAGCGCGGCCGGTGCCAGCAGCACCATGCCGACCACGGCGCCCATCGAAAAGTTCTGCTGGCCGATCACCTGCTTGTAGACGTCCGTGGCCAGCACATTGAAGTTGCCGCCGATCACCTTGGCGATGCCGAAGTCGGTGATCACCAGCGTGAAGACGACCAGCGCCGCGCTGATCAGGCCGTACTTGGCGCCCGGCAGGGTCACGGTGAAGAAGACGCGGAGCTTGCTGGCCCCCAGCGCATCCGCCGCCTCGTAGAGCCGCGCATCGGCGGTTGCGAGCGCGGTCACCAGGATCAGGGTCGCGTGTGGGAAACAGTAGAAGACCTGCGCGATCACGATGCCGTCGAAGCCGTAGATCGAACCTCCTCCCAGAAGCGCCTTGAAGAAGCCTTGCGTGCCGAAGAGATAGATCAGCGCCAGACCCGGCAGCAGCGAGGGTGCGAAGATCGGGATCAGCGCCACGCCCTGGAACAGCCAGCGCATGGGCAGCACCGTCCGGGTCAGCGCATAGGCATAGAGGAACGAGAGCGGCACGACGATCACGGTGCTGACCGCCGCCACATGCAGGCTGTTCAGCGCCGAATTGAAGAGCGCCGGCGTCGAGAAATAGGAAACATAGTTGGCGAGACCAACGAACTTGCCGTCGCGATCCTCGAAGCCCTTGGCCAGCAAGGCCCAGAGCGGCAGGCCGACCATCACCAGCAGAAGCGCGGCCAACAGCACCACGCCCCCGCGCATGACGAGGTCGTCGCGCGAGAGACCGACCTTGGTCGACGGTACGGCGAGGCTCACGCGGCGAAGACCCTGAGCCGATCCGGTGGCAGGGCGACATCGAGCCGGGTGCCACGCTCGACTCCCAGGTCGCGAATCAGGTTGCTTGAAAAGTCGGCGGTCATTGCCACATCGGCCGCAGCAGGGCCCTTGAGGGCGGCCTTGAGCGTGGCCCGGCAGAAGGCGCCGACGAAATCGAGTTCGGTCACCTCGACCGTCAGGCGATTGGCGATGCCCTGTGGCAGATCCCGCACCCGTACATCCTCGGGCCGGATACAGAGATTGACCTTCTGCCCCGGCGCCAACCCCTCTTGCCCCGGACAGGCGAAGTCGACGCCGGCCACCTGGACCTTGTCGGTCGCCATCAGCGTTCCCTGGAGGAAATTCATCGAGCCGACGAAATCGGCGACGAAAGCAGATGCCGGATGCCGGTAGATTTCCTGCGGCGAACCGACCTGCTCGATGGCGCCGTGGTTCATCACCACGATGCGGTCGGCCATGGTGAGCGCCTCTTCCTGGTCGTGCGTTACCATGATGGTGGTCACGCCGAGCCGACGCTGCAGGGCCTTGATTTCGTGACGAAGCCGCAGGCGGACGCGGGCATCGAGCGCCGACAGCGGCTCGTCGAGCAACAGAAGTCCTGGCGACGTCGCAAGCGCCCGCGCCAGTGCGACGCGCTGCTGCTGGCCGCCCGAGAGCTGGGCGGGATATTTCGGGCCGGCATCGGGCAAGCCCACCATCGCCAGAAGCTCGACGACGCGGGCGGCGATCGCGGCCTTCTTCCCACGCCGGCTGACCAGCCCGTAGCCGACATTGTCGGCCACCGTCAGGTTGGGAAAGAGCGCGTAGGACTGGAAGACGATGCCGAAATCCCGTTTGGCGGGCGGCAGCGCCGACACATCCTGCCCCTTCTGGTGGATCGTGCCGGAGCTCTGCGGATCGAGCCCGGCGATGGCGCGCAGCAAGGTGGTCTTGCCGCAGCCGGAGGGGCCCAGGAAGCAGACGAACTCACCCTCGGCGATATCGAGCGTGATATCGCCGAGAGCGGTAAAGTCGCCGTAGCGCTTGGAAAGGCTACGAACCTCGAGGTAGGTCACGCGGTGCAGATCACTTCTTCGGCGCGGACTTGCCATCGTAGCGCTTGGTCCATTCCGCCAGGATGCGCTCGCGGTTCTTGGCCATCCACTCCATGTCGTTCTTGATCATCCCGGGCTCGGCATTGACCGGATAGTTGACCGGCGCTGCCTTCACGCCCGGCAAGGCGACCACGGCGTAGGTCTTGGCATAAAGCTCGTTGGCCTTCTTGGTCACGGCCCAGTCCGCGAGCTTCTTCGCCGCGTCGAGGTTCTTCGTGCCCTTCATGATGGCCGTCGCTTCGAGCTCCCAGCCCAGGCCTTCCTTCGGCACGATCAGATCGATCGGCGCGCCCTTGGTCTTCTCCGACGCGCCGCGCATGTCGAGGCCGATGCCGATCAGGCGCTCGCCTTTGGCGGCCTGAACGCAGGGCGCCGAACCGGAATGGATGTACTGCGCGATGTTCTGGTGCAGCGCATCCATGTACTTCCAGCCCGCTTCCTCGCCCATGATCTGCAGCCAGGCAGCGATGGTCAGGTAGCCGGTACCCGACGAAGCCGGGTTCGGCATCACGATGGAATCCTTGTAGTCGGGCTTGATGAGATCGGCCCAGCTGGTCGGAACCGGCTTGTTGCCCTTCTTGCCTTCGGCGGTGTTGAAGCAGACCAGCGAGAGATAGGCGTCCATGCCGACCCAGGTGTCCGGCGTCTTGCCGCTGCGGAACATCGGCTTCAACGCCTCGACGCCCTTCGGCGCATAGGGCTCGATCATGCCCATGGTGGCGAACAGCGCGGTGCTGGACGCCGCAAGGCCCCAGATCACGTCGGCGCGGGGATTGTCTTTCTCGGCAATCAGCTTGGCCGTGACGACACCCGTGGAATCACGCACCCAGGCGATCTCGATGCCGGGGTTGTCCGCCTCGAAGGCCTTCTTGAACGGATCGAGCTGGTCGTTCTCCAGCGCCGTGTAGACGGTGAGTTTGGTCTTCTGAGCGAAAGCCGGGACGGCCGTCAGGCCAACCATGGCAAATGCGGCAGCGCCTGCCAGTGCGGCACGCCTGATGATGTTATTCCCGGTCATTTCATCCCCCTTGTCTGTCCCTGTCTCAAGCCCGGTAGAGACGTTGCGCTACAGGGCAATCATGAACTTTCCGTTACGGCAACGATACAGCAGCATTGCCGGACAGCGGAAAAGATCAATTCGCAGCCTCTATCCGTCCAGTATATATTTCAAATGAATCCTATCGGTTCTGCCTATATGGCGCTCAACGGTCCGTCGCCAGCTTTGCACCGACCGCCGCCAGCCAACGGCGCACCACCTTCTCCTCCTCACGCCCAGCCAGCCCCGCGAGCCGCTCCTCGACCTCCTGGACGCGGGCCTTGCAGCGCCTCAGCAGCGCCTCGCCGTCGGCCGTCGTCTGCAGACGCAGGATCCGGCCGTGCGCCGGATCGGCCGACTTTCCGACTGCGCCGGCCTTTACGAGATTGCCCACGATCAGGTTGATGGTCTGCGGCGTCAAGAACGTCAGCCGTGCAAGGTCTGCGCCAGAAAGGCCGGGATAGGCGCCGATCATCGTCAGCACGACGAACTGCGGCGACGTCACGCCCAGCTCGGCGAGCGCCTTGTCCATGGCGGCCCGGACCGCAACGTGGGCCTGACGCACGAGATAGCCGAGGTAGCCATCGTGGCCACGCTTGCCCTCTCCCGCGCGGGGAACGGCCTTGACCCTACGTGGCATCCTAGGCGCCGAACACCGTCTTGAGATCGCTGGTCGGCATCGTGTCGCGTATCCAGAGGAAGCTGCCGGCCTTCATGTCGCGAGCGCCCTTCATGAAGGCCGCCAACGCCAGCCGCGAAAGCGCGCCGCCGACGCTGATACGCTTCACACCGACCGCGGCGATCTGATCGGCTGTAAGATCGGGGTCGCCTGCGCTCATCACCACGTTCAACGGCTTGCCGATCTCGGAGACCACGGCGCGCATGGTCGCGAGGTCGCGCAGACCGGGGGCATAGAGCACGTCGGCTCCGGCCGCCTCGAACGCCTTGAGCCGGCGGATCGTGTCGTCGAGATCCCTGACGCCACGGATCAGATTTTCGGCCCGCGCCGTGAAGGTGAACGGCACGTCGAGCGAGCGTGCCATCTCGACGCCGGCCTGCACGCGCTCGACCGCGTGATTGAAATCGTAGATACGCTCGCCGCTCCAATCCTCGATCGAGCCGCCGACGATGCCCGCCGCCGCGGCATCGCGCAGAATGGTCGCCGCCTCCTTCGGATCGTCGGCATAGCCATTCTCGAGATCGGCATTGACCGGCAGGTCTGTGGCCTCCGCGATCAGGCGGCAGTTTTCGAGCAGTTCGGCACGGCTCACGGCATTGTCGCCGTCAACCCTGCCCAGCGCGTTGGACATGCCGAGACTGGTCGTCGCCAGTGCCTCGAAGCCCAGCGACTGCAGCAATTTCGCAGTGCCGGCATCCCACGGATTGGGCAACAACAGCAGGCCCTGCCGTTCGTGCAGCCTACGAAACTCCCGGCCTTTTTCCGCTTGCGTGCGCATCGCCTCTCCTCCGCTTTCTGCTAAGGAACACCGATGGACAATCAAGCGCAACCATTGCGCTGGATCCCACCCCCAGCGACGAAGGTCCCCGATGACTCCTCAACACCAAAGTGAACTCGCCCATCTTCTCGCCTCTCTTCGCCGCGATGGCCGCCAGCAGAGTGGCCTCGCCGCCAACCTGGTGCCGCCGGACAAGGCCACGGCCTACAAGATCGCGGGCCTCGTTGCCGAGGAACTCGGCTGGCCGGTGCGTGGCTGGAAGATCGCCGCCATGAAGGAGGAAATGCAGAAGGCGCTGCGTACGGATTCACCGATCTACGGCCGTGTCTACTCCACCAAGCCGACACCCCTCACCGTGGAGCGCGCCAAGCTCGTGAGCCCTATCCCCGAGGTCGAGTATCAGGCAAAGCTCGGCATCGATCTGCCGCCACGCGAGAAGCCCTACTCGGTCGAGGAAGTGACGGAGGCCGTGGCTTCGCTGCATCCTGGCCTGGAACTGGCGGAATGCCGCTTCATCCACGATTCGGCCTTCCCGCCCTTGCCGGCGATCCTGGCTGACGGGGCAGGCTCCGGCACCATCATCTACGGACCGCCGATCGAGGATTGGCGCAAGCGCGACATCGCCAGGCAGGAGGCGACGCTCTCCTCCAATGGCAAGCTTCGCCGCAAGGGCACCGCCGCCGACGCGCTCGATCATCCGATGGTGCCCCTCACCTGGCTCGCCAACGAACTCTCGCGCACCGGCGTCGGAATGAAGGCCGGCGAGATGGTGAGCACCGGGACGCTGACCGGCATGCTGGCACCCAGGGCCGGCGAAACCTACGTCGCCGATTTCGGTCCTTTCGGCTCGGTCGAAGTCACCTTCGTCTAAAGAAGTGCCGGCTTGCACTTGACGTCAAGTTTGCTCCCTATCATAACCGATTTGTTTTATAACATATTGGTTATGCAATGCAGTCGGCACAGCATCTCGACGCCACCTTTGCCGCCCTGGCCGACCCGACGCGCCGGGCGATCATCGCTCGCCTCACCCAGGGTGAGGCCTCCGTCATGGAGCTGGCCCGCCCCTTCGACATGAGCCAGCCCGCCATCTCCAGGCACATCAAGGTGCTGGAGCAGGCAGGCCTGGTCTCGCGTGGCCAGGATGCGCAGCGCCGCCCTTGCCGGCTGGAAACCGGGCCGCTCGCGGAAGCCACGTCATGGCTCGACTACCAGCGCGAACTATTCGAGGCGCGTTTTCAGCGCCTCGACACCCTGCTTGAAGAAATGAAGGCGGAACGTCGAACGACCGCCAAGCGCAAGTCCACCGCCAGATCCAGAAAGGACGTCCGTAAATGAATCGGAATGCCATGAAGCTCACCCCTCAGGGCGACCGCGAGATCGTGATCGAACGCAGCTTCGATGCGCCACGCGATCTCGTCTTCGAGGCCTTCACCAAGCCGGAGCTAGTGAAACGCTGGATGCTCGGGCCCGACGGTTGGTCAATGCCGGTCTGCACCATCGACCTCCGCGCCGGCGGCAGGGGTCGCTACGAATGGCAGAACGCCGATCGCAGCTCGGGCATGTCGCTCAACACAGTCTTCAAGGAAGTCGTTATCCCCGAACGCATCGTCCACACGGAACGGTTCGACCCGGACTGGGCGCAGGGCGAGGCCACCGTCACTACGCTGTTCACCGAGAAGAACGGCAAAACGACAGTGACCATAAAAATCGTCTATGCGGCGGCCGATGTGCGCGACATGGTGCTGAAGTCGGGCATGGACGAGGGCATGGCCCGCAGCTACGAGCGCCTCGACGACGTGCTGAAGAAGTGATGCCCGTGGGACGCGCTCCGCAGAGGCGCCGTCCCCTCAACGCGTAAAAGTCATCGCCTTGTCGCGCACTGACCCGTAGCGCAGACTTACCAAATCCAACGCATAGTTCTGATAGAGCTTCCAAGGGCGCTTAGAGCCCTGCTTGGGTTGATGCGCCAGCGCACGCTGGATATAGCCCGATGAAAAGTTGACCCACGGCTCCTCGGTCAAGGTCGGATCGTTGTTGTGCGGTGTGCACTGCCTGAAGCCCTTGCGATCCATATGGTTCAGCAGGCGACAGACATATTCACAGACGAGATCGGCCTTCAGCGTCCACGACGCGTTGGTGTAGCCGAACACCGAGGCAAGGTTCGGTATGTCGCTATACATCATGCCCTTGTAGATCATCGTTTCCGACGGCTTCACCGGCTTGCCGTCGACGACAAGGCTCGCGCCGCCGAGCGGCTGCAGCACCAGCCCGGTCGCCGTCACGACGACATCAGCCTCCAGCTCTTCGCCCGACTTCAGCTTGATCCCCGTCTCGGTAAAGGTCTCGATCTGGTCGGTGACGACGGAGACACGCTTCTTGCGAATAGCCCGGAACAGATCGGCGTCGGGCACGAGGCACAGGCGCTGGTCCCAGGGGTTGTAGCGCGGAGTGAAGTGCTTGCCGACATCGTAGTCCGGCCCCAGCATCTGACGTACGCCGCCCAGGATCAGGCTCTTCACCTTCTCCGGCTTGCGCTTGCACATCTGGTAGAAATACATGCCGAGCAGCACGTTCTTCCAGCGCGTCATCATGTAGGCGAGGCCAAGCGGCAGCTTGCGCTTGAGCTTGTTGGCGATCGGATCCTCGGCCGGCCGTGCCACGACATAAGTCGGCGACCGCTGCAGCATGGTGACGTGTGCCGCCGTCTCGGCCATCGCCGGCACCACTGTAACCGCCGTAGCACCGCTGCCGATCACCACGACCTTCTTGCCGGCATAGTCGAGGTCCTGCGGCCAGTGCTGCGGATGGACCATCCGGCCCTTGAACCGCTCGGTGCCCGCGAACTCCGGCAAGTATCCCGCCTCGTAGCGATAATAGCCGCTGCACATCCACAGGAAGCCACAGGAGATGAAGACCCGCTCCTTGTTCGGACCGCGTTCCAGCTCGACCGTCCACTTCGAATCGGGCGTCGACCAGGAAGCGCCGACCACGCGATGCTGGTACCTGATCTTCCGGTCGATGCCGTGGTCGCTTGCGACCTCGCGGATGTAGGACAGGATCGACGGACCGTCGGCGATCGCCTTGGCGTCTTTCCACGGCCGGAATCGATAGCCCAGCGTGTACATGTCGGAGTCGGAACGCACGCCGGGATAACGGAAGAGATCCCAGGTGCCGCCGCTTGCCTCGCGGGCCTCGACGATGGCGTAGCTCTTGCCCGGGCATTCCTTCTGCAGGTGCCAGGCGGCGCCAATGCCGGAGAGGCCGGCGCCGACGATCAGCACATCGAAATGTTCAGATGCGGTGCGGTCGACCGGCATCAGGGCGGCGATTGTATCCATGTCGACTTCATCGCGGAAAGCGCAGGGCGTGGCAACACCAGCCCCCGCAGACCTAGCGCCCCCGTCGTGTCCCCCATTGCCGACCAACGAACAGCGCCAGGCAGCCCACCGTCGTGATGATCGAGGCCAGCACCAGCCCCGGCCCATACCCTCCAAATCCATCGCGCAGGAAGCCCAGCAAGGCCGGTCCGAAAGCCGACGTCAGCTGGATCACCGTCGCGGCCGTGCCGTAGGTCGCGCCGAAAGCAGCGGCGCCGAACTCGCGGCGAACGACGACGGGACCGAGGGTCGTCACGTGACCGATACCGTAGCCGTAGACCAAGCTCGCCGCGACGAGCACCGGCATCGTCGGCCAGAGCGCGATGGCAAGCAGGGCCAGGGTCTGGAGGGCCATGATGAGGCAGGCCAGGCCGCGGACATCGACCTTGTCGACGATCCGCGCCAGCACGAGCCGGCCGGCGAAGGCCGTCACCCCGGTCGCACTCACCAGGAAGCCCGCCCCTGCCGTCCCCAACAGAGGCTCGGCGAGGGCGACATGATGGGTGATGAAGCCGATCTGCACCGTGAGGGCGAGGGCAAAGCCCGCCGCCGCACTCCACAGCAAGAGGCGCGGCCGGCCACGAGTGGCCACGGGCGCCGGTCCCATGGACGGCGCCGGGCCGATCGCCGGGGCTTCGCCGTCGCGGCCCACGCCGAGATCGGCCGGGCCGCGAAAGCGCAACACGCGCCAGATCAGCGGCAGCAGCAACGCCGCCGCAACGAGGCCGGTGGCAAGCAATCCCTGCCCCAGGCCAAGCCGCACCAGGACGAACAGCAGCAAGGGCACGCCGAGGATGGCCCCCAGGCTGGCCCCCATGATGGCGAGTGTCATGGAGCGCCCTTGATGGCGCTCGAACCAGGGCGCCACGGTCGCGGTGATGCCGGTGGTCGACAGGGTCGACCAGCCGATGCCGATCAGCACGAAGCAGGGATAGAGCTGCCACGGCGAGTTCACCTGCCCGATCAGGGCAACGCCCAGGGTCATGGAAACAGTACCGAGAGACAGGACCGGCCGCGGCCCCCAGCGGTCGATGCTGCGGCCGACGAGACGCTGGACACTGGCGCTCACCAGAAAGAAGAGCGTGATCGCCGAAGCGACTTCGGCTACCGGCCAGCCATGTGCCGCCGTGACGGCCTGCAGATAGACGCTGGCGCCGAACAGACCCAGCGCCCAAGCGAAGGCGGCGATGACGAAGCAGGCCGCAACGACCCGCCAACCATGAAACACGAGGTCCTGCTCAGTTCGGCTTGGTATGGCTCTTCCAGATGACGCCGCTCCAGCGCTTCATCTCCGAGAGCATCTTGGCCTGCATCTCGGATTGCACGCCGCCGACAGGGATCATCCCGGGCCGCTGACAGTGGGACAAGGACAACATCACTCTTCCCTCGGAGCTTTCAATTGGGTCACACTGCACACGCTGGACTGGAAATTCCACCAGTTCCCACGACAATAATCACCAGGAGGAAATTCATGGCTACCAACGTCAAGCAGTTGATGGAAGCGGCGAACGCCGCCGTCCCCAAGATCACACCGGCCCAGGCCAAGGAAATGATCGCCAAGGGCAATACCCTGGTGGTCGATGTGCGCGACTCGGCGGAAGTCGAGAAGAGCGGCAAGGTCGCCGGCGCTGTCAACGTCTCGCGCGGCATGCTCGAATTCCGCGCCGACCCCGACTCGCCCTATCACGACAAGAGCTTCGACAAGGGCAAGACCGTGATCGTCTATTGTGCGTCGGGCGGCCGGTCCGCCTTGAGCGGCAAGGTGTTGAAGGATTTCGGCTTCAAAGACGTCCACAACCTCGGCGCCTTCAAGGACTGGGCTGAAAGCGGCGGGGCCGTCGAGAAGTAACCTCTCGATCCTGCCCCCCGTCCCGCGTTCAGGCCGATTCCGGAGGCACGATGAAGAAGCTCCTGGCCGGCTGCATCCTGGCCCTCGCCGTTCTGGCGGCGTCGACCGCCATGGCGCAGACCTATCCGTCCAAGCCGATCCGCTGGCTGGTGCCCTACCCGGCCGGCGGCGGCTCCGACTTCCTGGCCCGCACCATCGGCCAGCAGCTGTCGATGCAGACCGGCCAGACGGTAATCGTCGACAATAAGCCCGGCGCCAACACTGCAGTTGCCGCCGCGGAGACCGCTCGCGCTGCGGCCGACGGCTACACCGTGCTCTCGGCCGACAATGGCACGATGGTGTTCAACCCCGTGCTCTACAAGTCGCTCGCCTACAGCCCGACCAAGGACCTGGCGCCGGTGACGCTGATGGGCCGCTTCCCGATGATCCTGGTGGTCAACCCGGAGAGCGGCATCGCCGACGCCAAGGCCTTCATCGACAAGGCCAAGGCTTCGTCCACAGGCATCAACTACGCATCGGCCGGTGCGGGCAGCCCGCATCATCTCGCCATGGAACTGCTGAAGGTCGAGACCGGCCTGCGTCTGGTGCATGTTCCCTATCGCGGCGCCGCGCCGGCCCTGGCCGACCTCGTGAGCGGACAGGTGCCCGCCATGATGGTCGACCTCGCGGCCGGCGCCAGCTTCATCAAGGGCGGCAAGGTCAAACCGCTCGCGGTAGCCAACGCCGTGCGCCTGCCGCAGCTACCCGACGTGCCGACCTTCGCGGAGCTCGGCTACAAGAATGTCGAGGCGGCCGCCCTCGTCGGCCTGGTGGTGCCTGCCGCCACACCACCGGACACCATTGCTGCCCTCAACAAGCAAATCGTCTCTGCCATCCGCGAGCCCGGCGTAAACAAGAAGCTGCAGGAATTCGGCGTCGAGCCGGTCGGCAGCACGCCGGCCGAATTCGCCGAATTGCTGAAGAGCGAGACGGCGCGCTGGCAGAAGCTCATCCGCGATCTGGGAATCACCCTCGACTGATCAGAGGGATCGACGGAGACGCGCCGCCCTACTCCTTCATGAAGGCGTTGAGATCCAGCGTCGGGATCGAACGATCGAGATAGGTGAAGGTGCCTTTTTCCTTCACTTCCTTGGCCGCGTCGACGAGGCCCGTCATGGCGGCGCGATAGAGCGACGTTGCGAGGCTGATGCGCTTCACGCCGGCGGCCTCCAGTTCGGCCTTGCTGAACGACTTGCCCTTGATGCCGACCATGAAGTTGAACGGCTTCTTGAGGGCGCTGCAGACCTTCTTGACCGCCGCGAGGTCCGGCAGGCCGGGTGCGAACAGCACGTCGGCGCCGGCCGCTTCGTAGGCCTGCAGGCGCTTGATGACATCGCCGAGATCGGCCTGTCCGCGCAGGAACCCTTCGGCCCGCGCCGTCAGCACGAACGGCACGGGCAGCGCGCGCGCCGCCTCGACGGCCGCCTTGATCCGGGTCGCCGCCGTCTCGATATCGTAGAGCGGCTTGTCCTTGTCGCCGGTCGCATCCTCGATGGAGCCCCCGACCAGGCCGACACCCGATGCCAGTCGGATCGTCTCGGCCGCATCCGCCGGTGAATCGCCAAAGCCCTTTTCGAGGTCGGCGGCGACCGGCAGGTCGGTCGCGTTCACGATCAGACGTGCGTTGGCCAGCGCCTCTTCGCGCGTCACCTTGCCGTCGCGTTTGCCCAGAACGCCAGCCTTGGCGCCGCTCGATGTCGCCAGCGCCTCGAAGCCGAGGCCGGCCAGCACGCGCGCGGAACCCGCATCCCATGGATTGGGGATCACAAAAGCGCCGGGCGCCTCGTGGAGTGCGCGGAACTTCCTGGCCTTGTCTGCCTGACTGACACTCATGATTTTTCCTCTACTCGCAACGCTGAAGGCTTCGCCCGCCGAACAGATGGGAGAGTTTGTCCCCGTCCATCCCGTCGATGCAACAGGGTCGGCAGGTTCCTGACGCGAGGCGCCGATGGCGAACCGAGCAGTTATCCTACACTTTCCGAAAGAAAGGGCCCGAAGACGTCTAGCCCGGCCAGGGCAAAGACCAGGTCTTCACGTTGGTGAAGCTCTTCATCGCCTCCAGGACACCTTCCTTGTAGCCAAGACCGGAGTCTTTGATGCCACCGAACGGTGACATTTCGATGCGATAGCCCGGGACTTCCCAGACATTCACCGTGCCGACCTGCAGCTCGTCGACGAAGCGGGTGATGTAGTCCAGCCGATCCGTGCAGACACCCGAGGAGAGGCCGTAGGCCGTGCCGTTGGAAACCCGGATGGCGTCGGCGATGTCCTTGACGCGGATGATCGGGATCGCCGGCCCAAACGTCTCCTCGCGCACCAGCTCGGCCCGAGGGTCGACGTGATCGACCACGGTGGGAGGAAACAGCGCGCCGCGCCGGTCGTTGCCGTGCAGCAGCTTGGCGCCATGCTTGGCCACCGCCTCACTGACCCGGTTCTGGAACAACGTGGCGGCACGCTCGTGGATAACCGTGCCGACATCCGTTTCCGGATCGAGCGGATCGCCGGCCTTGAGCTTCTTCGCCTTGGCGAGCACCCGCTCGACGAAAGCGTCGGCCACCTTCTCCACCACCAGGATGCGCTTGACGGCGGTGCAGCGCTGGCCGGAGTTCTTGGTGGCGCCTGCGACGGCAAGCTCCGCTGCCTTGTCGAGGTCGGCATCCTCCATGACGATCAGCGGGTCGTTGCCGCCCAGCTCCAGGACGATGCGCTTGTAGCCCGCCTTCTCGGCGATGTACTTGCCGACCCGCACGGAGCCCGTGAAGGTGACAAGGTCGGCGCGCGGATCGACGATCATGGCGTCGCCGATGTCGGATGGATTGCCGGTGATGACCGACAGCATCTCGGGCGGCAGGCCCGCTTCGTAGAGCGTGTCGGCCAGGAACAGCGCGGTGAGCGGCGTCAGCTCGGTCGGCTTCAGCACCACACAGTTGTTGGTCGCGAAAGCCGGCGCCAGCTTGTGCGCGACCATGTTCAGCGGATGGTTGAAGGGCGTGATCGCCGAGATGGCGTTCAGCGGCTGGCGCAGGGTGAAGATCTTGCGCGACTTGCCGTGCGGAGTGAGATCGCAGGAGAACGTCTGGCCGTCGTCGAGCATGCAAAGCTGGCCGGCGAAGGTGAAGACGTCGTAGGCGCGGCCGACCTCGTAGAGCGAGTCCTTCAGGCAGAGACCCGACTCCAGGGTGATGAGCCGCGACAGCTCCTCCTTGCGCGCGACCAGCAGGTCGGCAGTCTTGAGCAGGATCTGCTGGCGCTGGTAGCGCGTCAGCTTCGGCTTGTAGTCGTGCGCGATCTGGAAGGCCTCGGCCACCAGCTCCGGCGTGGCGCGCGGCACGGAGCCGACGAGGCGGTTGTCCCAGGGGAAATGCACTTCCAGCCTCGCGCCAGTCTCGACCTTGCGGCCTGCAATGCGCAGATGCTCGTGCCGGACATCGGCGCCGGTGCGGGTGATCGTGTCCATGGATGCTCTCTCAGGCGACGAGGTTGAGGGCGAGATCGAAGGCGTCGAAGTTGCGCCAGCGCTTGGAGGCGGCGGCGCCGTCGGCCAGCTTGCGATTGCAGATCACCGGCACGCACTGTTCCGAAATGCCGCCATGGCTGCGCAGCGGTTCGGTGAGCCCCGAGAGATCGTGCCGCGCTGCCGACGTTCCCAACACCTTGTGCTTGGTCGAGACCACGATCAGGTCGCCGAGACGATCCGCCGGCAGTTCAAAGCGTGCCGCCGCCTCCTCCTTCGTGAGGGCGGTCTCGATGCCCGGCATGGCCTTCAGCTTCGCGGCGGCCTCGGTGGCCGTCGTGCCCTGCGGCAGATAGACGACGGCGAAGGAACCCAGCGCGCCGTGATGCACGACATAGGGATCGGTGATCGGCAGGATCACCCGCGCCTTGTCCTTGCCGAGCCAGCCGTCGAACACATCCTGCAGGTAGATCACGTCGGGCTGGCCGTCGCTGCCGAACTTGGCGTTCATGCCGTGGTCGGCCGTGATCACGATGGTGCAGCCCATGGCGTCGAGCTTGGCCAGGTAGCCGTCCATCATGGCGTAGAAGGCATTGGCGACCGGCGTGCCGGGCGCATGCTTGTGCTGGATGTAATCAGTCGTCGAGAGATACATGATCTCCGGCCGGTCGCGTTCCATGATCTTGACGCCCGCCGCGAACACGAACTCCGAGAGGCCGGCGCTGTAAACGTCGGGCACGGCCATGCCGACCAGTTCGTTCACCTTGTCGATGCCGTTCTCGGCCAGCGTGGCCTTGTCCGACTTCTCCGAAGAGAAGGAACAGGCCTTGCCCGCGCCCAGCTCCAGGCCCTTGCCCAGCAGACCGCGCAGCTTGTCCTTGGCCGTAACGACGGCGATCCGGCAGCCGGCCCGCTGCAAGGCCGGAAACAGCGTCTCGACGCGCAGAAACTTGGGGTCGTTCATCATCACTTCCTTGCCCGTGTCGGGGTCGAGGAAGTAGTTGCCGCAAATGCCATGCACTTCCGGCGGGCGGCCGGTGACGATCGAGAGGTTGTTCGGGTTGGTGAAGGACGGAACCACGCAATCGCCGACGAGGTTGGTGCCGTTCTTGAGCACCTTGGCGAACCAGGGCGCCTGCCCCGCCTCCACCGCACGCTCGATATAGCCGGGCTCCGAACCGTCGACGCAGACCACGACGACGGGCTCCTTCGGGAGGCGGTAGCGGCGGCCGTTGACGGCAATCTCTCCGCCGCTGGTGTTCAGACTGTCAGGCGCCATCTTCCTACTCCCTACTCGGCCGCGAGGGCCGGGCCGCCGTTGGTAACACGCATCTCGTCGAGCACTTCGCGCACCGCCGCGAGAGCACCTTTCATATGCTCCGGATACAGCCGGCCGATGCAGCCCATGCGGAAGGAATCCGCCACCGTGAGCTTGCCCGGATAGATCACATAGCCGCGGTCCTTCAGCCCGTCATAGAAGCGCTGGAAGACGAACTTCGGATCGGTCGGCATATGGAAGGTAATGATGATCGGGGCCTGCAGCCGATCGTCGAGAAGCGTGCGGAAGCCCATGGCGCGCATGCCGTCGATCAGCACCTTGGCGTTTTCGCGATAACGCCTGCCGCGACCCGCCACGCCACCTTCGGCCGCGTGCTCCTCGATGGCCTTGCCCAGCGCCACGATGACGTGGATCGGCGGCGTGAAGCGGTACTGGCCGGTCTTGGCAAAACCCTCGGCCTGGTCGAACAGGTCGAGTACCAAGGTTGTCGCATTGCCCTTGCACTCGGCCAGCGCTTCCTTGCGGCAGACGACGAAGCCCAGCCCCGGCACGCCTTCGAGGCACTTGTTCGACGAAGCAGCCAGCGCATCGTAGGGCACCTGGCGCGCATCGATCTCCAGCGCGCCGAAGGCCGACATGGAATCGACCAGCAGGCGGCAGCCCTGCCTGGCGACGAGCGCCGCAATCTCGACGATGGGATTGAGAATGCCCGAGGTCGTCTCGCAATGGACCGCGAAGACATGGGTGATCGCCTTGTCGGCCACCAACATCGCTTCGAGCTTCGCGAGATCGGGCGGCGTATCCTCCGGCGTCTCGTAGGTCGCAACGCCGCGGCCTGCGATCTCGGCGATCTTCTTGGCCCGCTGGCCATAGGCGCCGTTGATCACGACCAGGAGCTTGCCCGTCTTCGGCACGAAGGACGTGATCATCGCCTCGACGGCGAAGGTCCCCGATCCCTGCACCGGCACGGTGACATGGGTGTCCTGCGCGCCGGCCAGTTCGGCGATCTTCTCCAACACCATCTTGTTGATGGCGATGAAGCCCTGATCGCGCGAGCCCCAGTCGTGGACCATGGCCTGCTTCACGCTGGCCGAGGTGGTGAGCGGACCAGGCGTCAGCAGCAGCGGATCGCCGGTTTCGGAAGAGGCTTTCGGGGTCGTCATGAGATCAATGATCGGCTCGCATGTTCTATCCGTCCAGTATATATTCCATATGCTACCTATTGGTTTCCTCTATATGACACCCACGCAGCTCCGCGCCTTTCATCTTGTCGCCGAAGCCGGCTCCTTTTCCGCCGCCGCGCGCGCCTCCGGCCTCAGCCAGCCCAACCTGTCGGGCCAAGTAACCGCCCTCGAGAAGAGCTACGGCGTGCGCCTGTTCGACCGGAAGAGCCGCGCCGTGACGCCAACGGAGACCGGCCGTCAGTTGCACGGCATCACGACGCGCCTTTTCGCCGTTCAGGACGAGGCGCAGGCACTGCTGGCCGGCGAGCAGGCGCTGGTGCGCGGCCATTTGCGCATCGCCGCGGACTCCGCCCATCATGTCGTGCCGATCATGGCCGCGCTGCGCAAACGAGCCGGCGGCCTCACCTTCGCCCTCTCCATCGATAATTCCGCCGGCGTGCTGGAGCGCCTGCTGCGGCACGAGGCCGATGTAGCTGTCATGGCCAAGAGCATTTCCGATCCACGGCTTCATACGGTGCGGCTACGCACAGACCGGGTGGTCCTGTTCGTACCGGCGCGCCATGCGCTCTCGCGGCGTGGCCGCACGCCCCTTGCCGCGCTCGCCGGGCAGGAACTGGTGCTGCGCGAACGCGGTTCGATCACACGCGAGGTGCTTGAACAGGCAATGGCCGCTGCCGATATCAAGCCGGCCTCCATCGTCGAGGTACAGACGCGCGAAGGCGTGCGCGAGGCAGTGGCCGCAGGCTTCGGTATCGGTGCGGTGTTTGCGAGCGAACTCGGCGAGGACCGCCGCTTCCGCCGCTTCGTCATCTCCGATCGTGATCTTGCGGTGGCCGAGTATGCAGTCTGCCTTCAGGAACGCCGCCGCGTCGCGCTGGTCCGAGCCTTCATGGACGAAGCGAGTAGGCTTGCGTCGTAATAAATAAGTCAAAAAACTTTAACATCGAGAGAGCGAGGCGTAGGGTTCGGCGATCATGCAGGGTGTCGACACAGTTCTGAACGTGCTGGGCAGCGTCTGCCTGCTGCTCTGGGGCGTCCGCATGGTCCGCACCGGACTGACGCGCGCGTTCGGCGCCACCCTGCGCCGTGCCATCAGCGCCTGCGCCCGCAACCGCTTCACGGCTTTTGCCGGCGGCGTCGGCCTCACCGGCATCCTGCAGTCGAGCACGGCGACGGCGTTGCTGCTGGCCTCGTTTGCCAGCCGAGGGCTTATTCCACTTTCAATCGCGCTCGCCGTCATGCTGGGGGCCAATGTCGGCACCACCCTCACCGCCCAGGTCCTGTCGTTCAATCTGGGCTGGGTGTCGCCGTTCATGATCGCCGTCGGCGTCATCGCCTTCCTGTCCAACAGTTCGGACAAGGCGCGCCACCTGGGCCGGGTCGCCATCGGCCTCGGCCTGATGCTGCTGTCGCTCCACCTCCTGGAAGCGGCCGCCGCGCCGCTGCGCGCTTCGCCGGCCTTCGTCGCCGTGCTTTCGGGCCTGCAGAACGAGTATGTGCTGGCGGTCGTCTTCGCCGCCGCAGCCACGTGGTTCGTACATTCCAGCCTGTCGTCCGTGCTTCTGGTCATGTCCTTCGCCAGCAGCGGCATCATCGAACCCAAGCTCGGCCTTGCCCTGATCATCGGCGCCAACATCGGCGGCGCGATTGCGCCCTACTTCGACCAGTCGACGACCGATGTCGACGCCCGCCGCGTGCCTCTCGGCAATCTGATCACGCGTGTCGTGATCGGGGTCGGATTACTGTTCTTCCTAGGGCCCATTCATCACTGGCTGGCGTTCATCGATCCCGCACCGGCGCGGCTCCTGGTGAATTTCCACACCGCCTTCAGCGTGGTGGCGGCCATCGTGTTTCTGCCGCTGAACGACCCTCTGGCCGCGCTCTGCCGGCGCCTGGTGCCATCCCGGCCTCAGGCCGACGATCCCGGCCGCCCCCGCCATCTCGACCCCAATGTGCTCGACACGCCCGCAGAGGCGTTGGCCTGCGCCATGCGCGAGACGCTCAATCTCGGCGACAAGGTCGCTGACATGCTGCGCCAGACCATGACCGCCCTGGAAAACAACGATGCTCGGACGGTGAAGGCAATCGAGGCCGCCGACGATGCCGTCGATCACCTCTACGAGGCGATCAAGCTCTACCTCGTCCAGACCTCGCGCAATGAGCTCGGCGAAGAGGACGGCCGACGCTACGTCGAGATCCTGACCTTCACCACGAACCTCGAACATGTCGGCGACATCATCGACAAGAACCTGATGGAACTCGCCACCAAGAAGATCAGGAACCGCTACTCCTTCTCGGCCGAAGGCACGAAGGAACTGCGCGCCTTCCACGGCCGCGTCCTGGAGAACCTGCGGCTGGCCCTGAACGTGTTCACGACCCGCGACATCACGCTGGCCCGGCGTCTTGTCGCCGAGAAGACATCCATGCGTGAAGCGGAAATGAGCGCAGGCGACAGCCACTTCGCACGCCTGCGCGAGGGCCGGCCAGAATCCATCGAGACCAGCTCGATCCACATGGATGTGATCCGCGACCTGAAGCGCATCAACGGCCATCTGACGACGGTCGCCTATCCCATCCTGGAAGCGGCCGGCGAACTCGCCGAAACGCGCCTCAAGCCTGCCGATCAGACCTTGATGCGGGCTCCGGCGGAATCGTAAGGCGGCCGCAGCGAGACCTTGGCCTTGAGCCGGGTGCCGGCAAGATCGACTTCGAATCGGCCCGCTTCCAGCCAGGCCGCATCGATTGCCGAACCGTCGGCGCGCTTCACGTAACCCAGCCCGAGCGCAGCGCCAATCGTGTGGCCGTAGGCGGCCGAAGTGAGATCGCCCACCGGCGCTCCGTCGAGCAGAAGGGCTTCACCGCCCCATAGCAACGGTTCGCGGTCCTCGAGCACTACCGATACCAGCCGCCGCGTCAGTGGGTTGGTCTTGGCCTCGAGCAGCGCTTCCTGACCGATAAAGCCCCCGGGCTTACCGAGCTTCACGGCCCAGCCGAGGCCCGCCTGGAACGGCGTATCGTCCGGCGTCAGTTCGCGGCCCCAGGCCCGGTAGCCCTTCTCCAGGCGCAGGCCTTCGACCGCGTAGTAGCCGGCGTCGCGCAGGCCGAACTCGCCGCCGGCCTCGTGCAGGGTCTCGAACACCGTCGCCGCGAACTCGACCGGCACATAAAGCTCCCAGCCCAGTTCGCCCATATAGGTGCGACGTGCCGCCAGCACCGTGGCGTAGCCGACGCCGATCTCGCGGATCGCTGCGAAGGGAAAGCCCTCGTTGGAGAAGTCGGCGCGGCTCACCTTCTGCAGGAGTGCGCGGCTCCTAGGCCCCATCACCGACAGCACCGTCCAGGCGGACGTCACGTCTGTCAGCACGACGTGCGCATCGGGCAGAAGGTTACGCCCCAGCCAATCCATGTCGCGCGTCGGCTGGGCCGAGCCAGTGATGATCAGGAATTTGTCGCGCGCCAGCCGGGCGACCGTGAAATCGCTTTCGAAGGTGCCGCGCGCGTTCAGCGCGCCGGTATAGGCGGTGTGTCCCACCGGCAAGGCGACGTCGTTGGCGCAAAGGCGCTGGAGTGCAGATTCGGCATCGCGTCCTTGCACCAGAATCTTGCCGAACGAGGTTTCGTCGACCACCGTGACGCCTTCGCGCGTCGCACGGTGCTCGGCCGCGACGGCATCGAACCAGGCGCCGCGGCCCCAGCCGTATTGCATCTCCGGCGTCTTGCCGATGCCCGCAAACCAATTAGGCCGTTCCCAGCCCATCTTGTTGCCGAACCACGCGCCCCGCGCCTTCAGGCGATCGTAGAGCGGCGAGCGGCGGAACGGCCGGCCGCTCTCCTGCTCGCGCTGCGGCCAGGACATCTTGTAGTGCAGTCCCAGCGTCTCGCTGACCCGCTCGCGAAGCCAGGCATCGTTGCCATGGAAATTCGCGAAGCGGCGGATGTCGACCGGCCACAGATCCATCGTCGGCTCGCCGGCCACGATCCACTCGGCAAGCGCCATGCCGGCGCCGCCGGAACTCGCGATGCCCATCGAATTGAAGCCCGCGCCGACGAAGAAACCACGGACCTGCGGCGCCTCGCCCAGGATGTAGTTCAGATCGGGGGTAAAGCTTTCCGGACCGTTCATGAAGGTCTTGATGCCGGTCTTCTCCAGCGACGGTACGCGGACCAGCGCATTATCCATCAGGATCTGGAACTGGTCCCAGTCGTCCGGCAGCATGCCGAACTCGAAATCGTCGGGGATGACGTCCTTGTTCCAGGGCTTGGCTTCGGGCTCGAAGCCGCCCATCAGCAGGCCGCCGACCTCCTCCTTGAAGTAGATATAGCCGTCGGGATCGCGCATCACCGGCAGGTCGCGCGGCACGCCTTCCATCTTCTCAGTGACGATGTACATGTGTTCGCAGGAATAGAGCGGCACGGTGACGCCGACCTTGCGCCCGAGCTGGCGCGCCCACTGGCCCGCGCAATTGACCACGATCTCGGCCGCGATCGGACCTTCCGTCGTCTGCACGCCGGTGACGCGGCCGTCCTTGGTATCGACGCCCGTGACCCGGACCTTCTCGAAGATGCGTACACCGCCATTGCGCGCGCCCTTGGCCAGCGCCTGGGTGATGTCGGCCGGGTTGGCCTTGCCGTCTCCTGGCAGCCACACGGCACCGACCAGGTCGTCGGTGCGCATGATGGGATACTTCTCGCCCGCCTGCTTCGACGTCAGCGGCTCGCAGGCCACGCCCTGGGCATTGGCCATGGCCGCGGAGCGGCGCAGCAGCACCATGCGCTCCTCGGTGCGCGCGACGGACAGCGAGCCGCACTGTTTCCAGCCCGTGGCAAGACCAGTTTCCGCTTCGAGCTTCGAGTAGAGTTCGGTGCTGTAGCGGATGAGCCGCGTCAGGTTCTGGTAGCTGCGCAACTGGCCGACGAGTCCCGCCGCGTGCCAGGTCGTGCCGCCGCTCAACCGCCCCTGCTCCAGCAGCACCACGTCCTTCCAGCCGAGCTTGGCGAGATGGTAGGCCGTCGAGCAGCCCATGATGCCGCCGCCGACGATGACGACCCGCGCCTGCGTCGGAAAGCCGGCAACCATCAGAGCCGGCCCGCCACGGCGGCTTCGTACATCTTGCGCATTTCCGGCACACCCGCCTTGACCGGATTGCCGCCCGCCGTCGGATCTTCCGCGGCCATCGCAGCGAACTTGTCGAGATGCTCGACCTTCACGCCGAGCTCGGCAAGCGTATGGGGAATGCCGATCTCGCGACGGAGGTCGAGGGTCCACTGCATGAAGCCGTCGAAGGTGGGCGTGCGCAGGTCGAGCCAGCGCGCCAGCCGTATGACCTTCTCCTCGATCGCCGCGCGATTGAACTTCACCACGTAAGGCATGGCGACGGCGTTGGTGAGGCCGTGATGCGTGTCGAGCACGGCGCCCACCGGGTGCGACAGCGAATGGATGGCGCCCAGCCCCTTCTGGAAGGCCGTCGACCCCATCTGCGAGGCCGCCAACATGTGGCCGCGGGCCTCGATGTCGCGGCCGTCCTTCACCGCGCGCGCCAGGTTCTCCTTAACGAGCCGCATGCCCTCGACGGCAATGCCTTCGGCGTAGGGGTGATAGCCCGGCGCGCAATAAGCCTCGAAGCAATGGATGAAAGCGTCCATGCCCGTGCCGGCCGTGAGCCTGGCCGGCAGGCCGACCGTCAGTTCGGGATCGGCGATCACGATCTGCGGCATCATCTTGGGATGGAAGATCACCTTCTTGGTATGCGTCTGCTCGTTGGTGATCACCGACGCCCGGCCCGTCTCCGAGCCGGTGCCGGCCGTCGTCGGTACGGCAATCGACGGATAGATCCCGGCCGGATTGGCGCGCGTCCACCAGTCGCCGACATCCTCGAAATCCCACAGCGGCCGCGTCTGGCCGGCCATGAAGGCAATGGCCTTGGCCGCGTCGATGCCCGAGCCTCCGCCCCAGGCGATCACGCCATCATGCTTGCCGGCCCGCAGCACCCGGATGCCGGCCTCGACATTGGCTGCCACCGGATTGGGCTTCACGTCGCTGAACAGCGCCGTTTCGAGGCCGGCCTTGCGCAGGCCCGTCATGGCGTCGCCGATCATCGGCAGCTTGGCGAGGCCGGGATCAGTCACCAGCAACGGGCGGCACAGCCCTACGGCCTTGCAGGCGTCGGCCAGCTCGCGGATACGGCCCGCACCGAAGCGGATCGAGGTCGGATAGTTCCAGTTGCCGATGAGAGACATCAGATGATTTCCATATAGCGGTCGAGTTCCCATTCCGTGATGGCCTTGCGGAACTCCCGCTCTTCCCACTCACGTGTTGCCGAATAATGATCGACGAAGGCATCGCCGAACAGATCGCGCGCCGCCTTCGACGCCTTCAGCCGGCCTGCCGCCTCCATCAGGGTGCGCGGAAGCTGTGCCTTCGCCGGATGTTTCTTGTCATAGGAATTACCCTTGATCGGCTCGCCGGGATCGACCTTGTTCTCAATCCCCCAGAGGCCTGCGCCGACCGCTGCCGCCAGGGCGAGGTACGGGTTCGCATCCGCCGCGGCGACGCGATACTCCACGCGCGTCGACTTAGCCGAGCCCGGAATAACGCGCAGCGAGGTCGTGCGGTTCTCCACGCCCCAGCTCGACACGGTCGGCGCCCAGAAGCCCGGAATCAGCCGGCGATAGGAGTTCACGTTGGATGCCACCATGCCCAGCAGCTCGGGCATCAGCGCCGCCTGGCCGCCCACGAAATGGCGCATGGTCGGGCTCATGCGATAAGGCGCCTTCTCGTCGAAGAACACCGGCTTGCCACCCTTCCACAGCGACATATGCATGTGGCCGCCGCAGCCCGACCAGTCCTTCGACCATTTGGCCATGAAGGTGGCGAGCCAGCCGCGCTTCTGCGCCAGCACCTTGGTGAAGAGCTTGAAGAGCGCGGCCTTGTCGGTCGCCGCCAGCGCATCGTCGACCCGCAGCGCCGCTTCCAGCACGCCCGCGCCGGTCTCAGTGTGCAGCCCCTCGATGCCCATGTCCATCGCCTCGCACATGGCGAGGAGGTCCTTGTACCAGTCGCTCAGCACGGAGTTGCGCAGCACCGAGTAACCGAAGAAGCCCGGCGAGATCGGCTTCAGGTTCCTGTAGCCTTTCTCGCAGATCGACTCGGGCGTCTCGGCGAAGACGAAGAACTCGTATTCGAAGCCCACCTTGACCTCGAAGCCGAGCCTGGCTGCGCGCGCCAGAACGCGCCGCAGCACCCCGCGCGGACAGATCTCCTCGGCTCGGTCCACGAACTCGCAGAGAAACATCAGGTTGCCCGGCTCGGTCGCGATCTCGCGGCACGTCTCGGGCAGGATGCGCACCATGGCGTCGGGGTACGCCGTGTGCCAGCCGGTATAGGTGACGTTGTCGTAAAGCTGGTCGTTGATGTCCCAGCCCAGCACGACGTCACAGAAGCCGAAGCCGCCGTCGAGCGCCGAGTTGAACTTGTCGACGTGCAGGTACTTGCCGCGCAGGACCCCGTCTATGTCGTGAACGCCCACCTTGACGTGGGTCAGTCCGCGTTGCTTGACGATCTTGCGCGCATCGGCGCCTGTCTTGACCTGACGCGGTTCCATTCATCCCCCGAGAACTTCCAGTCTCGGGAGTTTGGCAGAGGCCGATCTACCTCGACAGGATGAAATCGGCCGGCCAGGTCACGAAGCTGGGGAAGATGGTCATCAGGGCCGTGAAGCCCATCATGATCAGGAAGAATGGGATGACCTTCCAGGCGACGTAGGTCTGCGAGTCGCCCGTGATGTTCTGGATGACGAACAGGTTGAAGGCCACCGGCGGGGTGATCTGCGCCATCTCGATGGTGAGGATCAGGAAAACGCCGAACCACACCTTGTCGAAGCCCGCCGCCAGCACGACCGGCAGTACGATCGGCAGGGTCAGCACGATCATGGAGAAGCCTTCCAGCACCGTGCCGAGCAGGATGTAGAAGAACATCAGGAACATGATCAACACGAAGGGCGACAGGTTCCACGAGGTGATCGCAGCCGAGACGAACTGCGGCACCTGCAGGTTGGCGAGCACCGTGCCGACCACGAAGGCGCCAAGGACGATCATGCCGATCATGCAGGTCGTCTGAACCGAGCCCAGCAGGGCATCGCGCAGCCCCTTCCAGCTCAACGTGCGCTGGAAGGCGGCCACCGCCAAGGCTCCCAGCACGCCGATCGCCGAAGCCTCGGAGGGGCTGGCGATGCCGGCATACATGGTGCCGAGCACCGAGAGGATCAGGAAGGCGACCGGCCCCAGCTCGATCAGGCTGCGGAAGCGATCGGACCAGGTCCAGTTGCCGTGATCGTCACTCGGCAAAAGCTTCGGATTGAGGGTCGCCCGCAAGCCCATATAGGCCATGAAACAGCCGGCCAACGCGATCCCCGGCAGGAATCCCGCCGTAAACAATCGCAGCAGCGATTCCTCGGCCAGCACCGCGTAGATGATCATGGGAATCGATGGCGGGATCAGGAAGCCGAGCGTTCCCCCTCCCGCCAGGCTGCCGACCGCGAGCCCCCTGTCATAACCGCGGTTCAAGAGTTCGGTCAGGGTGATGCGGCCCACCACCTGCGTCGTCGCGGCCGACGACCCCGAGATGGCGGCAAACATCGAGCAGCCGATCACCGTTGTGTGGAACAGCCGCCCCGGCAGGAAGCTCATCCAGGGGGCAATTCCCGAGAACAGGGACTGCGACAGCCGCGTACGGAACAGCAGCTCCCCCATCAAGATGAACAGCGGCAGCGAGACGATGTCCGACGAGGTGAGAACGTTGAACGCCCAGGCACCGATCAGCTTGTGCGTCGGCCGGTTCGTGAACATCTCCAGGAGGCCGACGCCCACCGCGAGAAGCGCGGGACCGATCCAGATACCGAGACAGAGGGTTGCGGTCATCAGAACCAGCAACCAGGTCAGGATGGCAGTCATGCGTTATTCGATGTCCTGACCGATACGGAGACGGGAATCATCGCCCGGCTCGCCGCGCAGCAGGCGGCCGAGCCGCGCAATCGTTTGCAACGTGAAGAGGAGCGAGCCCAGCGCCAACGGGAACTGGGTGATCCAGCGCAGGATCTCGCTCTTTTCCGGCGAGCGTGACTCGCGGACGTAGGACAGCCAGGTGAGTTCGCCCAGCGCCCAGGTAAGGTAGACGGCGATCAGCACACCGCAGATCGTGGCGAAGATATCCAGCAGCCGCGCCAAGGGCTTCGGCACGTTCTCCAGCAGCACATTGACCCGGATTTGCGCCCCGGCGCGCAGCGCATAGGCCGCGCCCATCAGGAAGGCGGCCCCCATGAGGTAGGCGCTGAACTCCCAGGCGAAGTAGAGGCTGACATTGAAGAAGTTGCGCGACAGAACTTCGGCCACGATCAGGCCGAGAATCGAGACGATGCAGAGCGCGGATGCCCAGGCACCCCACATCGACAGCCCATCGATCAGGTCAAGGACACGGCCCGCCGGATCCGCCTTCATCCATACTCCTCTTTTCTTTTGAGATTCGGCGGGAGCGCGCCGTCCAACCGACCCGCTCCCGACAAAGACCGGCTACGAGCGGCCCAGCTCTTTCTTGTACTTGGCGATGATGTCGGCCGAGACCGGACCGGCGCGATCGATGAAGGCCTTCTCGAGCGAGGCGGTCCGCTTGCGCATGTCGGCCAACATGGTCGGCGGCACCTCGATCATGGTCATGCCGCCTTCGATCATCCGCTTGGCGCTGGCCTGGTCGGCATCGATCGAGACCTGCCAGAACTCCGGCTGCAGCTTCGCCGCGAGATCGGTGATCGCCTTCTGATTGGCCGGCGAAATCTTCTTCCAGGTGTCGTTGTTGATGGTGACGATCTGGCTGCTCCAGACATGATTGGTCTTGTAGAAGACCTTGAGGAACTCCCAGAACTTGCCGTCGACGCCCGACACCGAGGAGGTGCTGACGCCCACCACGGCGCCCGACGCCAGCGCCGGCACCGTCTCGCCCCAGGGGATCTGCACGGCCGACATGCCGAGCAGATTGATCATGTCGCCGGCCTGACGATCGGGCACACGGATCTTGAGGCCCTTCAGGCCGTCGACCGTGTCCGCCTTGACGTTGCAATGGATGTACTGCGTGGGCCACGGCACGGTGTAGAGGATCGTCTGGTTGAACTTGGTGGCGATCTTGTCGAACTCGGGCCGCGCATACTTCTGCAGCACCTTGAGTTCGTCGGCATTGCCGACCAGGAAGGGCACGCCCTCGATGCCCAGCAGCGGCGCATCGCCGACCTGCTGGATGTTCAGGATATCGGCCATCGGCACCAGCCCGTCGCGCACGGCGTTGAGCTGTTCGGGCCCCTTGTAGCCCAGCGACCCGCCGGAATGGACGGTGATCATCACGCCGCCATTGGTGGCCTTGGCCACCTCTTCCGCGAACTTCTTGGCGTTCTTGGTGTGGTAGTTGCCATCGGGCCAGACCGTTGCCAGGTCAAGCTTCATGCCCGACTGCGCCTTCACGATCGCCGGTGCGAACATTGCCGCGCCGGCGCCAACCTTGAGTGCGGTTCGGCGTCCCAGTTTCATCGAAGTCTCCCTTCCCTGTTTCCCTGTTTTGCTATTCTGCCGCTTGAAGCGGCTTATATGCATACAGCTTGCTAGCTGCTTCCTCGGAGATCAAGCCGTCAGCGAGATCGTTGGCGACTTGAACCCGATCGCGTTCGGCCGGCGCACCGATACCGGCACCACCCGGCGTCATGATTACGAGGCGGTCGCCCGGCGGGATCAGCTGGAAGCCCTTGCCTTTGAGCTTACCACCGGACTTAAGCGCCACGAAACCCGCCTCGCCATCGGCACCACCGTCGCGGCCGCGCGGCGGATGGTCGATGCGGTCAAAAGCGGCCAACAGATCAAACGGCTCCGCGATGCCGCTTTCGATTTCCATAATCTGGCCCAGCCCGCCACGCGTGCGGCCGGCACCGCCGGAGTCGGGACGGAACTCCTTGCGCCAGAAAATGAGCGGCGTCTGTGTCTCGGCGATCTCCACGGGCGTGCCACGCACGCCGCTGGGATAGGCCGTGGCGGAAAGCCCGTCCTTGTCCGGACGCGCACCCGTACCGCCATTGGAGGTGATGGCCATGCCGAATCCGTAGTTGCCGCCCTCGCCGCCTTTCACGTGGCCGCGTACGTTGATGTTCCACAGGCAGGAAGTGCCCTCGGCAGGCACCCGCTCGGGCACCGCCTGGCGCAGGCAACCGAACGTCACGTCCGGCAGCATCTGGCCGATGACATGACGCGAGGCCACGGCGCTGGGCTTAGGTGCATTCAGGATGGAGCCCTCGGGCGCCGATACGGTAAGCGGCTCGAGCGAGCCTGCGTTGTTGGGAATATGTGTGGAGACCACGCATCCCAGGCCGAACACCGTATAGGCCGTCGTATAGGCGTGCGGCACGTTGATGCCACGCCGCGACACGCCGGTGGTGCCGGTGTAATCGACATGGATGCCCGTGTCGGACACGGTGAGCGAGGCCGACAAGGTCACCGGCTCGTCGTAGCCGTCGACCGTCATGGTGTTGTGCCAGGTGCCTTTGGGCAGCTTGGCGATCTCCGCCAGCACGGCCTCGCGCGAGCGAGCGATGATGTGGTCGCCGAGCTCGTCCAGGGAATCGATGCCGAACTCGTCCAGCATCTCGACCAGACGGCGCGCGCCGACATCGTTACAGCCGGCCAGAGAGTAGACGTCGCCTTCGGTGTCGACCGGCTGGCGCGTGTTGGCGCGGATCATCGCAAACAACGTCTCGTTTGCCTTGCCCTGGTCGAAGAGCTTCAGCATCGGAATGTAGAGGCCTTCCATGAAGACGTCGGTCGCATCGGGACCGAAGCCGATGCCACCGATATCCATGAGATGGCTGGTGCAGGAGAACAGCGCCACCAGCTTGCCGTTGTGGAAGCAGGGCGTGGTGATGACGAAATCGTTGAGATGGCCCGTGCCCATCCAGGGATCGTTGGTGATGTAGGCATCCCCCGGCTTCATGCTCTCGACCGGGAAATAGCGCAGGAAGTGCTTCACCGATTCGGCCATCGAGTTCACGTGGCCCGGCGTGCCCGTCACCGCCTGGGCGAGCATCCGCCCCTGCAGGTCGAAGACGCCGGCGGAAAGGTCGCCGCATTCGCGCACGATCGGGCTGAAGGCAGTGCGCATCAGGGTCTGCGCCTGCTCTTCGACCACCGCGATCAAGCGGTTCCACATGATCTGCAGGTCGATCAGGCCGACGCTGTTGGATTGGCTCATCGGTGGTTCCTCACGCGTCCTTGCGGTCCATGACGATACAGCCGGACGCATCGATATGCGCGGCAAAACTCGCGGAAATGAAGGTCGAAGTCTCGTCTTCGGCGACGATTGCCGGCCCCTGGAATGCGCTCCCCGGTGGCAGACTCTCGCGGCGATACACCGGCACCTCAGCCGACTTGCCGCTGCGGCCGTCGAACACCGGCCGCCGGCCTACGGGTTTGGGCGCAGCTGCGGTCCCCGCCTTGCCCTGCACCTCCGGTCGCTTGGCCTCGGTCGAAACCTGGACCGACCAGCTCAGCACCTCGATCGCGGCGTTGGGGATGTGTCGCTCGAACAGGACGGCATAGTCCTTCTCATAGGCCTCGCGCAGCGCCTGAGTATCCGCTTCGGTGAGCGGCCGCTGCGGCAGGGTCACCATGATTTCGTGGCCCTGCCCGACGTAACGCATGAACGCGACACGGCGCTCGAAGGTCGGCAGACCCCGCGCCCCCGGCGCCACCAGGGCCGTCGCTTCCGCGCTCATCTCGTTCAGAAGTTCTGTCGCTCCTGCCGCATCGAACGAGTCGAGACGCATGTAGCGGCTGCGCACGAGTTCATAGGACACAGGTGCAGCGAGAAAGCCCACCGCCGAACCGACACCGGCATTGGGCGGCACGATCACGCGCTGGACGCCGATCTTCTCGGCAACGCGCGCGGCATGGAGCGGCGCGCCGCCGCCGAAGGCGACCAGCGTATACTGATTGACCACCGAGCCGCGCTCGACGGCGTGGACCCGCGCCGCGCTCGCCATGTTCTCCGACACCATCTCGTAGACGGCGTACGCGCCCATCTCGGTCGAGAGGCCGATACCTTCCGCGACATCGCGCTCCAGAGCGCCGCGGGCCGCGTCGATATCGAGCGCGATCGAGCCGCCCGCGAAGTGAGCTGGATCGATGGTGCCCAGTACGACATTGGCGTCGGTAACGGCGGGATGCCTGCCGCCGCGGCCATAGCAGGCCGGTCCCGGCTCCGCGCCTGCGCTCTCCGGCCCGACGGTGACCCGCTTCAACGCATCGAGCCGCGCAATCGAGCCGCCGCCCGCGCCGATCTCGACCATCTCGATGACCGGGATGCGCACGGGCAGGCCGGAGCCCTTGAGGAAGCGCGCCGCGCGGTCGACCTCGAAGAGCCGCGCCGTGTGCGGCTGATAGTCGTCGATCAGGCAGATCTTGGCCGTGGTGCCCCCCATGTCGTAGCTCAGCGCCCGCTTCTCGCCGGCGCGGGCCGCCACTTGAGCAGCAAATATCGCGCCACCGGCCGGGCCGGACTCGACCAGACGCACCGGAAAGCGCCGCGCCGTCTCGATGGCGGTGAGACCGCCGCCGGACGTCACGAGATAGATCGTGCCCTTGAACTTCTCGGCCACGAAGGCCGACTGCATGCGCGCGAGGTAGGAATCCATCAGCGGCTGCACGTAGGCATTGGCAACGGCCGTCGACGTGCGCTCGTATTCGCGCACCTCGGGACAGACCTCGCTGGAGAGCGTCACCCAGAGATCGGGCAGCTCGGCTTTCAGGATGTCGCGCACCCGGCGCTCGTGCACGGGATTGACGTAGGAGTGCATGAAGGCGATGGCCACGCTTTCGATGCTCTCGCGCTTGAGCTGCTTGGCCAACTCCCGGACGGCCGCCTCGTCCAGCGGCAGGCGCACCTTGCCGTGCACGTCCATGCGTTCCGGCGCGGTAAAGCGTAGCGCGCGCGGCACGAGGGGCCTGGGCTTCTCGATGGTGAGGTCGTACTGGTCGTAGCGGCTTTCGTTGGCGATATCGAGAACGTCGCGAAAGCCTTCCGTCGCGATCAGGGCCGTGCGCGCGCCGCGCCGCTCGATGACGGCGTTGGTCGCAAGCGTCGTGCCATGCACGAACACGGCGATGTCGCCAAAGCCCTTGCCGGCATCCCCCAGGATCAGGCGGACGCCTTGAAGCACCGCTTCTTCGGGCCGCTGGGGCGTCGTCAGCAGCTTGCGTGTGAGCCGCCTAGCCCCCTGTTCCAGCACCACATCCGTGAAAGTGCCGCCGATATCGACGGCAATGCGCAAATCGTTAACCACCTTGATCTGATACCCCTAACCGCGACGCGGACGCGACCGTAAACCGGGCCTCCCCGCGTTGCAATTGGCACGCCAAGCCGCCTATGGTCGCTCTGTGACGGCCGCGTCAAAGATACTCCGGTTGCAGGTTTTCCTGGCCCTGCGCCCTTCCGAGCCCAGCCCCGCTGCGCGGCGCTGGCGGGCCGCCCATCTGATCGTCCTGGCTGTCGGCCTGCTGGCGGTGATCCTGCTCTCGATCGACGAATTCGCGGCCGGGCACCGCATCTATCTACGCAGCGCAATCTGGATCGTCACGATTGTCTTCCTGGTTGAATATCTCGTCCGGCTCTGGATCGCTCCCGAGATGCCGCTCTATGCCGAGATGCCGGCATTCCGCGCACGGCTGCACTGGGCCGTCACGCTTCCTGGGTTGATCAGCCTGCTGGCGACCATGCCAGCCGTCATGATGACCGGCGGCTACGGCATCACGGGTACCGATACGGCGTCCGTCTTCTGCATCCTGTGGATCATGAAGCTCGGTCTGCATGCACCGGCCTTCGGCACCCTGGCCCGCGTGATCTCGAACGAACGCGCGCCTATTGCCAGCGTCCTGATCGTCTTCGCCATTCTGTTGATGGCCGCGGCCACTGCCGCGCACATGTTCGAGCGCGTGAAACAACCAGAGGCTTTTGGCAGCCTGCCCAATGCCATGTGGTGGGCAGTCGTCACTCTGACGACCACGGGCTACGGCGACGTCGTGCCTCTTACCGTCGGCGGCCGGATGATCGGCTCGCTGCTGATGATCAGCGGCATCGCCGTGCTCGCGCTGATGACCGGCGTGCTCGCGACCGGCTTTGCACAGGAAGAGCGGCGGCGCGAGTATCTGCGCGTTTGGGATCAGGTCTCGCGTGTTCCCATCTTCGCCTCCCTCGGCGTCGTTACCTTGTCGGAGATCGTGGGCAAGTTGCGCACACGCTACTACCCCGCCCATGTGACGGTGCTGCGCCGGGGCGATCCCGGCGACTCGATGTTCTTCATCTCGAACGGCGAGGTCGAGGTGCGATTGCCGACCGGCGGCTCGGTACGATTGGACGACGGAGCGTTCTTCGGTGAAATGGCGTTGCTCAATCGCCAGCCGCGCGCCGCTTCGGTCGCGACGACCCGGCCAACCACCCTGCTGGTTCTTTATGCCAGCGACTTCTACGAGATTGCCTCGCATATCCCGGCACTGGCCGAAGCGGTGGAGAACGAGGCCACGCGGCGGCGCGAAGAAAACCTCGGTCGCGAAGGCAAACGATGATCGAAACCGACCTTCTCGTCGTCGGCTCGGGTGCCGCCGGCTTTTCCGCGGCACTGACCGCCTCCCATGCCGGCCTGAGCGTGCTGATGGTCGAGAAGGAGCCGTTGTTCGGCGGCACCACGGCCTACTCCGCGGGCGTCATCTGGATTCCCGGCAACCGACATGGCCGGGCTCTGGGCATTGCCGACTCCAAGGAGGATGCGCTCACCTACCTGCAGCAGGAAGCGGGCAACCGACTGAACCTCGAACTCGCCAACGCCTTCCTCGACAACTGCAATCCGGCGGTCGAGTTCATCGAGAACAACACCTATGTCCGCTACGAGGCGGTGCCGATCTGGGCGGACTATCATCCGACCAAAGCAGGTGCCGCACAGGGCGGCCGTTCGCTCCTGCCGTTGCCGTTCGACGGACGTCGCCTCGGCAAGCGCTTCGCCGAGCTGCGGGCCCCGCTGCGCACCATGATGGCGTTCGGCGGCATGATGCTCGGCCGCAACGACCTCCCGCATGTCTTCCGCATGACCCGTTCCGCCCGTTCGGCGCTCCACGTGGCGGGCATGACGATCCGCTACGCCGTCGACCGGACCAGCCACGCCCGCGGAACACGTCTCACCAATGGCAATGCGTTGATCGCCGGGATGGCGCTTTCGGCCCAGGAACGCGGCATCGATCTTTGGCTGGAAAGCCCAGTGGTGGAGTTGGTGCAACGCGACGGCGCCGTCGTTGGCGCGGTTGTGAAGCGCAACGGCCAGCGGCAGGAAATCCATGCACGCCATGGTGTTGTGCTGGCCTGCGGCGGCTTCCCGGCCGACGATGAATTGAAGCGCCGCTACTACGGCCATGTCCACGAGGGGCATGCGCATCGTTCGGCCCCGCCGCCCGGCAATCGCGGCGACGGCATTCGGCTCGGCCAGTCGGCAGGCGGGGTGATGGCGGAGGACGTTGCCTATGCCGCGGCCTGGGTGCCGGTCTCGTTGGTCCCGCAGCCCGACGGATCGACCCTGCCCTTTCCGCATTTCTACGAACGCGGCAAGCCGGGCTATATCGCCGTCGATGCCACCGGCCGGCGATTCGCCAACGAGTCCGCCTCGTATCATGACTTCGTGCCGGCCATGGTCGAGGCCTGCCGCGGCCGCGCGGAAACAAGCTGCTGGTTGATCTGTGACCATCGTGCGATCCGCCGCTACGGCATGGGCGCCATTGGGCCGGCGCCGCTGCCCCTCGGGCCGCACCTCCGGAGCAGCTATCTGCTGAACGGCGGAAGCTGGGCGGAACTGGCAGGCAAGATCGGCATTTCCGCAGATGCCCTGCAAGCCACCGTCGACCGCTTCAACGCGCATGCGGCGCGCGGCGAAGATCCCGAGTTCGGCAAGGGAACGGACGCCTACCACCGCTTCAACGGCGACCCTACCCACGGCCCCAACCCCTGTCTCGCACCGCTCGTGCAAGCGCCGTTCTACGCCATGAAAATGATCCCGGGCGATATCGGCACCTTCCTGGGCCTCAGGGTCGACGGCCATGCCCGCGTCCTCGACGGCGCCGGCGCGCCCATTCGCGGCCTCTATGCCGCCGGCAACGACATGACCAGCGTCATGGGTGGCACCTATCCGGGTGCGGGCATCACCATTGGCCCGGCCCTTACCTTCGGCTATATCGCGGCCCGACATGCGGCCTCGGCCGCCCGGTAGAACGCCCGTCAATAACGAAAGCAGTCGCCATGTCGCAGATCACGCCCGTCATCCTGGTCGGAGGCTCCGGCAAGCGCCTGTGGCCGCTGTCGCGCGAAAGCATGCCCAAGCAGTTCGTCCCGCTGCTGGGCAAGCAATCGACCTTCCAGCAGACCCTGGTGCGCGTAGCCGACCGCGGCCTGTTCGGCCGGCCCGTGATCGCGACCAACGATGCCTATCGCTTCATGGCCGAGAAGCAGGCGGGTGAAGTCGGCATCGAGATCGACATTCTGGTCGAGCCGTCACGCCGTGATTCCGGCCCCGCCATGGCCGCGGCCGCCGTCTACACGCGCAACCTCGGCGCCAAGGCCGTGCTGGCGCTGGCGTCGGACCATCTGGTGATCGGCGCGGAGGAGTTCCTCGCGGGCTGCCGCGATGGGCTGAACGCCGTGCAGAAGGGTGGCATCGTGACCTTCGGCATTCCGCCGACAGAGCCCAAGACCGATTACGGCTACATCCGGCCGGGCAGCGAGCGCATCGGCCCCGTTCAGAAGGTCGCCGCTTTCGTCGAAAAGCCCAATGCCCAGACGGCGCTGCGCTACATCGCCGAGGGCCTTCTGTGGAACAGCGGCAACTTCCTGTTCCCACCGGAACTGATGCTGTCGGAAATGGCCCGCTTCGAGCCCGCCATGGCCGCCGCCGCCGAAGAGGCCGTCGCCAAAGCGAAGAAGACGGGCTCGACGATATTCCTCGACGCCGAAGCCTTCGCCAAGGCGCCGGCCAAGTCGATCGACTACGCCGTGATGGAACGCACCGACAAATGCTGGGTGGTGCCCGCCAAGTTCCGCTGGTCCGACCTCGGCACCTGGGACGCCCTGCTCGATGTCGGCGAGGCCGACAGTGCCGGCAACGTCACCGAAGGTCCGGTCGAGGTCGACCATGTCCGCAACTCCTACATCCGTTCGGACGGTCCGCTGACGGCGGTGATCGGCGTCGAGGATGTCGTGGTCGTGGCGATGAACGACGCCGTGCTGGTCGGCCATCGCGACAACCTTCCGCGATTGAAGGACGTCGTGCAGCGCATGTCGGACGGCAATCATCGCGCGGCGACCGAACACACGGTGATTCACCGGCCCTGGGGCAGCTATCAGGACATCGACCGCGGCGAGCGCTTCCGCGCCAAGCGCCTGACGGTCAATCCCGGCGCCAAGCTCAGCCTGCAGAGCCACAACCGCCGCGCGGAACATTGGGTGGTGGTGAAGGGCGTTGCGGAAGTGACGCTCGACGGCCAGATCACGACCCTGCACGAAAACGAATCGACCTACATTCCGATCGGCGGCATCCACCGTCTCGCCAACCCGGGCCCTGACCTTCTGGAAGTGGTCGAGGTTCAGACCGGCGACTATGTCGAGGAGGACGACATCGTTCGCTACGAAGACATCTACGCGCGCGTCTGACGGATGCTGTTCGGCGCTCATCATGAATGGGGCCAACTGCGCGAAGCCGTCATCGGGATATCGCCGGCCGAGGATTTTGTCGTCTTTCACGAACCTTCGCAGCGCTGGCTGACGCCCGACGGCGCGGCTTTCTGCCGGGCTCATGTCGGTCAACGTCTGATTGACGTCGATCCGGCGAGGGCAAAGCTCATCGAAGATCAGGCCGATGCCTTAGCCGAACTGGTGGCGCGCCAAGGGATCACCGTCCATCGTCCCGAGCGGCTGAAGGGCGAAGAACGAACCTTCATGGCGCCCAACGGTGAAGGCGCCCAGCTTTTCCCGCGCGACGGCATGATCGTCGTCGGACACCACGTCATCGACGCGTCGCTGCGCCTGAAGTGCCGGCAGCGCGAACGTTTTGGCTTGCGACCGATCATCCAGCAAGTCGTTCAGCAACGCGGCGCTCGCTGGTCCAGCGTACCGCTGGGCTCGCCCGGCTGCGTCGACGGACCGTTCCTCGAAGGCGGCGATACGCTGCTGAACGGTTACGAAATCTATGTCGGCATCTCCGGCTGCGCCTCCGATCTGGCGGGCGCCGACTGGCTGCAGGCGTTGCTGGGGGACCGATACCGGGTGATCCCTGTCGCGTTGCGCTCCAATGTACTGCACCTCGATTGCGCAATGGCGCTGGTCAAGCCCGGCCTGCTGATCTACTGCCCGCAGAAGCTGATCGACGGCCTGCCCATGTCGCTGCGCACCTGGGACAAAATTGAGGTCTCCGTCGAAGAAGCGACCTTGCTGGCCACCAACTGCCTGGTCCTCGAAGAAGGTCACGCGATCGTCGATGCCGATAATGCTCGCGTCATCGACGAGCTGAAGCGGCGCAAGGTCGAGGTCATCCCTCTGCCCTTCGACGGCCCGATCGCAACGGGCGGCGGCCTGCGCTGCGCCCACCATCCACTGCTGCGCGAAAGCGTCCTCGCCTAACCCCGACTCAAGTGCCGCGCTTGGGGGTGCGGTCGAAGACGACGGGCTTGGGCTTGCTGAACAGCTTCCTGATGTGCACGCCGAGCGAGCGGATCACCGTCGCGGCCTGACCGCCGACGAAGCGCAGCAGCACAATCGCGAACTGGCCCGGCGGGATTTCACCGCCGCGAATGAAATTGTGGCCGGCACGCAGGAAGGTGGTGGCGCAGAACAGCACCCAGACGAAGGTGATGATGAACAACGTCAGCAGCAACGGGATCAGCGACGGCGCCAGCAGCGCCGCCAGCAGACCGGCGGAAACGCCAACCAGCAACACCGGCTGATTGAGCGACATGCAGAGATGGAGCAGCGCCGCTCCCTTGGCCGCAGGCTTGATCGTGCGGCTCTTCAGGATTTCGGGAAACATGCGCCAGGAGACATGGCGAAATCCGTCCTGCCAGCGCTGCTGCTGACGCAGCCAGGTCTTGGTGTCGGCCGGCAACTCACCGGGAACGCCCACGCTGGTCAGGAAGAGAGCACGCCAGCCCTTGACCCAACCACGATAGGTAAGGTCGAGATCTTCGGTGACGGTATCGCCCTTCCAGCCGCCTCCGGCCTCGATGGCCGCACGCTGCCAGATGCCACAGGTCCCGTTGAAGGGCAGCGGATGGCCTGCCCAGCAACGTGTCGCCTGCTCGATGCCGAGATGGGCGTCGAGCGTCACCATCTGCATCTCGGTCAGGGCATTTTCGTGCGGGTTGAGGAAGTCGAAACGGGCCTGCACGAAGGCGGTCTTCGGTTCGGCGAAGAAGGGCCGCATGCAAACGCGCAGGAAATCGGACGGCGGAATGTAGTCGACATCGAAGATCGCGAAGAAGTCGTGGGGCGTCTTCTGCATCGCCTCGTGCAGCGCCCCGCCCTTGTATCCGCTGCGGTCGGTGCGCTGCAACGCCACGATATCGAAGCCCTTGCCGCGCAACTCCGCGGCTACGGCGCGCACCATCTCGGCGGTCTCGTCGGTGCTGTCGTCGAGCAGTTGGATGTGCAGCTTGTCGCGCGGCCAGTCGAGATCGGCGGCCGCCTGCGCGCCGCGGCGCACCACGGCCCCTTCGTTGAAGGAAGGAATCTGCACCACCACATGCGGCAGCTCGGCATCGGGCGGCAAGGGCGTGGCGAGCAGCGCCTCCTCGCGGCGCAGTCCCGCTTCCTTCAGCCGATGGTGCAGCACCACCATGTAGAGCAGGCTGCCAATGAAGGAGGCGAGCAACACGCAGCACACCGCGAAGATCGCGGCGAGCAGGAGAGCCAAAGTCGCCAGGATTACCGCCATAGCTCGCTCAGATTCCTGTCTTCGGCGTACGTTTGAACTCGGTCTTCTTGCCAAAGCCCGCGCCGACGATCGAGGCAGTATTGACGAAGGCAAGGTACACGATCAGCGCCGGCACGCTTGCCGCCGTGACGAGGTAGCGCATCAGATCGCCGCGTTGCAGGCGGCGATAGGCGCTCCAGGTCATCCCCAGTAGCACCGCCAGCATGCCGATCAGCCACAGCCAGAGGCCGAAGCGGAACAGGCCCAGCAGCTTGCCGTGCCCCAGGATCGAGATGAAAAGCCCGACGATGCCGACCGCGAGCAGCGGAAAGATGAGCTGCTGGCCGAGCGCGACCGTGGTCGTGAATTTCGCCTCTGTCGACCAGTCGGCATTCCAGATCGGTCCCAGGAGCTTGCGCGCGACCTGGACGAAGCCCTTGGACCAGCGGCTCTGCTGCACCCCGAACTCGTCGACCTTCTGCGGCAGCTCGCCCACGACGTGGGGCTCCATCAGGAAAACGCCGGTCCAGCCCTTGAGATAGGTCCGCAGCACGAGGTCGAGATCCTCCGACAGCGTGTCGTGCGACCAGCCGCCCGCCTCCTCCACCGCCGCTCGGCGCCAGATCCCGCCGGTGCCGTTGAACTGGAACGGCACGCCACGCCGCGCCCGCACATCCTGCTCGACCGCGAAATGCGCATCCTGCATGAGCCGCTGGGCACGGGTCAGCCAGTTGCTGTCGCCATTGCCCCACTCGATGCGGGTCTGCACGAAGGCCGCCCGCGGATTGGCCAGCATCGCGGCCATTGCCCGACGGAGCCAATCGGGTGGCGGCACGAAATCGGCATCGAACACGGCGACATAGGGCGCATCGTCGAGCGCCAGGCCGGCGGCCAAAGCCCCGGCCTTGAAGCCGCTGCGGTCGCTCCGGCGAACGTGATGGGCGTCGATGCCCTCTCGCCGGAGACGGGCGACGGCATGAACGGCGATGTCCGAGGTGAGGTCGTTGCTGTCGTCGAGGAGCTGGATGGTCAGCCTGTCGCGCGGCCAGACGAGCGCGCCGGCGGCGGCCACGGCACGCTCGACCACCAGAGGCTCGTTGTAGACTGGAACCTGAATCAGAACGCGCGGCAGATTTTCGGGCAGCGAAGCTTCGGCCGCCTGATCCGGCGGCAACTCCCACAGCCAATAGATCAAGTAGAGGAAGTAGCCCGCGATGGCGAACTGCGCGAGGAGACAGACAAGGACGATCAGGTCGACGGCGAAAAGCAGCATTCCTTGCTGCCCGTCAGTGATAATGGATCGGCACTTCGAAGCACCGCCCATCCTCAATGTGGAGACGACGCGACGCGACGTCGAAGATCCGCTCATCGTGCGTCGACAGCACGACGGCGCACTTGGCGCGCATGGCGAGATCCTTGAGCTGATCGACCACAACGCGGCCGGATACGCGATCCAGCGCCGAGGTCGGCTCGTCCGCGATGATGAGATCCGGCAGCCCGATCATGACCCGGGCAATGGCGACGCGCTGCTGCTGGCCGCCCGACAGTTCGTCGGGCCAGGCTTCGGCCTTGTCGGCGAGCCCCAGCAGCCCGAGCAGATGGCGCGCGCGCTTCTCGTCCCAGTTCGGGTCGGCAAGCGGCGTGGTCGAGACGCCGGCAATCACGTTCTGCAACGCCGTCAGGGAGGACAGGAGATTGCGCTTCTGGAACAGGAAGCGCACGCGATTGCGCAGCGTATCCAGCTCGGCCCCGCCCAGGCCCACGATGTCGGTGCCGAGCAGGCGCAGCTTGCCTTCCGAGGGTTTGCGCATCGTGCCAAGGATGGTGAGCAAGGTCGTCTTGCCGGAGCCCGACGGCCCCGTGACGATCAGCAGCTCGCCCTCGCGGACCTGCATGTTGATGTCGAACAGCACGTCGACCCGCTGCGGCCCCTCGCCGTAGTGGTGATGGACGTCGACCGCCTCAACGACTGGCGGTCCGAAACCGTGGGTGTCCGTCGTCATGGTCACTCGAACAGCATGATGGGATCGACCTTCCACAGGCGGCGGATGGCGAAGAGGCTGGAAACCACGGTCATGATCACGCAGGCGACCAGCGCCACGACCATTTCGCGCAGCCCCATCGTCATGCCGAGATGCATTGCGGCCTCGGTCGCCCCGTAGACGAACCGGCCCAGCGTGAAGGCGACCAGGAAGGCCGGCGTGATGATGGCCGCACCGATCTGTCCGATCATGAACAGGAAGAACCACCAGTCGTAACCCAGGCTCTTCAAGATTGCGTATTCGGGCAGATAGAAACGGATGATCTGGTACTGGGCGTAGTAGATGAACACCATGCCGATCATCACGCCCATGATGAAGCCCAGGTCCGTGATGTAACCGACCGGCGTCTCGCGCGACCAGTAGGCGCGTTCGCGCTTCTCGAAATCGCGGATGGTGATCACTTCGCCGCGGCCGGCGAGAGCCTTGTTGATCTCCTCCCGTACCGCATCCGGATCGGCACCCTTCACGAGCTTGATGCCGATGAAGGCCGGCCGGTCAGACCACCAGGCTCCGAAGACTTCCGCCATCGTATCCTCGGACATCAGGATCGCGCCGTCGTTCAGCACGTTGGGTCCAAGGGCGAAGTTGCCGACCACGAAAAGCTGGCGCAGGAGACCGCGATTGTCGGGCGGCCCCAGAACCTGAAACTCCGGCTTACCGGGCCCGACCGATTCGGCGAGATTGCCGAAATAAGGCCGCGAGTCCCGATCGTAGAGCATGCGGCGGGCTTCGCGCAGCCGGTAGAGATTCTCACGCAGCCCCGGAACGTCGATGGCCGGCCGCTCGACGTCGATGGCGTACCAGGCGATACGGCGGGGCGTCGTCATTCCGGCATGGGTCATCGACATGACGCCGAACCAGAACGGCATCGTCATCGCGACATGCGAGTTGGCGGAGACCACGTCCGTCATGGCGGCCGGGACCTCGCCGTGAAGCTGGAGCGACTTGAAGCCATAGGGAACCAGCACGAGGTCCCCTGTCACGGAACGATGAAGGCGGATCGCCGAGTCGTAGACCGCGCGCTCAATGCCGAGCTGGGCGAAGATCACCAGCAGGCTCGCGGTAACGCCGGCAAGCGACAGCAGCGTACTGGTCCGCTGACGCTTGAGCTGCTGGGATCCCAGCGGCATCGCCGTGGCGGTTCGGGCGGCAGCCTTCAGGCGGGCCAGCGAAAACTGTGGCCACCACTGGAACCATTGCCGTCGCCGCGACGACGGAACGGCAGGCAGCGTAACGGCCATTAGAGGAAAGTGACGCGCGTCTCGCGTCCCAGCACCTGCGGCATGCTGGAGGGGTCATCGAGCTCAATTTCGACCTGCACGACACGCGCGTCGGTCGAGGAGCCGCCATCCGGCTCGATACGCTGCATACGCTTCACCGTGGGCGCCACGCGCGAGATCGTCCCCTTGTAGACAGTCGGGCTGCCGCGGAACGTGACTTCAACCTTGCCGCCGGGCGATATCCGTCCGACCTGAAGCTCGTCGACGTCGGCCAGCACGCGGAGCTGGGAGAGGTCCACGATCTTGGCGATACCGTTCGTCGAGACGCGCTCGCCCTGCCGCGTGTAGATCTGGATCACGACGCCATCGAGCGGCGACCGCACCAGGGCCTGTTCGCGGGTATTGCGGGCGTTCGAGAGCTTGGTCTCTGTGATGGCGATTTCGGTGTCGATTTGCGCCAAATCGCTCTGCAGCGTTTCCTTCTGCACGCGCAGCTTCGCCTGCTCGCGCTCGAGGTTCTGCTGCGAGATCGACATTTCGAGCTGCTTCTGATCCGGCGGCTTGCCCGACCGCTGCATCTCCAGCGTCTTGAGCTTCAGTTCCTCGGCCGACGACTTCACGACGACTTCCTGCATCGCGATTTCGGCGGTCCGGAAGCCACTGATCATGGCTTCGCGCTGCTGCTTGGTCTTGGCGAGCTCAGCCTCGGTCGTCCGGACGGCAATGTCGGCCTTGGGATAATTGGAAAGGACGGCGATTACCTCGCCCTTCTTCACCTTCTGGCCATCGGCGATCTTGAGCTCGATCAACACGCCGCCACCCTGTGGATCGCCGGCGATGACCGCCGTACCCGACGGAGCGTCCGTATAACCACGCGAAATCAGCGGCGGGGCCTGCCGCGCCCCGTCCTGGGCGCTGCTGGTCTGCCGGCTCGGGGTCACCCAGAGAAGAATGGCGCCGACGACGAGCAACGCCACCAATCCCGCCGCACCCCATGTAAATTTTCTTGCCTGCGCCATACGGAATTATACCAAAAAACGGCTGGGATTGCTGCCCCTAGATCAGAACGATGTCGCCGGGATCACCGTGCCCCTCGCGACACCCACAATCGAGAACGTGCGATAGATCGAAGTCAGGATCTTGTCGTACTCGTAAAGCGGTGCGTTCGTGACGTAGATGACATCGCGTGCCTGTATCGGGAACTGCTGCGCAATGAAAATAGAGACTGGCTGGTAGAGGTCCAGTCGAAAAACGCGAGCCCGGGCTGTGGGATTCTTCTGCAAATCCCCCATTCTGAACACATAAACGCCCGTTTTGTTTGCTCGCTGATCGGCCAAGCCGCCGACCGTGCCCAGCGCCTCGAGCAGGCTGGTATTCTGCTTCGACAGCTCGACGTTACCCGACTTCATGACGGCGCCCAGCACGGTGTAGACGCGCGAATTGGGGCGCACCACGATCTCGTCGTTCTTCTGCAGCGCCATGTCGCGGCCGGCCAGCAGGTCGGAATACTGCGTCTGCAGGATCACCTGCCCCTGCCGGCGGAGCACGACCTCGACCTGGTTCGACGGGCTCGTAGCGAAGCCAGGCTGCGAACTGCCGCCAACCGGACCGCCCGCACGGCTGATGGCTTCGGCAAGGGTCCGCACGCCGTCGAGCATCGAGATGCGCCCGGGTTGCTTGACGTCGCCCGAAACCATGACGGTGTGGGTGCGATCAGCAACGAACTCGACGATTACCTGCGGGTCCTGAGCCTTGCCCGATGCCGCCACTTGCTGGGAGATCTTCTTCTCGATCTGGCCGAGATCCATGCCGGCAACGGCTACGGTGCCGACGAACGGCACGCTGATCGTGCCATCGTCCGTCACTCTCTGGACGCCGAAGTCGGCGCCCGGCCGCTGAATCGTCGGGAAGATGCTGCCTTCGTAGGGCTCGAAGATGCGCACCTTGAGCACATCTCCCGGCGCCACTGAAATGCGGCCGCCCGTTGCGGAGAGGTTGCCCACTGTCGAGGGGACGTCGAAGGGCGCCAACTGATTGTAGCTGGCGATCGTGGTCGGCGTGAGGTCGATCACATCGAACGGGAGAGCCTCAGTGCTGGTGGCAGCGGCGCCTCCCATCCACGGCCCATCACCCGGGATCGCCGTGCAGGCTGAAACACCGATGCCCAAGCCGAGGACAATGGCGATAGGGCGCGCAGTCGCGCGCAGCCAACTCCAAACTGTCAAATCCCTGTCTCCGTCCGGAACGGTCGCCGCGTTGATCGCCAGCGCCGCGTCCCATCGCATGGTCCTGCTTCAGCAGGGGCAGTAATTAACCCGTGGCGCCACGCCGGTGCAAGCGCCCCGCTGGATCACCCACAGGCCCGCGTTTCAACCGAAGGGCGGCGTCTGCAGTGTTTTCGGCGACGTCGAACAGCTCCGAAAAGCCGCTGACGAGCAGGCAATCGGCCGCCGGCCCCGAGAAACGACACAGCACGACCCGCGCGCCCACTTCCGCCGCGCGATGGAGTACCGTTGCAAGAGTTCGCACCCCCGCTGCGCTCATGTAGGTAACGTCGCTGCCGTCGACGATGACGCGTGCGTTCGGTCGCACTTCGCCCAGCAGCAGCTTTTCCACCGACGCCGCCGTCGCCGAATCGACGCGCGCCGGCAGCATGACCGTCGATATCGATTTGTCGATGTTCAGGTCTTTCATACAGATGTCCTCGAAGCGCTTTTACCGCGGCTACGCCACTCACCACCAAGGTCTGTTCCGCGCCAGGGAATTCGGCGGCCCCCGATCGCGGATACAGCCAACACCGGCGCCAGGGCTTCGCGAACCAAGGCCGCCCCGGCAGCCGACCAGCCAAACGAGAGATGGCGCCCCGCCATGAACCACTTTTCCCCGGCAAGCCAGGCCAACACGTGTGCAGCCAAAGCGGCCGCTACCAGCCCGGGCGCAACGCCGCTTGCCAGCAATGCGGCAGTCCCGACCAGGCCGGTGACCGTGCAGCCGATCGCCGGCTCCCAGAGGACGAGAGGCCAGACAGGCAGACGCAGGCGGGTGCGCGCCCAACGGACCTGGCGGCGCCAAACCGCCGGCCATGGCCGTATACCCAGCGGCAACCGCGGCATGACTTCGCCGAGTTGAGTGGACAATCCCAGCTCGCGGACCGAACGCACGACGGAATAGTCGTCGGCGATCCACCGATTGAAACCGCGCCAGTTGCCGATGCGCTGGAGCGTGTCATTGGTCAGAAGCGTGACACCTCCCGACGCAACGGGAATCCCGAGCCGGTCCGCTGCAAGCAGGAAGCGCGCCTGATGGCCGTCGATATAGGCGCGCTCGATTTCGGCTGCGAACGTCTCCGGCGCCTCGGCAGCCTTCAACGCCAGCACGAGGCCGACCTTGTCCGAGAGCGGCGCGGCGGCCCGGCAGAGCTCGTCGGCATCAATCAGGATGCCCGCGTCGCAAAGCGCCACCACCTTGCGGCAAGCGGCTTCGAGTCCTTTGCGGACATTGTTCATCTTGGGATTGAAGGTATCGCCGTTGCCCACCAGGATCGGCGCATCGGGCCAGAGCGATCTGGTCGGCGCCACCGCGCCATCGTCGACGGTCGCCACGCAGATCAGGATCTCGGCGCCCGCCTCGGCGAGGCGCTGGAGCGACCGCACGTAGGGCGTGGAGGCATCCTCCGCGCCCGCCATCGGCGCCACGATGCTGAAATCCGCCGCCCTGTGATGCACGGCGGCACCCTGCCTAGGGGTGCGTGCGAGAGCGGCGCTCGCCCAATGCACGGCCGTCCCGAACGACCACCAGCCCACTCCGAGCCACGCCAGGGCGCCCGGCTCCATGGCGCATTACTCGCCTGCCGCTACGGGCTTGGTTTCGGCCTTGCCCGCCGTAAAGCGGTTGACGTCGTCCTTCTCGACCAGCAATGCGCGGTGATAGTTGCGGATCACGTCGTTGGGGTCGCCCTCCTCGCGGATGCGCCCCTCCTCGATCCAGATCGCCCGGGTGCACAGGCGGCGCACTTCCGCCATCGAATGCGAAACGAAGAGCAGCGTGCCGGTCTTGCGGAAATTGTCGATCCAGTCGAGGCACTTGCGCTGGAAGGCGGCATCGCCGACCGACAGCGCCTCGTCGACGACCAGGATCTCGGCTTCGACGTGGGCACAGATCGAGAAGGCAAGGCGCGTACGCATGCCCATCGAGTAGTGCTTCACCGGCTGGTCCATGTAATCGCCGATCCCGGCGAATTCGGCGATCGAGTCGAACTTGCGCAGCACCTCGGCGCGCTTCAACCCCAGCACCGCGCCACCGATCATGACGTTCTCGCGGCCCGACAGTTCCATGTCGAACGTCGAGCCCAGCGCCAGGACCGGCGCGATACGGCCGTTCACCCGGAGCTCGCCATGGCTGGGCAAGGTCATGCCGCAGATCACCTGCAGCAGGGTGGACTTGCCGCAGCCGTTGCGGCCGAGGATGCCGATGCTCTCGCCGCGCCGCACTTCGAGGCTGATGTCGCGCAGCACCCAGAACGGCTTGAAGTACGACTTCCACCAGCCGAACAGGACCTGTTTCAGCCAGTCGTTGCGGTGAGCGTAGAGTTGGAAGGCCTTGCCGAGGTGTTTCGCCTCGACGACGACCTCAGAGGACGTCGACGATGACATTCCGATACCTGTCGAAGAACCAGTAGCCGAAATAGAAGCTGAACAGTGAAATAAACAGTGTCCAGCCATAGAGGATCATGTTGGGCAGCTTGCCCACCAGTACTATGTCGCGCAGAATTTCGACGAAGCAGACCAAAGCGTTGCCGTACATCCAGAAATCGTAGGGTGCCGGCACCATCGACTGCGGATAGAATATCGGCGTCGCAAACATGAAAAGCGGCACGATCGTGATCATCAGATAGCCGGCGTCGCGCGTGAACGCTCCGAGAGCCGCCAGGAACCACGACATGCCGATCAAGAACGCCATAAACGGAATGAAAATCAACGGCAGCAGCAGTACCGTCACGGGAAGCTCGCCGATCACCGCCAGTTGGAACAGCAGCATCACTCCCATCGAGATCAGCGTGTAGGCCGTGGCGCGCAGCGTCGAGATCACCGCCAGCATATCGCTGGGAAAGATCGTCTGCTTGATGAAGTGAGTGTACTCGTGCAGCAGCATCGGCGCGCGAAACGCCATCTCCGAGAAGAAATTGAAGATGATGAGGCCGCCGAAGATGAACAGGGCATAGCCAGCCTGGCTCTCGGCGAGTTTGTCGGGCAGCGGTAGCGTCAGAGTCGTGCTGAATACCAGCGAATAGACGGCGATCATAAGAAGCGGCGCAATGATCGCCCAGACCCAGCCGGCGATCGAGCCCTTGAAGCGCTCGCGCACTTCGCGGCGCAGAATCGCGAACACGAGGTCCCGATGCTGCCACATCTGCGCGAACGGCTTCACCAGGAAGCTCACGAATCGCTCGATCGGGCCGAGATTCTCGACCACGATCTGCTTGCCGTTGACGACTTTCACCGACGGCATGAGCCGCGCTTCTCCTTCTTGGGTCCAGTGGTGAGCCCGGTAGGGATCGAACCTACGACCACCTGATTAAAAGTCAGATGCTCTACCGCTGAGCTACGGGCTCGTCCCGGTTCCGCGCCGCGGGCCGTAGTCCCGCGCGGCGCCCGTATAAGGTGTGCAGGCGTTCCGGTCAACGCAGCCGCTTGGGATGACAAGAAAGCCAATTCAGGGGCCCGCAGACCGGAAATTACTCCTTGGCGAACTTCTTCTTCAGACGCTCGAATACCCGCTTGGAAACGAACTGCGACGTGTCGCCGCCCAGTCGGGCAATATCCTTCACCAGCGAGGAGGCGATGAACTGGTGCCGGTCCGAGGCCATCAGGAATATGGTCTCGATCGCAGGCTCCATGCGGGCGTTCATGTTGGCCATCTGAATTTCGTACTCGAAATCCGAAACCGCCCGCAGGCCGCGGATGATCACCGACGCATTCACCTGTCGCGCGAAGTGAATCAGCAGGCCCTCGAACGGAACGATCTCGATCCGGTCCCGGTCGGCCTGGGGAAAGTCGGCGATGTCGTCCTTGATGATGTCGATGCGCTCCTCGAGCGAGAACATCGGGCCCTTGCTGATGTTCATCGCCGGGCCGATCACCAGCTTGTCCACGAGCCGCAGCGAACGGCGCACGACTTCCATGTGCCCGCTCGTGATGGGATCGAACGTGCCCGGATAAACTCCGGTGCGTTCTACGGCCATGTCTTCCCCCCACTCCGCAACGACTTGTTCGCTGACTGCGACTGCAAGGTCTTAGCGACACGGCCGGTCCTTATCCACCGTTTGTTTCGGAACTGGGCGTTTCGGAATCGGGCATTTCGGAGCCCGCCTCGCCGTTGCCGTTCCCGGCATCGTCCTCGCCGATGCGCACAGCAGAAACGACGCGCTCGCCTTCGCTCACATTGACGATGCGGACACCGCGCGTGCCTCGGCCTGCGATGCGAATCCCGTCGACCGGGCAGCGGATCAGCGTGCCGCCATCGGTGACAAGCATGATCTGGTCGTTGTCGAGCACGGGGAAAGCCGCGACGACCTCGCCGCCCTTGCCCAGGTTCATCAATTCCACACCCTTGCCACCGCGGCCCGTCACTCGATACTCGTAGGCAGAGGTGCGCTTGCCAAAGCCGGACGAAGCGACGGTGAGGACGAACTCCTCCTTGCCCTGCAGTTCGGCGAACCGTTCCGCCGTGAGCGTCGTCGTGGGTGCGGCAGCCTCCTCGGCCGTCGCCGCGGCATCCTCTTCGGCCGCGTTCTCGGCCTGTCGCAGGGCGCGCGACTGACGAAGGTAAGCGTCGCGGTCCTCGGTCGGAATGCCCTTGCCGTTGTCGACCAGCGACATGGAGATCACCTCGTCGCCCTCGGCCAGGGCGATGCCGCGCACGCCGGTCGAGGCGCGGCTCTGGAAAACGCGGACGGTGGAGACCGGGAAGCGCATGGCGCGGCCCTGGCGCGTGGCCAGCAGCACGTCCTGCTCTTCGCTGCAGACACCCACGCCGATCAGGCGGTCGCCGGCATCGTCGCCCTCGAACTTCATGGCGATCTTGCCGCTCTGATTGACACTGACAAAATCGCTCAGCTCGTTGCGCCGCACGCCGCCGCGCGCCGTGGCGAACATGACGTGCAGGGTGGCCCAGCTCGCCTCGTCCTCCGGCATCGGCATCACGGCACTGATGGTCTCGCCCTCGTTCAGCGGCAGAAGGTTCACGAACGCCTTGCCCCGGGCCTGCGGGGCGCCGAGGGGCAGCCGCCAGACCTTGAGCTTGTAGACGATGCCCCGACTGGAGAAGAACAGGACCGGCGTGTGCGTATTGGCAACGAACAGACTGGAGACGAAATCGTCCTCGCGCGTGGCCATGCCCGATCGGCCCTTGCCGCCACGGCGTTGGGCTCGATAGGCGGAGACCGGCACGCGCTTGACGTAGCCGCCGTGCGTTACCGTCACGACCATGTCCTCGCGCTGGATCAGGTCCTCGATGTCCTGTTCGAACTCGTTGTCGAGGATCTCCGTCCGGCGCGGCGTCGCGAACTGCTCCTTGATCTCGAGCAGCTCCTTGCGCATCAGCGCAAATAGCTTGTCGCGGTCGCCCAGCAGCTCCAGATACCCCTCGATGAGCTTGGCGACTTCGGTCAGCTCCTCGGCGATCTTGTCACGTTCAAGACCCGTCAGACGTTGCAGGCGCAGCTCGAGGATGGCGCGCGCCTGCGCCTCGGAAAGGCGATAAGTGCCTTCGGGCGAAACTTCGCGACCGGGTTCGGCGATCAGAGCGATCAGCGGCGCCACGTCGTGGGCCGGCCAGTCCTTGGCCATCAGTCGTTCGCGCGCCACCACCGGATCGGGCGCGCGGCGGATCATCTCGATCACCTCGTCGATATTGGCGACGGCGATGGCCAGACCGACCAAGACATGGGCGCGGTCGCGAGCGTGGTTCAGCTCGTACCTGGTCCGCCGCGTAATGACCTCGGCGCGGAAGCGGATGAACGCCTCCAGCAGCTCCTTGAGGCTCATCAGCTTCGGCCGGCCGCCGTCGAGCGCCAGCGCGTTGACGCCGAACGTCGTCTGCAGCGGCGTATAGCGGTAGAGCTGGTTCAGCACGACATCGGCCATGGCGTCGCGCTTCAGTTCGATCACCAGGCGCACGCCGTCGCGGTCGCTCTCGTCGCGAATTTCGGAGATGCCCTCGACCTTCTTGTCGCGCACCACTTCCGCGATGCGTTCGTGCAGGCGCGCCTTGTTTTCCTGATAGGGAATCTCGGACACGACGATCATCTCGCGTCCGCCCCGTCCCTCCTCGATCCTGGTCCGCGCCCTCATCACGATCGAGCCGCGGCCAAGCTCGTAGGCGGCACGGATGCCGTTACGGCCGAGAATGGTGGCGCCGGTCGGAAAGTCCGGCCCCGGCACAATCTCCATCACCTGCTGTACGGTGAGTTCGGGCGTGTCGATCAGGGCGCAGCAGGCGTCGATCAATTCGCCGAGATTGTGCGGCGGAATGTTGGTTGCCATGCCGACGGCGATACCGCCCGCACCGTTGGCCAGCAGGTTCGGGAAGGCTGCCGGCAGAACCGTCGGCTCCAGCGTGGTCTCGTCGTAGTTGGCCTGGAACTCGACCGTGTCCTTGTCGATGTCGGCCAGCAGCGCTTCCGCCGCGCGCGCCAGGCGCGCCTCGGTGTAACGCATCGCCGCCGGCGGATCGGCATCCATCGAGCCGAAATTGCCCTGCCCCGAAATCAGCGGCAGGCGCATGGAGAAATCCTGCGCCATGCGCACCATGGCGTCGTAGATCGCGCTGTCGCCGTGCGGGTGATACTTACCCATCACCTCGCCGACGATACGCGCCGACTTGCGGAAGGCGTGCGTCGAGTCGAAGCCGCTTTCCTTCATCGCGTACAGGATGCGGCGCTGCACCGGCTTCAGCCCGTCGCGCGCGTCGGGAAGTGCGCGCGACACGATCACGCTCATAGCATAATCGAGGTACGATCGGCGCATCTCCTCTTCGATCGTGATCGGCGCGATATCGTGCGGAGGGGGCTGAGGCGGGGGCGCGTCAGAGGGCGGCGGCGCCGGTGGCAGAGTCGTATCGTCGCTCACGAAAAACCTGGTTTTTATCTCGTATTGGTGGCCCCTCCGGAGGCTCCAGCGGGGCGATTTCGCACACTAGCAAAACGGCCCCCGAAGACCAACTAAAATCGACTCCCGCACATAGCTTTAACTAATTGATTTCATTGGCTAAATTATGCGGATAAACACCCCTCGGAAAGGCCCCGTTTTGAGCTCTCAAACGCCCCCTGCCCGGCCTTCGGTCGCCATATTCGATTTCGGCGGAGTCCTGGTCGACTGGAACCCCCGCCACCTCTACCGGCAGCTCATTCCGGACCCCGACGAGATGGAGGATTTCCTGGCCCGCGTGACCACGAGGGCGTGGCACGAAAAGCAGGACCACGGCGGAGATCCGGCGGCGGCAACGCGGGCGTTGCAGGCCCTTCATCCCGACAAGAAAGAGCTGATCGCCGCCTTCTACGGCCGGTTCGACGAGATGTGCACGCAGACCTTCGGCCCGATGATCGAACTGGTCGACCGGCTGCACCGTGCCGGCACACCGCTCTACGTTCTCTCGAACGCGCCGAACCTGCTCGATCCGTGGCTGCGCGGCCCCGGCCGCACCCGGCATCCCTTCTTCGGCCATTTCCGCGACTACGTGGTCTCGGGCCTTGTCGGCGTCTCCAAGCCCGATGCCGCGATCTACGAGTTGGTTTGCCGGACCGGCGGCTTCCAGCCCGAGGATGCCGTGTTCATCGACGATGTGATCGCCAACGTCGAAGGCGCCCGCGCCGTCGGCATGAACGCCATCCACCACCGATCAGCCGAAGATACTGTGGCGGAACTGCGCGCCATGGGCCTGCCTGCGTGAAGGCCTGAGACGATCAGGCCTACAGCTTGAAGAGGTTCACGGCGTTGGTCTCGCAAACCCGTTTCCGCTCCTCGGCGGTCAGGACCGTCTCCTTGATGAAGTGTACGGCTTCATCGTCGTCTTCGTAGGGATAGTCCGCTGCGAACAGGACCCGCTCGCTGCCGAGCACGTCGAGGCAGAGGCGCAACGTCGGCAAGGACGTGACGCCGGCCGTCGTGACGTAGAAGTTCTCGCGGAAGTACTCGCTGGGCTTCCTGGCCAGCGCAGGAGTGGCACCGAGCTTGACCTGCATCGCATGGCGATTGTCGATGCGCTGCAGGTAATAAGGAATGCCCTCGCCCATGTGGCCGAGCACGATCTTGAGCTTGGGAAACCGATCGAAGGTACCCGACACGATCAGGCGCATGGCATGCAGGCCGGTCTCGGCGGAGAAGCCCCACATGGCGAAGTAGAGCCCATAATCGAGGAACGGCGCGACCATCGGCGTCGACGGCTCGCGCGGATGCAGATAGATCGGCATGTCGAGCGCTTCGGCCGCTTCGAGGATCGGCCGGTACTTGGGCAGATCGAGATACTCGCCCCCGGTGTGGGAATTGACGATGACACCCCGCATGCCGAGCTGCCTCGCCCCCCGCTCGATCTCCTTGGCCGCCACGGCAGGATCTTGCGGCGCAACAGCCGTCAGCCCGGCCAGCCGCGTCGGATAGGCCTTCACGGCCGCCGCCAGAAGCTCATTCGACTGTGCCGCCAGCCGGATCGCCGTGGCCGCGTCGAGCACCTGCACTCCGGGCGAGGTCAGCGACAGCACCTGCATGTCGACGCCGACCTTGTCCATGTGGGCGATGCGGCCCGCCCCGATATCGAGCATCTTCTCGAACAAGGGCCGACCGGCGGGGCTCAAGAGAGCACCCGCCATCTTCGCGAACCCTGGCTCGACGTCGTCTCGCTTCAGGCACTCTTTCCAGGCGGCAAGAATCTCAGGCGTGATGAACGCCTCTTCCACGGCAATGCGACGCATGTGGCGCCCCTAGAACGGAATGTCGTCGTCGAGTTCCGGCTTGCTGCCGCGGGACGCCGACCGGCCGCCTCCGCCGCCGCCGCCACCACCGGACATGCCGCCACCCCCGAAATCGTCGTCCGGTCCACCGCCAGGGCCACCGCCTTCTCCGCCGCTACGGCCATCGAGCATGGTGAGCGCACCGCCGAACCGGGGAATCACGACCTCGGTCGTATAGCGCTCCTGGCCACTCTGGTCGGTCCACTTGCGCGTGGCGAGCTGGCCTTCGACATAGACCTTCGAGCCCTTGCGCACGAACTTCTGCGCAACCTCGGCGAGCTTCTCGTTGAAAATCACGACACGGTGCCATTCGGTGCGCTCCTTGCGCTCGCCGCTCTGGCGATCCCGCCACGTATCCGACGTGGCCACCGACATGTTCACCATGGAACGGCCATCCTGCATGGACCTCACTTCGGGGTCGCGGCCAAGATTGCCGACCAGGATGACTTTATTGACGCTGCCCGCCATAGGGGCCTCCTTCGCCTTCCCGGTGCCGCGGGGCGCGGCACCTACCTCATGGCGGCGAACCTAGCCCTGGCAGCCTGTGGGCAGCCACCAAATTTGGGTTGTGGACTGACCGGGTCGCAGACGCCGTGAACTTCGCTCATGCCAGCCCTCCGACAATTCATTGGTTTCCGCGGCAAACCCTCCCCTATCTTGCCGCGTCATGAGTAAACCCTTCCACGTTCCCCAGGTTTCGAGCGGCCAAGCCTACGCCATGCTGGGCGGTGCAGCGCTGATGATGACCCTGGCCATGGGCATCCGTCAGAACCTCGGCCTGTTCCAGGCGCCGGCCTCCAAGGAACTGGGCATCGCCATCTCCGACTTCGCGCTGGCCATTTCTGTCCAGCAGGTCGCCTGGGGGCTGAGCCAGCCGATTGCCGGCGTCTTCGCCGACAAGTACGGCACCCGCTGGGTGGCCCTCCTGGGCAGCGCCATGTTCATCCTGGGCATCTGGCTCACGGCCACCGCGCAGGGCGCCCTGGCGATCATTCTGGGGGCCGGCGTCCTGATCGGCATTGCGCTGGCCTGCACGACCTCGGGCATCACCGCCAACATCGCGGCGCGCGTCGTCGAACCCGGCCGGCGTACCCTGGCCTTCGGCATCGTCTCGGCCGCCGGCTCCGTCGGCACGATGGTGACGGCACCGATTGCGGCCTACCTCCTGACCTCCGATGGCTGGCGGGCCGCCTCGTGGTCGTTCGTGATCCTGGCCATCGCCATGCTGCCGGCCGCCTGGATCGGCAGCCGTGCCGACAAGCTGCCCAACACGCTGGCGAGCGACCGGGACCTCACGCTCATGGGCGCACTCGACGAGGCGCGGCGCCACAGCGGCTATGTCGTGATGGCCATCGCCTTCTTCGTCTGCGGCCTACAGCTCGTCTTCCTCACCACCCACCTGCCGACCTACCTCGCCCAGTGCGGCATGGATGCAAGTTACAGCGCCGTGGCGCTGATGCTGATCGGCGGCTTCAACATCCTGAGCTCGTGGCTGTTCGGCTGGCTGGGCGACAAGTATCCCAAGCGGCTGCTGCTGGGGGCGATCTACCTGCTGCGCTCGCTCACCCTTCTCCTTTTCTTCATGTACCCACCGACGCCGCTCTCCGTGGTGCTGTTCGGCGCGGCCATGGGCACCCTCTGGCTGGGGGTCATTCCCCTGGTCAACGGGCTGGTGGTGCAGATCTTCGGCCTGCGGTTCCTGTCGACCCTGACCGGCATCGCTTTCCTCAGCCACCAGGCAGGCTCTTTCCTCGGCGCCTGGGGCGGCGGCTATCTCTTCGATCTGATGGGCTCCTACGATCTGGCCTGGAAGATCGGCGTCCTGATCGGCCTGATCGCGGGCACCATGCAGCTCCTCATGAACGACCGGCCGACCGACCGGGTGCTAGCAGCGCAGGCATCCGCAGCCTGATCTTGCGACTTGTCGAGGACTGGCGCGGTTGGGGGTGAATCGCCATATGCGATGATCCCGCGCTTCCCCTATTCTCCCGGTCCACATGGCTAAGTCACGCTTACCTGCCGCCGAGCCGCACCGCTTCATCTCGATCCGCGGTGCGCGCGAGCACAATCTCAAGAACGTCGACCTCGATCTGCCGCGCGACCGGCTGGTGGTGATCACCGGCCTGTCGGGCTCGGGCAAGTCCTCGCTCGCCTTCGATACGGTCTATGCCGAGGGCCAGCGGCGCTACGTCGAGAGCCTGTCGGCTTACGCACGTCAGTTCCTCGAACTGATGCAGAAGCCCGACGTCGATTCCATCGAGGGCCTGTCGCCGGCAATCTCGATCGAGCAGAAGACGACCTCGCGCAATCCGCGCTCGACGGTCGGCACCGTCACCGAGATCTACGACTATCTGCGCCTGCTGTTCGCCCGCGTCGGCGTGCCCTATTCGCCGGCCACCGGCCTGCCCATCGAAAGCCAGACCGTGTCGCAGATGGTCGATCGCGTGAAGGCGATGCCCGACGGCACGCGCCTCTACCTGATGGCTCCCATCGTACGCGGCCGCAAGGGCGAGTACCGCAAGGAACTTCAAGAGCTGCAGAAGAAGGGCTTCCAGAGGGTCAAGATCGACGGCAAGCTCTACGAGATCACCGAAGCGCCATCGCTCGACAAGAAGTTCAAGCACGACATCGACGTGGTGGTGGATCGCCTCGTCGTGAAGCCGGACCTCGGCAACCGCCTCGCCGATTCCATCGAGACGGCGCTCACTCTCGCCGAGGGCCTGGCCGTCGCGGAGAATGCCGACAACGGCGAGCGCACGGTGTTCTCGGCGCGCTTCGCCTGTCCGGTTTCGGGTTTCACCATCGAGGAAATCGAGCCCCGGCTCTTCTCCTTCAATGCGCCGCAGGGCGCCTGCCCGTCCTGCGACGGGCTCGGCGTGAAGATGTTCTTCGATCCCGAAATGGTGGTGCCGGACGACCGGCTGTCGCTCTCAGAAGGTGCGATCGCACCCTGGGCCGACAGCTCAGGGCAGTATTACATGCAGACGCTCGAGAGCATCGCCAAGCACTTCAAGGTCAAGATGTCGGTGCCCTGGCGTGACCTGCCCAAGAAGGTGCGCGACACGATCCTGCAAGGCAGCGGTGGCGAGTCCATCGCCATGCGCTACGACGACGGCATCCGTCAGTACCAGACGACCAAGCCGTTCGAAGGCGTGATCCCCAACCTCGACCGCCGCTGGAAGGAAACCGACTCCTCCTGGGTGCGCGAGGAGCTGGAGCGCTTCCAGCACGAGAGCAAGTGCGAATCCTGCGGGGGCGCCCGCCTGAAGCCCGAAGCGCTGGCGGTCAAGATCGCCGGCCTCAACATCAGCCAGACGACCGAATTCTCGATCGGCGACGCGGTGAAGTGGTTTCTCGAACTGACCCCGAAGTTGACGGCCAAGCAGCGCGAGATCGCCGAACGCATCCTGAAGGAGATCAACGAGCGGCTGGGCTTCCTCGACAATGTCGGCCTGTCCTACCTGACGCTGAACCGCACCTCCGGCACGCTGTCGGGCGGCGAGAGCCAGCGCATCCGGCTGGCGTCGCAGATCGGTTCCGGCCTGACCGGCGTGCTCTATGTGCTCGACGAACCGTCGATTGGCCTGCACCAGCGCGACAACGACCGGCTGCTGAAGACGCTGACCCGCCTGCGCGACCTCGGCAACACCGTGCTGGTCGTCGAACATGACGAGGACGCGATCCGCGCCGCCGACCATCTCGTCGATATGGGCCCCGGCGCCGGCGCGCATGGCGGCAAGGTCATCGCCCAAGGCACGCCCGAGCAGGTGATGCAGAATAGCGCCAGCCTCACCGGCCAATATCTCTCGGGCTTCCGGCAGATCCCCATTCCCAAGATGCGGCGCGAGCCGCCGCCGAAGAACGGGCGCTGGCTGACGGTGAAAGGTGCCAAGGAGAACAACCTCCAGAACGTAACGGCCAGCATTCCGCTCGGCACGTTCACCTGCGTCACCGGCGTGTCGGGCAGCGGCAAGAGCACCCTGATCGTCGAGACGCTCTACAAGGCGCTGGCCAAGCGTCTCAATGGCGCCCGCGAGCATCCCGGCGCACATAGCGGCCTCGACGGTGTCGGCCAGCTCGACAAGATCGTCGACATCGACCAGTCGCCGATCGGCCGCACGCCGCGCTCCAATCCCGCGACCTACACCGGCGCCTTCTCGCCGATCCGCGACTGGTTCTCCCAGCTTCCTGAGTCGACCGAGCGCGGCTACAAGCCGGGGCGATTCTCGTTCAACGTCAAGGGCGGCCGCTGCGAGGCCTGCCAGGGCGACGGCGTCATCAAGATCG
>JAIUOY010000239.1:0-53397 GCA_020160995.1 Pseudomonadota bacterium | reverse complement strand
TGTCGACGGCAAATGCCTCGAAACGCCAGCCGAACCCGAGGGCAGCGTGCTTTGCCAGAAGGTCCGGCAGAAGAGCTATCCGGTGGTCGTGAAGAACGGCATCGTCTTCGCCTATCTCGGCGAGAGCGAAGCCCCTGCCTTCCCCGACTTCGACTGTTTCCTGGCGCCCGGCACACATGCCTTCGCCTTCAAGGGGCTGATCGAATGCAATTGGTTGCAGGCGCTGGAGGCCGGCATCGACCCGGCCCACGCCTCCTATCTGCATCGTTTCTACGAGGACGAGGATACCGGCGCAGCCTACGGCAAGCAGTTCCGCTCCGCCTCCTCCGACTCCGACATCCCGATGACGCGCCTGTTGCGCGACTACACACGGCCGAAGCTGGACGTCGAGGCAACGGATTATGGCCTTCGCCTCTTCGCCCTACGCAAGCTCAACGAGAAACACACGCACGTGCGCGTGACCAACCTCGTCTTCCCCTACGCCTTCGTGATCCCGATGAGCGCGGAAATGACGATCACACAGTGGCATGTGCCGATCGACGATACGAGTTGCTACTGGTACGCGATCTTCACCAGCTTCGGTAAGCCCGTGGACCACGCCGCCATGCGCGAGCAGCGCCTCAAGCTCTACCAGTTGCCCGACTACCGGCCCCTGATCGGCCGCCACAACGACTACGGCTACAACACCGCCGAGCAGAAGACGCAGACCTTCACCGGCATGGGCTTCGACATCAACGTGCATGACCAATGGGCCGTCGAGAGCCAGGGCCGCATCCAGGACCGCACGCGCGAGCATCTCGGCACGACCGACAAGGCCATCGTCGCCTATCGCCGGATGCTGCTTTCGGCAATCGGCCAGGTTGCCAATGGCGCCAAGCCCCCGATGTGGCTGGACCCGCAGCGCGCCGCCGAGATTCGCGGTCCAGTGGCCGTCGACGGCATGGGCCCGACCGAGGGCTGGGACGCCTATTGGAAGGACGTCGACGTGCGCCGACGCCGAGAGTCGAGCTGGGCGGCCGATACCGTCCCGCCGTTGGTCGCGTAGCCCCGATGACATTGGTCGAACGCGCGGGCCTCTGGAACGAGGACCGCAAAGCGGCAACGCGCGAGGCAGAGCGCCGCATGAGAGCCGGCGAAATGTCGGTCGTCCGGCTCGCCTTTGCCGATCAGCACGGCATCCTGCGCGGCAAGACCCTGGCCGCGTCCGAGGTCGATGCTGCGCTGAAGAATGGCGTTGGCTTCACCACGACGATGCTGCTGAAGGACACGTCGCATCGAACCGTGTTCCCTGTCTGGCAGCCCGGCGGCGGCTTCGGCATGAAGGAACTGGAGGGCGCGGCCGACGTGGTCATGCTGCCAGATCCGTCGACCTTCCGAGCCCTGCCCTGGGCGCCGCATTCCGGCTGGATGCTGTGTGACATCTATTTCGCCGACGGGCGGCCGATGCCGCTCTGCACCCGGCATGTCTACCGCAACGCCCTGAAGGCGCTGGGCGAACGCGGCTACGACTTCATGGCCGGCCTGGAAGTCGAGTTCCATCTCTTCAAACTCGAGAAGGCGAAGCTCGGCGCCAATGACGCCGGCCAGCCGGGCGAACCACCCGACGTGTCGCTGCTGAACCAGGGCTATCAGTACCTGACCGAGCAGCGCTACGACGAGATGGACCCCATTATCGAAATCCTGCGCACCAACCTCGTTGATCTCGGCCTGCCGCTACGCTCCTTCGAAGTCGAGTTCGGTCCGAGCCAGATCGAATTCACCTTCCGCGCCGCCACGGGTCTGGAGCCTGCCGACACGATGGTGCTGTTCCGCAGCGCCACCAAGCAGATCGCCCAACGCAACGGCTTCCACGCCACCTTCATGTGCCGCCCGAAACTTCCGAACGTGATGTCGAGCGGCTGGCATCTGCATCAATCGCTGAAGGATCGCGCGAGCCACGCCAACGCCTTTATGGACATGAACGAGCCGCTGTCAACGGTTGGCCGGAATTACATGGCGGGCCTCCTGGAGCATGCGCGAGCCGCGGCAGCCTTCAGCACGCCGACCCTGAACGGCTACAAGCGCTACCGCCCCTTCTCCCTGGCGCCCGACCGCGCGATCTGGGGACGCGACAATCGCGGGGTCATGGTGCGCGTGCTGGGTGGACCGGGCGATCCGACCACCCATCTCGAAAACCGGGTCGGCGAGCCGGCCGCCAACCCCTACCTCTACATGGCCAGCCAGATCGTCTGCGGCCTCGACGGTCTCGACCGCAAGCTCGATCCCGGCCCGTCGGCCGATACGCCCTACGAAGCCAAGGCCCCCTTGCTGCCACGCAGCCTCGGCGATGCCCTCGCGGCCTTGCATGAGGACAAGGCGTTGCGCGCAGGTCTCGGCGACTTCTTTGTCGACTATTATCTCAGGCTGAAGCAGGCGGAGATCGACCGCTTCAACCTCGAGGTCAGCGACTGGGAACAGCGGGAGTATTTCTCGCTGTTCTAGGAGATCCAGAATGGCGCTGGGCATCTACATCGAATACACGCCGCGCGAGGGTTGTCGCGAGACGCTCCTCGGCCGCTTGCGCGAAGAGGCCGAGAGCTGCATGCGCGAGGACGATGGCTGCCTGCGCATGGAAGTCGCCGTGCCGCAGAAGGCCGAGGATCGACGTATCTTCCTGATCGAGCTGTGGCGCGACCGTGCCGCGCTCGATGCCCATGGCGCCAAGCCCGGCCATTCGCACGCCTGGCAGGAGCCTCTGGTCGAAAACAAGCGTGTGTCGGTCTGCGACGTCGTCGCTTCGCCGGGAGTGCCGTGATGCGCACCGCCGTCGCCGCGCTTTTGCTCCTCGTCGTCGCGACAGCCACCGCCCAGGCACAGACCCGCCTGGTCGTGCCTTACACACCGGGAGCCGCTAACGACACGCTGGCCCGCATCCTGGCCCAGCGGCTGAGTTCGGCCTCCGGCCAGACCGTCATGGTCGAAAATCGGCCGGGCGCCGGCGGCCATCTCGGCGCCGAGCTGGTGGTGCGCGCCGAGCCGGACGGGAAGACACTTCTGGTCAGCACCAACGGCCTGATCGCCATCGGCCCGCATCTCTATCGCAGGCTGCCCTACGACCCTCAGAAAGACCTCGCGCCGGTCGTGCGCTTCGCCAATGTGCCCTATGCGCTGGGAGCTTCACCGTCACTCCCGGCCAAGTCGGTCGGCGAGCTGCTGGCGCTTGCCCGCAAGCAACCCGACTCGATCTACTACGCCTCCTCCGGCAACGGTTCGGTGCCCCATCTTTGCGGCGAACTGATCAACCTCAACGGCCAAGTGAAGATGGTCCACGTGCCTTACAAGGGCGGTGCGCAGGCCATGGCCGATGTCGTTTCGGGTACGGTGCAGCTCTACTGCGGCAGTATCCCTTCGCTTTTGGGTTTTGCGCAGTCCGGCAAGGTCCGCATCCTGGGTGTGACCTCTGCGCAGCGTTCGCCGTTGCTGCCCGACGTGCCGACCTTCCAGGAGCAAGGCCTGTCCGGTGTCGAAGTCGATTCCTGGGTCGGCCTGCATGCGCCGGCCGCCACGCCTCGGCCGGTCGTCGAGCGCGTTGCCGCCGAGGTAACAAAGATCATGGCGTCCGAGGAGATGCGCCAAGCCTTCCTCACCCAGGGCGCCGAGCCCGAATCTATCGGGCCGGAGGCCTTCGCCAGGACCATCCGCGAGGAAACCGCGCGCTGGGCGCCCGTGGTCAAGGCGTCCGGCGCGACGCTGGATTGAGCCGCTACAAGAATTCGCGCCCGCTCCCCATATGGGAGCATGTTCGACTTCGACCCTCTCCTCGTCGGCGACGAGCGTCCCGACGCTTCGATATCTGGTACCCACCGCGAAACCACGGTCGACGACCGACCGTTGTTCGACGCCTATTCGCAGGCCGTGGTCGATGCCGTCGACCTGGTCGGCCCTTCTGTCGTGCGTGTCGAGACGCCGGCCGATTCCGAGACCCGGCGACGCGGCGGCACGGGCTCCGGCGTGGTGATCTCGCCCGACGGGCTGGTGCTGACCAATTCCCATGTCGTGCGGAACGCCTCGACCGTGCGGCTGGTCCTGGCCGATACGCGCACGGTCACCGCGCACGTGCTGGGCAACGATCCGCACACCGACCTCGCCCTGCTGCGCATCATCGCCGACGTCTCGCTGCCGGCGGCGCGGCTCGGCAATTCCAAGGACCTGCGCCGCGGCCAACTCGTGGTCGCCATCGGCAACCCGCTGGGCTTCGAATCGACGGTGACCGCCGGCGTCGTATCTGCACTCGGCCGCTCGCTGCGTGCCCAGACCGGACGGCTGATCGACGACGTTGTTCAGACCGACGCCGCGCTCAATCCCGGCAATTCCGGCGGCCCCCTGGTCTCCTCGCGCGGCGAGGTGATCGGCATCAACACGGCCGTCATCGCCGGCGCCCAGGGCATCTGCTTCGCCGTCGCCAGCAATACGGCGAGCCACGTGGTCAGCGAGGTCGTGCGCCACGGCCGGGTGCGCCGCGCCTTCATCGGGGTTGCCGGCCAGACCGTGCCCCTGCCGCGCCGCCTCGCGCTGGCGCTGGGCCTCGCCCAGCCGCGCGGCGTCGCCATCACGAGCCTGGAACCCGACGGACCGGCGGCCCGGGCCGGTCTCCAGAACGGCAATATCATGATCGCGCTCGCGGGCGAGCCTGTCACGGGCACCGACGATCTTGTGAGGTTGCTGGGCGGCGAACGCATCGGCATAGAGACCGTGCTGACGGTCATTGCCGGCAGCGACCTGCGCCGCATCACGGTGATGCCGGCCGAGCGTAACGAGAGACGGGAGACATGACCGCTATCGCCGTCGTCACAACGGTCGCCACTCGCAAGGAAGCGCGCGAACTCGCTCGCGCGCTCGTCGAGGCCAGGCTCGCCGCCTGCGCCCAGATTTCACGCATCGAGAGCATTTATCCCTGGAAGGGCGCCATCGAGCACGGCAAGGAATATCGCGTGCTGTTCAAGACGATCGACGATCACTACCCGGCCGTCGAGCGGGCGATCCGCGAGCTGCATGCCTACGAGCTGCCGGCGATCCATGCCTTCGCCTTCGAGCATGTCGCTCCGGCCTATGCCGCGTGGATCGAAGAGAACGTGGCGGCGTAGCCACGCTCTCTTCTACCCGAAACGGTCCTAGTTCTTGATCAGCGGGCAGCCGCCGTCCTTCAGGGGACGGAAAGCCTGCTCGGCCGGGACGGTGGCGAGCAGCTTGTAGATGTCGTCCTTGTTCTTGGACTCGGACGGCGCCTTGACCTGGAAGAGGTACATGTCGCGCATCAGGCGACCGTCCTCGCGCAGCTTGCCGTTCGTGGTCATGACGTCGTTGACCGGCATCTCGCGCATCTTCGCCATGACGGCCTTGGGCTCGTCCGTGCCCGCCGCCTGCACGGCTTTGAGATAGTGCAACGTGGCGCTGTAGACACCCGCGGTCGTCATGTTCGGCACCTTGTCCTTGCGCTTGCGGAACTTGGCCGTCCATTCACGGGTCTTGTCGTTGAGATCCCAATAGAAGGACTCGGTGAGAACCAGCCCTTGGGCCGCGTTCAGGCCCAGCGCCTGCACGTCGGTGGAGAAGATCAGCAAGCCGGCGAGCTTCTGGCCGGCCTTCGTGATGCCGAACTCGCCCGCCTGCTTGATGGTGTTGATCGTGTCGGCGCCGGCATTGGCCAGCCCGATGATCTTGGCCTTCGAGGCCTGGGCCTGAAGCAGATAGGACGAGAAGTCCTGAGACGAGATCGGGTGCTTGATGCCGCCCACCACCTTGCCGCCGGCCTTGGTCACGACGGCCGTCACGTCGCGCTCCAGGGCGTGACCGAAGGCGTAGTCGGCGGTGATGAAGTACCACGAGTCGTTGCCGGCCTTGACCAGCGCCGAGCCCGTGACCTGTGCCAGGGCATAGGTGTCGTAGATCCAGGAGGCGCCGGTTTCCGAGCAGGCCGGCCCGGTGAGGTCCGCCGTCGCAGAGCCGACGTTGAGGTCGATCTTGCCCTTTTCCTGCGCGATCTTGCGCACGGCCAAGCCCACCGACGACGTATCGATGCCGGTGACCATCGACACGCCATCGGTGTCATACCATTTCCGCACGATCGTCACGCCGACGTCGGCCTTGTTCTGGTGATCGGCCTGCAGGATCTCGATCGGCCGGCCCAGCACCTTGCCGCCGACTTCATCCGCGGCCATCTGCGCCGCTTCGTATTGCCCGGATGTCAGATCGCCATAGACGCCGGAGAAACCGGCAATGACGCCGATCTTCAAGGGCGTCTGCGCGAGCGCGCCGCCCGCCGAGAACAGCACGGCAAGTGCCGCGCCAGTAACGATTTTTTTCAACTTGTCCTCCCTACTACGCTTATGCGTCGATACAACTATACGATGCCGCAGGGAGGTATGCAGCCCGGATGACGCGAGGCCGATTTACGGCTGCCCGCCCTCCAGCATCTTCGTCCAACGTTCCTGCATATCGGCCGGACTCACGATTTCCTTCGGCTGGGCAAGCGACCAGCGGTAGCCGAAGGGACAGGCGACCATCCCCATGCGATCGCCGTAGAATTCGTCCTGTACCGGCCGTACCGCCGTAGCCCCCGCCTTGACGGCGCGCTCGACCGCAGCGTCGGCATCCGCCACTTCGATTCGGAAAGCGACCGGCGAGCCGCCGATCGCCGCCGGGCATCGTGCGCCGAAATCGGGGTATTCGTCGTTCATCATCAGGAGGCTGTCGCCGATCTTGACCTCGGCATGACCGACCCGGCCTGAGGGCTCGACCAAGCGGAACTGCTCCACCGCCCCGAAGGCCTTCACGTAGAAATCGATCGCGGCCTTGGCGTCGTGCACGGTCAGATGCGGCTGAACGGTCAGGCCGCCGCTGCGGTCCGCCTTCGTCTGCTTTGCACCCATGGCATCACCTGTGTTATATTACGTTACGTATCGTAACGTTAATAGATGTCCCGTCAAGCCTCCTCTCGCCCCGCGCCGCGCGGCCGCCCGCGCGATCCCCGCACCCGCGCCGCCATCCTTGCCGCAGCGCGCGCCCTACTCGAACGCGGCGGACTCACCAGCGTCACCATCGAGGCGATCGCTCAGAAGGCCGAAGTCAGCCGGCCGACGATCTATCGCTATTGGCCAAACGCGCCGGCCGTCGCGATGGCTGCTTTCCTCGAAACGACGGGCGCTGCCGAAGCGGCCCAATCGACGCACGCTCCACTGGCCGCATTGCGCGGCCAGCTCCACGCGCTGGCCGATGCCTTTGCCGCCCCCGCTGGCCGCAGCGTCGCCGCCATGGTGGCGGCCGCTCAATCGGAAACCGAACTCGCCAAGGCTTTCCGCAATGAATTTATCGCGCGCAACCGCGATGCAACGCGCGCCCTCCTGGAGCGCTGCATCGCCGAAAAGGCGATTGCTCCTCCCGAAGATATGGAGCTCTCGCTCGACCTGATCTTCGGGCCGCTCTTCTATCGCCTGCTGATGGGCCACGCGCCGATCACGCGTGGCTTCGTCGATCAGCTCCTCGCGGCGGTCATCCCCGCACGCGGCTGAACACGGCGCCGGTTTCACGCACCATCGCAGCCACCAGCTCGCCGGCTGGCATCTCGCGAGCCAATGTCGGCGCCTGCCCGCTCCATAGCGGCGTGAAGTCCGTCGAGCCCTTGGCTTCGGCTGGTCCCCGCAAGGGCTGCGACGCCTCGGCAGCCAGCGGGAAGGCCGGCGCATCGGGACTCATGGGGCCGACCTCGCGCACGATGCGATTCACGATGCCGCGCGCCGGCCGGCCGGTGAACACGTTGGTCAACGTCGTGCTGTTGTCGTTGGCCTTCTTGAGTGCCGCCCGATGCATCGGCGCCGTTTTAGCTTCCGGAGTCAGCATAAAGGCCGTGCCGATCTGCACGCCCGCCGCTCCCAGAGCAAGCGCCGCCGCAATGCCGCGGCCATCGCCGATGCCGCCCGCGGCGATCACCGGCACTTTCACCGCGTCCACCACCTGAGGCACCAGCGCCATCGTACCGGCCTGGCGCGCAATGTCGTCGGTCATGAACATGCCGCGATGGCCGCCCGCTTCCGCGCCCTGGGCAATCACGGCATCGGCACCCTCGCCTTCCAGCCAGCGTGCTTCCTCGGCCGTGGTCGCCGAGCTGATGATCAGGATCTTCGCCGCCTTCAACCTCTGCATCAGCGCGCGGTCAGGCAGGCCGAAGTGAAAGCTCGCGACCTTGGGCTTGAACTCCAGCACAAGGTCGCACGCCGCGGCATCGAACGCGGCGCGCGACGGGCCCTTGGCATCGGCGGGCACGCCGAACTCTTGATAGTAGGGCGCCAACTTCTGGCGCCAGCGCGCATCACGGCCGGCATCGACGGTCGGCGCCTTGTGCACAAAGAAGTTCACGTTGAAGGGCCGGCTGGTGCCCTGCTTCACCATCTGGAACTCCTGGCGCAGCCCTTCGGGTGTCAGCATGGCGCCGGCAATCGATCCCAGGCCGCCGGCCTCCGACGTGGCAACGGCGAGCTGGGGCGACGTTACGCCTGCCATCGGCGCCTGCAGGATGGGATGCTCGACGCCGAAAAGGTCGAGAAGACGACGATCCTGCCAATTCATGACCAAACTCCACCGACTGTTCGGCAGCAGTTTATGCAGGCGCCGGCATCGCAAAAAGCGATTTATATTGATCGTACCCATCTGATAAATTGATCCCATGGACGCAAGGGATTTAGCGACCTTCGAAGCCGTCGCACGGCTGGGCGGCATGGGTCGCGCTGCGCGTGAGCTGAATACCGTACAATCGAACGTCACTCAGCGTGTGCGCCGGCTCGAAGCGGCGCTGGGCGTGGCACTATTCGAACGTAGCCGCTCCGGCGCCCGCCTGACACCAGCCGGCGAGCGGTTGATGCCCTACGCAGCGCGCATCGATGCTCTGCTCGACGAGGCCGGCCGCGCAGCACGCGATGACGGCGCGCCGCGCGGCACGCTGACCATCGGCTCGCTGGAGACCACGGCGGCGTTGCGACTTTCACCTTTGCTCGCTTCCTACGCCCGCGCCCATTCCGGCGTCGACCTCGTGCTGCGCACCGGCACGACAGCCGAGTTGATCGAGCGCGTGCTTGACCGCGAACTGGAAGGGGCTTTTGTTTGCGGCCCCGTCGCGCACCCGCTGCTCGTCGCCGCTCCGGCCTTCGAGGAAGAACTGGCTCTGCTCAGTGCACCCACCGATTCGTCGGTTGCCGCCGCCTTGCAGCACCCGGACCTGCGCCTCGTCATCCTGCGGGCCGGTTGTTCCTACCGGCAGCGCCTCGAAGAGATACTGGCGCGGCGCGGAATCGTCGGCCTGCGCCGTCTGGAGTTCGGCACCCTGGAAGCGATCCTGGGCGCCGTCGCCGCCGGGCTTGGCATCACGCTCTTGCCGCGCGCGCTGATCGGCCCGGCATGGCGTGGCACCCGCATTCGCGCCCATCGCCTGAAGCCCTCCGAGGCACATGTCCAAACCGTCTTCGTGCGTCGTCGCGACATGCTGCCGTCGAGCGCACTCCTCGCCTTCCAGAACCACGTGACGAAACAACACCGGCGGTGACTTCGGCATTGCGACTCTGCACGCACACGTGATCTTCTTCGCCCTCGACTGTTTGTGAGTGGAGCGAGGGTATCATGGAACTTTGGCAGTACGACGCGACCGACCTGGCACGATTGATCCGAACGGGCCAGGCCTCGGCGCGTGAAGCCGTCGATTCGGTCCTCGGCCGCTTGCACAAGGTCAACCCCGCAATCAACGCCGTGGTCCGTGTGCTCGAAGAAGAAGCACGCGCCCAGGCCGAGACGGCCGATGCCGCACAGGCGCGCGGCCATGCCCTGCCGCCGCTGCATGGCGTGCCGGTCACGACCAAGATCAACGTCGACCAGCAGGGCCTGCCGACCGACAACGGCGTCGTCCCCCTCAAGGACCTGATCGCGCCAGAAGACAGTCCCGTCGTTGCCAATTTGAAGCACGCCGGCGCCATCATCGTCGGCCGCACCAATGCGCCGGCCTTCTCGATGCGCATCTTCTCCGACAATGCCCTGCATGGTCGTACGCTGAACCCGCGCGACCCCACGGTGACGCCCGGCGGTTCGAGCGGCGGCGCCGGTGCGGCGACCGCAACGGGCATCGGCTGTATCGCCCACGGCAACGATATCGGCGGCTCCGTGCGTGTCCCGGCCTATTGCAACGGCGTCGTCGGCTTGCGTACCGGCTTCGCCCGCATTCCCTCCTTCAATCCGACGGCCGCCGCGACGGGACGACCGATCGGCGCCATTCTGATGGCGGTACAGGGTCCGCATACCCGCACGGTGCGCGATGCACGGTTGGGGCTTGAGGTGATGGCGCGCGGGGATCGGCGCGACTGGCGCTGGAACGATGTGCCGATGCAGGGGCCGCCACCGGCGCGGCCCATCAAGGTCGCGATCGTGCCCGAGGTGCCGGGCGGCAAGAGCCACCCCGCACAGGTTGCCGCCGTGCGTCTTGCCGGCAAGCACTTGCAGGCAGCGGGCTATGTCGTCGAAGAAGTATTGCCGCCCGACATCGAGCGCGGCGTCGAGCTGTGGCACCAGATCTGCGTCACCGATGTGATCGGCGGCCTGTGGCCGACCATGCAGAAGATGGGCGATCCAGATGGCATCGCGGCAATGAAGGCCTGGCTCGACATTCACAAGCCGGTCGATCTGCCGACCTATGTCGCAGCCCTGACCGAGCGCGAAGCGCTGGCCTATCGCTGGATGACCTTCTTCCAGCAGTATCCGCTGGTCATCCTGCCGACCCTCTGCGACCTGCCGCCCAAGCAGGTGGCAGACATCACGACCAGCGGCCAGAGGGAAGTGCTGGAGTCGATGAGGGCCGCCCTGCTCGCGCCGCTCCTGGGAATCCCCGGTCTCGCCGTGCCGGTCGGCAGCCATGGCAAGCTGCGCACCGGCGTTCAGATCATGTCGATGCGCAACCGCGAGGACCTCTGCCTCGACGCCGGCGAGGTGATCGAAGCCGCCGAAGGAATCGTGACGCCGATCGATCCGGTCAAGGCTTAGCAGGCGGAGCGTCGCGCGACGGCAGGTCTACCTTGGCGTCGCGCAGCTTGCGCTCCAGCACCGGGATGCCGGCGGCGGTGTCGCCGGCCTTGCATTGTTCGATGGCCACATTGACTTCGACCGTGCCGACCATCTCCCGTCGATGCGCCGGCGCAAAAGTTAAGTACTTCTTGGTCAACGCCTGGCAGTAGGCGGCGTCATTCATTGTCGCGGCCGAAGCCGGTGCCGTGGCGAAGAGCGGACTGACGATCAATCCGCCGGCGAGAAGTCCTTTGACGATCATACTCATGACAAACACATATCTCTGCCGGCTGACGGATAGCTGACAGCCCCTTCATTTGCTAAGCACGCACTCTGCGTCTACTCAAATCGCGGACCAGGCATGACCGAAACTCTTCTGCAGACGACTGTTGTCGGCTCCTACCCGCAGCCGGACTGGCTCGTCAATCGCCAGATGTTGAGCAAGGTCGTGCCGCGCACGCGCCTCAAGGAACTGTGGCGCGTGCCCGAGCCCTATCTCGAACAGGCCCAGGACGATGCGACGTTGCTGGCTATCCGCGACATGGAGCGGGCCGGCATCGACATCGTGACCGATGGCGAGATGCGCCGCGAGAGCTACTCCAACCGCTTTGCGACGGCGCTCGACGGCATCGACGACGATCATCCTGCCGAGATCGTGAATCGCAGCGGCAACCGCACGCCCGTGCCACGGGTCGTCGGCAAGATCAGGCGTAGTCGGCCGGTCGAGCTGCGCGACATGCAGTTTCTACGAGCCAATACGGATCGGCTGGCCAAGATCACCCTGCCCGGCCCTTTCACCATGGGCCAGCAGGTGAAGGATGAGTTCTACAAGGACGCCGAGGCGATGTGCATGGACTATGCCGCCGCGGTGAACGAGGAGGCACACGAGCTGGTCGCAGCCGGCGCCGATGTGATCCAGCTCGACGAGCCGTGGCTGCGCAACAATCCCGAGGAAGCGCAGCGCTACGCCGTGAAGGCAATCAACCGTGCGCTCCAGGGGCTCACCGTGCCGACGGTGGTGCATCTCTGCTTCGGCTATGCTGCCGTCGTCACCGGGCTCAAGCCCGCCGGCTATTCCTTCCTGCCGCAGCTCGCCGACACGATCGCCCAACAGATCTCGATCGAGTCGGCCCAGCCCAAGATCGACCTCGGCGTGTTGAAGGACCTCGCGCCAAAGAAGGTAATGCTGGGCGTCATCGATCTCAGCGATCCCGAGATCGAGACACCGCAGAAGGTCGCCGACCGCATCCGCGCCGGCCTGAAGCACATCGGCCCCGACAAGCTCCTGCCCGCACCGGACTGCGGCATGAAATACCTGCCGCGCGCGACCGCCTTCGGGAAGCTCAAGGCCCTGAGCGAGGGCGCCGCGATCGTCCGGAGGGAACTCGCCTAACGGGCCCTGACTGTCCCGTCGGGGGAGATGGTGACGTTTTTCTGAATACCATTCTGCGTGGCCTTGCCGGTCCACTGACCATCGGGGCCGCGACGCAGGTTCTGGACGTTCCCATAGTGCAGCGATTGCAGGTGTTGCTTCACGCCGGCGGCCCCCGCCGTACTGGCAGGCGGCGGTGGTGGCGTCTGGGCACCGGCGGCGCCCGTCATCAGAAGCACGAGCAAAGCTGCCATCGTCTTCATGAGGCGAGCCTGCCTTTCAGGACTGTCCCGGCAAAGGCGCCCGTCGCGTCGCCATCCTCGAAAGCGATGGCACCGTTCACCAGCGTTGCCTTGATGCCGTCGGCCTTCTGAACCAACCGCCGAGCGCCGCCCGGCAGGTCATGCTCGACAGTCGGAAGCTGGGGCCGAATGCCGCTCTCCTCGAACAGCACCAGATCGGCCTGATAGCCTTCGCGCACCAAGCCGCGCCCCTTGAGTTCCCAGGCCACGGCATTGTCGTGCGTGATCTTCTTCACTGCCTGCTCGAGCGTGAAGGCGCCGCGCTTGCGCACCCAGTAGCTCAAGAGATGCGTCTGCAACGACGAGCCCATTTCCTGGCAGACATGAGCACCCGAATCGGAGAAGGTCGCCAGCGTGCGCTGGTGCTTCAGGATGCCCAGCACATCGTCGGGCGATTCATTGACCAGCGGCTGGACGTAGACCTGGTTCTCGTCGGCCAGCGACAGGTCGATCATCACCTCGACCGGGTGCTGGCCGCGCGCCTTGGCGAGCTGATCCACGGTCGGATCGTCCCAGTCGACGCCTTTCAGGGCAAACAGGTTGGAATAGTCGGGCTTGCGCGGATCGGTGGTCGCGGCCCCACCGCCCTGAAAGACATTGTCGCGCGGCTTCATCCGGCTTTCTGCCTCCACCAGTTCGCGACGTACGGCGGGATCGGCGAGCCTCTTCTTCTGTTCGGCAAGCGGCAGCGCGCGCAGCGGGCGCCAGGCCGGCAGCACATCGAACGGCAGGTAGGACTTCAGCGAGAAGATCGCGTTGATCGAGCGCGTCGTGCCCTGGCCGAACATGCGGCCCCCCGCCGCCACCGTCTCGTCGATGTAGCGGGTCTGATACTCCCAGCCGGTCGGGTCGTCGCCCTGCTTGGTCGCCAGCACGCCGAACATGATCGGCCGTTTGTATTCCAGGGCGACCTTGCGCAGCCGCTCCAGGAAGCTGCGATGGTGCGCGCCGCTCGCAATGTCCGGGCCGATCTGGAAGATGCCGGCATCGAGTTCGGCCATGGCCGCGATGATACGGTCGATCTCCTCCCACTCGGCGATTCGGCTCGCGACCGGCTTGTCTTCCGGCGTCACATGCGTGGATGCGCGCGAGCTTGAGAAGCCCATGGCGCCGGCCTTCAGCGCCTCCTGTACCGCCAGCGCCATGCGCGCCATGTCGTCGTCGGTCGCCTTCTCCGATAGCGCCCGCTTGCCCATGACATACATGCGCAGCGCCGAATGACCGATATACATGCCGTAGTTGATCGCCTTGGGGAGGCGCTCGACGGTCGCGAGATATTCCGGGAAGGTCTCCCAGGTCCAGTCGATGCCGGCCGCCATTGCCTCGGTCGGAATGTCCTCGACCGCCGACAGGCAGCGAGCATACCAGTCGCGATCCTCGGGCTTGCAGGGCGCCAGTGCGAAGCCGCAATTGCTCATCACCACGGAGGTGACGCCGTGCCAGCACGAGCAGCTTCCCAGAGGGTCCCAGGCGACCTGCGCATCCATGTGGGTGTGACCGTCGATAAAGCCCGGCGAGACGATCAGCCCGTCGGCGTCGAGGCTGCGCTTTCCACTGCCGGCGGCAATGCGGCCAATCTCGGCAATCTTGCCGTCCTTGATGCCGATATCGGCCGAGAAGCGTTTCTTCCCGGAGCCGTCGACGACGGTGCCGCCGCGGATGACGAGGTCGTGAGGCATCACAGACGATCCTTGTGTTCGACGATCTTCCAGTAGGTGTCCTTGGCGGCGATCTTGCCGCCGCGGAAGGTGTAGATGTCACAGCCCTGGTAGTTCAGATCCTCGCCGTCGGCGCCTTTGCCCTTCACGGTCCAGATCGAGATCGCACGGTTGCCGGCATAGATGTACTCCTTGTGGTCCCAACGCATGTCGGGGATCACCTTGAAACGGTCGGCGAGAGTCTTGCGGATCGTCTCCTTGCCGCGGAGCGTACGGCCGACCGGCTCTGGGCCACGCGCCAGCCAGAAGGTGGCGTCGTCGGTGAAGTGAGAAACGATGCGATCGACGTCGCGACTGTTGAAGGCTGCGGAGATCGCCTTCATGAGCTCGGGCGTGGCGATATCGGAATCTGCGGCTGTGACGTCCGGCATACGAAACCTCCCTCACGAAGCTGTGCAAACGATTGCAGGCTTTGCGAAAGGCGGCAAGGTGGGCGGCCACAACCGCCCGCAACCGTGCTAGCGTGTCCCCCACAAGATCAAGGCAAAGCCACATTCCGGGGGAAACGCGCGTGTACGACTACATCATCGTGGGGGGCGGCTCGGCCGGGTCGGTCATGGCCCATCGGCTCTCCGCCCGCAGCGCCACCAAGGTCCTGCTTTGTGAGGCCGGCCAGGACACGCCGCCCGGACGCGAACCCAAGGAAATTGCCGACAGCTACTCGGGTACGGCCTATTTCGACCCCCGCTTTCACTGGACCGACCTCAAGGTCCACACGCAGGTCGTGAGCCACAACAATCCGCAGGAGAACCGTCCGCCGTTACGCAAGTACGAGCAGGCACGCGTGCTGGGCGGCGGCTCGTCGATCAATGGCCAGATGGCCAACCGCGGCGCTCCGACCGACTACGACGAATGGGCCAGCCGCGGCGCCACAGGCTGGGGCTGGAACGACGTCCTGCCCTACTTCAAGAAGGTCGAGCGCGACCTCGATTTCGACGGACCGCTGCACGGCAAGGATGGCCGCATTCCCGTCCGCCGCATCCCCCGCGAACACTGGGCCGGCCATGCCGAGGCCGTCGGCAAGGCGCTGGAATCCAAGGGCTTCAAGTACCTGCCCGACCAGAATGGCGAGTTCGTCGACGGTTACTTTCCCGTCACCCACTCCAATGCCGAGGAACGGCGCGTGTCGGCGGCAATGGGCTACCTCGACGCCGAGACGCGCAAGCGCTCCAACCTCACCATCTCGACCGACACGCAGGTGAAGTCGCTCTTGTTCGAGGGCACGCGCTGCGTCGGCGTGACGGCGACCATCGGCGGCAGGGAGCAGGAATTCCGCGGCCGCGAGATCATTCTGTCGAGCGGCGCCATCCATTCGCCGGCGCACCTGATGCGGGCGGGCATCGGGCCGGTCGGGCATCTGAGCGAGCTGGGGATTCCCGTGGTCTCGGCGCTGCCCGGCGTCGGTCAGCGGCTGATGGACCATCCCTCCATCGCCCTCTCCTCATTCATCAAGCGCAGCGCGCGCCTTCGCCAGCACACGCGCCGCCACATCCATGTCGGCCTGCGTTACTCCTCGAACCTGCCGGGTATTCCCAAGGGCGACATGTTCGTGGCCGTCGTCAGCAAGTCGGCCTGGCATGCCGTCGGTGAGCAGATCGCTTCCCTGCTCACCTTCATCAACAAGACCTACTCGGAGACCGGCCAGGTCAAGCTCGCCTCGCGCGACTGGCGCAACGAACCCGTCGTCGAGTTCAACCTGCTCTCCGACAAGCGCGACCTCGACCGATTGATGAGCGGATTCAAACTGATGGCCGCGGTGCAGATGACCGATGCGCTGAAGGCGGTGACGGATATCCCCTTCCCGGCGTCGTACAGCGACAAGGTGCGCCAGATCGGCGTGGTGAACACCAAGAACAAGTGGCTGACCCGCGCCGTGTCGGTCCTGCTCGATGGCCCGTCGGCGTTGCGGCGCTACATGATCGAGAACTTCGTCGTCGAAGGCTTCACCTTCGAACAGGTATTGAGCGACGACGAGGCTCTGGAGGCCTTCGTGCGCAAGGCCGCAATTGGCGTCTGGCACGCCTCCTGCACCTGCCGCATGGGACGCCCCGACGATCCGATGGCGGTCGTCGATACCGAGGGCCGCGTGCGGGGTGTGCAGGGCTTGCGCGTGGTCGACGCCTCGGTGTTCCCGGTCGTGCCCTGTGCCAATACCAACTTTCCCACCTTGATGACGGCTGAAAAGATCGCCGACACCATGACGCGGGTTGCCTGATGGCCGTCGCTGGCCGCCTGCACCTTGTAGGGTCGATTCCCCTCGACAGCAGCGATGCGGTGTTCCGCACGCTCGCGTCCGAATTGGGGCCGCATCTCAGCCGCATCCCGGACGGCGAGACCGGCGAGCGCTCGCGCTGGGTCTATTTCCAGCGCCAGATGCTGCTCGACCATCCGGCGATGGAGATCGACCCGACCGTGCCGCCTTACAGGTTCGTACAATGGGACGGCAAACTGGTGCGCGAGATCGAACAGGTGCGCTTCAAGCCCGGCATCGATCCGGCAACGGTCACATTCGAGACCGGCTACGACAAGGCGGCCCTTGCTTCATGGGAGGTTTTCCGCCGCCTGCGTGATGCCGGTGCAATACCCAATGGCCTGCGCTTTCAGGTCAGCCTGCCGACGCCGCAGGCCAGCGGCTATCTCTATGTCAGCGGTCCGGCGCGCGAGACCTATTTCGCCGTCTACGAGCGCTCGTTGAAGAACGCTCTGGCCAATATCGTGGCGGCAATCCCGGCCCAGGACCTGACGATCCAGTGGGATGTCTGCCAGGAGGTGCTGGCCTTCGAGGGCTACTTCAAGGATCGGCCGCTCCACTACAAGCGCCAGATCTTCGACATGCTGGGGCGGTTGGGCGATGCCGTGCCGGTCGAGGTCGAGCTGGGCTACCACCTCTGCTACGGCTCCCCGAAGGACGAGCACCTCGTGCAGCCCAAGGACGCCGCCACCCTTGTCGAGATGATGGAAGGCATCGTTGCGGCGACACGCCGGCGCATCGACTTCCTGCACATTCCCGTCCCTCGGGATCGCACCGACGACGCCTACTATGCACCGCTCAAAGTCTGGAAGCGGCCAGAAGGAACAAGACTTTATCTCGGACTGCTGCACCACGATGACGAAGCGGGAGATCGTGCTCGCATCGCGGTGGCGCGGCGGTTTATCGACGATTTCGGCCTGTCGGCCGAATGCGGCTGGGGCCGCACGGAGCCCGGGCGCCTGCCCGGTCTTCTCAAAGGACATCGTGTTGCTGCGGAGGCTTGGTGATGGTCGAGCGTGTTCTGGTCGTTGGTCCGAAGGACTGCCTGGCGATGGTCGACGACCTCGCCCCCAAGGGCTTCGAGATCGTCAAGGCTCTGCACAACTCGCCGGAGCAGAAGGCCGCCCTGCCGGGCGCCCACTATTTCGTGGGCTTCATCCAGCAATACGTCACGCCTCAGCTCTACAAGGACGCGCCGCACCTCAAGCTCGTGCAGATGCTGAGCGCGGGCTACGACCGCGCCGACCTCGATGCCGCCGGCAAGAGCGGCGTGCCGCTCTGCGCCAACGGTGGCGCCAATTCGGTCGCCGTCTCCGAGCACGCGCTGCTGCTGATGCTCTCCGTGTCGCGTCGATTGATCACTCAGCACAGCAATGTCGTGGCCGGCCGCTGGCACGGCAATGCACCGCCCACCGTCCATGAAGTACGCAACAAGGTGCTGGGCATCGTGGGCCTCGGCACGATCGGCAAGAAGGTCGCCAAGCTCGCGCAGGCCTTCGGCATGATCGTCCACTACTACGACATCAAGCGGCTGAAGGAAGAAGAAGAGGATGCTCTCGGGGTGCGCTTCCGGCTGCTGCCCGAGATCCTGCGCCATTCCGACATCCTGTCGCTCCATGTGCCGTTGAACGACTCGACCCGCCATATGATCGGCAAGGATGAACTCGCCGTGATGAAGAAGTCGGCGATCATCGTGAACACCTCGCGCGGGCCGGTGATCGACGAGAAGGCGATGACCGCCGCCCTCTCCTCCGGGAACCTGTTCGGCGCCGGCCTCGATGTGTTCGACGAGGAGCCGACACCGCCCGACAATCCGCTGCTCAAGCTCGACAATGTGATCCTGACGGCGCATCTCGCCGGCCCTACCTTCGAGAGCAACATCACGCGCCTGCGCAACGGCTTCGACAATGTGCAGCGCGTCGCTCGTGGCGAACCTGCCCTGTGGGTCGTACCGGAACTGGCGGGTTGAGCACGGCCCCGACGGCGGGTCAGCCCCGTTCGAGCTTCGCCCGGTAAGTCTCTCCGAATCTCAGGATCGCCATGAAGGAGATGGCGGCGGCGGCCATGATCATGAAAGCCGGACTGTAGTTGTTCGCCGTCCGGTGAACGAGCCAGGTCGCCACCAAAGGGCTCAAGCCGCCGACGATGCCCAGAGTCACGTTGTAACCGAGCGCAATTGCCGTGCAGCGAATCTCGGCGGGCACGGCCTCGACCATCAATGCCGGTTGTGCGCCGATGAAGGTGCCGACCGACAAGACGAAGCCCAGCTGGCCCAACAGGACGATCTCCGGCGCCGGGTGGTGCATCAGCCAGAAAAACGGCAAGGCCCCCACGAACCCCAGCCCCGCGGCGGCGAGCATGATCGGCCGCCGCCCTTGACGATCCGACAGCCAGCCCATGAAGACCATGACCGGCAGCAGCACGACCATGCTGAAGGAATTGATCTCCAGCGCCCGCGCCGGCGCAATGCCGTCGGCGAATTGCAGCCAGCTCACGATGTAGACGAACATCAGGTAGAAGCCGACCGAGTTGAACACCGAGAGGGAGGCGAGCCGGGCAAGAAGCGGTCCGTGATTGCGCACAGTCTCGAGCAGCGGCGAGCTTTCCTTCTTTACAGATTGCGGCGTCTCGCTGACATGGCGGCGCAGCACGACACCGGCGATGCCGACCACCAGTCCCAGGATGAAGGGAATGCGCCACCCCCAGGTCTCCAGCGCCTGCTCCGACATGACCGACGCCAGCAGGGCGCCCGTCGCCGATCCCAGCAGGATGCCCCCGACAGCCCCGCAGCACCCCATGGCGCCGACCAGTGCCCTACGGCCGGGCGGCGCCTGCTCGATGATGAAGATGATGGAGGTCGTGTACTCGCCGCCCACCGACAGGCCCTGCACCATGCGCAGCAAGGTGAGGATGATCGGCGCGGCGAGGCCCAGCATCTCGTAGCCCGGCAGGATGCCGACCAGAAAGGTCGGGATTGCCATGGCGGCAACCGAAACGGTAAGCGCAGCCCGCCGGCCGAACTTGTCGCCGATCGAGCCGATCACCGCTCCGCCCACCGGCCGCATCAGGAAGCCCACGGCGAAGATGCCGAAGGCCGCCAGGATCTGGGCGACGGGATCTTCCTGGGGAAAGAAAGCGCGGCCGATGGCGGCGGCGAAGTAGCCGTAGACCGCGAAGTCGTACCATTCGAGCACGTTGCCAATGGCGCCAGCTACAATGACCCGGCGCGTAGTGCTGACCGCCATCAACATTCCCCCAGGTCCCGATCGCAGCGAGCTGGCGACCTTCGCAACCTCAGCCCCAGTGAACCACAACATCGCGAAGTACCGCAATTTCCCGTGATATGCGGTGGCCGGCAGTGGCGGGGCGTATCGCCGTCGACTACCGTCGCGCTCACTAAAGGGGGGAGCTTCAATGTATCGTCTGTCCACCTGCCTGCTGGCAGGCGCTGTTGCCGTGTCCATGGCAATGCCGAGCCGTGCCCAGACCCAGCAGGAGATCAAGGAGATGGTCGCCGGCCTTTACATCGTTTCGATCGCCATCGATGCCTGCGATCTCGACCTCACCAAGGAACAGGAACAGCGTCTCGACTACTGGACCGAGTGGGGCGAAAAGAAGCTCAACATTGCCGACCGCAAGCTCGACAAAGCCTATGCCTCCCTCGAAGAAGCCGTCGAGAAGGACAAAGCGGCCTTCTGCAAGGAGATGTCGCCTATCGCCAAGAAGGCCCTGCAGGACTTGCCGCCGGCCAACTGACGCCCCTCAGCCGTAGACGAAGGCCGGATCGTCGAGGTCGATGGCGGGGAAGACATTCTTCTCGCCCCAGTAGTCCTGCGTGTGCTGCCATTCCGGCTTCTCCCCCCGCTTGGGCAGGAGATGCATGCCGCGCATCAGGTAGCCGGGGTTGAAGTTCTCCGGGTCGATCCACGGCAGAAGCTTCATGTCCTTGTCTTCGGGGCGTAGCGCCACCCCGACCTTGCGGACGCCCTTCTCCTGCATATGGCCGAGCAGGCGGCAAACGAAATCCGCCACGAGGTCGGCGCGCAGGGTCCAGCTCGCGCGGAAATAGCCGAACACCCAGACCATGTTGGGCACGCCGGTGAACATCATGCCGCGATAGGTGACGGTATTCGCGAAATCGAGCGGCTTGCCGTCCACAGCGAACGCGATGTCGCCCATGACGCTGAGATGGAAGCCGGTCGCCGTCACGATGATGTCGGCCTCCAGCACTTGGCCCGACTTCAGGCGGATGCCGTTCTCGACGAAGGTGTCGATCTCGTCGGTCACGACGGAGGCCTTGCCGGCGCGGACGGCACGGAAGAGATCGCCGTCGGGCACGAAGGCGATACGCTGCCGCCACGGCCGATAGCTCGGGAGGAAATGCGGATCGACATTGTGCTCGTGATCGGGGCCGAGATAGGCGCGCACGCCTGCCAGCAGGTCCTTCTTGACCTGCTCCGGCTCCTCGAAGGAGCGCTTCGTGAACACCGCCTGGTCGTGCAGGATCTTGCGACGCACGATCTCGTGGATCCAGGTCTCGTCGACCTCGAGCTGGCGCAGCGTGTCCGCGAGATCGTTGGCATTGCGCGCCGGGATGAAATAGGTCGGCGAGCGCTGCAGCATGGTGACATGCTCGCACTTCTCGGCAATCGCCGGGATCACCGTCGCGGCCGTCGCGCCCGAGCCGATGACCATGACCTTCTTGCCGGAATAGTCAAGGTCTTCCGGCCAGGTCTGCGGATGCACGACCCGCCCTTTGAAGCTCTCCATGCCCGGCCACTCGGGCGTATAGCCCTCGTCGTGCCGGTAGTAGCCCTGGCACATCCACAGGAAGTTGGCGGTGAAACGCACGGCCTCGCCTGTGTCGGTACGCACGCCTTCGAGCGTCCAGAGATTGTCGCGGCTCGACCAGGAGGCCGAGACGATCTTGTGGCGATAGCGGATGTGGCGGGCGAGATCGTTGTCCTCGATCACCTCGTTCATGTAGGTGCGGATCTCGTCCGCCGTGGCGATCGGCTTGCCGGTCCACGGCTTGAAGCGATAGCCGAAGGTGTAGAGGTCGCTGTCGGAGCGGATGCCGGGATATTTGTGCGTCAGCCAGGTGCCGCCGAAACTCTCCTGCGACTCCAGCACGACGAAGCTGCGGCCGGGGCTCTGCGTGGTGAGGTGATAAGCGCCGCCGATGCCGGAAATGCCGGCGCCGACAATGACAACGTCGAAATGCTCGGTCCGCCCTGCCGCGGTCTTGTTTGCCTTGGCTTGCGGAAGAGTCGTGGTGTCGGGCATGGCGGTACTCTTTCGTGGATTGGCGGATAGCTTATGGGGCGAGAGCCCTCGCTGTCGCTACCTCGGTACTGCGCATAACGACACGGTGGATCGACCTGCAGAATAACCTTACCATTCGTCGGGCATGTAACAGAGCGGCAGACAGCCGCGTACCCTCTTGGCGATATTGCTTGCACTCCCTACGTAAGGTTCCGTCGAAACCTGTTTGCTGGAGGAGCCGATGCAAGCAATCCTCGACATGTTCGCCTTCCTCAATTCCGCCATCGACGGCGGCGTGATGACCCAGAAGGCGTTCTCGATTGCCGTTCTGGGGTTGAGCTATCGCATCCATTCGGACTGGCACCAGGGCACGATCCCGGCGGACCGGCTGCCGCAATTCTCTTACGAGCTCCAGCAGCTCGACGGCCACTGGAGGGCCCATTGCGAGGCGGTGCGTCGTCCACGATTGGCCTACGACTCGGCACAACTGCCGCAGGCGATTGTTGCTCCCCAGCCGATTGTCGTCACTGCAGCCATGAGACGCGCCGGCGTCGCCGCCATCGAGCAAGGCCGCGGCCTGTGCGCCGAAGAGCTCGCGACGCGCATCTTTCGCGCCATGGCAGCGGCAGCCTGACGCCTGGACGCTTCCTTGCAATATATGGCTGGTATATGGTTGGGACGAACTTTCTTAAGATAGCATACAGCGGGCGGCTACAGCTTGAAGTCCAGGATATCCACCAAGCGTCTGCCGCCCCCTGCCCGGCCTGACGACGGCACCCTCACCGATCGCGCCTATCGGGAACTCGAAGAGCTGATCGTCACATTGCAGCTTCCGCCCGGCACCGTCCTGTCGGAGCATACGCTTGCCGAGCGCCTCGACATCGGGCGCACACCGATCCGTGAAGCGCTTCAGCGGCTGGCGCGGGACGGCCTGGTCGTCATCATGCCGAGGCGCGGCATCCTGGTCTCCGAAATCAACCCGCGGCTGCAGCTCCGCCTGCTGGAGGTTCGCCGCGAGCTCGAACGGCTGATGGCGCGCCTGGCGGCCGAGCGTGCGACGGCGGCCGAGCGCCAGCAATTCGCCGAGGTGGCGCGCGGCATGCTCAAGGCGGCGACACAGGCCGACGACATGGAGTTCATGCGCCTCGATCAGCATTTCAACGGCCTGATCGCGACAGTCGCGCGCAACGAATTCGCGCGGCGCTCGATGGGCCTGATGAACGCCCTCTCCCGCCGCTTCTGGTATCAGCACTATCAGGAAGTGGCGGACCTGCCCCTGGCGGCCAAACTGCATGCAGCGGTCGCCGAAGCCGTGGCCGAGGGCAAACCGAAGACCGCAGCCACGGCATCCGACAAGCTCATCGACTATATCGAGGACTTCGCGCGCAAGACGCTCGACACCTGATCAGTCGAAGGTCACGACACTGCGAATGGTCTCGCCGCGCTTCAGAGCGGCGAAACCCTCGTTGATTTCGTCGAGCGCGATGCGACGCGAGATCAATTCATCCAACATCAGGGAGCCCTCGAGATAGGCCTGCGCCAGCAGCGGGAAGTCTCGACGCGGCCGGGCATTGCCATAGCTCGCCCGGCGGATGCGCTTCTCCTGCATCAAGGATCCCCAACGGAAGGCGACGTCCTGCTGCACGTCGACCTTGCCCAGCCAGATGATATGCCCTCCGGGACGGACCGCTTCCGCGGTCAACCGAAACGCTGCCGGGCTACCCGCCGATTCGAGAACGACATCGGCACCACGTCCGTTCGTCACCGCCTTGGCCAGAGCGACCGGATCGTCCTTCGACGCATCGACCGTAAGGGTCGCGCCCATCGAAGCAGCGAGCGTCAGCTTGGCGGGATTGAGATCGACGGCAATGATCGCACCGGCACCCGCCAGCCTGGCACCTTGCACAGCCGCAAGGCCCACGGCACCGCAGCCGATCACCATCACCGTGTCGCCGTGAGCGATGGCGCCCAGGTTGAGGCCTGCACCGACGCCCGTCATCACCCCGCAACCGATCAGGCAGGCACGATCGAACGGCATGTCGCGCGGCACGACGACGGCCTGCTGGTCGGCAACGATGCAGTACTCCCCGAAGGAGCCCAGGAACATGAGCTGCTGCAGCTCCCGGCCATCGTCGAGCCACGCCCGGCTCTCGCCATCGAAGGCGCGCGCCTTGGGGCCATGGCCGAGATAATCCTCGCACAGGATCGGCAGGTCGCGATCGCAATAGAAGCAGTGGCCGCAATGCGGGTTCCACGACAGCACGACGTGATCGCCCTTCTTCACACCGCGCGCCAGCGGCCCTACTTCCTCGACGACACCCGCCGCCTCATGCCCCAGCACGATCGGCATCGGATTGCGCAGCGAACCTTCGATCACTTCGAGATCCGTATGGCAGAGCCCGGCCGCACGGATGCGCACCAGCACGTCGGTAGGCTTCAGGGGAGCCGCGGTGATGGTCTCGATGACCATCGGCGTCTTGGGCGCATGCAGGACGGCCGCCCGATACCACAGTGGCATCTAGGCGGTTCCCTTGGCCGACAGCGCGGCATCGATATCGGCCGACGTCATCTCCCACTCGTTGCCGAAGTTGGCGACGACGGTACGCATGAACGGTTCCACCATCCGCTTTGCCGCGCCTGCGTCGCCGAGATGGTCGACCAGCAAGGCCAGCGCCAGCTGCCGGGGCTCCGGGCCTTCGTAGCTCCATTCGAAGCCGTTCTTGCTGTATTCGGCCACATCGGTCCGCGGGTCGAGCGGACTGCCATCGACGGTCACCTTGACGCCATCGATCGTTCGGTCGCCAGTATATCGCTTCATCTCGCTCTCCATGGGCAGCCCGCGGCACGGCCCGTCCCTATGCTGCCGCCTCGGCGTCGCCTGCAATGACCCGCATGACCTCGCGATCGCGATACGCCTCCGCCAGCGTACCCGAGAACATCAGCTCGCCACGCTCCAGGACATAGAGCCGGTCAACATAGTCCGGCACATGATGGACGTTCGACTCGGCCATCAACACACCTTTCCCCATGGCGCGGATCGAGGCCACGCCCTCGGCGATCAGCGGAATGATCGCCGGCGACAGGCCCTCGAAGGGTTCGTCGAGCAGAAGCAGCTTGGGATCGAGCGTCAAGGCGCGCGCAATCGACACCATCTTGCGTTCGCCGCCCGAGAGCTGCGCGCCACCACGGGCAAGATACTGCCGGAGCTTGGGGAACACCGCATAAGCTTCCGCTATCCGCTCGGCGGCCGGACGACCCGTCGGTCGCGTCCAAGTCGAAAGCTCGATGTTCTCGGCCACCGTCAGATCGGCATAGACTTCCGATTCCTCCGGCGCAAAACCGATGCCACGCTGGGCTATCTGCCATGTCGGCAAGCCGCTGATGTCGGCGCCGTCGAACTCGATCTTGCCTGACGACGACCTGCGATAGCCCATGATGCTGCGGAAGGTCGTCGTCTTGCCGGCGCCATTGCGTCCGATGAGGCACGCCAGTTCGCCGGCAGCGACCGACAGGCTGATGCCGTTCAGGATGCGGCTGCCCTGGATGTCGACCGTCAGATTGGAAAGCCGGAGCATCAGTGGCCCCTCTTCACGCTGGGCGGCCGCGTGCCCACGACCGCCGATATCATCGCGGGATCGGAGAAGAATACATCCGGCGGCAGGTCCGCCAGCACCTTGCCCTCCTGCAGCGCCACGATGCGATGCGAGTACCGCGCAACCAGGTCCATATCGTGCTCCACCTGGACGATGGCGCGCACGCCGGCTTCCTTGGCGGCCGCGACCATCACTTCCATGATCGAATGCTTGTCGGCCGTCGAGACGCCGCTGGTCGGCTCGTCGAGAAGAATGACCGCCGGGTTGAGGGCAAAGGCGCTGGCGATATCCAGGAGCTTCTTCTCGCCTTGAGACAGGGTCGACGCCTGTGTTTCCAATCGCGCCCGCAGCCCGAAGGCCTCGGCGACGCGCTCGACGTCGGCCTGCAGCTCCCGATCCTTCCACAGCGACCGGAAGGGATTGGCGACCCGCCTCAGCCTGGAAGAAGCGGCGACGGCCAAGGTCTCGCGCACGCTGAGCGCCGGAAAGATATTCACCAGCTGGAAGGCGCGCGACATGCCGCGCCGCGCCAACTCGACGGGTCCGACGCCGGCGATGTCGCGGCCCATGAAGCGCACCTCGCCGGTCGTGGGCTTCAGAAGGCCCGTGACGACGTTGACCAACGTGGTCTTGCCCGCGCCGTTCGGGCCCACGATCGAGATAAACTCGTTGTCGGCGACGTGGAAGGTGACGTCGTGCAGCGCGCGATACTCGCCATAGTGCATCGACACGCCGGTCGTCTCGAACAGCAGCGTCTTGCCGGCGGGCAATGCGACGTTCGGGCGCGTCATTTGCCCACCGTCCGGCGGCCGATCAGGGCTTCGAAGGCGCCCATCAATCCCTGCGGCAGGAAGATCACCAGCAGCACCAGCACGCCGCCCATGACGAAGCGCCAGTATTGCGTGGTCGACATGACGAAATCCTGCAGCAGCACGAAGGCAAGCGCCCCGACGGCGGGCCCCACGAAGGTGCCGCTGCCGCCCAGTACGGCCATGAAGACGAGATTGCCCGAGTGCGTCCAGTAAGTGAGCTCCGGATCGGCCAGGCCGGTCGTCACGGCGAGGATCGCCCCCGCTACGCCGCCATAGACCGCGGAGATGACGAAGGCAGCCAACCGCATTCGAAAGATCTGCACGCCCACATAGGAGGCCTTACTGGCGTTTTCGCGAATAGCCTTCAGGTGCAGTCCGAAAGGCGACTGCGCGATGCGCCAAATCACCAGGCCCAGCAGCGTGAGCAGAGTCAGCACATAGAAGTAGAACGGGCCGATCAGGAACGCCGTCTTGCCGCCGCCCCATTCCATGCCGAGCAACTGGGGACGCAGCACGCGCATGCCCTGGTCGCCGCCGGTGATGCTGTAGAACTTGAACAGGAAGGAATAGAACAGCATGCCGAAGGCGAGCGTCAGCATGCCGAAGAAGATGCGCGTGTAGCGGACGCAGAGCGCACCGATGACCAGCGCGACGACGGCGGAGGCGACAGCGGCCACAAGCAGGATCAGTTCAAAGCTCAGCACGTCGAACTTGGACGTCAGTGTCGAGGCGGTGTAGGCGCCGACGCCGATGAACAGGGCGTGGCCGAACGACAGCAGGCCGGTCATTCCGAACAGCAGATTGAAACCGAAGAGCGCTATCGCATAGGCAAAGAACGGCACCAGCAGCAGCAGGGCATAGGGCGTGGCGACCAGCGGCATCGCCGCCATGATCGCGATCAGCCCGAAGAAAATCCAAAGCCCGCGCGAGCTGGGGCGGACCTGGGCGGTCGAAACGGCCAGCGGAACGGCAAGGGACTGGTCGGTCATATCGTGCCGCTCACGTCACGGGCTTGCCGAACAGGCCGGCCGGCCGGAAGATCAGCACGGCAACGACCACGATGTAGATCGACAGCAATTCCATCTCCGGCATGAAGGTGATGGCAGCGCCCCGCATCAGGCCGACGATCAACGCTCCGACCAGCGCGCCACGCATGCTGCCCAAACCGCCGATGACAACCACGGCGAAGGCTTCGACCACCAGTTCGACGGCCATCTCCAGCGAGGCAGCACTGGACGGCACGACCAGCGCGCCGCCGACAGTGCCCAGCATGCAGCCCACCGTGAAGACCAGGGCGAAGATGCGCGAGGCATTGACGCCCAGGCCCTCGGCCATGTCGCGATTCTCCGCCGTCGCGCGCACGATGCGGCCGGTCTTCGTACGTTGAAGGAACAGCCCCAGCGCGATGGCGAGGCCGAGGCTGGCGGCGATGACCAGCAGATTGTAGGCCGGCACGCGCGTGCCCAGGATCTCGGCGGTGCCGTAGGCCATGTAGACGTCGTCCATGGTGCGCGGCGTCGCGCCCCAGATGAATCGGAAGACGTCCTGGAACATCAGCAGCAGACCGAAAGTCAGCAGGAGCTGGTAACTCTCGTCGCGGCGATAGACCGTGGACAGGATGCGCTCGATCGGCAGGCCGACCAGACCGATCAGCAAGCCGGCAAGGATCAAGACCGGCAGGAACAACAATGGCGGCAGGCCAAGGCCCACGGCCGCCGCGACGGCCGAGATGCCGAAGTAAGCGCCCAGCGCATAGAAAGAACCGCAGGCGAGATTGACGATCTTCTGCACGCCGAACACGAGCTGAAGCCCGGCCGCCACCAGGAACAGGATGGCGGCGTGGAACGTCCCGCCGAGGACGATATCGACCAGCGCCATAGACGATCAGACCGGCATCTTCGCCGTCTTGATCCACTCCCAGAAATCCGCCCCCGGCGGCTTCTGCAACTGGCTCGCCTGAAGAACGTCGACCGAGGCCAGGGTCGGGAAATCGTACTGGTTCTTGTTGGTCGACGGCCCCTGATAGAAGACCTGCTCGGCGATGCGATCCTTGCGGAAGCGGCCCATGCCGCCCAGGCTCTCGACCTCGACGCCGAGCATCGCTTCACTCACCTTTTCCTGTGTCGGCCACTTGCCGCCCGCCTTCTGGGCCGCTTCGACGCCGGCCTTGTAAGCCGCCAGGGCGAAGTAGGCGCGGTCGGCTTCCCAGTGCGGCGCTTCCTTGTAGCGGTCCATGTAGTCCATCACGAACGACTTCTGCAGGGCCGAGCCCTGCTCGTAGGCGAAGTAGAGCGTGTTGTGTCCGAAGATCACGCCTTCCGGCATGAACTCCTTCTTGAGCTGGTTGATCTGCCAGCCGGCCGCCGGCAGGACGACCTTGGTGCCGTCGAACAAGCCGGCCGCCGCCCCCTGCTTCATGAACACCGGCAAGTCCGCAAACAGCATGGACGAGAAGATCAGGTCCGGCTTGGCCGCCTTGAGGGCCGCGATGTTCGAGGTGAGATCGAGCGTGCCGACCTTCGGCCACTGCTCCGCGACGACCTCGACCTCGACGCCGTAGCGCTTGAGGATCTGGCGGAAGGCCTCCCAGTTGTTGCGACCGTAGGAATAGTCCGGATTGATGCCGGCGATGCGCTTGAACTGGCCCTTGAAGTATTTGACCGCCAGCAGCGAGGCCATCACCGCCTCGCATTCGTTGTCGGTCGAACGGAAGACGTAGCGCGACTTGGGCATCACTTCCTTGACGCCGTCCTGCGTGGTGCCGTCCCACATGACGAGCAGCGCCTGCTCCTCTTCCGCCACCGGCGCGACGCCGAGGCTGACGCCGGTCGAGATCAGGCCATGGACCGCGTCGACCTTCTCCTGAAGGACCAGGCGGCGGAAGCGCTCGATCGTGTCCTTGGGGTTGGTTTCCTCCTCGATCACCAGCTCGAACTTGCGGCCCGCGATCCCGCCGGCCTTGTTCATGCGTTCCGCCGCCCACTGCACGGCGCGGATACCGCATTCGCCCGCCGTGCCGGCAACACCCGAGCGCGGCGCGAGAATGCCGATCTTCAATGGCTTGTTCTGGGCGATCGCCGGCGCAAAGACCTGCGGTATCGCGGCCGCGGCTACGCCGGCGCCGGCCAGCTTCGAGAAGGCACGACGAGTGTGCTTCATGGCATTCCTCCCATGTCGACGAGTCTCTTAATTCGGCGCCTCTGTCGGACGCATCTGCCATATCATAAGTATATAAGAAACATTTCAGCAAGCGCATTCTGCCTGCAGAGGGAGCATTGCCGCTCTAATAGATTGGTGATATGTCAGCGAAGGTATAGGTCCCTCGCACCGCGGAAAGACGGAGACGGCCCATGGAGATCACGACCAGCCCGATGACCGACCGGCAACGGCAGTACCGCGCCACCTACAGGGAACGTATTGCCGGCTGGTACAATGGCTGGCTGCACGTCTTCGTCATCTACGTCATCGGATTGACGGCGCTCTTCATCTACGGCGCCAACATCCAGAGCCCGCGCTGGTGGGAATGGCTGATCGTGCCGGTCACCTTCCTGGCGGCGAACTTCTTCGAATGGTGGATCCACCGCTACGTCATGCATCGGCCGTCGCAGATCAAGGCGTTCCGCGCGATCTACAACCGCCACACCTTGATGCATCACCAGTTCTTCACCGAGCAGGAGATGCGCTTCGCCAATCACAACGATTGGCGCGTCACCTTTTTCCCACCCTACGCGCTGGTGACCTTCACCCTGATGTCGATCGTGCCCGCTTTGCTTCTGGGCTGGCTGATCTCCGCCAATGTCGGCTGGCTGCTGATCAGCACCACGACATCCATGTATCTCATCTACGAATTCATGCACTTCTGCTGTCACGTCGACGAAAACTGGTTCGTGCGCACCATGCCGTTCGTCAACACCATCCGGCGCCATCATACCGCCCATCACGACCAGTCGATCATGATGGAGCGGAACATGAATCTTACGTTCCCGGTGATGGACTGGTTGCTCGGAACCTCCGACCTCGACCGTGGCCTGCTCGGCCACCTCTTCAATGGCTACAGCACCCGGTACATTCGCAAGGATATGCGCCGGACGTCGCGTACGCCGCGTCCGTCGGCTGCGGCGCAGGCCGGCTCTGTCGCACCGGCCGAATAAGCGAGCGGAGGACAGCTATGCCCGTACGGATCAAGCTGGCGCTTTCGGTGGTCGTGGTGCTCGTGGCGATCGCGGCCTTCTTCTTCCAGCGCGACCTGGGTCACGACCGGATTCAGTATCTCGTGATCTTCCTCGGCGGTTTCATGGTGTTCGCCATGTGGCTGTTCCCCGAAGTGAAGCGCGAGGAGACTGCTGGCGGCATCCGGCGCGGACAGGCGGCCCCGAAGTAAGCTACCCCGCCACGCCGCCGCATTTGTCGGCGCGCTGGCGCGCGGTGCGATCGTTGAGCCAGCTGCCGAAAAGGCCGGTGGCCCGCCGCCATGTCACCTGGCTTGACGCTGCGTCGAGCTGCTTGACCTGAAATTCCGCATCGGCCCCGCTCCCGCTCGACAGCAGGATGCTCGAGCGCTGCACCGTAGGATAAATCTGCGGGGCGACACGGAGTTCGCCGGCATACTGCGCCGCGATGCAGTTCGACAGCGTCTCATAGGAACCCGGATAGGTCGCCGTCCACTGGACCGGGCTGTCCCGGAAGTCGTTGGGCATGCTTAACGTCGCCGTATCGCTGGCGATACATCCCGTTGTCAGAGCCGCCATCGCCAACACAAGAGCACGCCGCATACGATCTCCCCCCGAGACGGGCATAGAGCGTGATCCGGCCCGACAAGTCCATCGCCGCACCGGCCGACAATGGTGCCATGACGTCGCGCGTTCTTCGGAAAGCCCGCCCATGGCTAGAGATCGTGCAGCTTCCGGTAGGTTTCCCGCTGGCGCCGGTTGTCGATGAGCTGAAGCACCCAAAGCGTGAGGCCGTCCCGCAGATGCCGCCCAGAAGGCCGAACAGGATTTGCTGGATCATCGCCAGTACCTGTCAGGCAGAGACCAAAGCACCCCGGCCAGAAGAAGAGTACACGCAGGTCCCCCAATAAGCCCAATTACGAAGCTTATAAGCACCCCATCCTGCATTTCCCCACAAACCACCCTTTTCATTGCAGTCTTCTTGAAATCTAGCGAGATCAAATGCCGACCTCCAGCCCCTGCTCAGGGGTGAAGCCGCGCTCAAGTCATTGCAGTAGTGGGGATAATGGCGGAGAGGAAGGGATTCGAACCCTCGATAGGGCTTTAGACCCTATAACGGTTTAGCAAACCGCCGCCTTCGACCGCTCGGCCACCTCTCCGCAGCCCGTTCAGACCCCGGCGATCGATATATCCACGACGGATGCGCGGCGGTTCTAGCGGTGGCCGTTGGGAGTGTCAAACGAGTAGGCGATTTCGCTAGGTTTCTCAGGATCTTGGCATTGTTTACTTAATGCTCCCGCCCAGGCCGTCAGACCAGGAAGGCCCGCTCCTGCAGTTCGTCGGCGGCTTCCCGGACGGCCTGCTGCGTGTCGGTCAGAAAAATGGCCAGGGAGAACATCAATTCGAAAGGCGGCTCCTGGCCAACCTCCAGAAAGCCCAGGAACGCCCTGATCTGGCCCTCGAGATTGCCCTTCCGGTAGTCGGCGAGGCGCGACACCAGGAACTGCTGGAGATTGGCGAGGTCGAGCCGGTCGTGCGACGTCAGCCGCAACTCCCGTTGCGCCTCGTTGGCCTGCACCGCCGCCAGAGGGGGATGCAGTTCGAACAGATTGTGCGTCAGCCTCAGCCGCAGGATGCGATCGGCAAAGGTCAGCGAAAAGGCGTCCTGCAGATGATCGCGGTCGGTCGCCGCAAAGCGGCACCCTTCGACACCGGATACGGCGGCGGCATGGACGAACGCCACCGCCTCCAGTTCGAAGCCGTCGCCGCGATGCAGGCCGAACGGTGCCAGCCTGTTGCGCAAACGCGCCATCAACGGCGCCACCACCCGATAAATCTCGAGCGCGGCCACCGGCAAGGGCATCGCTTTCTTGAACCACCACATGGCGTCTTCCTGCAGCCGGAAATTCTACCACAGCCTCGCTCTTTGCGTCCCTGCGTATGTCGTGCGACGGTGCGGGCCATGACCGCTTCCTCCTCGATCGACATGCTGCAGCGCCTGGTGGCGTTCGACACCACCTCGCGGAACTCCAACCTCGACCTGATCAAGTTCATCCAGGGCTATCTGACCGAGCACGACGTGCCGAGCACGCTGGTCCCCAACGAGGACGGCACCAAGGCCAACCTCTTCGCCACCATCGGCCCCATGGCCGAGGGCGGCATCGTGCTTTCGGGCCACACCGACGTCGTGCCGGTCGACGGCCAGGCCTGGACGACCGATCCGTGGACGCTGACCGAAAAGCCGGACGGCAACCTCTATGGCCGCGGCACTTGCGACATGAAGGGTTTCATCGCCGCCTGCCTTGCGCATGTTCCTGCGCTGAAGAAGGCGAAGCTCAAGGTGCCGATGCACTTTGCCTTCAGCTACGACGAGGAGATCGGCTGCCTGGGCGCCCATTCGCTGGCGGAGAAGCTGGTGGGCAACGTGCCCCGGCCGCAGGCGGTGATCGTGGGCGAGCCCACCATGATGGGCGTCGTCAACGCGCAGAATGCCGGCGGCGGGATCATCGCCACCTTTACCGGCGTCGAGGCCCACTCCTCAATGACCCATCTCGGGGTCAGCGCCATCCATTTCGCCGGCGACTTCATCCACTGGCTGAACGAGCTGCAGGTCGAGCTGGCGGGTCGCAAGCGGACCGACCTCGACACGGTGCCCGGCCACACGACCATCAACGTCGGTATCGTGACCGGCGGGACGGCCGGCAACATCCTCGCCCGCGAATGCACGCTCAACTGGGGCTACCGCACCCTGCCCGGCGACGATCCGTGGGAAGTGCAGCGCCGGGCGGAGAAGTACATCGCCGAGCTGCTGCTGCCCAAGATGAAGGCCAAGCATCCCGACGCCGACATTACCCTGAAGCGCCGCTCCTTCGTGCCCGGTCTGCTGCCGCAGGAGAACGAGGAAGCCGCCAAGCTGGCGCTGCAATGGACCGGCGGCAACCGCACCTATGCCGTGCCCTATGGCACCGAGGCCGGCATCTTCCGCAGCCACGGCATTCCGACGGTGATCTGCGGTCCGGGCGACATCTCGCAGGCGCACCAGCCCAACGAGTTCGTGGCCCGCTCGCAGATGGATGCCTGCGACACCTTCATCGGCAAGATGATCGGCTGGGCGGAAAGGCAATGACGCCTTTCCGCTCGCTCCGACGACTTGATCAGCCCTCGGTCCGGCGCGTCGTCTCGTAGAGGAACCACACGCGCTGCTCGGCTTCGTCGATCCAGTTCTCGATGAGGCTCGCGGTGGCGACGTCGTTATGCTCGTCGCAAAGCTCGTGCAGCGTACGCATGCTGGCACAGAGCTGCTTGTTGTCGTCACGCAGCTCCGCCAGCATGTCGAGCGGCGTCACATAGTCGGCATCGTTGTCGAGCACGCGCTGCAGGCGGGAGATATGGCCGATGGACCGGATGGTCGTACCGCCAAGCTTGCGCACCCGCTCGGCAATCGGATCGCTCATGGCGTCGATCTGCGCCGCCTGCTCGTCGAGCAGAAGATGATAGTCGCGGAAATGCGGTCCCGAGACATGCCAGTGGAAGTTCTTGGTCTTCCAGTAGAGGGCCGCGACATCGGCCAGCAGCAGGTTCAAGCCGCCGGCCAGGTCGCGGGTGGCGTTCTCACCGAGATCGGTCGGGGTGGCGAGCGCGACGGTCTTGCGGGACTTCGGATCCTTGCTCATGGGCTGGCACTCCTGCGGGTACAGATGGCAACGGTGCAAGCCTAACGTGCTTTCGCGGCGCGGTGAACCGGCTCCGGTCAAACGCCGGCGCAGACCGGCTTTTCGACGCGCAGGACACTCTCCTGGCCGAAGCGTCTTATGTAGGTGTCGACGATCGATGTCACCTTGGCGTGGTGGGCGGGCGCATCGAAGACGACGATGACGACGAGCTTGCTGCTTTCACGCACGATGCGGCCGGATGCATCGCGGTACTGGCCACCGGCATCGACAATACTGTGCCCGGCCGGAAACCGAGGTGTCACACTCTCGGCGACGAAGGAGACCCATTCCGCATCGCTCACCTGCCCGCCGGCCGGCTTGTCCCGGCCGAAATAGAGACTGACTTCGAGCGCAGGCTTGAGAGGAGCGGCGCAACCCGGCGGCGCGCCGGGCTGGGCGCAGGCCGAGAGCAGGAGCAGAGCCCCTGCCGCAATGGCCCGCGACACCCGAGGCCACATGCTCAGTTGAGGTACGGTACCGCCATGCCCTTGGTGACGGCGGAACGCGCGTTCACGATGTCGTACCAGCGCTTCACGTTGGGGAATTCGGCGAGATTCACCGTGTGCCACTCGTGGCGCGCCGCCCAGGGAAAGATCGACATGTCGGCGATCGTATATTCCTCACCGGCGACGAACGCCTTGCCGGCAAGCTGGCGGTCGAGCACGCCATAGAGGCGCTTGGCCTCGTCGACGTAGCGCTTGATGCCGTACTCGATCTTGGACGGCGCCGCGCGCAGGAAGTGATGCGCCTGGCCCAGCATCGGGCCGAAGCCGCCCATCTGCCACATCAGCCATTGCAGGGCGTCGTAGCGCGCGACACCCGTGGCCGGCAGGAACTTCTGCGTCTTGTCGGCGAGGTAGATCAGGATCGCGCCGGACTCGAAGAGCGAGTACGGCTTGCCGCCCGGGCCGTCGGGATCGACGATCGCCGGAATGCGATTGTTCGGGCTGATCCGCAGAAAATCCGGCTTGTGCTGTTCGCCTTTCGAGATGTCGACCTTGTGCACGCTGTAGGGCAGCCCGCATTCCTCGAGCATGATGGAAATTTTTCGGCCGTTCGGTGTGCCCCACGTGTGAAGCTCGATCATCTCGTCATCTCCCCCGTTGTTTACGAAAAGTAGCGACTCAGCCCCAGCTGTCGTCGTCACCGCCGTCGTCGTACGACGCCGTGTCATAGTCGTCCTGCAGTCCCGCGTCCTGGCCGTAAGCCTGCTGCTCCTGCTGTGCAGACTGCGACGAGTCCGGAGGCATCAGCTCGGACGGGGTCTGTGGCGCGGCTGCCTGCTGGCTGCTCGCGCCCTGACTGAAGGGATTGGAGCTGCCCCCCATCAGGTTGCGGATGCCCTCGAAGAGCAATGCGCCGCCGGCAACGCCGGCCGCCGTCGCCATTGCCGTGCGCAGGAACCCGCCGCCGCCAGCGGCCTGCGGACCTACCGCGGCCTGCAAGGGCGAACGTGTCGACGGAACCGATGGGCGCGGTGCCGGTGCCTGTGCGGCTGGCGCCTGTACGGCCGGCGACTGAGCGGCTGAGGCCGATCCCCAGGGACCGATCTTCGGAGTGCTGCCCAAAAAACCACCGCCGCCTCCGGCCGGCGCGGCCGCAGCCTTTGCCTCAAGCTCGGCGATACGCTCCTGGGCGGCCTTGAGGGCCTGTTCCTGAACGAGCACCGTCTGCACCAGCAGATAAGCGGAGGCTGGTTGGCGCGCCGCGAGATCGCGGATCATTGCATCCGCCTCAGCGTCGCGCGGTTGGGATTCGAACGGCTGCAGCCGGCCGAAGAGCCCCGTGATGAGTTCACGTTCTTGATTCTGCATGACAGTGCCTCCTGCCCCTTGGTTCAAGGAGCACCGCCAACGTGGTTGCCCGTCCGCCGAGCGTCAAGAGCGGCCGGATTGATTACATCTTTGTAAAATATCGATAAAGGACTTGCCCTCGTCGATCGATCACCTTGCGATACGAACGCTTGGCCGGCCTCACCAAGGCGGTTCGTTTCCAGATCGCTTCCCTAGCGGACGACCGAGGCGGTTTGACCGAAAAGCACCTTGCGCTGTTCCTCGGTGTCGATGTCCGGCGCTTGACGCAGCTCCGCACCCGCGGCCTGGCCCTTCAAGACGCCCGGCCGCTTGCCGATCTCCTTGAACCATCTCTGGAGGTCGGGAAACTCTTCGAGCTTCTGGCCAAAATTCTTGTAGCCGACGATCCAGGGCCAGATCGCCATGTCGGCGATCGAGTAGTCGCCCACGATAAACGAACGGCCAGCCAGGTGCTTGTTCAAAACGCCGAACAGCCGGTTGACCTCGTTGCCGTATCGCTTCTGACCGTAGGCGAGTTGTTCAGTCGGCACGAACTGCGGGGCGTAGAGGTAGAAATGACCAGCCTGCCCCGCCATCGGTCCCAGACCGCCCATCTGCCAGTTGAGCCACTGCAGCACTTCGTATCTGCCGCGCAGGTCCTCGGGGAGAAACTTGCCGGCCTTCTCGGCCAGATATTGAAGGATGGCACCCGATTCGAACACCGAGACAGCTTCGCCACCGCCCGGCGGCTCGTGATCGACGATCGCCGGCATCCGGTTGTTGGGGCTGATCTTGAGAAACGCCGGCTTGAACTGATCGCCCGTACGGATGTTCACCGGCATCAACCTGTAGGGCAGACCGCACTCCTCCAGCATGATGGAGATCTTCCAGCCGTTGGGCGTCGGCCAGTAGTACAGATCGATCATGACGTCTCTCCCGAGCGGCAGATGGAGGCGCCAAACCTAGACCATTCGACAGGGCCCCCGAAGCAAGGAAGCCTCCTTCGCCCCGTGAGGAAAGAGTTGCGCCGCTCGGAGGACCGTCGAGAATGCACGCAACAAAGATGGTCGGAGGACTTGAGCTATGGCGATCTCGCTCTATGAACTGAGCGTCACGAACTTCCTGCAAACATTGGGCGGCGTGGAAGGCTTTCTCGGCCGCGGTCTCACCCACTTCCAGGAGAAGAAAGTCGATCCCAACGAGGTCGTCGAGGCGCGACTGGCGCCGGACATGCTGCCGTTCAAGTTTCAGATCCAATCCGTCGTGCATCATTCCCTGGGCGCCATCCGCGGGGTGCAGGCCGGTGTCTTCAAGCCGCCGGCCCCCGTCCCCGCGATCGACTATGCCGGCCTCCAGAAGTTGGTAACCGAGGCTCGCGAGGCATTGCAGCAGGTCAAGCCCGACGAGGTGAACAGCCTCATGGGCAAGGATGTCGTCTTCGAGATCGGCGACCGCAAGCTGCCGTTCACGGCGGAGAGCTTCCTGCAATCCTTCTCGCTGCCCAACTTCTACTTCCACGCGGCCACGGCCTACGACATCCTGCGCCACAAGGGCGTGCCCCTCGGCAAGCGCGACTTCCTCGGCCGGATGCGTATGAAGGCCTGACGCCTCCTTCGGTGAAGGGCGAGCCAATGCAGTTCGGACTGTTCGGCGGAGCGCGGACCAAACCCTCGGTCGGCCTCGAAGACAGCCAGGGCTACGAGACCTTCATCGAGTATGTGATCGAAGCCGACCGGCTGGGCTTCCACCAGCTCTTCATGGTCGAACATCATTTCACTGGCCATGGCCAGGTCTCGGCCTCGATCACCGTGCTGGCCTACCTGGCGGCCAGGACGAAGCACATCCGCCTCGGCACGGCCGTCGTCGTGCTGCCCTGGCACAATCCCGTGCTGATCGCCGAGCAGATCGCGACGCTCGACCTGCTGACCGGCGGGCGCGTCGACTTTGGAGTCGGCAGGGGCTATCGCCAGGCCGAGTTCGACGGCTTCTGCATTCCCATGGCCGAAGCTACGGAGCGCTTCGACGAGGCCATGGAGGTGATCCGCACCGCGTGGACGACGGACGGCCGCTTCAGCCATCACGGCAAGCGCTGGCACTACGACAATATCCTCGTCGAGCCCGCGCCGGTGCAGCGCCCTCACCCGCCGCTGTGGCTGGCGGCCGGCAGCCCGGACAGCGTGCGTCGCGCCGCCCGCGAGGGCTATCACCTGCTGCTCGACCAGCTTGCCCAGACCGACCAGATCGCCCGGCGCATCGCCCTCTTCCGCGAGGAATGCGAGCGCGTCGGCCGCGTCTATCATCCCGGGCTAGTGGCCACGGCGCGCGCCCTGCAGATGATCCACCACGAAAGCGAGCGCGCTGCCGCCTACGAGACGCGCAAGCGCGTGATCGGCGTCATCGGCGACCTTGCCCGCGACAAGCTTCCGGACCGGATCGAGGACGACACGGCCGCACTGCTCGGGCTGCCCGAGGAGATCGTCTCGCGCCTGCGGGAACTGGAGGCGGTCGGCGCCACCAATATCCTGTTGGTGGACCCCAACGCCTCCCTGGCCAACCTTCGCGCCTTTGCCCGCGAAGTCATGCCTGCCCTACAGTCTCACCGAAGTATCGCCGTCCGATGACACAGGCTTAGTTTCCGAGCTAGGATCGCGCGTCAAAACAAGAAAATCGGGAGGAAGGTTCATGCTCATTAGGCGTCGCACCTTCGGCAAGCTGGCAGCCGCTGCAGGTGCCGGTACGAGCGCGTTCGGCTCCGCTCATGCCCAGGCCAAACCGTTCACCATCGGTTTCGGCATGGCGCTGACTGGAGGCCTCGCGCCCAATGGCAAGGCCGCACTTCTGGCCCTGCAGATCTGGGAGCAGGACGTCAATGCTCGCGGTGGCCTGCTCGGCCGGCCGGTGAAGCTCGTCTACTACGACGACCAGTCCAATCCTTCCAACGTGCCCGGCCTCTACACCAAGCTCATGGATGTCGACAAAGTCGATATCGTGACCAGCGGCTATGCCACCAACATGGTTGCGCCGGCGATGCCGGTCGTCATGCAGCACGACCGTACGTTCTTCGCCCTGCTGGGCCTGGCGGTGAACAGCGAATTCAAGTACCCGCGCTATTTCTCGATCACGCCGACCGGTGGCCCCAAGCCCAAGGAATCGTTTGCCGAAGGCTTCTTCGCCGTCGCGATGGAGCAGACGCCCAAGCCGCAGACTTTGGCCATCACGGGCGCCGACGCCGAATTTCCGCGCAACGCACTGGACGGTGTCCGCAACCAGGCCAAGCAGTACGGCCTGAAGATCGTCTACGACAAGACCTACCCGCCGGCGACGGCCGACTATACGCCGATCATACGCGCGGTCGCGGCGACCAATCCGGACATCTTCTTCGCGGCCTCCTACCCGCCCGACTCCGTCGGCATCATCCGCGCCACGCACGAGATCGGCTTCAAGCCCAAGATGTACGGCGGCGGCATGGTCGGCCTGCAGGCGACCGCCATCAAGACGCAGCTCGGCCCGCTCCTGAACGGCATCGTCGTCTACGACTTCTGGCTGCCCTGGGCAGGGTTCGCGACCGACGAGGGTCGCGAGTTCCTGAAGAAATACCAGGCCAAGTCCGCCGAAGCCGGCGTCGACCTGCTGGGCTACTACCTGCCGCCGTTCGGCTATGCGCTGGGCCAGGTCGTCGAACAGGCCGTCAAGGGAGCCGGCAGCGCCGACGACGCGAAGCTGGCCGAGTTCGCCCGCAAGAACGTCTTCAAGACCGTGGTCGGCGACATCAAGTTCAATGCCGAAGGTGAGTGGGAACAGGCGCAGGTCGTCGCTGCCCAGTTCCAGGGCGTGAGCGGCAATGGCGTCGAGCAGTTCCGCGACCCGAAGACGGAGGTGATCCTGTGGCCGCCCAAGTACAAGACTGGCAACATCATCTATCCGTACGACCCGAAGAAGTAGCGCTCTAGGCGCCCAGATAGAACTCGCGAATCAGCTCGTTGTTGCTGAGCGCATCGGCGGAATCGCCGGTGAAGGCGATGCGGCCGTGGACGATGACATAGCCACGGTCGGCGATGCGGATGGCCTGGGTAAAGTTCTGCTCGGCCATCAGGACCGTCAGGTCGTACCCCTCCTTCAGCTCCTTGATCTTGTCGATGGTGCGCTTGACCAGCAGTGGCGCCAGTCCGACCGAGGGTTCGTCGATCAACAGGATACGCGGCGCCGACATCAGAGCCCGCGCCAAAGCCAGCATCTGCTGCTCGCCGCCGCTCATGCTGCCGGCGAGCTGGCGGGCGCGTTCCTTGAGCCGCGGAAAGGTCTCGAAGCAGAAATCAAGGTTGCGCTGGATGGCCGAGCGTGCCTTGGGACGGAAAGCACCCAGCAACAGGTTCTCGGTTACCGTGAGCTTGGGGAACAGCCGCCGCCCCTCCGGCACGAAGGCAATACCGAGGTCGACGATCTCCTCGGTCGAACGGCCGATCAGTTCATGCTCGACATCGTCAATGGTGGCGCGAATGCTGCCCGCCATTGGCTGCACGATGCCCATGATGGATTTCATCAGGGTCGACTTGCCGTTGCCGTTGGTGCCGAGCAGCGCCACGGTTTCGCCAGGGCTGACCAGCAGCGAGACGTCTTCGAGCACGCGCACGGCGCCATAGCCGGCGTCGATGTTGGCAACGACGAGGCTACTCGCCAAGGTAGGCCCTCACGACTTCGGGGTTGCGGACGACTTCCTGCGGCGGGCCGTCCGCGATCTTGCGGCCCGCCACTAGCACCGCAAGGCGCTGGGAGAATTCCATCACCGCCCGCATGATGTGTTCGATCATGATCACGGTGACGCCCTGCCCGTTCAGCCGGATCAGCAGCGCGATGATTTCGTCCACCTCGGCGTGGCTGAGGCCGGCCATCGCCTCGTCCGCGATCAACAGCCTGGGATCGGTCGCCATGGCGCGGGCGAGTTCGAGCTTGCGCATCTCGATCTGAGTGAGATCGCGCGGCCGCAAATCCGCCTTGTCGGCCAGACCGACCTCACCCAGCAGTTCCCGGCATCGTCTTTCGATCGAGCCGCCACCGAGACCGGCGCCCGGCCTGGCGTTCACCGTGTAGAGGATGGGAATACGCACGTTCTCGGCCAGCGACAGGCTTCCGAAGGGTCGCGGCAACTGGAAGCTGCGCGCCAGACCGCGCCGCGTGCGCTGGTGCGCCGACAGGCCGTCGAGCGCCTCCTCGCCGAACCGCACGCTGCCCATCTCGTTGCGCAAGGTGCCGCAGATGCAATTGACGAGGGTCGACTTGCCCGATCCGTTGTGCCCGATCAGGCCCAGCCGCTCCCCCTGCCGGACGTCGAGGTCGATCGAGTCCAGCGCGACGAAGCCGCCGAAGCGCTTGCCCAGCCCCTCGACCCTCAGCAGCGCCGTCATCGCTTCTTCCTCTGGAACAGCCCGACGATGCCCTGCGGCGCCAGGATCACGAAGGCGACCATCAGCACGCCCGCCACCAGCACGTTGACGGCCGACGAGATCGTCACGCGCAGATATTCCTGCAGTCCGCCGACCAGGATGGCGCCCACCACCGGCCCCAGCCAGCTCGACGTGCCGCCGATCAACGGCATGGCGATGGCGTTCACGGCGTAGTTCAGATTGAAGCCCGAGGCGGGATCGAGATAGGTCACGTAGAACGGCAACGGCGCACCCGCCATGCCCATGAAACCGCCCGACAGGCCCGTCGCGATCAACTTCAGCCGCAAGGTCGGCACACCCGATGCCTCGGCGGCGCCTTCGTCGTCGCGGATGGCGGCAAAGCCATACCCCAGCGCCGACCGCTCGATGGCCCGTGCCGTCGAGAGCACGATGACACAGAGCCCCAGCATGATCAGAAACAGATACTGCACGTATTCGCCACCGATCAGCGGCGCGATGCGCGGGCGCAGCACGTAGGCGCCCCGCGCGCCGCCGACGAAATCCCAGTTGGTGATCAGGGTCTGGACCACCACGGCCAGCGCCAAAGTGGCGATGGAGAAGAATACGCCGCGCAGGCGCAGGGTGAGATAGCCGGTGCCGATGCCGACCAGGCCCGCCATCGCTCCGCCGATCAGGATCATCACCGGCAGCGGCATGGCCGGCACGAGCTTGTTCAGCACCACCGTCGAATAGGCACCGATGGCAAAGAAGGCCGTGACGCCGAAATTCACGTAGCCGGTATAGCCGCCCAGGATGTTCCAGGCCGTCCCCAGCACGATGTACTGCAGCACCACGTAGCCCATGAAGAAGGCATAGGAACTGCCGAACCAGCGGCCAGCCGCAAAGATCGCGGCGGCTATGACAATCAACAAGAGGGTAAAAGGCAGCCCGCGCAGCCCTGTGGCAGTCCCGCTCATGGCGGTCCTATCGGCCAAGGATACCACTGGGCCGCACCGCCAGAGTGATGAGCAGGATGCTGAACGCGACCGCCGGAGCCCAGGAAGGCCCGAAGAAGGTCGCGGTCAGGCTTTCAGCGATACCGAGCGTCATCGCCGCGATCACCATGCCTGGAAAGCTGCCCAGCCCACCCAGTACGCAGATGGCGAAGACGCGGCCGATATATTCGCGGCCGATCGAGGGTTCCACCGGCTGGATGATGATCAGGAAAGCGCCCGCCAACGAGGCCGTCGCGATCGAAAGACCGAAGGCGATACGCTTTATCTTGATCGGATTGGCGGCCATCAGGCGCAGCGCGAGCTGGTCCTGCGCCACCGCCTGGATGGCGCGGCCGATGAAGGTCCGCGACAGGAAGAGCTGCAGCACCGTCACCAAGGCCATCGACACCAGGAAGGGGACGAGGAGCCGCAGCGGCAGATCGAACAGGCCGAGATTGATCGTGGCCCCGATGTAACGCGCCTGCACCGTCCGGTAGTCGACGCCGAAGACCAGCACCAGGGCGACTTCGGTGATGAACAGCAGGCCAAAGAAGAAGGACAGTCCGCGAATCGACTGGTCGTCACGCCGCTCGAAAGCGACGTAGTAGACCTGATAGGCCAGCATGCCGAGAAAGTAAAAGGCTGGCATGGCGATCAGCGCCGCCAGGATCGGATCGATCCCCAGCACGGTGTTTCCGAGGAAGGCGACGTAGGAGCCGAGCAGGATGAAGGCCGGATGGGCGATGTTGACGACATCCAGCAAGCCGAACGAGATCGCCACACCGATCGAAACTGCGGCATAGAACCCGCCGAGCAGCAGCCCAGAGATCAGCGCGTTGAACAGCAGATCGACCGAGGCGTCCATCGAGCCCGATCAATCCGCCATCGTCACGGCCAGGACTGCTGCCTGCTCCGACATCGGCATTCCCTCCCCAGGGACCCACGGCGTGGCGATTTTTCGCCTACCCCGCCTCAGTGTGCCGATACTCCACGCGATTGCCTAGCGTCTTTTCGATCAGTTCACCATCGCCTGATAGACGAGGTCGCGCATGAGGTAGCGATAGCGCAATCGGGCCTGCGGCGACTGCATCATGAACACGACGTACATCCGTTCCCGCGGGTCGTGCCAGAAATAGGTGCCGTAGGCGCCGCCCCAATAATAGTCGTTGGGTGAGCCCGGCAGAGGGTTGACGCCCTGCACGTTGCGCACAGCGAATCCCAGACCGAAGCCCTGGCCCATGGCGGCGCTGGGCTCGAGCGCCTCGAAACGGAACATGTCGGCGCCCATCTTGATGCTAGGCGGCAGGGCGTCGGCCGTCATCAGGTCGATGGTCTTGCGCGACACCAGCCGCACGCCGTCGAGCTGGCCGCCATTGGCGAACATCTGGAGGAAGCGCGCATAGTCGGCCGCCGTCGAAACCATGCCGCCGCCGCCCGAGCGCCAGGTGAACTTCTCGGTGACATCGGGGATCGACGGCATCTCGTTCTTTGGCCCCTCCTTCATCGGCCGCGCGCCGCGCGCCTTCTTGTCTGCCAATACCTCGAAGCCGGTATCCCCCATCTTGAGCGGCTTGGTGATGCGCTCCTCGATGAACTTGTCGAGCGGCATGCCCGAGGCGACCTCGACGACACGGCCCAGCACGTCGGTCGACATGGAATATTCCCAGGTCGTGCCCGGCTGATAGAGCAGCGCCAGCTTCGCGAGTTTGTCGGCCATCTCGGCATTGGTCTGCTTGCGGTCGTTCACCTTCATGTCGAGGTAGGACTGCTTGACCGGATTGGCGCCGGCCGCGCCGTAGGTCAGACCCGAGGTGTGACGCATCAGATCGTGCACGGTCATCGGTCGGAACTGCGGTTCCAGCACCTGCTCGACCGTGCCGTCGGCGTTCTTCTTCTGGACGGCGACCTTGGTGTCGGCGAAGGCCGGAATGTACATCGACACCTTGTCGGCCAGGGTGAGCTTGCCCTCTTCCATCAGCATCATGGCCGCGAGCGTCACGATCGGCTTGGTCATCGAAGCGATGCGGAAGATCGTGTCGTTGGTCATCGCCACCTTGGCGTCCTTGTCGCGGAAGCCATAGGACTCGAACAGCACGATCTTGCCATTGCGCGCGATCAGCACGACGGCGCCCGGCAGCTCGTTGTTCTTTACGCCCTCGTTCAGCCGGTCACTGAGTCGCTTCAGCCGGGTCGACAGAAAGCCCACCTCTTCCGGCGATTGAACCTTGGGGATCCCCTGCGCGCCAGCTGGCAATGCCGCGCCAAAGACCAAAGGAATGGCAACGGCCGCAACAGCAGCCAGGCGAAACATCGTCATTCACTCTCCTCCAGACCATACTTCCATCAAAGCAAAACGCCCCCGCTTGCGCGAGGGCGTTTCTCCTGACCGTTTCGACGATCACGTCACCGCAATCGGACCGCCGTTCGACCCCGTCGCGCCCTTGATGGGGGCAGGCGAAAAGATATAGGCGAACTGGTACTTGCGATCGGCGATCAGCGCCGTGAAGTCCAGGTTTTCGTGGTTGAAGATGCCGTTCTTGCAGATCAGCTCGGCATGCACCGCGAAGGCCAGGTCCTTGTTCGGGTTAGGCACGACCTCGGTCGCCCATTGGTCCGCGCCGGTCAGGCTTACGCCCTTGTCGACGCACCATTTGGCCACTTCTAGGCCGATGCCGGGTTCGCCGCTGTTGAACTTGTCGTTGTTCTTCAGCCAGAGCTTGCCCCAGCCTGTGTTGAAGAAGACGGCGTCGCCTTCCTTGATATCGGCTTCCTGCATGTTCTGCTTCTGCAGCGCGGCACGCAGGTCGGCGACGGTGATCTCCTGGCCGGCCTCCATCATGTTGCCCTTCAACGCCTCGATATCGAACAGATGGCCGCGCGTAAAAAACGGCTTCACATGCTCGATGCCGAGTTTGACGAGGCCATAGGCCGTCGCCATCTCCTGCTCGGTGATGCCGTTGTAGTAACGCATCTCGTTCTTGTCGCCGTCCTTGCCCATCTGGATGCCGATGTGCCCGAGACCGTCGAACTGCGTGCCGGTCTGGCCGATTTCGGTGGCGAGGTATTCGTCGTGATAGACGAGCTTATTGGCGCCGAAGGGACCGCCTGTGGGCGATCCGGGGATGCGCATCGTAAAGGCGCGCTCACCGAACTTGGGCATGCCCGACTCGTACATCCGGCCGATACGGTAGACCTTGCCGTCCTTGATCAACTTCACCGTGTCGAGGACCTTGGCCGGCGTCATATGGTTGGAGGCGCCGGCCTGATCGTCCTTGCCCCATTTGGGATGCGGCCACCACGGCTTGTCCGAAAGCGCCGGCGCCTGCGCCACCTGCTGGGCATGTGCGGCACCCGCGACCAGTGCGCCGGCTGCGACCGCGCCGCCAACAAGCCCGGCGGTGAGGAACGCCCGGCGGTCGTCGTCGACCTCGGGCGCCGACGCTTTGAGCCCTTCCTTGTCCTTCAGATATCTCGAATCCATGGACGCCCCTCCTTTTATTGATTGATGCCCGAAGCGTCGTGCCGTCTCATTGGAGCGTCAAGAAGAACCGGCATTTGTTATCTTGTTACATATGCATTCCCGAACGTGTCATCCGGCGAGGCGGTCCCATGAGCCTGTTTGATCGCGACAAGTCGGCCGAGCGTCTGCCGGTCTCTCTGATCACCGGCTTCCTCGGCAGCGGCAAGACCACCCTGCTCAACCACGTCCTGGGCGACAGCCGCATGGCGCGCAGCCTGGTCCTGGTGAACGAGTTCGGCGAGGTCGGCCTCGATCACCTGTTCATGGAGCAGGTCGGCGGCGACATGGTCCTTCTGCAATCGGGATGCGTATGCTGCACCATCCAGGGCGATCTCGACCGCACCTTGCGCGACATCGCCAGACGCCGAGCCGCCGCTGAAACCCCGCCCTTCGACCGCGTGCTGCTGGAGACGACCGGCCTCGCCGATCCCGCGCCCATTCTGCAACTGCTACTCAATCACCCGATGATCAGTCACGACTACCGCCTCGACGGTGTGGTCACCACGGTCGACGTCGTGAACGGCGCGCGACAGCTCGATGAACATACGGAAGCGGTGAAGCAAGCGGCCGTCGCCGACCGCCTTCTGATCAGCAAGACCGACATCGCCGATATCGCCTCCAGCTCCCGGTTGCGGGCCCGCCTGGAGGAGCTCAACCCGGGCGCCGCGCTCTACGAGATCGTCCAGGGCGACATCGACCCTGCGCTGCTGTTCGACTCAGGTCCGTTCGATCCGGCCGGCAAGGGCGACAAGGTTCAGACCTGGCTCAATGCCGAGGCCCACGATCACGCGCATCGCCACGGCGACCATGAGCACCATCACCATGATCGGTCGCGCCACAACGAGCATATCGGCTCGTTCTGCATCACATTCGAGGAACCGCTCGACTGGGATTTCTTCAATCGCTGGCTGATGGCGGTGCGCGCCTCCTGGGGCGACCGGCTGCTCAGGGTCAAGGGCGTCCTGAACGTCGCCGGAGAGAACCAGCCGCTGGTGATCCACGGGGTGCATCGGACCTTCCATCCGCCCACCCTGCTCGCGCGCTGGCCCGACACCGACCGCCGATCACGCCTGGTGTTCATCACCCGCGACCTCGATCGCGCCAGCGTCGAGGAAAGCTGGAAGCAGATGATGGAAGAGGTCTGACACTCCGTCTTCCGGCGACCGCCGCTAAGAAAGCGCCGGCGGCCGCCCGATCGTCGACGCCTCAGGCCGCGTCCTGCTTGGGCAGGACATCCTCGTACGTCTTGAAGCCCGGCAGCTTCTCGACCCTCGCCATCCACGCCTTGATGTTGCTGTAGGGACCGAGGTCGATTCCGCCTTCGCCGGCATAGGCGACGTCGCCATAGACCGCGACATCGGCAATGGTCGCCTCGTTGCCGACCAGGAACGACGAGCTGGCAAGCGCGCCGTCCAGCACCTTCAGCGCGTCGTTCGCGAGCCCCGTGTAGAGTTGGTAGACACTGTCGTCGGCCTTCATGAAACCGCGCTTGATGGCCCGAGCACGATAGACGTTGGGCGCCAGCCGGTCATATTCCCAAAACAGCCACTCGCGAACCCGCGCCTTCTCCTCGGCGGTCTTGCCGCCCATCTTGCCGAACTTGTCGGCGAGATAGAGCAGGATCGAGCCGGACTGGCAGAGCTTGAGGTCGCCGTCGACCAGCGCCGGCACCTGGCCAAAGCGATTGATGGCAAGATAATCCGGCTGCTTGTGCGCCCCGGCGCGCAGGTCGACATGCTTGTAGGCAAACGGCTGGCCCATCAGCGACAGCGCCAGTCCTGCCTTGTAGGTCGGACCGCTCAGCCAGATGCCGTAAAGAGTAATCTTGGACATTGCTTCTCCCTCGATGGAGCCGAAGCATCGCACTTGAGCGTGGGCCGGTTAAGCCTGTATGAGCGGGCATGACAATCTCGGCGCGCGATATCGACCACCTCTCCCTGACCCTTTCCGATCCCGAAGGGGCGGCCCTGAAGCTGGGGCAGCTCGGCTTCAACCTGACCCCGGAAGGTGTGGAACCGCGCTGCATCTGCTTCCAGCCGGACCGCGACGACATTCCGAACTACATCGAGTTGATCCAGGGCGATCCGGACGTAATCGCACTGGCAATGAACGTCGCCGAGCTCGAGGGCGAGGAACGCATGCATGCCTGGGAGACCGAGGACGGCTTCGAGGTCGATGCCGGCGTGGTCGTTGGCGAGAACGGCGGCCCGCTCCCCTGGTTCCCGGTTCGGCACGAAACGCCGGATGCCTTCATGGAGCCGGAATGGATCGTCCATCCCAATGGTGCGCTGGGCATGATGGCAATCCACGCCGTCGCCGAGAATCCCAGGGAGACCGCCAAGGCGCTCAAGGCGGGTTATGGCGGAAATCTCGAGGAGATTTTCGACGGCTGCATGCTGCTCAAGACAGGCTCGGTCGAGCTGTTGATCTGGTCGCCGCTCGCCTACCAGCTCGAATACAAGGCGCTGGAGGTCATGGCGCCCGGCGACCTGCCGTCGATCGTCGGCGCGGCCGTCGCCGTCGAGCGCTCGCGGCCGCTGCAGGCGTTGCTGCGCGCCAACAACGTGCCCTTCGCCTTGACCGAAGGCGACCGCGTGCTGGTGGCGCCGGAACAGACCGGCGGCCTGATGATCGAGTTCATGCCGCAGAACTAAAAGCGCGCGTCAGAACGCAGGCACCGGCGCCTGCGGCACGTCCTTCCAGAAGTCGGGGTCGTGGCCGAAGAAGAGCCTGGCCCCGCCCTTCTCCAGTGCCTCCAGGCGGTCGAGCGAGGCCAGCATCTGCTCGCGGTCCCAGACGAACCGCGGCAGCCGGCGTTCCCGCAGGGTGCGGCAGAAATAACAGGCGTCGCCGGTGATCACGATCTCGCCGGCCTCGGTCCGTACCTTCAGCGATTGATGGCCGGGCGTATGTCCGTAGGTCGGCAGGCAGACCACGCTGCCGTCGCCGAACAGGTCATGCTCGCCGTCCACCTGCATCACCTTGTGGCCATGATCGAAGTCGGCGCGAAGAAAGCCGACCTTGGCCGCGGTCTCGGGATCCTGCGCCGCCTGCCACTCGCGCTTCTGCACGACCATCGTGGCGTTGGGCACCAGTTCGTTGCCGCCGGCATGGTCGAAGTGAAGATGCGAGTTGACGATGAAGTCGATCTTGCCGGGATCGCGATCGATTGCCTCGAGGCGTGATTTCACGTCGTCCTGCGGGCCATACTGCTCGAAGCCGAAGATGCGCGCCACCCGCTCGCCGAGGCGCCCTGCCGCATCGTCGCGGCACTGCGGATGCATCCCCGTGTCGAACAGCGCGCGCCCTTTGGGATGTTCGATCAGATAGGACGGAATCGGCAAGGCGACCTGGCCGTCCTCGCCCTCGATCATATCCTTGAGGCGACCGACCAGGCGGCCGCAGGTCATGGCGTAGAGCTTTGCCGTCATTATTCCTCCCCTGTCGCGCATTGGCGACGCCGGCACGGGCCTCTCCGCCGGCGCGCAGGATGCAACCCTGCCATGGCGGTTGCGTTCTCGAAAGACGATCGAGACGTTGCGAACGCGGGGATCCAGCCGTGAAAGCCATCACTGTAGAGCCCGGTACGATCAATTCGCTCCGGCTCGACGAACATGCCGACCCGGTCGCCGATTCCATGCATCTGCTGGTGGAGACCATCGCTCTCGGCATTTGCGGTACGGATCGCGACATCGTCTTGGGCCATTATGGCTGGGCGCCGCCCGGCACCTCGCGGTTGGTGATCGGCCATGAGTCGCTCGGTCGCGTCCTCGTCGCGCCGCAAGGCAGCGGCTTCTCTGTCGGCGATCTCGTGGTCGGCATCGTCCGTCGGCCCGATCCCGTGCCTTGCCCTGCCTGCGGTGTCGGGGAATGGGACATGTGTCGGAACGGGCTCTACACCGAGCGCGGCATAAAGTCCGCCGACGGATACGGGGCGCAACGCTTCCTGCTGGAGCCTACCTATGCCGTGAAGGTGGCGCCATCGCTCGGAGCGCTCGGCGTGCTCCTCGAGCCGGCGAGCGTGCTCGCCAAGGCCTGGGAGCATATCGACCGAATCGGCCGGCGCACGACGGGCTGGAAGCCGCAGACAGTGCTGATTACCGGCGCCGGCCCCGTCGGATTACTGGCCGCTCTCATGGCACACCAGCGCGGCCTGCAGGCGCATGTGCTCGATCGTGCCGACAGGCCTCTCAAGACCGACCTGATCCGCGCGCTCGGCGGCGTCTATCATGCCGACAGACTCCCGCCGGACCTGCAGGTCGACATCGTCATCGAGTGCACGGCCTCCTCGCCGTTGATCCTGGAGGCGCTGCGCCGGCCGGGTGGCAACGGCATTGTCTGCCTCACCGGCGTATCGAGCAGCGGGCGCACCGTTCCCTTCGATGTCGGCGCCTTCAATCGCGCCATGGTCCTGCAGAACGACGTTGTGTTCGGTTCGGTCAACGCCAACCGGCGACACTATGAGGCGGGCGCTGCAGCGCTTGCTGCCGCCGATCCCGCCTGGCTGGCTCGTCTCATTACGCGGCGCGTGCCGCTCGCCCGCTGGCCTGAGGCGTTCGAGCGCCGTGGCGGCGACATCAAGGTTGTCCTGCAGTTCGCGTCCGATCCGGCATGAACGCATCTCTCGAAACCTATGGATTGCTCGGCGACTGTCAGACGGCAGCCCTTGTCGGCATCGACGGCTCGATCGACTGGCTGTGCTGGCCGAGGTTCGATTCGGAAGCTTGTTTTGCCGCCTTGCTCGGCACCCCGTCCAACGGACGCTGGCAGATCGGACCGCAGTGTGTGGAACAGTCCGTGTCGCGACGCTATCGTCCCGGTACCCTGATCCTGGAAACGCGCTTCGAAACGCCGTCCGGCTCGGCCTTGCTCACGGATTTCATGCTGCCGCGCGGCAGTGCGTCCGATCTCATCCGTATCGTGCAAGGCGAGTCCGGCGAGGTTCCCATGAGCATGGAACTGGTCCTGCGCTTCAACTACGGCGCCACGATCCCCTGGGTCAGCCGGATGAAGGACGGGACGCTTCGGGCGATCGCCGGCCCCGACATGGTCCTCCTGCGCACCCCCGCTCCGATCCATGGCGAGGATTTCCGGACGATCGGCGCCTTCACGATTACAGAAGGGCAGACCATTCCCTTCACGTTGAGCCATGGCCCCTCCCATTTCCCAGCACCGCCGCCGGTCGATGCGATGAAGGCCCTGCGCGATTGCGAGAAGTTCTGGCGCGACTGGATCAAGCGCGCCAATACGGACGGCCCTCACGCCGACGCAATCCAGCGCTCGCTGATTACCTTAAAGGCACTGACCTATGCCCCGAGCGGCGGCATCGTGGCGGCGCCGACGACGTCGCTGCCCGAAGATGTCGGAGGCTCCCGCAACTGGGATTACCGATTCTGCTGGATTCGGGATTCCACCCTCACCCTCCTCGCCTTGATGAATGCCGGCCTCTACGACGAGGCATCGGCGTGGCGCGACTGGCTGCAGCGCGCCGTCGCCGGCAGCCCTGCGAACATGCAGATCATGTACGGCATCCTCGGCGAGCGGCGGCTTACCGAATGGCAGGTCGACTGGCTGCCGGGCTATCTCGACTCCAAGCCCGTACGGGTCGGCAACGCGGCCCATCAGCAGTTCCAGCTCGATGTCTATGGCGAGCTGATGGATACCTTCGAGCAGGCGCGCGAGGGTGGACTGAGTGCGAAGGAAAGCGGATGGGACCTGCAACTGGCGCTGACGAACCACGTTGCGCGCTGTTGGACGGAACCGGATTACGGCATCTGGGAGACCCGCGGCCCGCGCCAGCATTTCACCTTCTCCAAGGTCATGGCCTGGGTGACCTTCGATCGGGCGATCAAGGCCGTCGAGCACCATGGCCTGCCTGGTCCCATCGACGAGTGGCGCAACTTGCGGGCGCGCATCCATGAGCAGGTCTGCGAGCAGGGTTTCGATCCGCAGCGGAACTGCTTTCGATCCGCCTATGGCAAGACGACCCTAGATGCCAGTCTGTTGCTTTTGGCGCAGGTCGGGTTCGTCGCACCGACCGATCCGCGATACGTCGGCACGGTCGAGGCGATCGAGCGGGACCTTGTGGTCGACGGATTCGTCCGTCGCTACGACACGGAAAGCACCAACGACGGGCTGGAACCCGGCGAGGGCGTCTTTCTCGCCTGCAGCTTCTGGCTGGCCGACGCCTACATCGCCATCGGACGGCGCGCCGACGCAACGGCGCTGTTCGATCGCCTGCTGGCGCTACGCAACGATCTCGGCCTGCTTGCGGAGGAATACGATACCGAGCGCCGGCAGCAGATCGGCAACTATCCGCAGGCTTTTTCCCACGTCGCGCTGATCAACACCGCGTTCAACCTGACTCGCGCCACCCACCCGGCAGAGCAGCGTGCCCGGGTCGACGTCTCCGACGTCCAGGCTCCGCGGCCACCGGGACCGCCGAAGCGGCCCCCCGGATCGAACGGTCGCGCCGTGCCGAACGCGGAGGCCGCAACGGTCAGGCGTCGAGCGCCTTCCGCAGGAGCTCGTTGACGACCTTGGGATTGGCCTTGCCGCCGGTCGCCTTCATCACTTGGCCGACGAACCAGCCGAACATGCTGGGCTTGGCCCTGTAGGCGGCGACGTTGTCGGGATTGGCCTCAATGACGGCCTTGATGGCGGCTTCGATGGGGCCGGTGTCGGTGACCTGCTTCAGCCCGCGTTCCTCGACCAGCACCGCCGGATCCTTGCCCGTCTCCTCCATGGCGACGAACAGGTCCTTGGCGATACGGCCGGAGATCGTGCCATCGGCCTGCAGGTCGAGAAGCTTGCCGAGATGGGCCGCGCTGATCGGCGACTCGCTGATTCCCAGTCCGCGCCGGTTCAGCATCGCGAAGAAGTCGCCGGTCACCAGCTTGACCGCTTCCTTGCCGTCGCGGCCCTTGGCCACGGTCTCGAAGAATTCCGCCGTCTCCTTCTCCGCCACCAGCACGCCGGCATCGTAGGGCGTGAGGCCGTACTCCTTGGTGAATCGCGCCTTCTTGGCGTCGGGCAGCTCGGGCAGGTTCGCCTTGATGGAATCGACGAACTCCTGCTTCAGGTTGAGCGGCAGCAGGTCGGGATCTGGGAAGTAGCGATAGTCGTGCGCATCCTCCTTGGAGCGCAGCGAGCGCGTCTCGCCGCGGCCGGGATCGAACAGGCGCGTTTCCTGGACGATCTTGCCGCCACCCTCGATCACTTCAATCTGGCGCCGCGCTTCGTACTCGATGGCCTGCTTCACGAAGCGGATCGAGTTTACGTTCTTGATCTCGCAGCGTGTGCCGAGTTCGCCGCCCGGCTTGCGTACCGACACGTTGACGTCGCAGCGCATGGAGCCCTCGTCCATGTTGCCGTCGCAGGTGCCGAGATAGCGCACGATCGAGCGCAGCTTGGTGAGATAGGCGGCCGCCTCGTCGGAAG
>JAIUOY010000238.1:0-34048 GCA_020160995.1 Pseudomonadota bacterium | reverse complement strand
GCCGCTCCGGTGAACAGGATCTTCCTAGCGTCGGCCATTCTTCATTCCTCCGGCAAGGGTGCGATAGCGCTCCAGCGAGCGCGTCAGATGCTCGCGCATGGCGCGTCGAGCCTCGGCGGGATCGCCCTCCGAGATGGTAGAAACGATGCGCGCGTGCTCGTGCTGGATGCGTTCCAGATAGGCACGTCGCTCGGCCGGCGTGTCGACACTCAGCCGCACGCTCTGGCGCGGGATCACATGGCTGCCGAGATAGGCCAGAAAACGGGGGAACTGGTCGTTGCCGGTCGCCTCGGCGATGGCACGATGGAAGGCGAAATCCTCGGCGACGGCGCCCTCGCCACGCTTCAATGCCGCGTCGATCGACCGCCAGGCCGTACGGATGATGGCGATCTGCCGGCGCGACGCCCGCTCGGTCGCCAGCGCCGCCGCCTCGACTTCGACCGCGAGCCGCAGTTCCATCACCGTAATGATGTCGCCGAGGGCGGCGGCGCCCGAAGCGGCGATGCGGAACGGCCCGGCGGCAGGATCGGCGACATAGGCGCCGGAGCCACGGCGCGTCACCACGAGCCCGTCGGCGCGCAGCGCGGCGACCGCCTCGCGTACCACGGTGCGGCTTACGCCCAGTTGGGCGGTCAAGGCCTGCTCGGTCGGCAGGCGCGCACCCGGCGCGAGCCGGCCCCCCCGGATGTCTGCGCTCAACCGCGCCATTACCTGCTCGGCCAGATTGTTGGGAGGCCGTTGCCGCTGCTTGTCGGTCATCGGGCGATGCTAGCGCCTGCCAAGTTGTCAGACAATTTCAGTCGGCAAGCTCCAGAATCAGGTTCAGGAGTACCTGGGCCCCGGCTACGAGGTCGGCGGCTTCGGTGTGCTCCTTGACGTTATGGCTGAGGCCCGCGACCGAGGGCACGAAGATCATCGCCGTGGGGCATATGCGCTGCATCATCTGAGCGTCGTGACCCGCGCCCGAGGGCATGCGGCGGGTGCTGAGCGACAGGGCCCTGGCATGATGTTCGACCCTGTCGACGAGGGCGGCATCGAAGATCACCGGCTCGAAGCGCGCCAGCACCTTGGCCTCGACCTCGACCCGCTCGGCTTTCGCCACCTCGGCAATGTGCGCAGCAACCTTCGCCTCTGCCTCCTGCAGCTTCGCCTCGTCGGTGTTGCGCAGGTCGACCGCGAAGATCGCGCGGTTGGGCACGACGTTGATCAGGTTGGGCCGCAGCGCCAGCGAGCCCACCGTTGCGACCTGATTGCCGCCCATCTTCCAGGCGAGCTTGCGGGCAAAGAGGTTCACCGACGCTGCGAGGTAGCCCGCATCGCGCCGCAGCCGCATCGGCGTCGTGCCGGCATGGTTGGAGACGCCGGTGACCGTGTACTCGGTCCACGAAATGCCTTGCACGCTCTCCACGACGCCGATCTGCACCTTCTCCTCGTCGAGGATCGGGCCTTGCTCGATATGCAGCTCGACAAAGGCATGCGGCCTGATCGCACCTGGCTTCGCGGCGCCGAGATAGCCGATACGGCGCAGTTCGTCGCCGACCGACGCCCCCTCCTTGTCGACCGCGGCATAGGCTTCGTTGAGACCGATGCCGCCGACATAGGTCAGGCTGCCCATCATGTCGGGCTGAAAGCGGGCGCCTTCCTCGTTGGTAAAGAAGGCCACGGCGATCGGCCGGCGCGTGGTGACATTGGCTTCGTTCAGAGCGCGGACGACCTCGAGCCCGGCGAGGACGCCGTAGTTGCCGTCGTAGCGGCCGCCGGTGCGAACCGTGTCGATATGGCTGCCGGTCATGATCGGGGCCAGGTTCTCGCGGCCTGCGCGCAGCCCAATCACATTGCCGATGGCGTCGACCCGCACATCGAGGCCGAGATCCTTCATCCAGCCGACGACGACGTCGCGGCCTGCCCTGTCCTCGTCCGTCAGAGCCAAGCGGGCGCAGCCGCCGCCGTCGATGGCGCCGATCGCCGCCAGTTCGTCCAACGCGCCCAGGAGGCGCCGTTCATTCAGCTGCAACATGATTTCCTCAATGGAACCAAGACCTTAGACTGTAGCTTCCACGAGGGCAAAATATCACGCCGCGTTGATCGGGATTGCCTTGCCAGCGCCATGGGCCAAGGTCACTTAATCAACCATCATGTCGCGTTTTCCCGCTTTTTTGCTCGGTATCCTGGTCGCCATCGCCACGGCGATGCCGGCCTTCGCGCAATCCGTCGTGCAGACGGACAATGTGCGGACCGAGTTGCTGGCCGACGTCTCGACGGTGAAGCCCGGCGAGCCCTTCTGGGTGGGGCTGCGCCAGACGATCCGTCCGAAGTGGCACACCTATTGGAAGAACCCCGGTGAGTCGGGACTGCCGACCGAAATCACCTGGACCTTGCCGCCGGGCGCCAAGGCCGATCCCATCGTTTGGCCCACGCCGATCCTGTTCGAGGTCGGCGGCATCACGAACTATGGCTTCAAGGACGAGGCGACGTTGCTGGTGCGCATCACGCCGCCGGCCGACCTCGCGGGTCCGCTGAAGCTCGCAGCTGCCGCCAACTGGCTGGTCTGCGAAGACGTCTGCATTCCGGAAGAAGGCAAGTTCGAGCTGACCTTGCCGACGGGCACGGCCGCGACTCCGGCGCCGCCGGCAACGCGCACCTTGTTCGAGCAGGCTCGTCGCAACATCCCGACCGAAAGCCCGTGGCCGGCACGCTACGGCGTCGCCCAGTCTGGCGATCCAACCCTGATTGTCGACGCCAAGGGCCTGAAGGCCGACACGATCAGCAACGTCTATTTCTTCCCCGCCGAATGGGGTCCCGTCGCAACGATGGCCAAGCAGAACGCCACGGTCGATGCGAACGGCATTCATATCCCGCTGAAGCGCGGCGATGCCAAGACCGCCCTGCCGCCGCTGCTTGCCGGTACGCTGGTGCTGACCGAGAAGACAGCCGACGGCACGGTGAAGCAGGCCTTCGATGTTTCGGCGAAGCTCGATACGGCCTTCGCGCCGAGTTCCGCCTCGCTGGCCGGCGCCATCGGCAGCGAAGAGCTGTCTCTGGTCCAGGCCCTGCTCTTTGCCCTGCTGGGCGGCCTGATCCTGAATCTCATGCCCTGCGTTTTCCCGGTACTCGCCATGAAGGCTGCGGCCTTCGCGCGGCTGGCCGGCCATGACCGTGCCGAGATGCGCCGCGACGGGCTCGCCTACACGGCCGGCGTGCTGGCTTCCTTTGCCGCCATGGCCGCGGTCGTGCTCGCGATCCGCGCCGGTGCCGGCGAGGTAAGCTGGGGCTTCCAATTCCAGTCGCCGATCTTCTCGCTGCTGATCGCCTATCTCTTCTTCGTGGTCGGCCTGAACCTCTCCGGCGTGTTCGAGGTCGGCAACCGCCTGGCCGGAGTGGGCCAAGGCCTGGTCGCGCGCGGCGGGACGACGGGCGCCTTCTTCACCGGCGTGCTGGCCGTGATCGTGGCCACGCCCTGCACCGCGCCTTTCATGGCGGCGGCCCTGGGCTTTGCCCTTGCGCAACCCGCCCCCGCGACCGTAGCCGTACTGCTGGCGATGGGGCTTGGCCTCGCACTGCCCTATCTCGCCCTGTCGATGACGCCGGCGCTGCAGCGGCTGATGCCGCGGCCCGGTCCGTGGATGGACCGGCTGCGCCAGTTCCTCGCGTTCCCGATGTACGCATCGGCGGTCTGGATGATCTGGGTGCTGACCCAGCAGACCGGCGCCGACGGCGTGCTCTACGCCCTGGGCGGCATGGTCCTGATCGCTTTCGCGATCTGGCTGCTGCGCGCCGGCTCGACCGCGTCGGCGGGCACGTGGCTGCGCCGTGGTGTGGCCGCAGTGGCCGTCCTGCTGGCCTTCGGTGTCGTCCTGAAGCTCGAAGACAGGCCGGCGACGGCTGCGTCTGCTTCGGGCAATGCCACGGGCGGCGTCAACTTCGACGGCTGGGAGCGCTTTTCCCGCGAGCGCATGGCCGAGGCCGTAGCCGCCGGCAAACCTGTGTTCGTCGACTTTACTGCCGCCTGGTGCATTACGTGTCTGGTGAACGAGCGCGTCGCGCTCGAGACGGCAGCCAGCCGCAAGGCCTTCGAGCAGGCGGGGGTCGTCAAGCTTAAGGGCGACTGGACCAACCGCGACCCCGAAATCACCGGCGTGCTGAAGGAACTCGGGCGGGCGGGCGTACCGCTCTATCTGTTCTGGGCGCCCGGCGCCGACAAGCCGAAGATCTTGCCGCAGGTCCTTACCGAAGCGCTGGTTCTCTCCGAACTCTCGTCGATCGAGCAATCCAAACGTTAGGAGGCGAAGATGTCGAACCTTGTCGTTCCCCGTCGTACGCTGATGCTGGGCACCGCTGCCGCCGCCCTCCTTCCCGCCGCCGCCTTTGCGGCGACCGGCCCCGATGTCGGCAAGCCCGCGCCGGCCTTCACGGCAGTCGACAGCAACGGCAAGACCTGGTCGCTCGCCGACCTCAAGGGCAAGGTCGTCGTCCTCGAGACCACGAACCACGACTGCCCCTATGTCCGCAAACACTACAACGCCAAGAACATGCAGACGCAGCAGCGCGAGGCGGCGGGCAAGGGCGTGGTATGGCTGACCGTCGCTTCGTCGGCGACCGGCGAGCAGGGCTACGTCACCGCCCAGCAGGCCAACGATCTCACCAAGAGCCGCGATGCCGCACCGGCGGCCGTGCTGCTCGACCCCAGGAGCCAGGTCGCCCGCGCTTACGGCGCCACCGTGACGCCGCACATGTACATCATCGATGCCAATGGTGTGCTGGTCTACAAGGGCGGCATCGACTCGATCCCGTCGGCCGATGTCGCCGACATCCCCAAGGCCAAGCAGTATGTGCGCATCGGCATGGGCGAGGTGCTGGCCGGCAAGCCGGTCACCGATTCCTCGACACGGCCGTATGGCTGCACGCTGAAGTATCCCAAGACCTCGACCTGACGGATCCGCCATGCCGCACGACGGCTGGCATCCGCACGACGAGGAACATCACCGCCACCATCATCATGGTGGGCATGGTCCGCCGACACGGCGGGCCGTGCTGGCGGCCGCGGCCCTGCTGCCGTTCGGTGCTGCCAGCGCCCAGACCATGGACGCCGCACAGCGCATCGCCGAAGCGGCGACCCGGTTTCTCACAAGTCTCGACGATGGCCAGCGCCAGAAGGTGTTGATCGCCTTCGAGTCGAACAACCGTCTGGACTGGCACTACATCCCGCGCACCCGTCCCGGCCTGAGCCTGGGCGAGATGCGCGCCAGTCAGGCCGAAGCCGCCCGCACGCTCTTTGCGTCGGTGTTGAATCCGCGCGGACTGGAACTGCTCGACGGCGTGCGCCTGCTCGAAGGCGTGCTGCGGGAACAACAGGGCAGCTTCCGCGATCCCGGCCGCTACTATGTTTCGATCTTCGGCACGCCTGGCCGCTTTCCCTGGGGCTGGCGTTTCGAGGGCCATCATCTTTCGTTGAACGTGGCTCTGCCGGTCGCTGGCCGCATTTCGGTGACGCCGTTCTTCGTCGGCGCGCATCCGGCAACGGTGCGCGACGGGCCCAATCGCGGTTTTCGTTTGCTGGGCACGTCGGAAGATCTGGCGCGCCAGATCATGGCTGGCCTCACCGACCGACAGCGTCAGGCGGCCCTCATCGCCAACCGCTCCTTCGGTGAGATCGTGATGAGCCCTCAACGCGAGCGGGATTTGGGCGAACCGCGTGGCTTGCTGCTGGCCGATCTCGACGGCGCGCAGCGCAATCTCGTCGAAGCTCTGATGGATCGCTTTCTCGGCACCCTGGCGCCCGATCTGGTAGCGGCACAGAAGCGACGCGCGCTGGAACAGGGAATTGCGGCATTCCGCTTCGCCTGGGCCGGTTCACTCACGCCGGGCGAAGCACATTACTTTCGCGTCCACGGCCCGGTCACCGTGATCGAGCACGACAATACGCAGAACGGCGCCAACCATATCCATGCCGTGTGGCGCGACCTGACGGCGGACTTCGGCCGCGATGCGCTGGCCGACCATTATCGCCGCCAGCCACATCGCTGAGCCTCGAGTCGTCCTCGTCAATCCATCTGGTAACCCGGCGTGGACTTGGAGATCTTCGTCTCTTCCTCGTCCATGCCGTCGACGATGCCCTCGAAGAGCGGCGTCGACAGATAGCGTTCGCCGGTGTCGGGCAGCACGCAGAGCACGACCGAACCCTGCGGCGCCTTCTCGGCAATCTGCATAGCGACCGCAAAGGTCGACCCGCCGGAGATGCCGGTGAAGATGCCTTCCTTCTGCGCCAGCGCCTTCGCCCACTTCACGCCCTCGGGGCCGGCGATCGGCAGCCGCTCGTCGTAGAACTTCTTGTCGATGGCCTCTTGCAGGACCAACGGAATGAAGTCCGGCGTCCAGCCCTGGATCAGGTGCGGCTCGAAGGCAGGATGGCTGACGGCCGGCGCGCCGTCGGCGGTGCGCTCCTGCGCCTTGCCGCTGCCGACGAGCTGCGCATTGGCCGGCTCGGCGAGAATGATCTTGGTTTCGGGCCGCTCCTTGCGCAGCGCGCGCGCCACGCCGGTCACGGTACCGCCGGTGCCGTAGCCGCTCACGAAGTAGTCCAGGCGCTCGCCCTTGAAGTCGGCCAGGATCTCGCGCGCCGTCGTCGATTCGTGGATCTCGGCATTGGCCGCCGTCTCGAACTGGCGCGCCAGGAACCAGCCGTTCGCCTTCGCCAGCTCGACCGCCTTCTGGTACATGCCGAAACCCTTCTGGGCGCGCGGCGTCAGGACGACCTTGGCGCCCAGCATGCGCATCAGCTTGCGGCGCTCGATCGAGAAGCTTTCCGCCATGGTGACGACCAGCGGGTAGCCCTTCTGCGCGCAGACCATGGCCAGCCCGATGCCGGTATTGCCGCTGGTCGCCTCGACCACTGTCTGGCCGGGCTTCAAGGTGCCGTTACGCTCCGCCGCTTCGATAATGTTGACGGCCAGCCTGTCCTTCACCGAGGCGGCCGGATTGTAGGCCTCGGCCTTGACGTAGATCCGCACGCCTTTGGGTCCGAGATTGTTGATCCGGATGCAGGGTGTATCGCCGATCGTGTCCAAAACGCTGTCGAACAGGCGACCGCGCCCCTCGGTCGTGCGAAGCTTGGTGCTCGTGGCCATTCTCGTCTCCATTGCAGGATGAAAGACCACCCTAGCACGGGCGGCCGGTTGGGCTAGGATCGGATGATGAAACGCCGCCTTTTCCTCGCCGGTACGGTGGCCAGCATCGGCCTGCCGGCTCTCATCTCTCCGGCACGGGCCCAGGCCGATGCCCTGCCCTCGTGGAACGACGGACCCGCGAAGCAGTCGATCCTGGACTTCCTCCGGCGCACCACGACAGGTGGCAGCCGGGACTGGGTTCCTGTCCCCGAACGTATCGCCACGTTCGACAACGACGGCACGCTGTGGACCGAGCAGCCGATGTACGTTCAGGTGATGTTCGCGATGGACCGCGTGCGCGCCCTGGCCGGCCGCAATCCGCAATGGCGAACGCAGGAACCGTTCAAGGCGGTGCTGACGAACGACCGCGATGCGCTGGCGACAATGGGCGAGAAGGGCCTGCTCGAAATCATGGCAGCGACCCATGCCGGCCTGACGACCGAGGAGTTTCGCCAGGCTGTGCTCGACTGGCTGGCCACCGCCCGCCATCCGCGCTTCAAGCGGCCCTATACCGATCTCGTCTATCAGCCGATGCTTGAGCTGCTGGCCCTGCTGCGCGCCAACCAGTTCAAGACCTACATCGTCTCGGGCGGCGGCATCGAGTTCATGCGGCCCTGGACGGAACGGGTCTACGGCATCCCGCCGGAGCAGGTCGTGGGCTCGTCGGGCGTCACACGCTATGAACTGCGCGCCAACGACCGTCCCGTGCTCCTCAAGGAACCCAAGGTACAGTTCATCGACGACGGCCCCGGCAAGGCGGAGGGTATCAATCAGTATATCGGCCGCCGCCCGGTCCTGGCGTTCGGCAACTCCGACGGCGACCAGCAGATGCTGGAATGGACGGCCGCCGGTTCGGGCGCTCGCTTCATGGGCCTGGTGCACCATACCGACGCCGTGCGCGAATATGCCTACGACCGCCAGTCGCCGGTCGGCCGGCTCGACACAGCCTGGAACGAGGCCGTCCGGCGCAAGTGGACGGTCGTCGACATGAAGAACGACTGGAAAGTGATCTATCCGTTCGAGCTGAAATGACCGACCTGCGCGAAGGCCCAAAGACATCGACCGCGGGTATGATTCGCATTCCCGGCGGCACGTTCCGCATGGGCTCGGACAATCACTACCCTGAAGAAAAGCCCACGCACTCCGTCACGGTCGACGGATTCTGGATGGACCCGACGCCGGTCACGAACGCCCAGTTCCGCGCCTTCGTCCAGGCGACCGGCTACGTGACCTGGGCCGAGATCGCCCCCGATCCCAAGGACTATCCCGGCGCTCTGCCCGAGATGCTGAAGGCAGGCGGGCTGGTCTTCACGCCGCCCGGCAGGGCCGTCGATCTCGCCGACTGGAGCCAGTGGTGGCGCTTCACCTTCGGTGCGACCTGGCGGCGCCCTTACGGCAAAGGCAGCCATCTCGGCGGGCTGGACGACCATCCCGTCGTCCAGGTCGCCTTCAGGGACGCGGAAGCCTATGCAAAGTGGGCGGGCAAGGAACTGCCGACCGAAGCCGAATGGGAGTTCGCCGCGCGCGGCGGTCTCGAGGGCGCGGAATTCGCCTGGGGAGATGAACTTACGCCGGGGGGCCGGCACATGGCCAACACCTGGCAGGGCGCGTTCCCGCACGAAAACACCCGCGAAGACGGCTATGCCCGGACGTCACCTGTCAGAACCTACCCGGCGAACGGTTACGGCCTCTACGACATGATCGGCAATGTCTGGGAATGGACGACCGACTGGTACTCCTCGAAGCACCCCGCCGATGCCGCGAAGGCCTGTTGCGTGCCGGAGAATCCGCGCGGCGGTCCGGCCGAGGCGAGCTACGATCCGCGCCAGCCGCAGGTCCGGATCCCACGCAAGGTACTGAAGGGCGGATCGCACCTTTGCGCACCGAGTTACTGCCGGCGCTACCGGCCGGCGGCGCGTCACGCCGAGGCTGTCGACACCACGACCAGCCATGTCAGCTTCCGCTGCATCGTACGCGACGCGGCCGGGGCCTAGAGATCGAACTCCACGAACAACGGCCAGTGATCCGAGGCCACGATGCCGTGGCCGATCCACGCCTTCTTCACCTTGGGCGCCAGATCGTGCGTGACGAGGACATGGTCGATGCGGCCCTCGTTGGGGAAGGACTCGACGCCCTCCTCGCTGTTGCCCGCGGCGACCCAGGCATCGGCGAGATGCATGGTCGTGCCGAGGCGGCCATGGACGCTCATCTCGCCACAGACCAGCGGATACTCCGGATGGGCCGGCGTGAAATTGAGATCGCCGCCGACGATGGCCGACCGCGGGACATCGGGGCGGCGCTCCTGGAACATGAACATGTCGCCCGCAGCACTGTCCCAGGTCGGACCGACACGTTCGGCGTTGAGGACCGTATCCATCAGGGCACGGACCTGCGGCAGGCGCTGCTGCGGTCCGACATGGCTTAAGTGCACGCTGTAGACCCGCAAGGGACCGGAGGGCGCGTCGATTGCCGCCTCGACGAAGCCGCGCTGCAGGTCGAAGCAGCCGACGAGCTGCTCCTTGGGCAGAAGGTGGCCGCGTGCCCAGGCAATCGGCCAACGGGAGATCACCGCATTGCCGAAGGACCGGCGGCGATTGACGATCTTGCCATCGGCGCCGACGGCGCTCGCGTCCGCTTCCATGGCCCCGTGATACCAGTGGTAGCGATTGAGCTGCTGGGCGATCTCGGCCGTCTGGTCGGCGAAGTTGGCCTGGGGCCAGCCGGAGACGGCTTCCTGGAGGCAGATGATATCGGCCTTGGCGACCACGTCGGCGATGCGCGCCACGTCGTATTTGCCGTCGGCGCCGACGCCGTAGTGAATGTTGTAGGTACAGAAGAGCATTACGCTGGGCACTCGCGAGACGCCCTATTCGGGCAGGTTGTCGATCCAGGCCGACGGATTAAGCTGGCCAGAGTGACGATAGGGATCGGCAACGATCCCCAGCGACCAGTAGCCAATGGTGGTCGTCGAAGCGAGCAACGCCAAGGCAACCGCACCGGCGCGCCGTCGATCGAAATGGACGGACGCCACGGCGAGATGGGTCAGGAAGCCTAACAGGATCACGGCCAACCAGGAGGACACCTCCGTATGGTTGCCACCGATCCACAGCCTGTCCGAGCGCGTCCGCGCAATGTCGTTCATCAGCGCATTGAGCTGGTTTGCGGTGGGTGCCGGCAGGGTTTGCGTGGCCTGGAGCACGATGCTCTGCAGGTTGCGGAACGCCCCCTCGGCGCGATCGCTGCCCTTCTGGTTCCGATTCTTGCGCCATTCGTCCTTGAATACGTACTTCACGTAGCGCCCGAGTTCGCGCTGCGCGTCCGGGATGTTGAGCTGTGTCGGTCCGACCATCTCGTCGAAGCGCTTGATGGCCGAGCCGGCCTGGATGAAGGCGCGTTCGGCCTCCCGCTTGTGCGTCCAGATGTCGGCCGCATGGAAAGCCAGAAACAGTGCGAACACCATCGAGACAGCGGCAAAGAACGGCGCCACCGGCGTCCACTGCAGCACTTCGGGCTTGCGGTTGAAGTACGACAGGAAAGCGAAGGCGATGGCGTAGACGATCAGCCCGTGAACGACAAAGACCAGAAGCTGCGTCGGCGCCGACGACATGAAGAGCTCTTGAAGCAGCCCCTTTGCGAGGGTCACCGTCTGTTCAATGCCCATCAGCGGCGTTCGTCCTTGTGGACCAACCGGGGAGCCGCAATCGCCGCAGCGAGCGTCTCCTCGACGACCTTGGCTTCGCTCACCGTAACGTCGAGGTCGTGCAGCAACCCGTCCTGGATCCCGTAGATCCAGCCGTGCACCGAAAGGTCCTGACCACGGCGCCAGGCATGCTGGACGATCGAAGTCCGGCAGACGTTACGGACCTGCTCGATGACGTTGATCTCGCAAAGCGCGTCGACCTGCTCGGCCTTGTGCGGCAGGGCGGTGATCTGGTCGTGATGGCGGCGGCCCAGCATGTTGATGCCGTGCAGCCAGTTGTCGAGCAGCCCAAGCTCGTGGTTCTTCAACGAGGCCTTCACGCCGCCGCAGCCATAGTGTCCGCACACGATGACATGGCGGACGCGCAGCGCCTCGACGGCGTACTGCAGGACGGCCAGGCAATTGAAGTCGACCATCATCACCTGGTTGGCGACATTGCGATGGACGAAGACCTCGCCCGGCAACATCCCGATAATCTCGTTGGCCGGTACGCGGCTGTCGGAACAGCCGATCCACAGGACGCGCGGCGCCTGCTGTTTGGCGAGCTTGTCGAAGAAGCCCGGATGGTTCTGCTCTACCTGCTTCGCCCAGGTCCGATTGTTCTCGAAAAGCCCGTCGAGAAAGTGGTCTTCGTCCGAATCAGCCATGGTCGAGATATCCCGAAAACAGAATCAAGAGGCAAGCGTCATTGGTCGTTCAGCCAGGCGGGGCCCCGAAAACGTTGCGGAGCACGCCGATGCCGTCGATCGCTACTTCGACCACGGTGCCCGGCCTCATCGGCAGGACGCCGAGCGAGGTCCCGCAGGCGATCACGTCGCCGGGTACCAGCGTCATATCCTGTGAGATCCGACTGACCAGCTCGGCCGGCGGAAAGACCATGTCGGTGACCGGGTAGTTTTGCCGCTCGCGGCCATTGACCAACGTCCGGACGGTAAGCGTCAGCGGATCGAGCCCCGTGGCGACCACCGGGCCGAAGACTCCGAAAGTGTCGAAGTTCTTGGCACGGGTCCATTGCGGGAAGCTCGGATCGCGATGCAGCAGCTCCAGCGCCGTGACGTCGTTCACGCAGGTGTAGCCGAGGATATGGTCGGCGGCCTCCGCGACCGAAACCGCCTCGCAGGTCTTGCCGATGACGATGCCCAGCTCGCCCTCGTAGGCCACCCGCCCCTCATAGGATCGAGGCACCCGAATCGCCTGGCCGTGCGCGGCATAGGAGTTGGGCGCCTTGAGGAAAGTGAGCGGCTCGGCCGGAATTGCCCATCCGTTCTTTTCCGCCGCGGCCCGAAAGTTGTTCCAAAGCCCCACCATCTTGGTGGGCTCGGTCGGCGTGAGCCAATGCGCGTCGGCAACGGCGACAATCTCGCCGGTCGCCGGACCGGGCGCGAACAGCGTGCCTTCGTGCAGACGGATCGTCTCGCCGTCGACCATGCCGATGCGCGGGCGGTCCCCCAGCTCGATGCGGCCCCACAATGTCGTTGCCGCCGTCATCAAGCGTCGGCGATCCGCTTGCCCGTCTGCGAATCGAAGACGTGCAGATGGCCGGGCTCGGCCTTGAATCGGCGCTTCTCGCCGGGTCTGGCCTGAATGTGCCCACCCTGCCGCACCGTCACGAGTTCGCGCGCTTCGCCGAACCGGCCATGCAGCAGCGTGTCGGCGCCCAGCGGCTCGGCTAGCTCGATTTCGAACTCCAGTGCACCATCAGGATCGGGATGCAGATGCTCCGGCCGGACGCCCAGCGCCACGGGCGCGCCGGCCGCGGCCGTCGTCGGCAGGCCGAGCGGCAACGTGATGCGCTGTGCGCCGGTCCCGGCGAGGTCGACCGCGCGACGGTCGGCCGTCACCTTGCCGGCCAGGAAGTTCATCGACGGCGAACCGATGAAGCCTGCCACGAAGACCGAGGCCGGCCGCTCGTAGACATCCATGGGCGTGCCGATCTGATCGGCGACGCCCGCGTTCATGACGATCAGCCGGTCGGCCAGGGTCATCGCCTCGACCTGATCGTGCGTGACGTAGATCGAGGTGACGTCGAGCTCGCGCTGCAGCCGCTTGATCTCCAGCCGCATCTGCACGCGCAGCTTGGCGTCGAGGTTGCTGAGCGGCTCGTCGAACAGGAACACGGCCGGCTCGCGCACGATGGCGCGGCCCATCGCGACCCTCTGGCGCTGGCCGCCCGAGAGCTGCCGCGGGCGGCGCTGCAGCAGCGCCCCCAGCTCCAGGATCTTGGCGGCCTTCTGCACGCGCTGGTCGATCTCGGCCTTGGAGAGGCCGCGGATCTTGAGCCCGTAGGCCATATTCTCGTAGACGCTGAAATGCGGGTAGAGCGCGTAGTTCTGGAACACCATCGCAATGTCGCGATCCTTGGGCTCCAGCTCGTTGACGACGCGGTCGCCGATCGCAATCTCGCCGCCCGTAATGCGTTCCAAGCCGGCGACCATGCGCAGCAAGGTCGACTTGCCACAGCCCGAGGGACCGACGATGACGATGAACTCGCCGTCGGCAATTTCCATGTCGATGCCGTGGATGACCTCGAGCTTGTCGTAGCTTTTCTTTACGCCGCGCAGATGGACTTGCGCCATGGTCTACTTCTCCGTCTCGACAAGTCCGCGCACGAACTGGCGCTGCATGAACACCACGACAAGAACCGGCGGCAGCATGGCGAGCATCGCCATCGCCATCAGCAGGTTCCAGCTCGGCACCGAATCGACCACGTTGGCCTGGCGCGAGACCGTCATGACGACGGTGTAGAAGCTCTCCTTGGTCGTGATCAGCAGCGGCCAGAGATACTGATTCCAGCCGTAGATGAACTGGATCACGAACAGGGCGGCAATCGAGGTCCGGCTCATCGGCAGCAGGATGTCCCAGAAGAAGCGCATCGGCGAGGCGCCATCGACCCGCGCCGCCTCGGTGAGCTCGTCGGGAACGCTGAGGAAGAACTGCCGGAACAGGAAGGTCGCCGTTGCCGAAGCGATCAGCGGAATGATGAGGCCCGAATAGGAATCGAGCATGCCGAGATTGGCGACGACACCGTAGGTCGGCACGATGCGCACCTCGACGGGCAGCATCAGAGTCACGAAGATCGCCCAGAAGAAGGTCATGCGCAGCGGGAAGCGGAAGTAGACGATGGCGAAGGCCGCGATGATGGAGATCGCAATCTTCCCGATCGCTATGCCGAGCGCCATGATCAGGCTGTTGGTCAGCGTCTGCCAGACCGGCACGCTGCCGACCTTGCCGTAGCCCTCGGTGATGACGCGCGTGTAGTTCTCGACGAGCTGGCCGCCCGGCAGGAGCGGAATCGGTGACTGCAGCATGGTTTGCTGGTCGTGCGTCGAAGCGACGAAGGTCATCCACACCGGGAAGGCGACGATGACCAGGCCCAGCAGAACGACGAAGTGGCTAAGGAAGGTGAGGAAGGGACGGTTCTCGACCATCAATAGTGAACCCGGCGCTCGATGTAGCGGAACTGCACGACGGTCAGCAGGATGACCACGATCATCAGGATCACCGACTGGGCCGAGGACCCGCCGAGATCCTGGCCGCGGAAACCGTCGTTGTAGACCTTGAATATCAGGATCTCGGTCGACTTGGCCGGACCACCCTTGGTCAGCGCATCGACGATGCCGAAGGTGCCGAAGAAGGCGTAGATGATGTTCACGACCAGCAGGAAGAACCCGGTGGGCGAGAGCAACGGGAAGATGATGTCCCAGAAGCGCCGGCCGGGCCCGGCGCCGTCGATGGCGGCGGCCTCGATCAGCGACTTCGGGATCGACTGCAGGCCGGCCAGTAAGAACAGGAAATTGTAGCTGATCTGGCTCCAGACGGCGGCAATCACCACCAGGGTCAGGGCCTGATGGCCGTTGGTCACGTAGTTGAACTCGATGCCGACGCCTTGCAGCACCCAGGCAACGATGCCGACCGAGGGATTGAACAGGAAGCCCCAGAGCACGCCGGCCACCGCGGGCGCGACGGCATAGGGCCAGACGAGGAAAGTCTTGTAGGCGGTGGCGCCGCGGATCACGCGATCGGCCATCACGGCCAGCAGCAGCGAGACGCCGAGCCCCAGCGTGGCCACCAGCGCACTGAACACGAGTGTGAGCCGCGCCGAGTCGTAGTAGCCCGGGTCGTTGAACAGATGGATGAAATTGTCGAGGAAGACGAACTTGGAGTTGCCGCCGAAGGCATCCTCGATCAGCACTGACTGGTAGATCGCCTGGCCCGACGGCCAGAAGAAGAACACCAGAGTAATAACGATTTGCGGCGCCACCAGGAGGTAAGGCAGCCAGCGCTCGTTGAAAGTGACCCGCTTTTCCATGCCGGAAAGAGGAAGCCCCCGCCCTTCCGGACGGGGGCTTCTCCCGAACTTACTTGTTCGCCGCTTCGAAACGCTTGAGCTGCTCGTTACCGAGCTTCACTGCGTCGTCGAGCGCCGTCTTGGCGTCCTTCTTGCCCGACCACACGGCCTCGAGCTCGCCATCGACGATGTCGCGGATCTGCACGAAGTTGCCGATGCGCAGGCCCTTGGAGTTCTCGGTCGGCGGGTTGAGCGTCAGCTCCTGCACCGCGATCTCGCGGCCCGGGAACTTCTTGTAGAAGCCGTCCTTCTCGGTGACTTCCGCGGCGGCCAGGGTGACCGGCACGTAGCCCGTCTCCTGGTGCCACTTGGCCTGCACCGGGGTGCTGGCGAGATAGCTCAGGAACTTGGCGACGCCCTTGTATTCCGCTGCCGGCTTGCCCTGCAGCACCCACAGGGTGGCGCCGCCGATGATCGAGTTCTGCGGCTTGGCAATAACGTCCGGCGAATAGGGCATCATGGCGATGCCGTACTTGCCGGAACCCAGCGCCTTGTCGATCGCCGAGGCGGTGGCCGACGAGGCGATATGGAACGCGCAGTCGCCCGCGTTGAACAGCGCCGTCGACTTGCCTTCGCGGCCGCCATAGACGAACGTCTTGTCCTTGGTCCAGTCCGACAGCATCTGGATGAACTTGATGCGGGCGGGATCGTTGAACTTCAGCTCGATGTCGATGCCGCCGAAGCCATTGGCCTTCGTCGCATACGGCAGGTTGTGGTAGGCGCCGTAGTTCTCGATCATCGTCCAGGTCTGCCACTGCGGGGTGAACCCGCACTTGGCGCCGGCCGCGACCGCCTTCTTCGCCATCTCGCCCAGCTCAGGCCAGGTCTTCGGCGGCTTGTTGGGATCGAGGCCCGCCTTCTGCAGCAGCTCCTTGTTCCAGTAGAGCACCGGCGTCGAGGAGTTGAACGGCATCGACAGCAGCTTGCCGTCGGTCGTCGAGTAGTAGCCGTAGACCGGGCCGATATAGGCCTTGGGGTCGAACGGCTCCTTGGCATCGGCCATGAGCTGATAGACCGGATAGACCGCGCCCTTGGCGGCCATCATGTTGGCCGTGCCGACCTCGAAGACCTGCACGATGTGCGGCGCCTGCTTGGCGCGGAAGGCCGCGATCGCGGCCGTCAGGGTCTCGGTATAGGAACCCTTGTAGACCGGGTTCACCTTGTACTCGCTCTGGGACTTGTTGAAGCCCTCGGCCAGTGCGTTGACCGTATCGCCCAGGTTGCCGCCCATGGCGTGCCACCACTGGATTTCGGTCTGGGCAAACGCCACAGGCGCGCTCGCCAGGACCGCCGCCGCGGCGACCGAAGACAGAAGAATCCGTGTCATATCGAAAAACCTCCCAATGAAGCCCGCCGTTGTATCGGCGGGCGACAAGACTGCGATGTGTCTGATTTGTTTCAGTCTGATGACAGTCCACCAAGACTGCAGTGCGAAGGCAACCCCCAAAATGGTCGACTAGCGGGCGAGCGCTGCCAGGATGACATCCGGCGCGTCGGTAATGACGCAATCCGTGCCCATGGCGACCAGCACCCGGGCGACGTCGGGGTCGTTGATCGTATAGGTGCTGAGCAGGTAGCCGGCCTGCTTGATCTCGACGGCGCGAGGGGCCGTCAGCCGCTTGCCGTTGGTGTTGATGCCCACCGCCTCCACAGCCTGGGCGCGCCCCCGCCAGTCGTCCCTCAGCTCGTCGATCAACAGGGCGCGCGCAAATTCCGGCGCTGCTTCGCGGGCTGCCGCCAGCGAGGCATCCTTGAAGCTCGAGAGCAGCGGCGCGGGCAGGCGGGCCGGCCAGAGGCGGCGCAGGGTGGCAACGGCGACACGCGCCGTCTCCGCCTCGCGGCCATTGCAGGGTTTGATCTCGACGTTGCAGCCCAGCCCCAGCTCGCCGAAGCAGGCGATGGCCTGCTCGAAGGTCGGCACCGACGCCGGCAGCTCGGCCGCCGGCGTCTCCGCCGCCAGCCGGTCGACGCCCGTGGTCCGCTTCAACGAATCGTCGTGCATCACGATCGGCACGCCGTCGGCCGCCAGTTTGACGTCGATCTCGACCCAAGTCGCGCCGCGCCGGTGCGCTTCGCGAAAGGATTCCAGCGTGTTTTCAGGCGCATAGGCCATGGCACCGCGGTGGCCGACGACTTTAGGCAGTTGCAGCATGGCCCCATCCAAAGCTAACTCGGGCGTCGCAATAGACCAACAGATCGGCCCTGTCCTCCCGCCATGTCGACTTTTCCCGACAAGTTCCGCCTCGATGGCCGCACCGCCCTGGTGACAGGCTCGGCCCGTGGCCTCGGCTGGGAGATGGCCAGGGGCCTGGCCGAAGCCGGCGCCCACGTCCTCCTCCACGGCCGTTCGCACAAGCAGCTGACGCCGCGGTTGGCCGAGCTGCGCGCCGCCGGCCACGAAGCCGATGCCGTGGCCTTCGAGATGGCCGACCGGGCGGCGATGGCCGCCAAGGTCACGGCGGCCGGCCCCATCGACATCCTGGTGCACAATGTCGGCGAGCGCGACCGGCGGCCCTTCGCCGAAATCCAGCCCGACGATTTCACCCGGCTGGTCGACACCAACCTCTCGGCCGGCCAGGCCCTGATCCACCACCTCCTGCCCGGCATGGTCGAGCGCGGCTGGGGCCGGCTGATCCTTGTGAGTTCGATTGCCGCCGATCTCGCCGCGCCCGGCGCCTCTTCCTACATCGCGGCCAAGGCGGGACTCGCGGCGCTGGCCCGGGCCCTCGCCGCGGAGTTCGGCGCCAAGGGCATCACCTCCAATGCGCTTTCTCCGGGCTTCTTTGCGACCGAGACGAATGCGGCACTGATCGCTTCGACGGCCGGCGAGCGCATGCGCGCCCGCTGCCCGGCCAAACGGTGGGCCGAGCCCTGGGAGATCGCCGGCGCCGCCGTCTTCCTGGCATCGCCCGCAGCGGCCTACGTCAATGGCCACACACTCACCGTCGATGGCGGCGTATCGGCAACTTACATCGCGTGATCCTCATGAACCTTGGTCGTCCACTCACCCTCGGGGCCGTGCTCGCGCTCGGCCTCGCCATGCCCGCACTGGCCGCCGGCCCCGGAACGCCCGCAATCGATGGACGCCATCTCGGTCTGTCGTGGATGCTGCCCTTCGTCGGCATCCTGCTCTCCATCGCGATCATGCCGCTCGTTGCGCCGTATTTCTGGCACCACCATTTCGGCAAGATATCGGCGGCATGGGCTGCCCTGGTGATCGTGCCCTTCGCCGCACTCCATGGCGTGCCGACGGCACTCTATGAAGTCGTCCACCTGCTCCTACTCGACTACATTCCCTTCATCGTCCTGCTGACGGCACTTTTCACAGTGACGGGTGGCATTCACATCCGCGGCAACCTCCATGGCTCGCCGTCGATGAATACCGCGCTGCTGGCGATCGGTACCGTGCTGGCCGGCTGGATGGGCACGACCGGCGCCTCGATGCTGCTGATCCGGCCGGTGATCCGCGCCAACGACGACCGGCGCCACAAGATCCACGTCTTCGTCTTCTTCATCTTCCTGGTGTCGAACGTCGGTGGTGCCCTGACACCGCTCGGCGATCCCCCGCTGTTCCTCGGCTTCCTCAAGGGGGTGAGCTTCTTCTGGACGACGGAATACCTCTTCAGCGAGATGCTGTTGTGCGCCATCGTCCTGCTGACGCTTTTCTACGCCGTCGACAGCTACTGGTACCGCAAGGAAGGCCGCAAGAAGCCCGATCCGACGCCGGAGTCGCCGATCCGCATCGAAGGTGGCGTCAACATCATCCTGCTGGCGGTCGTGGTGGGCATCGTGCTGGCGAGCGGCTCCTGGAAGCCCGGCGTGCACTTCACGCTCTATCATGTCCCGCTGGAGCTTCAGCATGTGCTGCGCGACCTCGCCCTGATTGCCGTCATCGGCCTGTCGCTCAAGCTGACGAGCCGCAGGATACGCACCGACAATGCCTTCACCTGGGGACCCATGGCCGAAGTCGCCAAGCTGTTCGCCGGCATCTTCGTCACCATCGCGCCGGCCCTGGCCATCCTGCGCGCCGGCTCGGACGGCGTGTTGGCGCCGCTGGTCTCGCTGGTGACGGGGCCGGATGGTCAGCCGCTCAACGTCTGGTACTTCTGGTTGACAGGAATCCTCTCGAGCTTCCTCGACAATGCGCCAACCTACCTCGTCTTCTTCAACCTGGCCGGCGGCGACCCCGACCTTCTGATGGGGGCACTCGCCAGCACTTTGGCGGCCATTTCCTGCGGCGCGGTGTTCATGGGCGCCAACACCTACATCGGCAACGCCCCCAACTTCATGGTCAAGGCGGTGGTCGAGGAAGCCGGCATCCGCATGCCCAGCTTCTTCGGCTACATGGGCTGGTCCTGTGCCATCCTTTTGCCTTTGTTCGTGCTGCTCACGTTCATTTTCTTCTAGGAGACATCCTCGTAGGATCGGCCCGGCGGCGCCATTGCCGGGCCGCCGGCAGGTGTCGCGCCCAGAGTGAGAGCCGGATGAGATCTCGTCGCATCTTCCTCGCCGCCGCCATGCGCCATACCGGCCTCGATCCGGCCGTCTCCGATCCGGCGGCCAAGTCTCGTTGATCGCCATCGCAGGACCGATCCACCCGTGGCCCATGCTGCCAGCGCCTCCTCGTATCGCTCCGACCGGATGTCTCCGGTGGCGCTGGCGCTCGCGATCTTGCTGCATGGGCTGGTCGTGGCGGCGCTGTTCTGGTTGATCGAGAATCGGCCGACGCCCGCGCCGGTCGAGGAGATCATCGAGGTTTCGCTCGAGCAGCCCAAGCCGCCGGAGCCACCCCCTCCGCCGCCCCCGAAGCAGGCGCAACAACCGAAGCCGCCCCCTCCCCCCGAGGATATGGGGCTGAAGCCGCCGGCCGCGATCACGGCCGACAAGGCGACGCAAGTGCCCCCGGCCGCGGCGCCGGACAAGAAGGCCTCCGCACCGCAGCCGCCCGCGCCGGACGATCTGCCGCCCCTGCAGGCCCAACCACCACAACCTCCGGTCGCCGATCCGCCCAAGCCGACGCCCACCCCCACGCCATCGCCGGCGGCACGGCCACCGGAGCAGCAAGCCCTGGCCGCCCCACCGCCGCCGCCTGCACGACCGCCGGCGGGGCAGCATCAGGACATGCGTCCCTCGCCGCTCCCGCCCGGCCAGCAGCGGCGCGCGCCCGCCGTGCCCAATCCCAAGGAAGCGCCCACGACCTCGCACTTCGTCAACCCTGCCGACGCCTACAATCGCGCGCGGGCCGCCGACAATTACCTCTGGCAGGTCGCGATGAAGCTGCAGGGCTACCGCTACCAGGCGAACACGAACGCCAGCCGCGGCACCACCGTGGTGCGCGTCACCATCGCCCGGAACGGACGGCTGCTCGCCGTCGAGGTCATCCGCTCGAGCGGCGTCCCGGAATTCGACCAGGGCGTGCTGGCCGGCGTTCGCGCCGGCTCGCCCTATTCACCCTTGCCGCCCGACATCCAGGGGGAGAGCGCGAGCTTCAACCTGCCGTTGATATCGGTGAACCGGAACTGATGCCCGCTGCTAGGGCAGCACCACCTTCACGAGCCGGCCGCCGCGCACGTCGACGCGGCGCATCACCGATCCGCCTTCGACCTGAGAGGCGCCCTGCCACTTGATGCTGGTGGTCGCGTACCAGACGCCGTCGGGCACCTGTGCGAAGGAGAAGCTGCCCTGCGCGTCGCAGCGCGTCGTGCGCAACGACGAGACATAGAGCGGGTCGTCCCTTTCGAACTTGACCGCGCCGCGGCTCGCCGGGCGCATACCCCGGTCGGTGCTCCCGAAGATCGCTTCCATGCGCGCCCGCGCATAGTCGCTGTCCGGGATCAGATTTGCCGACTGACCCGCGCAGCTATGGCTTTCGCCATTGGCCGACTTCATGACGGCAAGGCCACTCACGGTATTCCTGCCGCTTCGCTTCGACCAATCGATCTCCGATTGGCTGATCGGCCTGGACAGTGCCGTCTGCTGCTGTCCGGATTGCCCCGATGGCCCGAACTGCGCACATCCGGCGACGGCCAGACTCAATCCCACGATCACGGCAGCATGTTTCATTCTGGATTCCTCTCTACGCGGGCGAAGTAGACATCAACGCATAGATCGGACGTGTGTTCCTTTCGTGATCTGCGCTACGCCCGTCGCAAAAGTTAGGACTCCTTCGCGCGGGCGAAATGAGGCTAAGACCCTGGACAGGCCCCGCGCATGTTGCGGGCCGGGAGCGGGTGAAGATGAATGATCTGAATCGCGCAGGCGAAGCGAGACGCCGCGGTCTGTTGCAAACGAGAGGGTTGGCCGGTTTGCTCCTTGCGACCTTGGCCCTCGCCGGCGAAGCCCACGGCCAATCCGCGAACGGCGCGACAACGAACGCCTTGAGCTGCGGTGTCCTGAGCGCGGAATCCTCGCGCACCCCGACAGGCTCGCGCTGGACGATCGCGGGACCTTCGGGGAAAGCAACGGAAACAGGCGTCCTGCGCAGCGGCCCGCGCTTCGAGTGCATCGATGGCGCCATCCTGATCGTCGAGTTCACCTCGACGGCCGGCCACTCCTTCTTCGATGCCTACTTCGCCGACGGCACCAATATCGGCTATGGCCGGCAGCAGGTGGACCGTCGCAGCGGCCGCTTCGTCCTTCCCATTCAGGCGAAGGCGCGTATTGCAGAGCCCTATCGCGCCGCCTTCGACTATCACTGTCGCCTCGACATGCCTGCCGATCCCATTCGGCCGGCCACACGGGCGGATTGCATCTTCTAGGGCGCCGCCGGCGGATGTGTCGGTGTTTGGGATTCTGTCGCTGCGCCAGGCTGCAAGAGCAGTAGAGAGCGGCATCGCAAATTCGGGGAACAAGCAGCATGGGGCTATCGAGCGACACGCGTTTCTGGGACCGGACGTCACGGAAATACGCCAGGAGTGCGATTTCGGATCAGGCCGGCTACGAGCGCACGGTGGAGCGAACCCGCACCCTCTTGGGATCCGGCGACCGGGTATTGGAACTGGGCTGCGGCACGGGAACGACAGCGCTCCGGCTCGCCGGCGAGGTCCGAGACTATCTCGCGACAGACGTTTCGACCGGCATGATCGCGATCGCCAACGAGAAGCACGCCGCGGCCCCGATCCCGTCCCTTGCCTTCCGGGCCGCGACCGCCGAAGCGATTGCGCCCGAGGCCGCACCGTTCGACGCAGTCCTGGGCTTCAACTATCTCCATCTGGTCCGTGACCTGCCGGGTACGCTGCGCCGCATCCACGGCTTGCTTGCAACGGAGGGCCGGTTCATCTCCAAGACGCCTTGCATCGGGGACATGAACCCGATCCTCAGGCTTGCCTTGCCCCCGATGCGCGCGATCGGCGTGGCGCCCTATGCAGGCGTCTTTCGGGCAACCACGCTGATCGAGCAGATACGTGCCGCAGGGTTCGACATTCTCGCCACGGAAAACCACGCCACGAAGGGCAACGACAATCGCCCTTGCATCGTGGCTCGCAAGAAATGATCTATGCCCAGAACGACTTGATCTTGGGTGCTTCGATCTTGGCGCGCGCGTAGCCCGCTTTCAGCGCCGGTTCGATCTGGCGGGGATCGAGAAGATCAACACCGGGCGGCGTGCCGGCGATGATGAGCATGCCCTTGGTCCCGGTCGCTTCCAGCGCTTTCATTTCGTCATGGATGTTGTGAGGGATGCCACTGAGCAGCGCCCCTTCGTATCCGTTGGTCAGGGTGATTACGAGCGCGCGCTTCGACCCGGCGACGAGATCAGTATGGGCCCAAGTCTTCGAGATGCCGCCGTCCATGCAATAGCGCTGCCCCAGCAAAGTGGGACCCATCACGCCTGGAAGCGACGAACTGGCTGCCGCAGCATGCGCCAGGGGGATACCGTTCTTACGCGCCACGGACTGGCTGACGACCAGGCGCTCGCCCGTGTAGCAATCGTTCGCCGTCGTGTACATCTTGGCCACCGGCCAGTCGGTACGGCTGTCGCCCGTCAGCAGCCAGGCAAGGCGCTCGACGCCGTCGCCGTTCAGCCGGTTGTCCGCAGCCAGCGCCGCCAGACCGATGGCGCGTATCGAGGCCGGGCTTCCGTCCTTGACGTTGAAGTTGATCTCCTGCGCCCGCTTCTGGCTGGCATTGGGGCTGGTGACCGGCGCCAGCTTGGCAAACAGGCTCGGGAAGCGGCCGAAAAACTCGAACTCCCGGCGCAGGCGGGCGAAGTGGCCGGAGGACAAGGCAGAGCCGGCATAAGCGCCGGCCGACGTGCCCACGATCATCTCCGCCACGTTGAGATCGACGTCGAGTTCGTAGAGCCCATGGAAAAATCCGCAGTACCAGGCGATGTAGTATTCTCCGCCACCACCCAGCACGAGCGTGCGATCGAGGCCCCTGGCGAGGTTGGAGACCGTGGGCTCGGTCGGCACGGGACGGACAAGCCCATCCTGAGCGAACAATCGCGCCGAAATCTCCGCCGCCATCGCACTGGGATCGTAGCCGGCCGGCTGGGCCTGGACCGCACCCCCTGTCATCGTCGCGCCCGCCAAGGCACCCGACGCCCCGACTGCAACCGATTGCATAACGTATCGACGAGGCAGCCTTGTCATGATCCTGCAACTCCAATTCGCACGCGATCATACAGCAACCCCTTCGGAGCCGCGACGCCTCGCCGCTCGCCCGCCGCTAAGGAGGGCGAGACGCTGGCCATCATGCAACGGTGGCGGCGACTTTCTGGGGCAACCGGATTGCTGCCCAAGGAGGGAGGCGAACGCCCTCCACTTTCGGACAGACGCCCGCAAAGGCCCCATCTATCCGATTGGCTGCGCCTACGGGACACCGTCCTATGTCCCGCAGGTTTGCACCGAGCAATCAGCCTGACTTCTTGAGTTCCTCAAGATTCAGGACTTCTCACTGGTCGAGATCGTTCGTGCGACAGCGACCAGCGCGTCAACTGGCAGCCACGGGAACGGAAGTCTGAGGCCCGACAGGTTGCGGGACCGCAGACGTCTCGGTTTGTGCCTCTCCGGAAGACGGCGCTGTATGCAGCACGACATTGGCTCCTTCCTTGGCGAACTCGAAGCCCATCGCCGGGAAAGTGCTGAACATGCGTTTCAAAGCTTCTCGCTGGATCGCCGCAGGATTGCCGGGCCTTGCCGTGAACTTGAACCGCACCACCAGGGCATTGCCTGCGATGTCGGCAACGCCTTGCATCTTGAACGGTGCCAGAATCTGACTGGCGATGGCCGGCATCTCCATCATCTCGGCACCGATCTTCTTGGATGCCTTGCGCAGCTTCTCGATGTCCGTATCGCGAGCGAAGCGCAAGTTGAACTTCACCGTGATCCAGTCGCGGCTGAAATTCGTGATCTGACCGAGCTGCCCGAACGGAATGGTGTGCACTTGGCCGTTCTGATGGCGGAGCTTGATCGAGCGTAGCGTGAAGCCCTCGACGGTGCCCTTGGCTTTGCCACAGTCGATATACTCGCCAACGCGGAAGGCATCGTCGGAGAGGTAGAACAGGCCCGATACGATGTCCTTGACGAGCGTTTGGCTGCCGAAGGAAATCGCGATTCCGAACACAGAAGCACCGGCGATCAAGGGCGTGATGTTGATGCCAAAATCCTGCAGCGCAACCATCACAGCAATCAGGATGATCAGCACAGCCGCGGTCCGCCGCATCAGCGGCATCATGGTGCTGAGCCGGGAAGCCGGTGCTGCATTCGCGTCGCCGTCGGCAATTGCCTGCGCGGCATCTTTGGTTTTTCTGCCGACATAGGGCTCAGTCATGTACTTGAAGAGCTCCCAAGCAACGAAAGCCACGAACAAGGTGACGCCTGCGGTGCGCGAAGACCGTGTCAACTGCTCCCATTCGCTTGCATCGACCAGACCAAGCACCTGGACGACCCAGCTCTCGGCAATCATCACCGCGACACCGATCAGAACAGCAACGCGGATGCAGCGCGCCACGACGTCGGGCAGCTTGGGAACGTCCCCGGCCGGCGTCTTGCCGGCGAGCTGCGAATCGAGACGCCGGACAAGAGCCTGCATCAGCGTCTCGAAAATCAGTACGCCGACGACCAGATTCAGCGTCAGGATCATCGCCTTCCCGACGAACATGTAGCCCGACACGGCGCCGTAGATCAGCGTCAAGCCAAGAGCGGTGAAGAACAGCGGCGCAATGGGAATCCACTTGCGACCAACGCCACCGATCAGTGGTGCAAGCTCGCCAAGGCCGCCGAACCACTGCTGCGCGGCCCGCCGCGACCGATATGCCAACCACAGGAATGTCGCGAGGTAGATCAGGCCGGCGATCACTTGGAAGGTAGCAATCGCATCTTGAGGCGTGCGGATGGCCGTCAGTACTTGGTTGAGAATGCGCATGAAGACGATGACCAACATCACCGCGGCGATTCGCAGGTACATGGTCTTCGCTTCGTGATTGCCTGCCGCGCAGAGCCGCGCCGCCGGCAGTTCCGGCTGGAGCACGATGCGGAACAGCAAAACGTACAGCCGCCAAGAAAAGATGCCGGCTAGAACGGCAGCGGCCAGCTTGTCTTGTCCTGTGGCACCCGTAAACCAGGCTCCCGTGGCGGCATTACAGACCAACCAGACGACGAGGACGCCGAGCCCATCCAACACGGCAAGACCCGCGAGGTAGAGGAGCGAGGGCACACCGTTCTCCGGGACAGCATTTGCTGCAAGCCGTGCGCGCAAGCGATGTAGCAAAAGGCGCAGCACCGCTTCGGCGGCCACCGCGGCAGCCGCCACAGCACCTAGCAACAATAGGAAGGTCGACGTGCCGCGCCCGCCTGTTTCTCGCTGGTCGAGTAGGGACGGGATAAGCGCGAGATGGTCGCCGAGGGCCGGCAGGGCCCGCACGACCCGTGTCGTACCGTCGATGAAGGCGACGAATGGATCGGGTCCTGCTTTGGGCTCGACATGAACGATCTTGGGAGGCGGTAGCGCCTTCGATTTGGGCTTGGAACTGGAAGCCACGGGAGCAGGTTCGGGAGCCGCCGCTGGCGTATTCGCGTGGTCGACCTTCAACTTCTCCGTAACCGAATTGCTTATGGCGTCGACCAGCGAGTCAAACTGCTGTTGCGACAGACCCGCAGGCGGCGATGCCGGGGTTCCCGGCGATTGGGCCTGGACTGAAGCCATAAGCGCGAGAACCAGCAATAGTGCAAAAACAAGCGAACGAATTACGTTCAAGATCTCAATCTCCCCCGTGAGCCAACCACTAGTCGCGGTTTGGCGTGTGTTGAATTCTACTCCTTCGCGCCAAAAGAGCCACGGCGGCCGGTCATGTACGGCGAAGAAGTTCGAAACCAAGGCCTAGCCAACCGAGACGGTGAACGATGAGAGGCGGCTCTCGATGGCCACTTTTGCGACAGTGTGGCGGCGGCAGTGGAAGTCGCCAATGACGGCGGGCACGCTGCACATCGATGGCTGTCTGTCGGCGCGCGCGACCTCTGCCTGCAACGTCCGCGGCGGGGAACTCCGAACGGACGCGGGCGCAGCCAAGCCTCGCGCTGCAGTGGCAATCTCAACTAAGCGCACAAATGAAAAGCGGTGCGTGATCAGAACCTAGAAACACCCAGGCCGGACCGACGCACCGCTCAAATCAGGAGAAATTCTCCCGTAATCTCAATGCTTTATTAGACCACGCGGAAATTCTTGAACTGCCACGGGTCCTTGCGGTCGAGGTCCTCGGGGAACAGCGCCGCACGGCCCTCGAGCGGAGTCCAGTCGCTGTACTTGCCGACGACCGGGCCGAGATAGGGCATGCAGATCTCGAGGTTGCGCTCGAAGTCGAGTTCGTCGGCTTCGACGACGCCACGCTCCGGGTTCTCGAGCGCCCAGATGATGCCCGAGAGCACCGGCGCGCAGACCTGGATCGAGGTCGCGTTGTTGTAGGGCGTCAGCTTGCGCGCCTCGTGGACGTCAAGCTGCGAGCCATACCAGTAGGCGCCCTTCTTGTGGCCCATCAGCAGCACGCCGAGCTCGTCGCGGCCCGAGGTGATCTCGTCGACGATCAGGCGCTGGCGCTTTTGCTGCTTGAGGTTCTTACCCGCGCATTCGTGCATCGACATGATCGCCTGATCGCAGGGGTGATAGGCGTAATGCACGGTCGGCCGGTAGACCACCCGCTGGCCCTCGCGCAGCGTGAAGTAGTCGGCCATCGAGATCGACTCGTTGTGCGTGATGATGAAGCCGTGGAACGGCCCCTCGATCGGTGTCCAGGTGCGCACGCGCGTCAGAAGGCCCGGCCGGTTCAGATAGATCGCGGCATCGCAGCCGAACTTGTGGCGCGCGCCGTCGGGCGGCAGCGTCTTCTCGTGCGTGCCCCAGCCCATCTCGGCAGGCTGGCAGCCCTCGGCCACGAAGCCGTCGATCGACCAGGTGTTGACGAACTCGCCGACTTCCTTGGGGATCGGCGAGACCTGGGTGTCGCGCTCGGCGACATGGATCACCTTGACGCCCAACCGGCGGGCGAGCTTGCCCCAGCCCTCGCGGGTGGTCGGCGCCTTGGTCTTGAGGCCGGTGTCGCGGGCGATGTTCATCAGCGCCTGCTTGGTGAAGTGCGAGACCAGGCCCGGATTGGCGCCGTGGGCGATCACCGCCGTCGGGCCGCCGGCGTAACGCGGCTTCAGCTTCAGCAGGGTCTCGCGCAGCGCATAGTTGGAGCGGCGCGACACCGAGACCGACGGGTCGGTGTAGCCGCCCGGCCACGGCTCGATGCAGGTGTCGATGTAGAGCGAGTCGTGCTCCTGACAGAACTCGACCAGCGCCGTCGAGGCGATCTCGACCGACAGGTTGACCAGGAAATCGCCCTTGCCGAGGCGGCCGGCCAGGACCTGGCGGTAGTTGGCCTGGGTCAGGCGCTTCTTGATGAACTCGACGCCGTAGCGCTTGGCCTCGTCCTCGCCGCCGCGCATTTCGTCGGCGATGATGGTGATCTGCGACGGCTTGATGCCGATATGGCGGAAGATCAGAGGCAGCACGCCTTGCCCGATCGAGCCGAAGCCAAGCATGACCATGCGGCCCTTGAAATCGAGATACTTCTTGCTGGAAGGCTTGCGTGCGATCTTCTTCGCCATTTCAGCTCCCCCTTTCATGGTTGTGGGTGGTCGATAAATAGCAACGGGGCCTTTCTCAAGGCCCCGTTGTTCCGTACGCCTGTAGTGTGTCAGTTCAGATGCAGACCGCCTTGAGCGGCGCAAAACCATTGAAGGCGACCGACGAATAGGTCGTCGTGTAGGCGCCGGTCGAGAGGATCTCGACCTTGTCGCCCGGCTTGAGGGACAGAGGCAGTTTGTACTCCGTCTTCTCGTAGAGAATATCCGCGGAATCGCAAGTGGGGCCGGCCAGCACCACGGGACCGACGCGCGTACCGTCGCGGCTCGTGCGCAGCCGGTACTTGATGCTCTCGTCCATGGTCTCGGCGAGGCCGGAGAACTTGCCGATGTCGAGGTAGACCCAGCGCTTGCGGTCGTTGGCCGCCTTGCGCGAGACCAGCACGACTTCGCTCTGGATCACCCCGGCGTCGCCCACCATGGAACGGCCCGGCTCGATGATGACCTCCGGCATGCGGTTACCGAAGTGGCGCACCAGCGCGCGGCCGACCGCCTCGCAGTAGGCCTCGATGCTGTTCACCTCCGCCCGGTAGCGCGCGGGGAAGCCGCCGCCCAGGTTGACCATGCGCAGGTCCACGCCCGCTTCGGCGAGCGCGAAGAACATCTGCGAGACCTGGGCCAGCGCCCGGTCCCACTGTTCGAGGTCGGTCTGCTGGCTGCCGACATGGAAGGAGATGCCGTAGGCGTCGAGCCCCCACTCCTTGGCCTTGCGCAGCAGGTCCTTGGCCATTTCCGGTGCGCAGCCGAACTTCTTGCTGAGCGGCCATTCGGCGCCGCCGCAATCGACCAGCACGCGGCAAAACACGCGGGCACCCGGCGCCACGCGGGCGAGCTTCTGCAGCTCGGCTTCGCTGTCGAAGGCGAACAGGCGCACGCCCTGCTGATAGGCCCAGGCGATGTCCTTTTCCTTCTTGATCGTGTTGCCGAAGGAGATGCGGTCGGCCGAGACGCCATTGGCCTGCACCAGCTCGATCTCGCCGCGGCTGGCGGTGTCGAACTTCGAACCGGCTGCAGCCAGGCGCGACAGGATCTGCGCCGCCGGGTTGGCCTTCACGGCATAGAAGATGTGGGCGGCCGGCAGCAGCTCGCGCATGCGCCGGTAGTTGTTCTCGACCACGTCGAGGTCGATCACCAGGCACGGGGTTTCGGGCTGCTGCTCGCGGAGATAACGAAAAATACGCTCGGTCATCGCTGGGGGGTTCCCCGTCAAATCGTCAGATTGTCAGTGCAAAGGTCGAACGGGACGTATGGCGTCAGATCGGGCAGCGCCCGACCGACGGCATGCGTCAGCCGATACTCGACGGGGTCTGATGCCGCTTCAGCGGCAGAGCGAACACGAAAGGTGTGTCTGACATGGCCCGGCCGGAAGCAACCGGGCTAACGACATAATAGCGGGGAACGCGCCCCGCGCGGTAAGCAACCATCTCAGAAGCTCCTTCCCGGACCCGGCTAAAGCCGGCACTGCCAAAAAGAACACTTTCCGTCGTTGCGTAACCACTAAGGGCCAGCGGCACGTGCGTGGGCGTCTTGTACGTTGGCTATCTACAACTAATCGACACGGTTACAAGAAGATTCTGCCCCGGCTCGTAAATTTTCAGGTCGCTTGTGGTGGAAAGGGCGCAAAAGCGTGTCAGACACGCGGCGTCGTCGAGCCCGGCAGCCGGATCGATGCAGCGAGCACGGTGAGCGGCACCAGCGCCACCGACGAGGCAATGAGCGCAGCCTGCACGCCGAAGAAGTTGGCGATCTTTCCCCATAGCAGGGAGCCGACCACCATCGCGCCGAAGAACACCATCTGGTGCACCGCCATGCCACGCGCACGCATGTAGTTGGGCAGGATCATTTGCACTGAAGTGCCGTTATTGGCGATGACGGTGATCCAGCAGGCGCCGTTGATGGCGACGACGACACCGACCACCCAGGGCACCATGGCCAGCGCCGCCAGCATCGTGGCGGCCGCCGAGATGCCCATCGCCCAGATGTTGGCGCGGTCGGCGCCCAGCAGGCGGTTGATCCGCGGCATGGCGAAGGCGGCCGCGACCGCGCCGATGCCGAAGACGCCATAGAGAATGCCGAAGTCGAACTCGTCGAGGCCGAGTTCGAAGCGGCCGATCACCGGCAGCAGGGTGCCCAAGGCGATGCCGGGCACGAAGAAGCAGAGGCCGCGAGCGAAGATCGCCCGAAGCTCGGTCGAGCCGCGCACGAAGGCGATGCCCGCCCGGGCGGCTTCGGCGAAGCCCTCGCGACGCTGCGCGGCCCGCGCCTCGGCCGGCCGCTTCCAGGCCCGCATGGCAAAGATGACGCCGATATAGGTTAAGGCGTTGATGGTGAAGAGCAGGAACACGCCGACCAGGCTCAGCAGAAGCTGACCGATGACCGGCCCGATGGTGCGGGCGAGGTTGAAGCCGGCGCTGTTCAGCGCGATGGCGGGCCGGAGCTGCGGCCCCGAGACGATCTCCGGCACGACGGCATGCCAGGCCGGCGCGTTCATGGCGTTGCCCAGCCCCATACAGAAGGAGAGGCCGAGCAGGCTCCAATGGTCGAGCTTGCCCAGGAAGGCCAGGACCGCGAGCGTGGCGGCCACCGCCATCATCCAGATCTGGCAGCAGATGATGTAGCGGCGGCGGTCGAAACGGTCGGCCAGGATGCCGGCGAAGAAGCAGAACAGGAACATCGGCAGAGTGCCGGCCGCCGCCAGCAGGGCCACGAAGATCGGCTCCTGCGTCAGGCTGGTCATCTCCCAGGCCGCGCCGGTGTTCTGCATCCAGCCGCCGACGTTGGACATCAGGTTGGCCGTCCACATCGCCAGGAACGACTTGTTGGCGAGCGGCGCGAAGGCCGACACTCGGGGAACGGGGCCGGATGCGGCCGGGTCGGGGGGAGAAGAAGCGGGAGCGCTCACCCCACCAGAACTTTCTCGTAGAGACGGTGCGTCTTGTAGTGCACGCCGCCCACGGACCGGATGATGTTGTTGGTGGCCTTGTTGTCTTCGAGGATCCAGCCCAGTTCGGCCGAGGTCTTGCCCAGCCGCTTGCCGTTCTGCCTCAGGTGATCGATGGCGATCATTGCCAGCCCTGCTCCCATCAGCGGATGGTTGCGGAACTTCTTCTTCACGCCCATCAGCGGCACACGAGTACTGCCGACGCCGGCGATCTTCAACCGATAGAAGAGTTTCACCAGATTCACCGGCCCCAGCTTGCCGTTGAAGTCGCGGATCGCCTCGTTGAGGTTGGTGAGCGCCACGATGAAGGCCACCGTCTCGTCGTCGACATCCACGAAGACCGCGAGTTCCGGCACGATCACCGGGCCGAAGGCCTTGGAAGCGTGGTCGATCTCGGCCTGGGTGAAGGGCACGAAGCCCCAATTGTCGCTCCAGGCATCGTTGAAGACGCCGACCAGGGTGCGGACCTCGGCATCGAACATCTTCATGTTGGCGGTGCGCACCTTCACCCGGTTGCCCATGCCCGCCCGCGCCAGCAGCTTGGCGCCGATCGTCTCCGGCGCATTCTGGACGTCGTAGTCGTAGGAGAAGAGATCCTTTACCTTCCTGTAGCCGCAGCCCTCGACGCGGCCGCCGGCATAGGGCGGATCCCAGGGAACCATGAGCACCGGCCGGCTCTCGAAGCCGTGGATCAGCAATCCGACCTCTTCATTGACCGACAGGCTGAACGGGCCGGTCGCACGCACCATGCCCTTGGCCTTGAGCCAGACTTCGGCAGCTGCGAACAAGGCCGCAAAGACCGCCGGGTCGTCCTCGGCCGCAAGGCAGCCGAAGTGCCCGGTGCTGTCGGTGTAGCGTTCGAGGTAGGCACGATCGACCTGGGCGGCGATGCGGCCGACCACGCGACCGGCGCGACGCGCCAGGAAGAACTGGACCTCGACATGCTCGAACAGCGGATTCTTGCCCGGCGTGAAGGCTTCCTTCCGCTCCAGGTCGAGGTGCGGGACATAGCCCTTCTGCCCGGCATAGAGGCGCTTGGGCAGGGTGATGAATGTCTTGAGGTCGGCTTTGCCCTGGACTGGCGTTACCGTGATATCTGACGAAGCCATTTACGCCTCAAGCTGCCTTGGCGAGCGGCTCGCCACTCTCGAACACGATGCGCCCGTCGGGCTCGCAGCCCGTACCGTGGGCCTTGAGCGCGCGGATCTGGACGGCGAGCCGCCAACCTGCCGACTGCCGCTCGACACCGATCAAGTGATAGCGCGCGCGGCCGTACTTGCTACCAGCCGCAGCTGACGCGGAAGTGACGCCGATCACGGGCACGCTGCCGTGAGGACCGGCGATGCGGGCGATCTCGCTGCGATGGTTGTGACCATGCAGCACGACCTCGCAGCCGACCCGCCGGATCATCGCCTGGAAGGCGGCCGCGTCGGTCAGGCGCTTGAAATGCTTTTCGGTCGTGAGCGGCGGATGGTGGATCAGCACGACGCGACAGAGCCCTTCGCGACCAAGGTCGGCCAGGATCTTCTCAGCTGCCGCTATCTGCGCCGCGCCAAGGGTCCCGGTCGCAACGAACGGCGGCTTGGGCACGCCGCTGTTCAGGCCGACCAGGGCCAACGGTCCACGGCGGCGCAGGGTCGGAAAGACCTCGAAGCCGGTCGACGGCGGCGCGCCGTCACTGGCGATATAGGCCCCCCAACGGCCGAGCGCCTGCCCCCATTTCGTGGCGACGTAGACGTCGTGATTGCCCGGCACGAGGGTAACACGATCGGGCTGGCCGAGCCCGGCCAGCCATTGCGAGGCGCGCTCGAATTCCTCGGGCAGCGAGATGTTCACCAGATCGCCGGTCAGGGCGATGTGATCGGGGTTCTCGGCCTTGATGTCCGCCACGATACCGGCCAGCGCTTCGGGCCGATGCAGCCCGACGCGGCTGCGCCACCAATTGGCGTAGCCCGTGACGCGCTTGCCCAGAAGATCGGCGAGGTGTACCCGCGGCATCGGCAGATGCGGGTCGGACAGATGAGCCAGGGTGAACATGGCGGCCGGTGCGAGGGGCGCCCTAGTGGGCGCCGCCAACCACGCGGCGTGTGCGGTCGTCGATAACGCCGAGCTGGCGGCCGATGCCCGTCATGACCTCGACCATGTGCTGGAGCTGCTCCGGCGTGTGCACGGCGCAGACCGAGCAGCGCAGCAGCGACACGCCGTTGGGCGTAGCCGGCGGCACGGCGACGTTCACGTAGATGCCGGCATCGAGCATGGCGCGCCAGAAGCCGATGGCGACCATGCGGTCCGGCAGGTGCACGCCGACGACGGGACCATGCTCGGGTCCAAGCTTGAAGCCCTGGGCAGCAAGGCCATCGTAGAGAGTGGCGACATTATCCCAGAGCTGCTTGCGCAGTTCGGGCTTGGCCTTCACGACCTTCAACGCCTGGCGCACCGACGCCACGATCGAGGGCGGCAGCGAGGCCGTGAACATGTAGGAACGGACGGTGACGCGCAGGATGTCGAAATCGGGATCGTCCGAAACGCAGTAGCCGCCGATGGCGCCGAGAGTCTTGGAGAAGGTGCCGACGATGAAGTGGCAATCGTCGATCACGCCGGTCGACTCGCAGAGACCGCGCCCGGTCTCGCCCAGCGCGCCCAGCGAATGGGCCTCGTCGATCAGGACGTAGGCGTTGTACTTCTTGCAGACGTCGACGAACTCGCGCAGCGGCGCCGTATCGCCCAGCATCGAGTAGATGCCTTCCAGCACCACCACCCGGTTGCCTGGCCGGT
>JAIUOY010000237.1:0-13114 GCA_020160995.1 Pseudomonadota bacterium | reverse complement strand
GCCTCGACCAGCGTCTCGTAGCCGGCCTTGATCAGCTCGACCAGACCGCCGCACAGCACGACCTGCTCGCCGAACAGATCGGTCTCGCACTCTTCCTTGAACGAGGTCTCAATGGTGCCGGCGCGGCCACCGCCGACCGCCGACGAGTAGCTGAGCGCGATCTCGAGCGCGTTGCCCGACGGGTTCTGCGCCACTGCCACGAGGCAGGGCACGCCACCGCCACGCACGTACTCCGAACGCACCGTGTGGCCGGGGCCCTTCGGCGCGATCATGAACACGTCGAGGTCGGCACGCGGCGACAGCAGGTTGAAGTGGACGTTGAGGCCATGGGCGAAGGCGAGAGCGGCGCCCTGCTTCATGTTGGGGGCGAGGTCGGCGTTGTAGATGTCCGACTGCAGCTCGTCCGGCGTGAGCACCATCACGATGTCGGCCCACTTGGCGCCATCGGCCGGGCTCATGACGGTGAAGCCGGCGCCTTCGGCCTTCTTCGTCGTCGCCGAGCCGGGCTTCAGGGCAATGCGCACGTCCTTGACGCCGGAATCGCGCAAGTTCATGGCGTGGGCGTGGCCCTGGCTGCCGTAGCCGACGACAAGGACCTTCTTGCCCTTGATCAGGTTCACATCGGCGTCACGATCGTAGTAGACACGCATAGGGCCCATTCCTCCTGGCAGTGCGCTCTTGGCAATAAACGGGGCTTACTAGACAACCCAGCCCGCAAACACCAGTCTGGAATCCTGCCTCTTCGCATGTCCGCCCTGCATTCCCTCCTGCCCGTACTCGCTATGTCCTTTTTCCTCGGCGGCTGCTGGTACAGCTCCTCCGTTTCCGGCAGCAAGGACGGCACGTCGCAGATGCGGCGGATCGACCAGGCCAATGCCAGCACCACGCCGCAACAGGCCCAGGCGCTCATCAGCGGCAAGACTTGGCGTGCGACCGGCAGCCTCTACGGCCCTGCCGTCCACTATTCCACACCTGACGGACGGGATTTTGCCTGGTTCTATGAAGGACGGCAGGTCATCGCGGGCGAATGGAAGGTCGAAACCGGCCCCTCAGGCCCCAGCGGAACCCCGGTAACGAAGGTCTGCCTGCGCTACCCCGGCGAAGCGACCCATCCGATCAGCAAGGCCGCGGGCGCCGACTGGTACTGCCAGCCCGCCGGCGCGGTCTTCGAACGGATGGGCGAGCGCGTCGACGGCGATCCGCTCGGTCTCGCCAGCCGGAGCGAGCTGCCGTTCGTCTCCCGCCACAAGAACCTGACCATCAGCCAGTTGCAGGCGCTGCTGCCGCGCTAGACCTCAGAGGATCTCAACGCCCATGTCGACCTTCCGCCTTTCGTCGCTCCTCGCCATGGCCGTCCTGGCCCTCGGTGCCTGCTCCAATCCCGATCCGGAAGCGCCGACGACACCGGCCGTGGCCATGCCGGGCATCGACTATGCCGTCGCCAACTCGACACCCGGCGGCGCGGAACGGGCGATGAGCCACAAGACCTGGCTGTGGACGCGCGGCGGGGGGCCGGCCCAGATCCATTATTCGACCGCCGACGGGCGCGACTTCACCTGGCTGGTCGGCCAGCGGCGGATCTTCCAGGGCGAGTGGAAGACGCAGACGACGACCGAGAACGGCGGCCAGCCGCTGATCCAGGTCTGCCTGCGCTATCCCGGCGTCAATCTGGGCGGCCTCAGCAGCAACTGGACCTGCCGCCCGGCCGGCACTTTCTTCGTCGAGATGCAGCAGCGCGAGAGCGGCGATCCGCTGCGCATCGCGGGCCGCACGCAGGCGCTGTTCGTCCTCACTCAGACTCCGGCCAACCTCGCCGAGGTCGAAGGCCGGGTCGCGGCCATTCAGGGCATTCGCAACTAAGGTCCGATCAGCAGGTGCACGATGGTGAGGCCGGCCAGCAGGCCGATCGACGTCACCATCAAGGTCAGGAAACCGACCGCGCCGACGAGGATCGCGAACAACGGTACGAGCAGCAGGCCGAGGACGCCCAGCACTGCGGCACGGCCGGGGTGAGCCGCCAGGGTCTTGAGATCGACGGTGCGGCCGCTCTCCCGTGAAGCTGCGCCCATGGCGCTGAGCCGCGCCAGACGATCGCTTGTCGGCGGCGTCAGTGCCAAGGCCAACGTCCGGCGATCGGTCGTCCTGCGGCGTGCCGTCGTGGGCGCCGCGATGAACAGATAGGCGAAGGCCTCGCCGCCCGGCGGCGGATCGGCCGCGCCGATCTTTTCCAGCGCTTGCGCGAAGGCCTCCGGGTTACGCGCCAGCTGCACGACCTTGGCATCCGTCCAGTAGCAGCGATTGCGCCAGAGCCGCGCCAAAGGCGGCCCCAGGAACAGCGACGTCCAGAGAAACAGGATGAGCTTGTAGAAGACGGCCACCAGATAGAAGGGCAACACCAGGAAGCGCGCGACCTTGGCCACGAGCAGCGGCGCGCCGCCGGCAATCTTGTCGAGGTCCGGGATCGCATCGCCCTGCATCCCCTCCTCCAGACCTTCGCCGGCCCGCCCCAGACGATCGGCGCTGGGGTGTCGAGTTACCGATACAAGCAGCAGGTCCTTCAGCGTGCGCCATGCCGATCCGCGCAGCGGCAGGTCGAGCACGGTCAGGAAAAAGCCGAAGGTCCGCAGCGCAGCCATGATGCCGGCGGCAACGCGCAGGTCGCCCGCACCGATGGCGGAGATCAGGCGGGCAATCACGGCTTCGGTCTCGCTGCGATTGAGGTTTTCCAGCAGGCCGCGGGTGATAAGCACGACGCCGTCTTCGTGCGATGCGCCCAGTGCCGCGGCGTTGACGATCGGTGAATCGATCAGCAGGAGTCGCGGGACCGGCGCCCCGGTACCGATTGCGACCTCCTCGACGATGTTGCCGAGCTGGCGTTCCTCGAAATCATCGAGCCTGGCCGGCCGTGCTTTCAGCCGGGCCAGGAGATCGTCGCCGCCGGCTCCGCTAAAGACTGCCCGCAGCCAGAGCCAGACCAGCATCGCCGCCAGCAGCGCCGGCAAGGCAATGGGTGCCATCCGGACCAGCGACGGTCCCAGCAGCCCGAGATCCCCCAAGCCATTCATCCGGTCGAGTGCCATCGACAACTGATCGAAATTTGCGAGCTGTCCGGCGACGAACGCCTGGATTGGGGCCACGCCGAAGCCGCCGATCAGCGTCAGGAAGGCTCCTGCAATCAGCAGCAAGATCGGCGTGACGATGGTGCTCAACACCAACCCGATGCCGGCCGCGACGAGGGCACAGACAAACGAGACGAGCCAGGCGACACGGCGCCGTCGGGTCAGCTCGTCGTAGAAAGTGGTTCTTTGCGCCGGCGCCGGTGCGTCGCTCATGACCAGTCGACTCGCCGTCCGCGCCTTGCGTCCGAGAGGCTACTGGTTGGACAGCACGAGGCGCACGCCGAGGGCCGCCAACAAGCCCCCCATGATGCGGTCGAGCCAAACCTTGGTACGGCGGTAGAAGGCGCGCGCGGTGCTGCCGGAGAAGAGCAGCGCCAGCAGGGCGAACCAGGTGAATTCGTTGATCGCCACGATCGCCAGAACGGTGGCGTCCATCCACGCCGGCGGCTGGGCAGGCAGCAGCGAGATGAAGATGCTGCCCATGAAGACCATGACCTTGGGATTGCTGAGCTGCAGCAGCAGCGCCTTGACGAAGCCCTGCCAGACGCCGGCCTGAGCGGCCGCAGGATCGGCTTCAGGCAGCGGCGCGCCGGCATGGCGCAGCAGCATGAAGCCGAGATAGATCAGGTAGATCGCGCCGGCGATGCGGAAGGCGACGTAGAGCCACTCGAAACGGGCAAACAGGATCTGCAGGCCATAGAGCGCGGCCGCGGCCCAGACGACCGCCCCCAGCATCATGGCGAAGGCTGCCAGCAGGCCGGCACGCCGGCCCGACACGGCCGAGGTCTGGATCACAAGGACAGTCGACGGCCCCGGGCTCGCGACGGCCAGCAGATGGACCAGCGCGAGACCGGCGAGGGCCGCGACGTATTCCACTAGAGCTGCTCGGCCCCGCGCGACATGGCGACGATGCCGGTACGGCCGACATCGACCAGGCCGAGCGTCTCCATGAGACCGACGAAGGTCTGCACCTTGCCGGAGCTGCCGGTGACTTCGAAGACGAAGGAGTCGGTCTTGGCGTCGATCACCTTGGCGCGGAAGACGTCGGCGAGCCGCAGCGCCTCGACACGCTTGTCGCCGGTGCCTTTGACTTTCACCAACGCCAGCTCGCGCTCAATGTGCGGGCCCTCGACGGTGAGGTCGCGCACGCGATGGACCGGCACCAGCCGATCGAGCTGCGCCTTGATCTGTTCGATCACCATCGGCGTGCCGCTGGTGACGATGGTGATGCGCGAGAGGTTCTGCTTGGCGTCGGTCTGCGCCACCGTCAGGCTCTCGATGTTGTAGCCGCGGCCGGAGAACAGGCCGACCACGCGCGCCAGGATGCCGGGCTCGTTGTCGACCAGGACGGAGATGGTGTGGCTGGAGGCAAGTTCCTGCATGACTACACCAGCACCATGCCTTCTTCGGACACCGGCTTCGCCGCCTTGTCCTCGGGCCCCAGGAGCATGTCGTTATGGGCGGCTCCCGAGGGGATCATCGGGAAGCAGTTCTCCTTCTGGTCGACGATGATGTCGACCACGACGGGGTGCTTCAGCGCGATCATCTCCTTGATCGTGTCGTCGAGCTTCTCGGGCTCGTGGCAGCGCAAGCCCTTCGCCCCAAACGCCTCGGCCAGCTTCACGAAGTCGGGAAGCGATTCCATGTAGCTCTCGGAGTAGCGGCTGCCGTGCAGCAGCTCCTGCCACTGCCGAACCATGCCCATGTACTGGTTGTTGAGGATGAAGATCTTCACCGGCAGGCGATACTGCGCCACCGTCGAGAGCTCCTGGATGTTCATCAGGATCGAGGCTTCGCCCGCCACGTCGATGACAAGCGCGTCGGGATGCGCGATCTGCACGCCCATCGCCGCCGGGAAGCCGTAGCCCATCGTGCCGAGTCCGCCCGACGTCATCCAACGGTTGGGCTGCTCGAACTTCAGGAACTGCGCCGCCCACATCTGGTGCTGGCCCACTTCCGTCGTGATGTAGTGATCCTTGTCCTTGATGTGGTGATACAGCCGCTCGAGCGCGTACTGCGGCTTGATCGTGCCCTTCTCGGTCTTGTAGGCGAGGCAGTTGCGGGCCCGCCACGTCTCGATCTCGGCCCACCAGGCCTTCAGCGCCTTCTGGTCGGTCCTAGGCTGCTTGGCCTTCCAGACCTTGATCATCTCCTCGAGCACCAATGTGGCATCGCCCACGATGGCGAGATCGACGCGCACGTTCTTGTTGATCGAGCTCGGGTCGATATCGACGTGGATCTTCTTCGAGCCCGGCGAGAACTTGCCGAGGTTGCCGGTGATGCGATCGTCGAAGCGTGCGCCGATGTTGATCATCACGTCGCAGCCGTGCATCGCCAGATTGGCTTCGTAGGTCCCGTGCATGCCCAGCATGCCGAGGAACTGCTTGTCGGATGCCGGGAAGGCACCCAGCCCCATCAGCGTGTTGGTGACGGGATAGCCCGTCATCCGCACGAACTGAGTCAGCAGCTTCGAGGCCTTGGGCCCGGAATTGATGATACCGCCGCCGGCATAGAAGATCGGACGCTTGGCGTGCGCCATCATCTCGACGGCCTGCTCGATCTTCTTCGGATCGGGCTTCATCTGCGGACGATAGCTCTTGTGCTGCACCGGCTTCTTGGGCGCCACGTAGTCGTGCTTGTTCATCAGCACGTCCTTGGGCAGGTCGATCACGACCGGGCCGGGGCGGCCGGAGCGCGCCACGTAGAAGGCTTCGTGAACCGTGCGGGACAGCGCATCGACCGACTTCACCAGGTAGTTGTGCTTGGTGCAGGGCCGCGTGATGCCGGTCGTGTCCGCTTCCTGGAAGGCGTCGTTGCCAATCAGATGCGTCGGCACCTGGCCGGTCAGGCAGACGATCGGAATCGAATCCATCAGCGCGTCGGTGAGGCCGGTCACGGCATTGGTGGCACCGGGGCCGGAGGTCACCAGCACGACGCCGACCTTGCCGGTCGAGCGGGCATAGCCTTCGGCTGCGTGCACGGCCGCCTGCTCGTGGCGCACCAGGATGTGGCGCAGCCGGTTCTGCTTGAAGATCGAATCGTAGATCGGAAGGACCGCGCCGCCGGGATAGCCGAAGACGACCTCGACTTCCTCGTCGATCAAGGCTTTCACCAAAAGATCGGCGCCGGTCGTGGCTGACTCCTCGGGCTTCATGACAGCAGTCTCCTTCTGACAAATGTGCCGCAAAACGGGGGTTTTGCGGCGCGGCGGAAGATAGAGGCCGGGCCGGAGGGGGTCAACTCGAAATGCACGAAACGTAAAGTTTCAGCCCCCAGAATTGTCCAAAAATTTCTCGGTGGCGGCCAAACTTTGGTCGGCCTCCGCCTCCATCACTAGATCTGGTGTCATCTGGTGCCGGAACCACGTCATCTGGCGCTTGGCATATTGGCGGGTGTGATCGATGGCAATGCGGCGCGCATCCGCCAGCGACAACTCGCCCCGGAAGTGGCGAAACAACTCGGGCGCGCCGTGAGCCTTGAGGCCCGGCCATTGCGGGTCGGGATGGCCGTCGAACACCGCACGCGCTTCGGACAGGACGCCGTCGGCCAGCATCACGTCGAACCGCCGCTCGATCCGGTCGCGCAACCAGCCACGGTCCGGCGCCAGTAGCAGGCTCGTGAACCGCCATGGCGGGGGAACGGCCTCGCCCTGCTGCCAAGCGCTGAGAGGCCGGCCGGTTGCCAGCCATACTTCCCAGGCCCGCACATGGCGTTGACGATCGCCCGGCTTGAGGCGGGCCGCGATGACCGGGTCCTTCTCCGCCAGCCGGACACGGAAGGCATCAGCCCCCATCGTCTGCCAGTCCTCGTTGGCCTGCTGGCGCAGTTCGGCAGGCGCATCAGGAATGGGCGCAATGCCCTGCATCAGGGTCCGAAGATAGAGACCCGATCCGCCACACAGGATGGGCAAACGGCCCTCGGCATGGGCGCGTTCGATCTCCGCCTCGGCCAAGGTGCGCCAACGCGCAGCGGAAAGCGTCTCGCTGAGCGGCAGGAGGCCGTACAGGACATGCGGCGCCCGCGCGCGCTCCGCCGCACTGGGCTGCGCCGTCAGGATGGGAAAGGCGTCATAGGTCTGCATGGCGTCGGCATTGATCACGACGCCGTTGCGCCGTTCCGCAAGCACGAGCGCCCGCGCCGACTTGCCGCTGGCGGTCGGGCCGGTGACGACGATAACGCGATCCTGTGCCTTCGAACTCATGAGACCGGCGCACAGATTGCAAATCCACGACCCCGCCGCTAGAGCCGGAGCGTGAAAAACGTCCTCGTCCTGATCTCCGATCCCGCCCGGCCGGCCCTCACCGCCGCCATTCTCGAAGCTGCGACAGAAGCGCTGCGCACTGCCGGCGCCCGTGTCGGCACGCCCGACTGGCTGGCGCCCGGCATCGCTTGCGATCTGCCGTTCGATGGGCCGGCAGGTCCGGTGAATTTGGCCAATGTCGACGCCGTCGCGCTTCCTGCCGCCGGCCGGCGCAAGAAACTCCTCGTGGCCGACATGGAATCGACCATGATCCACAACGAGATGCTGGACGAGCTGGCCGACTTCCTGGGCCTGCGCGAGAAGATCGCCGGTATCACGGCCCGCGCCATGAATGGCGAGATCGACTTCGCCGCTGCCCTGAACGAACGGGTGGCCCTGCTGAAAGGCCTCTCCGTCACGAAGCTCGACGAGGCGGCGACCCGCATCCGCTACATGCCAGGCGGCGCCACGCTGGTCGCCACCATGAAGAAGCACGGCGCCTACTGCGCGCTGGTCTCGGGCGGCTTCACCTATTTCACGGCGATGGTGCGCCGGTCACTGGGCTTCGACCTCGACGCCGCCAATATTCTGAAACACGACGGCAAGACGCTGCTGGGCACGGTCGAACCACCGATCCTCGGCAAGGAGGCGAAGCTCGCCGCCCTTCAACGCCTCGCTGGCGAACGCGGCTTCACGGCAGCCGAGGCCGTGACCGTGGGCGACGGCGCCAACGATCTGCCGATGCTGCAGGCCGCAGGCCTCGGCGTCGCCTTCCACGCCAAGCCGACCGTCGCGGCTCAAGTGCACGCCCGCATCGACCATGGCGATCTCACCGCCCTGCTCTATCTACAGGGGTATCGCCACACCGACTTCGAGGAGAGGAAAGACCCATGACCCAGATCCAACGCATCGTGCTCGCCAAGCGCCCGGTAGGCGACGTCACCGCGGACTGCTTCCGCGACGAGACGGCGACCCTGGCGGCGCCTGCCGACGGCCAGATCCTGATCCGCTCGCGCTTCCTCTCGCTCGACCCCTATATGCGGCCGCGCATGACCGAGCTGCGCTCCTACACGCCCCCCTTCGACCTCGACAAGCCGCTGACCGGCGGCTCGGTCGGCGAGGTGGTGGAGTCCAAGAACCCGCGCTTCGCCAAGGGCGACATCGTGATGGGCATGCTGGACTGGGCGACCCACACGCTCCACGACGGCAAGGGCCTGCGCAAGATCGACGCGACGGGCGTCCCCCTCTCGGCCCACCTCGGCGTGCTCGGTATGCCGAGCTTCACGGCCTGGTACGGCATGAAGCACATCTGCAAGCCCAAGGCCGGAGAGACGGTGTTCGTCTCGGCCGCCACCGGCGCGGTGGGCCAGGTGGCGGGCCAACTCGCCAAGCTTGCCGGCGCCAAGGTCGTGGGCTGCGCCGGAGACGAGCAGAAGTGCCAGTGGGCGGTGCGCGAGGCAGGTTATGACGCCTGCTTCAACCACAAGGCGGAGCGCGACTACGGCGCCGTGCTGGACAAGCTCTGCCCGCAGGGCATCGACGCCGATTTCGAGAATGTCGGCGGCAAGATCTTCCATGCCGTGTTCGAGCGGCTGAACAATTTCGGCCGCGTCGCCTTCTGTGGCGCGATCTCCGAGTACCAGGACAAGGAGCCGATGGCCGGCCCGCCCAAGATGTTCACCATCGTGCAGCGCCGGCTCAACCTGCAGGGCTTCATCGTCTCCGACCACGCAGCCCTGATGGGCGACTTCGTGAACGAGGTCGGCGGGCTGGTGAAGGCGGGCAAGCTCAAGAGCCGGGAGACCGTGGTCGACGGCCTGGCCGGCGCCCCGCAGGCCTTCATGGGCCTGCTCAAGGGCGAGAATTTCGGCAAGCTCGTGGTGAAGGTCTAGCGCCTCAAGGGACGCTCCATGGAAAAGGGCCCCGCTCTTGCGAGCAGGGCCCTTTTTCTTTCTTGGTGGCTGCGACGCTACTTCGTCAGGCGAAGTGCCGCGAAGCGCGGATCGCCCTGGCGTTCGACGAACAGCAGCACCGAACGCTTCTTCTGCTGCTGCAGCTTGGTTACCAGATCGGTGACTTCCTGCGGGGTCGTTACCGGCTTCTGGTCGACTTCAAGGATCACGTCGCCCGCCTGAAGCTGCTTCTCGGCGGCCGGGCTGTTGGCCGCAACCTTGGTGATGACCACACCCTTGATCTGGTCGCTGAGGCCGTAGCGCTCACGCAGCTGGTCGGTGACCTTCTGCAGGGTCAGGCCGAGCTGCTCGATCGTCGAGGTGATCTGCTGGTCGGGTTCGGCGGGCTTCTTCTGGCTGCCCTGCGCCGAGGCGTTCTGCTTGTCCGCCTCCTCCTGCTCGCCAACACGGAGCTTCAGCGGCACTTCCTTGCCACCACGCCACACCACGACGTCGACCGTGCTGCCGACGCGGGAGTTGGCGACCACGCGGGGGAAGCGGCGCAGGTCGAGCACGTCCTGGCCCCCGAAGGAGAGGATGATGTCGTTGCGCTTGAGGCCGGCCTTGGCAGCCGGGCTGTCGACGGTGACATTGGCCACCAGTACGCCCCGGGCGCGGTCGAGGCCGAAGGAGTCGGCGATATCGTCGGTGACGCTCTGGTAGCTGACGCCGATCCAGCCGCGCTTCACCCGGCCGAATTCGCGCAGCTGGTCGGCGACCTGCTTCACGAGGTTGGACGGGATCGAGAAGGCGAGGCCCGCATTGGTGCCCGACGGCGAGTAGATGGCCGTGTTGACGCCGATGACCTCGCCGTCCTGGTTGAACAGCGGACCGCCCGAATTGCCCTTGTTGATGGCGGCGTCGGTCTGCAGGTAGTCGTCCAGCGAATCGTTCAGCGAACGGCCGCGCGCCGAGATGATGCCCGCGGTCACCGAATGGCCGAGGCCGAACGGATTGCCGATGGCGATCACCCAGTCGCCCACGCGCTCCTTGTCGGAATCACCCCACTTCGCCGCCGGCAGCAGCTTCTTGTTCGGCGGTTCGACCTTGAGCAGGGCGACGTCGATGCGGCTGTCGGAACCGATCAGCTTGGCCTTGAGCTGGGTGTCGTCCTTGAAGATGACGGTGATGTCTTCGGCGCCCTGAATGACGTGATTGTTGGTGATGATGTAGCCTTCACCGTCGATCACGAAACCGGAGCCCAGCGACGTGCCGCGCCGCTTCTGCTCCTCGCCGCCGCCCCGGCGGTCGAAGAATTCCTTGAACAGCTCCTCGAACGGCGAGCCCGGCGGCAGCTGCGGCATGTCGCGCAGGCGCGGCCCCTGCTGAGGCACGTTCTGAGTGGTCGTGATGTTGACGACAGTCGGCATCAGCTTGTCGACCAGCTCGGCGAAGCTTTCATTAACCTGATTGGGTTGTCGAGCCAGGGCGGGCTCTGTCACCACGAGGCCGAATGCTGCAACAGCCGCGACTGCGGCGCCCCGAAAAAAGCGATGAGAATCAGCCAGAATCACGTCCGACCTCCAACGGCGCTCAGGGCCTTACGGTCGGTAACGGCCGGCGCCGCGCGTTAGAGTGACTGTCTACATGTGGGCAGATTGTGGCGCAAATAAAGAGGCCGTTATGTTGCTGATTATTTCAGCCTTTTACGGCTTTGACCAAAAAAGAACCGGCGGCGTGGCAGGACTGCCACAGCCGCCGGTCCGTACGGTTTCAGGCGATACTACTTCTTGCTGTTCAGTCCCGGTCCAGACGGATCGTTGAAGTAGCGGAAGAAGTCGCTGTCCGGGCTCAGCAGCATGGTCGAGCCGCCCGAACTGAACGCCTGCTTGTAGGCTTCCATGCGCCGGTAGAAGGCATAGAAGTCCTTGTCCTTGGTGAAGGCCTGGGCGTAGATCCGGGTCGCCTCGGCATCGGCTTCACCCTTCAGGATCTGACCCTTGAGGCCCGCATCTGCCTTGATGACGGCGACTTCGCGGTCGGCCGTCGCCTTGATGCGGGCATTCTCCTCGTCGCCCTCGGCGCGCAGCTGGCCGGCCTCGCGCTCGCGGTCCGTCTTCATGCGGTTGTAGACCGACTGCGAGTTGGCCTGCGGCAGGTCAGCGCGCTTGATGCGCACGTCTACGGTCTGGACGCCCAGCTCCTTGGTCTTGCTGTTCACGCGCTTCGTGATCTCGTCCATCAGGTTGGCGCGCTGGTCCGTCAGGACTGCGTGCAGGGGGACTGAGGAAAGAACGCCGCGGATTTCCGAGTTGATCAGCGAGTCGAGCAGACCGCGCAGGGCCGATTCCCCACCGGGGACGGTCTGGGCATAGAGCTTGGCCGCCACGATCTTGTAGCGGGCGTAAGCATCGACCACGAGACGCTTCTGATCGCCGGCGATGACCTCGAACTCCTCGGCTTCGTAGTCGAGCAGCCGGCGGTCGATCCGCTGGATGTCCTGCACCAGGGGAATCTTGGCGTAGAGACCGGGCTCGGTCTTGGGGTCACCCACGATGGCGCCAAACTGGCGCACCAGGACCTGCTTGGTCGGGTCGACGGTGTAGAAGGTCTGGGTCACCAGGAAGCCCAGGACCGCAAGCGCAATCAGCGCAATGATCGAACGGTTGCTCATCGCGTTGCTCCCGGCAGCGGCTGTGGCTGTCTGGGTGGTTGCGCCGCGCCGGGCGCGGGCTGCTGGCCGGACTTAAGCTCGGACAACGGCAGGTAGGGCAGCACGCCGCCCGTCCCCGAAGTGTTCTTGTCGACCAGCACCTTGTTCACGTTGCGCAGGACCTCTTCCATCGTGTCGAGGTAGAGACGCTCGGTCGTGACGTCCTTGGCCTTGGCCCACTGCTCGTAGACCTGGTCGAAGCGTTGAGCATCACCGCTGGCACGCGCCACGGTCTCGGCCTTGTAGGCTTCGGCACGCTGCACGATCGACTCCGCTTCACCCTTGGCGCGCGGGAGCTGCTGATTGCGGTAGGTGTTGCCTTCGTTGATCAACCTTTCCTTGTCGGCACGCGCCGCCTGGACGTCGCGGAAGGCCGCGATCACTTCCTGCGGCGGGTCGACGCGCAGAAGCTGGATCTGCGAGATGCGCACGCCCAGCCCGTACTCGTCGAGAATGCCCTGCAGCAAATCCTTGGTGTCCTGCTCGATACGGCTGCGGCCCTCTGTCTGGGCATATTGCAGGTTCGACTTGCCGATCACCTCGCGCATCGCGGCTTCGGCGCCGGCGCGCACGTTCTCTTCGGGGTTGCGCACGTCGAAGGCGTACTTGAACACGTCCTTGATCTGCCACAGCACCGCGAACTCGATGTCGACGATGTTCTCGTCGCCGGTCAGCATCAGGTTTTCCGTCGAGGTCGGGCGCGGGCCACGATTGTAGGGCGTGCTGACCTGGTTGCCGCGCGAACCGATCACGACGCGGCGCTGATCCTGCACGTTGACGACGACGACGTTACCGATCGGGCCGGGCAGGTTGTAGTGCAGGCCGGGCTCGACCGGCTTGCCATAAGGCTTGCCGAACACGAGCTGAATCGCCTGCTGGTTGGGCTGCACGCGGAAGAAGCCGGTGACGAGCCAGACCACCAGCGCACCCAACACGACGAGCGCGATGCCCTTGTAGGAGCCGAAGCCGCCGGGGATGAGATTCTTGAGGCGCTCCTGGCCCTTGCGAATGACGTCTTCCATGTCCGGGGGTCGCCGCGAACCGAACGGACCGCCGCCACCACCGCCACGGTTCCCGCCGCCGCCGCCACCGCCGCCCCAAGGGCCGCCGCCGCCGCTGCCGCCGCTACCACCGCCGCCGCCCCAGGGGC
>JAIUOY010000236.1:0-25386 GCA_020160995.1 Pseudomonadota bacterium | reverse complement strand
GCGCCGGTGTCGAGCTTGGCCAGGATCTGCTCCAGGCTCATGCGGCCCTGGCCGAACGGCAGGCTGTTGAGGAAGATCGAGGGCACGGCCATCACGCCGCGCTTCTCGACCTCGTCCTGGAACAGGGCGCCGTCGATCGCGGTGTGGCGGATGCGCGGGTTCAGCACGCTCATCAGGTTCAGCGCCTGCACCACGTCGGGGCAGTTCTGGCACGACAGCGAGAAGTAGGTCTCGAACGTGTAGTCGCCGTCGAGGCCCTTCACCCGCTCGATCGTGTCCTGCGCCTCCTTGCTCGGGTGGCCGCCGACCTGCAGCAGCGCCAGCACCAGCGAGGTGAATTCATGGCCCATCGGGATGCCGGCGAAGCGGACCGAGATGTCCGTGCCCGCGCGCACGATGGCGAAGGAGGGCTTGCGCATGTCTTCGTCGGCCTCGGCGAAGGTCACCTTGTCCGACAGGCTCGCGATCTCCTGCAGGAGCTCCCGCAGCTCGGCCGACTTCGCGGAGTCGTCGAGTGAGGCCACCAGCTCCACCGGCATGGTCAGGCGCTCGAGATAGCCCTTCAACTGCGTCTTGAGGTTGGCGTCCAACATGGGAGGTACTCCTTGAAACACTTCCATCTATGCTTCCCTCTCACCCAGCCCCACCCCAATGGGGGCGTGCATGTTGAGGGGAGGGGAAGGATCCCTCACTTCGTTCGGGATGACACTTGTGTTGGGGGGTACGCGGTACGCTTATCCCAAAGCAGGTGTCATCCTGAGCGAAGCGAAGGATCCTTGGTTCATGTGCGATAGCCGAACCCGCCAGGGGGAGAGGTTAGGTGAGGGGGCGTCTCGCGATGCCTCCTCACCCGGCTCCTCAGATCTTGCCGACCAGGTCGAGGCTGGGGGCGAGGGTCTTCTCGCCTTCCTTCCAGGCGGCCGGGCAGACCTCGCCGGGGTGCGCGGCGACGTACTGGGCGGCCTTGACCTTGCGCAGCAGCTCCTGGGCGTCGCGGCCGATGCCGCCGGCGGTGATCTCGACGATCTGGATCTTGCCCTCGGGGTCGACGACGAAGGTGCCGCGGTCCGCGAGGCCGGCTTCCTCGATCATCACGCCGAAGTTGCGGGTGATCGTGCCGGTCGGGTCACCGACCATCACGTAGTCGATCTTCTTGATGGCGTCCGAGGTGTCGTGCCAAGCCTTGTGGCTGAAGTGGGTGTCGGTCGAGACGCTGTAGATCTCGACGCCCAGCTTCTTGAACTCGGCATAGTTGTCGGCCAAGTCCTCGAGTTCGGTCGGGCAGACGAAGGTGAAGTCGGCCGGGTAGAAGAACACGACAGACCACTTGCCCTTCCCCTTGAGGTTGGCGTCGGTCACGTCGACGAACTTGCCCTTCTGATAGGCGGTCGCCTTGAACGGCTTAATTTCGGTGTTGATGAGAGACATATCGGTACTCCTTGAGTGTTCGGTCGCGCCGGGAGGGCGACGGCTGAACCCGGCGTCGGACTAATACTTAGGATCGTTCTAATATTTATCAAACCGCAAAATACCGAATTGATTAATCGGAAAAAGCGATTATATGCTAACCATGAGGGCCGTCCCGACCTTGCGGCAATTGCGGTATCTGGTTGCCGTGGTCGACCGTTGCCATTTCGGCCAGGCGGCGGCGGCCTGCAACGTCAGCCAGTCGACCCTGAGCGCCGGCATCCAGGAGCTGGAAGACCTGTTGGGCGCTCCCCTGCTGGAGCGCACCAAACGTACGGTCGTCCCCACGGCGCTGGGCCGCGACGTGGCGGATCGGTCGCGCGACCTGCTGAAGGGTGCCGAGGAACTGATGGACGTGGCGCAGGCGGCGCGCGAACCCATGGCCGGGCCGCTGCGTCTCGGCGTCATCCCGACCGTGGGCCCCTTCCTGCTGCCACGCGCCCTGCCTCGGTTGCGCGAGACCTTTCCCAAGCTGCAGCTCTACCTGCGCGAGGACCAGACCGCGCGGCTGCTCGAACGGCTGGATGCCGGCGAACTCGATGCCGTGCTGCTGGCCCTGCCCTATGCGCTGGGCGATCTCGAGGTCATGGATCTCGGCGAGGATCGCTTCTCCGTCGTCTATCCCGCGGATCATCGCCTGCCGGCGACCGGCGCGGCGACGCCCGCCGACATCGCGCGCGAGAACCTGCTGCTGCTGGAGGATGGCCACTGCCTGCGCGACCAGGCGCTGGCGGCCTGCGAACTCGAAAGCGCGCGGCGCAACACCGCCTTCAACGGGACCAGCCTGCACACGCTTGTGCAGATGGTCGCCAACGGGTTGGGCGTCACCCTGATGCCGCAGATGGCGCTGGACGCCGGCATCGTTAGAGGCCTCGACGTCGCGGTGCGGCCGATGGCAGACGGCACTCAGCATCGCCGTATCGGACTTGTCTGGCGGCGCACCTCCGCGCGCAAAGAAACCTTTCGTCGGTTGGGCGAGGCGCTTCGTCTGTTCCTGTAGAGGGACGCTCTACGCGCGCGGATGCGAGAGACGTCGCAGCAGCTCGGCACCCGTCGCTTCGACCAGACTGTTGAAAGACGCCGACGCCGGGCCGCCGATCAGCCACTCGCTGTAGGCCAGCCAGACCTTCGCACCGCGCCGGCGGGCCACTGCGGCCGCTTCCTCGGCGGTGTCGCGCGCGCGATCGACGAGGCCGGCGCGGAGCTGGACATGGGCGAGGTCGGCCAGCAGGCGCGCTTCGTTCTCCAGCCCGGCATTGCGGCGGCGTGCGTAGGCCAGAGCATCGCTGAGCGTCGTCGTCGCGTCGGAATGGGCGCCGCGTATGGCCTGTGCCAGCCCGGCATAGCCCTTGCCGTAGACCAACAGATAGGGATTGCCGCTGCGCTCCGCGAGCTGCAGCGCCTGCTTGCTGTGAAAGTCGAGCAACTCCAGATCGCCCAGCGCCCACGCGATGTCGCACTGGGTCGCGTGGGCCAGCAGCCTGTGCAACACGTCCACCGTCGTCTCGTCGGCCGCGATCAGCGCGTCGAGCAGCGGCCTCGCCTCGTCGAACCGTCCCATCATGGCGAGGATCTGGGCGCGCATGCCGTTGATCCAGATGGCGATGCTGAAGCCCAGCGTCTGCTGATCGATGTCGTCGATATCCTTCACGCGCGCCAAGGCGCGATCGTTGGCTTCGAGCGCGCGCGACAGGCTTCCCGACAGCCTGAGGGCGTGGCACAGGATCGCCGTCAGGACGACGCGCAGGCTGGCGTTGCGCACACTGTCGTCGACCGTCGCCAGCACGTCGTCGACGGTGGCCACATAGTCCTCGGCCGAGCCGCTGGCCGCCAGGACCCGGCCATATGCCGCCGTCAGCAGCGTGATGGCCCGCATGTCGCCCAGCTCGCGGGCGATCGTCAGGGCCTCGGTGTAGTAAGGCTCGATATCGACGGCCGTCAGCCCTTCGCGCCAGGCGAGGTTCACGATCTGACCGCTGGCCATCAGCAGCGGATACCGCTGCTGCCCCTGCAGCGACAGGCCGCTCAACAGACGATGCGCGCGCTTCCAGGCCTGCAGGGCCTGGGCGGCGTCGCGCGTGCCGTGCCAGGTTCCCGCCTTCATGCTGTACGAGGCGGCCTGCAGCGGATTGCCGGCCTCCTCCCAGTGATAGGCGATGAAGCCTGCCTGGGCGCCGTTGGGATCGGGCAGGGTCTTCTCGAGTTCGGCGGCCACGGCGGCATGCAGGTTGCGGCGCTTCTCGGAAAGCAGCGAGTGATAGGCGACGTCCTGGACCATCGGATGCCGGAAGGCATAGAGGTCGTCGCCGCCGGTGCCGGCCTCGTAGACCAGACCGGCGCCGGCCAGACGATGCATTACGCTGCCGAGCTGGGAGGCGAGCCCGCCGACCAGCCGCGCGAGCACGGGCAGGGCGAATTCACGGCCGATGACCGCGGCCGTCTGCAGGATCGACTTCTCGGCCTCCGGTTGCCCATCGATGCGCGCGCCGATGATCGCCTGCACCGTGTCGGGCACCAGCCGCATGTCGGGCGATCGCCGCAGCCGGTAGACGCCGCGCTCGCCCACGAGATCGCCGCTCTCCTCGAACTTGCGCACCAGCTCCTCGATGAACAGCGGATTGCCGCGCGCGCGGTCGGCCATCAACGCCAGCAGCGGCGCCACCGATTCGTCGTCGCCGAGAAGCTGCGACGCCAGTTGATCCGCCGCGGCCCGCCGCAATGGCGCCAGCGAGACCTGGTCGTAGTGGTCACCATGCATCCAGGCCGCGGCATAGCCGGGGCGAAAGTTGACCACGAGCAGGATACGCGTGCCGGGCAGCGACTCGGCGAGCACCTCAAGGAGCGATTCGCTGCCGGAATCGAGGAAGTGCAAATCCTCGAGCAGGATGACGGCGGCCGTCGTTGCGCCGGCGGTGCGAATGAGCCGGCGGAACAGGCCGTTCAGCCGTTCGCGCCGCACGACCGGATCGGCGCGGGAGAGCTTCGCGGCGGGATCGGCAACGCCCAGGAAATCGAACAGCAGGGCCAGGTCGGCGCCGAGGTCGACGCCCAGCGACTGCAGCACCGTGACGATCTTTTCGCGGGCCCGTTCCGGTTCGTCGTCCGGCGTCATCTCGAAGAGAGCCTTCATCACGTCGATGACCGGCTCGAAGGGCGTCGCGCGACTGTGCGCGAGCGCAAGACCTTCGAGCACGCGGATGCCGCGTGCGCGGCAGCGTTCGGTGAATTCGAAACAGAGCCGGCTCTTGCCGATGCCGGCGTCGGCCACCAGGCCGACCGCGCATCCGTCGCCTTCGTCGGCCCGTTCCAGGCCACGCTCGAGCACCGCCATCTCGGTGTCGCGTCCGACGAATTCCGAGCGGCCGATCTCATTGCTGAACCGCTGGCTGTTGGGCCCGCGCCGCAGGCCGGTCAGCAGGAAGATCTCGAGCGGCGCCGAAAGGCCGCGAATCGGCTGCGTGCCGAGCGACTCGACGGATACGAACTGACGGGCGCCGCGCAGGGTCGCCGACGAGAGCGCGATGCCGCCGGGAGGCGCCAGGTTCTGCAGGCGATTGGCGATATGCACCGTGAGGCCGGTCGCATCGAACTCGTTGGAGAAATCGTTGGCGATCACCCGTGCCAGCACCTCGCCCGAGTGTATGCCGACCCGGACGGGCGGCGTCTCCGCCGGCAAGGCCCTGAAAGCGGCCTGCATGGCAAGGGCGGCGCAGCAGGCGCGCACGGCATGATCTTCCTGCGGGTTGGGCGCACCGAACAGCGCCATGACGCCGTCGCCCTGAATCTTGACGACGGTACCGTCGAAGCGATGCACGGCCTCTTTCATCGTCTCGATGCAGGGGGCAAGGCGGCGGTCGGCTTCCTCGGGGTCGAGCGCTTCGATCAATTCCGTCGAGCCGAAGACGTCGGCGAACAGCACGGTGATCTGTTTCAGCTCGCCCCGAATGGTGAAGGTGTTGTGGGAAGCGGCCGTCGGCGAGCGTTGCACGGCCGTGCCGCACTGGGTGCAGTACCGGGCGGTTGCAGCATTGAGGTGATTGCACGCCAGGCACAACTGCCCGAGGGCCGCACCGCAGGAGATGCAGAAACGGCTGTCCGCTGTGTTGTCGGCTTCACAACTCGTGCAACGCATCGTCTTCCCCCGACGGTGGTGCAGCGCAAGTCTAGCTTAGCGGGCCTTTCGCCAAGATGGGAGTCTCATCGGAGAATCGTCGAGGTTGTAGACTCTCTCCTGACCTCGCCCTAAGGTCCGGCATCGATCGGTGGAGACCTTGGCATGATCCTGGGCTCAGTAACGCCGAAGCGTAATTTACGATCTTTACTGGATTATAGGCATCGCACCCGGGTCGAAGGGATCGTCGGGCGCTTCGCCGCGCGCTTCCCCGACATCCGTTTCGACATCCTCTGGACGTCGTCGACATGCAACGCGCAGGCCTTCGTGCTGGACGGCCGGAAACGGATTCGCCTCTACGGCGGTCTCGCACGGCATCGCCGTCTCTCGATCGCGGGCATCGCCTGGGTGATGGCGCATGAAACCGGACACCATCTGGGCGGCGCTCCCGCCCATCCTCATTACTTCTGGTTGAGCTCCGAGGAGCGCGCCGACGAATGGGCCGCGACCCGCGGCTTGCGGACCGTCTTTGGCAGATCGCTCGGCCGTCGCTACGCGACCGTCGGCCGTCGCGAGGCAATGAGAGTCGCGCGTCCATAGTTCGAGCGGGGGATCAGACGATGGGACTTTGGCTCAACGACAAGCAGATCCAGAGGATTGTCTCCAGGCTGGATTTCAAGTTCAGCGACACGGGCCCGAACAGCGGCATCAATAAAATTCGAACGACGCCCGCGCGCATGAAGCGCTTCGACGCGGGCACCGCGGGACTCAAACTGCACAAGATCGCGCGACGCATGCGTGTCTGGGGCGATTCGGGTGGGCCCGCCACGCCCAAATCAAAGCGATGGTGGGGCTTCCTCAAAGTCCTGCACACCAAGGCGAACAGTGCTCCCGGCGGCGGACCCGATGCCGCCGAAGACATCAAGAGGTACATCAGGACCGCACTGCTTGGAGTGGACTGTCAGTCGATCAAGTTTGCCGCCGTGACGGGAACGGATCTGCGCGTGGTGGCCAATGCCATCCCTCTGCCGCAGGACCCCGCCAAGTACATCACCCTGATCGTCCTGCAGACGCCTGAAACCGACGGTACCGAGGAAGACGATCCAGGCTCGGGTGGCGAGGATCCGCCTGATGAAGATCCTTTCGCGCCGAACATGGCGAGGGCCAGAATTGTCGCCGGCAACTATGCCGCCAAGAAGAAGGCAGCCAAGAAGAAGGCAGCCAAAAAGAAGGCAGCCAAGAAGGCGGCAAAGAGGAAGGTGACGAAGAAGAAGGCGGCCAAGAGGAAAGCCACCAGAAAGACGGCGGCGAAGAAGAAGAAATCCTGACAGTTGGGATGTGCGGGCTGGGCATCGAATGCCCGGCCCGCCTAGTCCGCACACTTGAGTTCGAATCCTCTGGGGAGAGGGACATGTCGGTAGGTCGGATCGCCATCGTGGCCATGGCGTTGATGTTGGTTGGCTGCGGTTCACCGCGACCGGAGTCGTTGCAGGGCGAAGTCTGCAAGTCGATCGCCACGGCAGGGCATTCGCCCTATCCTTGGCCGGATATCTATCAGAGTGTCATCGACGCACAGGCGCAGCTCCCGCCTGTGCCGCCTAGTGGTGGTCGTGTCGCTGCCGCCCCGGCGCCGCCCCCACCGCCCCCACCGCCGCCGCCCGCTACGCCGCGCACAGCCGCTTTCCGCGACAAGATCGCGGCTCAGGCCGATGCACGCCAGCGGGCACTGGCGCCGGCCCCGCCGCCCATGGTGGCACCACGCCTGACCGTGCCACCCCCACCGCCCCCACCGCCGCCGACGCGCATTCTTTCGGTTTCGGCGGGCGGGGCGTGGGGAGCTTTCTCGGCCGGGTTCCTCGAAGGCTGGGGCGAAAACGGCGCGGAGCCGCGGCCCAAGTTCGACGTAGTCACCGGCGTCAGCACCGGCTCGATGGTCGCGCCCGTGATCTTCCTCGGCGACGCCAAACGCATGGCCAAACTGCGCGAGATGTACGCCAACCTCAGCAATAGGGACGTCTTCACCTCGCGCGGGACGCTCTCGCTGCTCACCGCCACGTCGCTCTACGACAATGCGCCGTTGAGAAGGAAGGTCGAGGAGATCCTGGACGAGGAGATGGTCGAGGCGATCGCCGCCGAGAATGCGACGCGTACGCTCGCCGTCATGGCGACCAATCTCGACAGCGGCGTGCCGGAGGTTTTCGACCTCACGGCGATTGCGGCGCGCCAGGACATGACCATGGCGCAGAAGCGGCAGCGCATGGTGGCCGCGATCATGGCCTCGGCGGCGCTTCCCATCGGCTTTCCGCCGGAGTTCATCGACAACAACCTCTACGTCGACGGCGGTGTGCGCCTGCATGTCTTCTTTACGCGCGAACTGCAGGCGGCGCTGCAGGGCCGTCGGCTCGACGTCACCATCGTGGTCAGCGGCGACATGAAGGTCGGCCGCGATTGCACCGGCAAGGACGGCCTCGACCTTTTGAGTATCGCCGGTCGCACGGCCTCTATCGCCATCGACCAGCTCCTGCGTTCCAGCGTCGAGTCGCTGCTCACCATCGGCCGGCAGCGCGGCAACGTTGCGCGTTACATCGATGCCGCTTCGCTGATCGACTATGGGGCCAAAGTCCCGCAGCCCGGCATGCCGCCGCCCGGTCCCTGCCGCATCGGCGGCGGTGGCGGCAATGACGACATGTTCGATCCGGTCTTCCAGCGCTGCCTGGCCGCCCAGGGAGCGGCCATGGGCCGCTCTGCTCCGATTCCCTGGCGGCTTACCGTCGACAGTGGCCGGGTGGCCCGCCCCATCGTTGCGCCGCCTGCTCCGGTGACACCCACTTCCGGATGATGGGCGCTTGGCGTCGATAAGATGCAATCAAGCTATGCACGAAAAAAATGGCGGACCGTCTGGTCCGCCGTCTGACAAACTGCTAACTCGAACGTGCAGAGATTAAGGCCTGTGCGCCCGATCGCGGAACTCGCGGTCGGGCTCTTTTTTTGTTCCCACCCTACCTGTCCTATTGCGTATCCCCCGCCTACTGCTGTGCGGGTCGGTCGGGGGTCGGCGTGGTCTCCGTCGGAGCCGGACGCATGGGAATCGCCGGTGTCCGCGGCTCGTCGGCGGGCAATGCGGTCGGCGCCGGATCGAGCGGGGCACGGGCCGTGTCTTTGCGGATGTCGACTGTGCCCGACATGAACAGCATGCCAACCACAATCACGAGGACCGCGACTACACCCAAGACGAGGTAGAGGCCTCGGCTGGGCGGACGGAGATCGTCACTCGCCATGCCCTACTCCTGCGGCGACGGGCGCGGCTCGGCCGGCGCGGCCGGGGCCATCGGCGCTGCCGAAGCCGGCGGCTTGGGCGTGTCGATGCCCGGGACCGTGTTCGGGTTTGCGCCCGGTGGCTGGGTCAGCGACCGTTCGGTAGCTGGCGGTGACTGGGCCTGCTGCTCGTTGGCATTCTGCGGATTGGCGAAGTAAAGAAACCCGCCTACCAAGGCGACGCCGGCCAGAATGGCCAAAAGCGCGAATCCCGAGTTGCCGCTCTCGGTCTGGTATCCCGGTTCCTGACCATAACGGCCGCGGTTGGGACCCAGATCGTTGGGGTTGTAGTCGCTCATCTGGTCCTCCTCTCTTGGATGTCCGCCAGACCAACGACTCGTCGGGGGCAATGGTTTCCAAGGAATGACATGGCTGATAGCCTTTGCGTGCCTAGGTTGGAGATCTGACAAATGCCTGATTCGATGCCATTTTCTGCGCCGCCGCGGGAACCCGCCCTGCTCGATGCCGATGGTGCGGCGGCCCTGGTCGGCTCCTATGCGCCGGTCTCCAAGACCGCCGCGGTAAAGGACATCGGCCGGATCGACGTCCATATGGGTCGCTTCATCGGGCTGTCGCCGATCTGCCTGATCGCCACGGCCGACGCCTCGGGCAAGCAGGACGTCACCCCGCGCGGCGATCCGCCCGGTGCCTTCAAGGTGCTCGACGAGAAAACGGTCGCGATCGCCGACCGACCCGGCAACAACCGTCTCGATACGTTGAAGAACCTGCTCGAGAATCCCGAGATCGCCCTGATCTTTCTGCTTCCCGGCGTCAGCGAGACGGTACGGATTGCGGGCACCGCCCGTCTTTCGGTCGATCCGGCGCTGCTGGAGTCGATGGCGGTGCAGGGCAAGGCTCCGAAATGCGCCATCGTGGTCTCGGTGCGGCAGGCCTACCTCCATTGCGCCAAGGCGCTGCTGCGGTCGCGGCTGTGGACCGGCGACTATGCCCAGCCCAAGGGCACCTTCCCGTCGATCAGCCGCATGGTCGGCGACCAGGTCGGCCTTTCGGAGGAAGAGAAGAAGCAGCGCGAAGCCGCCACAGAGCATGCCTACAGGGAAGGGCTGTGGGCGCCGATCTCCTAGGCCGCAGGCATATGAGAAGCAGCCAGGGTGTCTTCGAGTGCGGCGACCTGCCGCTGCAACGCGGCGGCACGCTGCGCGATGCACGTATCGTCTACAAGACGTTCGGGACGCTCTCGCCGCGCCGCGACAACGTCATTCTCTATCCCACGAGTTACGGCGCCCACCACACCGACATCGAATGGCTGGTCGACCCGGAACACTGCCTCGACCCCAGCCGCTATTTCGTCGTCATTCCCAACATGTTCACCAATGGCCTCTCCTCGTCGCCGTCGAACACGCCGGGGGAATTCCCACAGGTCACGACCTACGACAACGTCCTGCAGCAGCGCCGCCTGTTGAACGAGCTGTTCGGCGTCGACCGGCTGAAAATGGTCTATGGCTGGTCGATGGGCGCGCAGCAGGCCTATCATTGGGCCGCGTTGTTCGGCGATGCCGTCGAACGCATCGTGGTGAACTGCGGCTCGGCACGCACGGCGCCGCACAACTTCGTCTTTCTCGAAGGCATCCGCACCACGTTGCTGGGGGCCCGCACACCCGAGGACGGGCTGCGCGCCATGGGGCGCATCTACGCCGGCTGGGCGCTCAGCCAGACCTTCTATCGTCGGGAGATGTGGCGCGGGCTGGGCTTCGACAGCCTGGAGGATTTCCTCGTGCGTTCCTGGGAGGCGAACTTCCTGCGGCGCGACGCGCGCGACCTGCTGGCCCAGCTCTGGACCTGGCAGAACGGCGACATCTCGGCCAACGATCTCTATCGCGGCGACCTCGAGATGGCGCTGGCTGGCATCAAGGCAAAGGTGCTGCTGATGCCGTCGGCCACCGATCTCTATTTTCAGACCGACGACAATCGCGCCGAGCTGCCCCATCTCAAGTACGGCAAGCTGGTCGAGATCCCTTCGGTATGGGGCCATCGCGCCGGCAATCCCCGCGACAATCCCGAGGATGCCGCGTTCGTCGATGCTCAGGTCGAGGCCCTGCTCGAAGCTTAGTCCTTCTCCGGCATCACCGAAGGCTGCACCGCATGATCGGCTCCAGCGGGGTCCGGTTCGGACGGTGGCGCCGGGTCCGCGGGCTGCGGCGGCAGTGGCGCGCCGGCGATGAACGCGGCGACGGCGGCAGCAGTCGCCTTCGGATCCTCTTCCATCGGGTTGTGGCCGAGGTTGCCGAAGATCTCGAGCGTGGCGCCCTTGATGTCGTTCTGGAAACGGAAGGCATCGGCGGCCGGCACCCAGCGATCCTTGCCGCCCCACAGGATCAGGGTCGGTACGTCCATGCGGCGCAGCGGTGTGGGGTCGAGCGGCTCCTGCGTGCGGGCCCGCTGGAGAGTGGCTTCGCGATTGCCGGGGAAGCGCTGCAGCTCGGCCATGCGCTTGATCCGTTCGGGTGTCGCCTGCGCCGGATCGGCATAGGCATCGCGCAGCGAGCGTCGCACCAGGCTCTCGGGTTTGAAGTAGATGCCGATGTCGCCCAGCACCGGCGTACGTGCCAGCCGCGTCATCAGCGGCACTCCGTCGTCCTGCCGCGGATAGCCGGCGGAATCGACCAGGACGAGCTGGATGACGCGATCGGGGCGTGTCGCGGCAAAGGTCCAGGCGATGGCGCCGCCCAGCGAGTGGCCCACGAGGACGACCTTGTCGAGGTGGAGATTGTCGATCAGCACCTCGATGAAGTCGGCGTAGGCTTCGACCGTATATTCGTCGCGCGGCCAGGTGCCGGTCAGGCCATGGCCCGGCAGGTCGACAGAGATCACGCGGGCGTCCGCGCCCAGCTCTCCCATACCTGCAGCGATCCGTTCGAGCCGTGGATCAGCAGCATGGGCACACCGGCGGGATTGCCCTGGTCGCGGACATGCGCACGCACGCCACCGACATCGATGAAGTGCGAGCGGTCGTTGGTGTAGCGCGCGATCAATGTTTCGGCAGGCAACGATGGCGCATAGGCCCAGAGGGCCACACCCGCCAGGACGCCCGCGGCGAACAGGGCATAGAGCGGCCAGCGGCGCGGTGGCGCCTCAGACCTTCGGCGGCGCGTCGGCATCGCCCGACTTCTCCGCAGGTTTTTCCGGGAGGCCGTCCTTGTGGCCGCTCTTCGGGTCCGCCCCGGCATCGCCCTGCAACAGTGCGACACCGATACGATCGAGACCGCGCAGCGTGAGCTCCGACGCGGGGGCCGGATCGATGATCTTCTTGTCGATCAACCTGGCGAGCAACGTGCGGTTCAGGTCGTTGGTCACGACCTGCCGGTCTTCCAGCCGGGCCACGAAGACGAAAAGCTCGAATTCGAGGCCATTCGATGCAATCCGGACGAAGCGAACGATCGGCGCCGGCACACGCAGCACGCGGGCATGCTCCAGGGCGGCCTCGCGCAGGAGACCTTCGATGACGGCGACGTCGGTGTTGAGCGGCACGGTGAGCTTGAGCTCGATGCGGCTCGACGTGTCCGAATAGGTGCGGTTGACGACCGGATTCTGCAGGAAGGCGCTGTTGGGCACGATCACATGCGTGCGCTGGAAGGTTTCGATTTCGGTGGCGCGGATGTTGATGCGCCGGACGAAGCCCTCGTGACCGTTCACGATGATCCAGTCGCCGGCCTTGATCGGCCGCTCGACCAGCAGGATGACGCCGGAGATGACGTTGTTGGCGATGTTCTGCAGGCCGAGGCCGATGCCGACAGACAGGGCACCCAACACGATGGCGAGGTTGGTGAAGTCGACGCCGAGCGCGCCGATGCCGATCAGGATGGCGACGATGACGCCGACATAGTTGAGGCCGGCATCGATCGACTGGCGCAACGGCAAGGGCGCGTCGACGGTCGGCAGCACGCGGTCGCGCACGATGCTGCGCACCAGGCGGGCGAGCAGCATGCAGACGGCGAAGGCGATGATCGCCATGCCGACATTGCCGAGCGAGATGGTGACGCCGCCCACCTTCACGCCACGCAGCAGTTGGCCGAAGCCGTCGAGGATGGCGTCGATATCGACGTTCCGTGCCGCCGGAATGGCGATCGCCAGCAGCAGCACCAGTGCCGTATCGAACACCAGCAGCAGCAGGTGCTGTCCGCGGATGGTGGAGTCGGCCGGCAGGCCGAAGCGGCGGCGGACCCAGGCGCCCGGCGGCGTATCCGGTGCGGCGGCGGCTTCGAGCAGATCGGCGACCAGCTGATGCAGCAGCAGTGCGATCGCGATCAGGGCGCAGCTGGCCGAGATCGCGGCATGGAGATGCGAGGCGAGCGTTGCATAGCCTGCCAGGGCGAAGGCGATCGACGAAAGGACCAGCACGGTCAACGCCAGGCGCGTGACCGACCACCAGGTGCCGCCGATCATCGGTGGCAGATCCGACCCCTCGGGACGTGCGGCCTGCCAGGAACGGTTGGAGAGTGCGGGCAGTGCCAGCAGCGCCACCGACGTGGTGAGGATCAGGGCTCCGACGGGAGCAATCGCACTTTGGTCTTCGCCACGGCTAAGCCCGATGTAGACGAGATCGAGCAGCACGCCGACCGTCATCAGGCGGCGCAACGCGTGCGACAGATGCTGCGCGCTGTCGTCGGTGAGCGGCATGAACCGCCATTCCGGCCGGCCCGGCGACAGGCCGGCGCCCGTCATACCGAAGACCAGGAGAAGCCAGATCAGGCGGATCGCTACTTCCGGTACCAGCCTGTCGAGAGGCGCCGGCGGCGCTGTCGCGAGAAGGAGCCTGCTGACCAGCCAGACCGCCAGAATCGGCACCAGCACCAGGCCGAGCCCGTCGATGGCCGTGGCGATGGTGCGATAGCGCTGCAGGTTGACGTGCGTGCCACTGCGGCCGAAGCGCTGGCGCAGCGCCCGGCCGAACCACCAGAGGCCGATGGTGACCGCCGCCCAGAAGGCCAGCGGGACGAGGTCCTGGTTGCGGAGAGGGGTAAGGCCGCTGCGGGTCCAGGTCGCGATAGCCGTGCCCAGTGTTTCGATTGCCGCGCCGAGCTGTGGTCCGATCTTCGTCCAGACCTCCCCCGACAGCGGCGAGAGATCGCGTCGCATCAAATTCTGGAACACCAGCGCGCCGCGGACCTTGGTCAGTCGTTCAAGCAGCTGGTCGGCACGCGCGATCACCACCTCGCACTGCTTGAGCCGGCTTTCGTTGAGCGTCGCCTGGTCGGTCAGCCGCTTGCGTTCCTCTTTCAGGTCGTCGGTTTCGGGCGGCGCATCGGTACCCGGCTTGATCTCCAGCGGCGCCAGCAACTTCTTGGTGTCGGCGAGGTCGTTGCGCGCCAGCGTCGCCGCCGCCATCGCCGCGGTCCGCACGTCGGTCGCCTGTTCGCGCAGCGTGTCGATCTCGACCGGCAGCAGGCCCGCCTGCTCCGTGCGGGTGGCAATGCGGTCGAGCTGACGTGTCCACAGGTCGGTGAGTTGGCCGAACGGGCGCTGGGGCTGCTGCGGCGCTATTTGGGCCGAAGCTGTGTCCGCAACACCGACCAGCAGCAGCAGGAACAAGGCGAGGCGGGCTAGAGATCGCATTCGATGCGCGATTCCCGGAGAACGAGAGAGGATTTTCGTGCTCACTACCACGGGCAGAGACCTCAGGCGATGATCCGGCGGGGTTTGGGCGGCCAGATGGGCGAAATCAGGGCGTCTTTTTTCCAGGCGTTCAAAGGGTGGCGCTTCTTCGTTGACAGGGCCGGGACGACGCGGAACCTTGCGCGCCGAAAGCGTAGACCGGGGGAGTGAAGGGATATGGCCGAGGGGCAAAGTTCGGTGGGTGAGGTCCGGATCGACCCCGACCGCCTGCATGGCTTCACGATGGCAATCTGCCGGGCGGACGGCAGTTCGGCCGAAGAAGCGAAGCTGGTCGCCGACCATCTCGTGCTCGCCAACCTGTTCGGCCACGACAGCCACGGCGTCGGCATGATGCCGCACTACATCCAGAACACCACGACAGGCGCCTGCAAGCGCAACCACCACGCCAAGATCGACCGCGACAATGGCGCAGTGATCGTGGTCGAGGGGGGCGCCGGCTATGGCCAGGTCATCGCCAAGGAGGCGATGGACATCGGCATCGAGCGCGCGAAGAAGCACGGCGTCTGCGTCGTCGGGCTGAAGAATTCGCATCACATCGGCCGCATCGGCCATTGGGGCGAGCAGTGTGCCCGTGCCGGCATGGTGAGCATGCACTGGGTGAACGTGCACGGCCACAAGTCGCTCGTCGCGCCGTTCGGCGGCGCCGAGGCGCGCTTCACCACCAACCCTTACTGCACGGCCATTCCGCGCAAGGGCCAGGAGCCGATCGTGCTCGACTTCGCCACCAGCCAGGTGGCGATGGGCAAGGTGCGTGTCGCCAACAACAAGAAGGTCCAGATGGAGTCCGGCCTTCTGATCGACGCGGCGGGCAATGCCACGACCGAGCCGGGCGTCATGTACAACGCGCCCTACGGCGCCATCCTGCCGTTCGGTCTGCACAAGGGCGGCGGCCTCGCGGTGATCTGCGACCTGCTGGCCGGTGCGCTCACCGGCGGCCGTACCCACAGCCCACGGACGATCAAGAAGGACGGCACCGACATCATCAACAACATGCTGTCGATCATCATCGATCCCGATGCGATGGGCGGCACCGCTTTCTACGAGGACGAGGTCGACAATTTCATCGGCTGGGTGAAGTCGGCCAAGCCGCAGCCCGGCGTCGACGAGGTGCTGGTGCCCGGTGAGCCGGAGCGCGCGCGCAAGCTCGATCGCGAGAAGAACGGCGTGCCGATCGACACCACCACTTGGCAGCAGCTCGTCGATACAGCCCGGCTGGTGCGGCTGAACGATACCGAGATTCCCCGGATGGCCGGCGCCTGACGCGACCGGAAGACAGGAGACCGACCATGGCCAAGATGAGGCTCTATTACTCCCCGTCGTCGCCTTACGCCCGCAAGGTTCGGGTACTGGCGCTCGAGACGGGGCTCGACAAGAAGATCGACATGGTGAACGTGGCGCTGACGCCGGTGGCGCCCAATGCCGATGTCGACAAGCACAATCCGATCGGCAAGATCCCGGCGCTCTCGATCAAGAACATGGACCTCTTCGACTCGCCGGTGATCTGCGAGTACCTCGACCACCAGCACAAGGGCCGCAAGCTGTTCCCGCGCAAGGGCCGCGACCGCTGGGTCGCGCTGCGCCAGCAGGCGATGGGCGACGGCCTGCTCGATGCGGCGCTGCTGGCGCGCTACGAAGACTTCCTGCGGCCGGAGGAACGGCGCTGGCCCGACTGGACCAAGGGCCAGATGAAGAAGATCGACGGCGTCCTCGACCAGCTCGAAGCCGAAGCCAGGGCGCTCCGCGGCAAGCCAACCATCGGCACGATCACCATCGCCTGCGCGCTGGGCTATCTCGACTTCCGTTTCGGCAGCCATGACTGGCGCGCCAAGCGGCCGAAGCTCGCCAAGTGGTTCACGACCTTCGGCAAGCTGCCGTCGATGAAGGCCACCGTTCCGCCGCCGGCTTGATCGCGTGACGGCCGACGAGATCATTGCCCGCCTCGGACTGCAGCCGCACCCCGAGGGCGGACATTTTCGCGAGACTTTCCGGTCGGCCGATGCCACCGGCCCGGGCCGCCGCGGCGCCAGCACGGCGATCTTCTTTCTTCTCAAGGCCGGCGAGCGCTCCCATTGGCATCACGTCGATGCCGACGAAGTCTGGCATCACTATGCCGGTGCACCGCTCGAACTCTCGATGAGCGACGACGGCAGGACGACACATCATCTGCGGCTCGGCAGCGACTTTGGCCTCGGTGAGACACCTCAGATCGTCGTGCCACGCGGTGTCTGGCAGGCGGCGCGTTCGCTCGGCAACTGGACCCTGGTCGGCTGCACCGTGGCGCCCGCTTTCGACTTCGCCGGTTTCGAACTCGCGCCACCGGGCTGGGCGCCCGGCTAGCGCTTCCACAACTCGCGCGAGGCGAGCACGGCGCCGACGGTGACCAGCAGGGCGGCAATCAGAAGCGTGCCCGTCGGCTCCGCAAGGCCGCAGGCGATCAGGATGGCGGTCGAGAGGATCGGCGTCGCATAGGAAAGCGCCCCCAGCGCCCGGATGTCGCCGCGCTTCACCGCGTGATCCCAGAAGTAGAAGGCGGTACCGGCCGGGCCGCAACCGAGCGCCAGCACGGCAAGCCAGGCGGTCGGCGTGGCTGGCCAGACGGTGCTCTCGAAGACGAGGTGGCAGACCAGCGAGAGCGCGGCCGACGCCGCGCAGAAGGCTGCGATCGCATCGGTCGGGGTCTCGCCGAAGCGGCGCGACAGAACGGAGTAGAGCGACCAGGAGAGCGCGCAGCCCAAGGCCAGCGCATAGCCCAACATATGGTCACCTGCGAAGTGCACACCGCGCCCGAAGGCGAGCAGCGCCACGCCGGCAAACCCCATGAGGGCGCCGAGAAGATGCGGCCAGCCCAGCTTCTCGCCCGCCAGCGGCGCGGAGAGCAGGACGATCAGCAGCGGCCAGAGATAGTTGACGAGGTTGGCCTCGGCCGGCGGCGCGAGCTGAAGGGCGGCGAAGTAGAGCGCGTGGTAGCCGAAGAGGCCGCCGATCCCGAGCAGCCAGACCTGCCCCGGCCAGCCGACCAGTCCGGCCCAGCCGACACCGCGCCTCAGGGCGCGCACGATTCCGATCGTCGCGCCGACGGTGAAGGTCATGGCCACCATCTGGAACGGCGGGATGGGGCCTGCCAGCACCGAGAGCGCCGCGAGCATGCCCCAGAGGCCGATGGCAACGAGTCCTGCCGCCATGGCGCGGCGCCGTATTGTGTCGGCAGCAGTCATCGTCGCCGCATAGAGAATGAAGTGCAGATTGTCGAGCGGATGCGTCGGATTCGTTTCGCGGTTACGATAGCACCAGCGGAGCGTGGATGTTTGTTCGGCCGACCAACCCGATAAGCCACAGGCTGGCGCGTGTGGCTTTCATTCTGGCCAGCGTGGCTGCCGTGATCGTGGCCGCCCCGGGCCCGTTGCATCGCTTCCTCGGTCTGGACGTCGAGGCGGCCATCGCCGTCTTCCGTTACGGCTTCTACATGGCGGTCGCCGGCGTGGCGCTGGGACTCGCCACGATCATCCCGTCGCGTCCGGGCGACAGGCGGCGCGGCTTCGTCGCGGCCTTCCTCGCCATCGTCATCGGCGTTGCGACGTCCTGGGTGCCGCTGCGCTGGTTCCTGCAGGCGCACAGTCTGCCCGCGATCAACGACATCACCACCGACACGACCAACCCGCCGCCGCTGGTCGCAACGCTGCCCCTGCGCCGCGGTGCGCCCAACCCGCCGGCGTATCCTCCCGTCAATGCACCCCTGCAGAAGGCAGCTTTTCCCGACATCGAGCCACTGGTCCTTGCGGTACCGCCGGCCGAAGCCTTCCGTCGCGTCGATCAGGCTGCGCAGGCGCTCGGCTGGGACATCGTCGCGCGGGTACCGGCCGAAGGACGCCTGGAGGCCATCTCGACCAGCAAATGGTTCGGCTTCCGCGACGATATCGTGGTCCGCATCCGTCCGCAGGGCGCGGGCAGCCGCATCGACATCCGCGCCAAGAGCCGAATCGGCCAGTCGGATCTCGGCGGCAACGCGGAACGGATCCGTGCCTTCCTCGTGCGCGTGAAGGCCGAGACCTAACTCAAGGGCAGGGTGAAGCGGAAGGTCGTACCCTGATCGCTCGATTCCGCCAGAGTGATCTCGCCGCCGTGAAGGCGCACGAGGTCGCGGGCAATCGCCAGTCCCAGGCCCGCGCCGCCGGCGCGGCCACCCGTGGTAAAGGGCTGAAAGAGCTGGCCGGCGACGGCAGGTGGGATGCCCGGGCCATTGTCGACGACGTCGATCAGCAGGAAACGGCCATCGCCACGGCAGCGGACGGTGACGGAGGTCGCGCCGCATTCGAAGGCATTGCGCCCGAGATTGAGGAACACGCGATACAGCAGGTCGCGATCGGCCATCACGCGCTCGTTGTTGATTTCGTTCTGCCACACGCGCAGCAGGTTGGGGTCGCGATCCTCGCCCTGCTCCTGCAGGATGACGCCGACTTCGGCGACCAGATCGGCGAGATCGACCTCGGCAAGCTTGGGCGTCGGCTGCTCGCGCACATACTCGATAGCATCGCTGGCGAGCCGTGCCGCACGGTCGATCGTGTTGAGGATGGTGGGGGCCAGCGAACGCGTGCGTTCGTCGTCGCTGCGCGCCAGCCGGTCCGACAGCAGCCGTGCCGTCGACAGCATGTTGCGCAGATCGTGGTTGATCTTGTTGGTCGCGGCGCCGACTTCGGCGAGGCGCGACTTCTGACGCAGCGAGGCGCGCAGCTCACGCTGCAGATTCTGGAACTCGCGGTCGACGACGCCGATCTCGTCGTTGCGCTGGGTCGGCGGTCGCTCGGTGCCGACATCCTCCGGTGCGCGGCGAAAGGCCGTCATGTCGACGGACAGGCTCTGCAAAGGTCTGATCACCATCCAGCGCAATGCCAGATAGAGGAGTGCCGCTGTCGAGAGGGCGACGATGATCGATAGCACAAGAATGCGGCCGGCATAGTCGTACATCGCGGCGCGCATCGGCATTTCGTCGACCACGATCCACACTTTGGCCTTCGGCAGGCGCACCGAGCCGCCAACGACCCTTATGTAGCGCGAGCCGTCGTGCGACATGGCCGACAGTGCATCCCAGATCAGGCCGAGAGCGCTACGGTCCTTGAGTTTGAATCCCGGCATCTCCGGCCGCGGTTCGACGTTCATCAGCGCGCGTTTGGCTCGGTTGGGCTCGACCAGCGCCACGGCGTCGACGCGTGCATGATCGAGCAGCGTGCGCTTCAGGTTCTCGTCGATCATGTTGTCCGGCGTGGCGTCGAGTGCGAGCGCCGCCAGGGCGCCGCGCTCGATGAGCTGCTCGAGATAGACCAACCGGAAGCGGGCAATCGACGGCAAGAAGATCGCTACTTCCGCCAGCATGACGGCGGCCACGACCAGCCCGAGAATCCGCCACGACAATCCGAAGGCCAAGTTGCGGCGGACGGGACGGACGGACTGGGCCGGTGCGGTGACGTCGGCGGTCATTGCGATGGAGTCTAGCCAAGTCGTCCCATCGGGCCTAGCGGGCGACAGCGATGGCGGACGAAAACAGCGGGAGTCCAAGGGCACTTCTTTGTGAATGCCTGCCGGCGCCGTGTGAATACGCCTGATGCGATTCCGGTCCGGTGATCAGCCGGACAGCGGCGGCACTGTCCCCGACGAGCGGGCCCGACGACCGCGGCTCGTGTCTACCAGACCGGCAATCGCGCCAGGAGGCGCACCAGCCCTCGCATGCGTGGGCCGAACAGGGTCTCAGTGAAGTAGCTACCGGCGGCGCGCTTGCCGGCTTCGCCGAGAGTGGGATAGGGCGGCACGAAGCCGGCGAGGGCTGAAATCTTGAGCCGCTTCGAGATCGCCAGGCACCACGGCTGGATCAGCTCGCCCGCCTGAGGTCCGGCGATGGCCGCACCCAGGATGCGGCCACGCGTATCGGTGACGATCTTGACCAGACCGTCGGTCGCCCGCTCGGCTTGTGCCCGGTCGTTCTCGGCGAATTTCCAGCGCAACACCCGGATGCTATCGCCGTGCTTTTCTCGTGCCGCAAGTTCACTGAGGCCGACCTGCGCCAGCTCCGGATCGCTGTAGGTTGCCCAGGGCACGATAGCCGCATCGAGTTTCGCGGGCACCCGAAACAACGCGCTGCGGATGAACAGCGAGGCTTCGTAGCCGGCCATATGCGTGAAGGCGTAGAGCCCGTTGCAGTCGCCGATCGCCCAGACGTTGCGATTGGAGGTGCGCAGCGAGGCATCGACGGTGATGCCGTGCTTGGTGTGGGCGATGCCAGCCTTGTCGAGATCGAGGCTCTCGGTGACGGGAGAGCGACCGGCGGCGACCAGGAGATGCGATCCGGCAACTCGTGTTCCGCCGCCAAGAACGGCGACGACGCCATCGGACGACCGTTCGATGCGATCGATCTTGACGCCGCTGCGGAGGTCGACGCCTTCCTTGCGCACTTGCGCCACGACGATGGCGGCGAGTTCCGGATCGTCCTTGGGGAGGAACGTCGCCGCTTCGAGCACCGTGACCTGGGATCCGAGCCGCCGGAACGCCTGCGCCATCTCGATGCCGATCGGGCCGCCACCGACGATCAGGAGGTGCGCCGGCAAAGTGCGGTTGACGAAGATCGTCTCGTTGGTGAAATGCGGCGTCTCGGCGAGGCCGGGGATCGGTGGCAGCGTGGCACGCGAGCCGGTCGCGAGCACAATGCGTTTGCTCGCGATACGATGCGGACCGGCCTGGATTTCGGCGCGGCCGACAAAGCGCGCCTCTTCCTTGAGAACCCGCACGCCGAGCTTCTCGAAGCGTTCTACCGAATCGTTGGGCGCGATGGCCGCTATCGTTTCGGCCACATGGTCCATCACGCGGGGGAAGTCGACGCGCGGCTCGACCGGCGCGATGCCGAACGCGCCGCCGCTGCGCTGCGCCTGCGCTGCCTTCGCCGCCGCGATCAGCGCTTTGGAAGGCACGCACCCGAAGTTCAGGCAGTCGCCGCCCATCAATGCGCGCTCGACCAGCACGACCTCGAGGCCGAGTTGTGCCGCACCCGCGGCGACGACCAGGCCAGCCGAGCCGCCGCCGACGACGCAGACATCGGGAGTGAGGCGTTCGCTCATGTCAGGACGTGGTTTTGGGCTTGCGCAGGTGGGTATAGACGACGGGCACCAGAGAGAGGGCCGCCAGCCCCAGCAGCGGCAGCAGGATGCGCCATTCGAAGATGATCCCGAGATCGGGCCGCTCGCCACGTCCGATCACGATGCCGAGGCCGGCGCCGACGCTTGCATAGACGATCGCGGCCGGGACAATGCCGATCATGGTTGCGAACGCATAGCGGTCGAGCCGCATGCCCAACAGTGCCGGCACGATGTTGATCAACCAGAAGGGAAACACCGGCACCAGCCGCAGGAACAGGAGGTAGCTGAAGTCGTTGCGTTGGAAGCCCGCCTCGAAGCGGGCCAGCGCGGGGCCCGCGCGCGCGCGGAAGAGATCGCGGAAGGCCGTGCGGGCGGCGAGGAAGACGGCGATCGAACCGAGCGTTGCGCCGATCACCGAAAGACCGGCGCCCATCCAGGTGCCGAACAGGAAGCCCGCCACCGGCGTGACGACCATGGCGACCGGCAGAGAGAAAGCGACGACCAGGGCATAGGCGAAGACGAAGATGGTCGCCGAGATCAAGGCGTGCTTGGCGACCCACTTTGCCAGTGTCGCCTGATGGCGACACAGCAGGTCGTAGGAAAAATAGCGCTCGAGCCCGAGCAGCAGGAAGACCGCCAAACCGCCGAGGAGAATCGCCACAGGCAGCAGTCGGCGGAGCATCAACACGTTCATTTCGCCTTTCGCATCGCCTTGGCCCGATCATCGCTCGCGCGTCTCGGACCTCAAAGCACATGCTGTCACGGCTGGGTTACCGGCAAGCCAGGGTCGGTCGCGGCCAGGCTGGGCCGGGCACCGAAACGTCCCCACCACGCGGCGAGCCGCCGATACTCGGCAAGCAGGGCGGCGCCCCGCGGCGACAGGACGAAGTAGGCGGCCATGGCGCCGAGGTGAAAGTCGGCCAGCGATGTATCGGGGCCGCAGAGATAGGCATCGTCGGACGCCAGGGCTTCGAGCGCCGGGAGGACGCGGGCGGCTTCCTTCAGGCCCTTGTCGCGTTCCACCGGATCGATCTCGCCGCCGGTGTGGGGGCGAAAGACGTCGTGGACGAAGACCTGCCGGACCAGGGGCCAGTAGGTATAGGCATCGACCACGCCGATGATCTGGTCCATCCGCGCCAAAGCCCGAGGCGAGGCCGGTTGGAGGGGCGGCCCGGCAAAGGCGCGGTCGACGTAGCGCGTGATCGCCCCGGTCTCGTAGAGGGAGAAATTGCCGTGGACGAGGGCCGGGACCCGTCGGAAGGGGTGGAGGTCCAGATAGTCGGGCGGGCAGTCCGCCGCGAAGGGGTTCACTTCGACCCTCTCGTAGGTCACGCCCTTCTCGGCCAGGGCCAGGCGGGCGATTCTCGTGTAAACGCTGTAGTGGTAGCCGTGCAGAACGAGTGTCATGGGCCATCTTAGCCCTCGTTGACTCGCCGCCGTCTCACGCTTATTACGCTCGGCCACGGAATTTGCCCCTGCGCACCGCGCGGGGGCGTTGTATTTGAAGGAGTTGCGTCATGAAACGCACTTATCAGCCGAGCAAGCTGGTGCGCAAGCGCCGGCACGGCTTCCGGTCCCGCATGGCGACGGTGGGCGGCCGCAAGGTCATCGCCAATCGCCGCCGCTCGGGCCGCAAGCGCCTGTCGGCCTAGCTTCTGTTGGCTGCGGCGCGCCTCGGGCGTCTGCCGAATCGTCGCGATTTTCTGCGCGTCCAGGCCGGACGCCGCTGCGCCATGCCTGGATTCGTGCTCCAGGTGGCGCCTGTTCCCGTCGATATCGTCCTGCCCGACATCCGGGTGGGCTTCACCGTGACCCGCAAGGTCGGCAATGCCGTGGTCCGCAACCGCGTGCGCCGGCGTCTGCGCGAGATTGCCCGTATGGTGATCCCGGCGGAGGCCCGGCCGGACCTCGACTATGTGCTGGTCGGCCGGCAGGGCGCCCTCGTCCGCGACTTCGCCGCGATGCGCGGGGAGCTGCAGGAAGCGCTGAAGCGCCTCAAGGCGCAGCTCGTCGCGACGCCATGACCTGCACGGACTGCTTGCGCCCGCGCGCTCAAGTCGCCAGTTTCCGGGCCGCATGATGTCCTTCGTCCTGCGTGGCGCGATCCGCTTCTATCAGCTCACGCTCGCTTACTTCTTCGTCGGCGCCTGCCGCTACGAGCCGTCCTGCTCGGCCTATGCGGCCGAGGCGGTGACGACGCATGGCGCGCTGCGGGGAGGCTGGCTCGCCGCGCATCGTCTCTGTCGCTGCGGCCCCTGGGGTGCCGGCGGCTGGGATCCCGTGCCACCGGCCGCTGCTGCACGGCGTCCGCGCCCAACCCTTTCCTGCCACCCCGCTGAGCGCTCCCGAGCGCCCGGAAAGATCGCCTGAGAAAGATCGTCTGAAATGGATCAGAAGAATTTCATCGTCGCCATCGTCCTCTCGGTGCTGATCATCGTGGGCTGGCAGGTGGCCTTTCCGCCGACCAAGCCGCCGGTCAACGGCACCCAGCAGACGACGACCCAGCCGGGCGCTCCGCAGGCACCGGCCGGCCAGCCGGGCGCCACCGGCGTGCAGCCGGGTCCGGGGGCAGGCCCCGCACAGCAGCCGGTGGTCGGCCGTCCCGAGGCGCTGGCCCAGAGCCCGCGCGTCACGTTCAACACCGCCGAGCTGGTCGGCTCGATCTCGCTCAAGGGCGCGCGCATCGACGACGTGCAGCTCGTGAAGTACCGCGAGACCATCGATCCCAAGAGCCCGCCGGTTCCGGTTCTCTCGCCGGTCGGCAGCGCCCACCCCTACTATGCCGAGTTCGGCTGGTCCTCGTCGGACCCGGCGATCAAGGTGCCGGGCCCCGATTCGCTGTGGACCGCGGACAACCAGACCGTGGCGCCCGGCAAGCCGGTGAAGCTCACCTGGGACAACGGCGAGGGCCTGATCTTCGGCCTCACCGTGTCGATCGACGAATTCTTCATGTTCGACGTGCAGCAGAGCTTCGAGAACAAGACCGACAAGCCGGTGACCTTGTTCCCGTGGAGCCTCGTCGTGCGCTACGGCGAGCCGCATGCCGAGGGCATGTACATCCTGCACGAAGGCCCCTACGGCGTGTTCAACGGCACGCTGAAGGAATTCAGCTACTCCGACTTCAAGGGCAACAAGCAGCAGAAGCTCGCGACGACGGGCGGCTGGCTCGGCATCACGGACAAGTACTGGATGGCCACGCTGGTGCCCGACCAGAAGGCCAAGCTCGATGCGTCGATCAAGCAGACCGGCGCGGGCGCCGACCTCAAGTACCAGATCGACTATGTCGGTGCCGGCGTTGCCGCCGCACCGGGCGCGACCGTCACGACGGATTCCCGCCTCTATGCCGGCGCCAAGATCGTGCGGGTGATCGACGACTACGAAACGAAATACAGCATCGACAAGTTCGACCTGACGATCGACTGGGGCTGGTTCTGGTTCTTCACCAAGCCGCTGTTCTGGTTGCTCGAGTGGCTCTACGTGCAGCTCGGTAACTTCGGCCTGTCGATCCTGGTGCTGACCGTCATCGTCAAGCTCGTGTTCTTCCCGCTGGCCAACAAGTCCTATGCGGCGATGAGCAAGATGAAGGCGCTGCAGCCGGAGATGGAGAAGCTCAAGGAGCGTTACGGCGAGGATCGCCAGCGCATGAACCAGGAGCTGATGCAGCTCTATCGCCGCGAGAAGGTGAATCCTGCGGCGGGCTGCCTACCGATCCTGGTGCAGATCCCGGTGTTCTTCGCGCTC
>JAIUOY010000235.1:0-5770 GCA_020160995.1 Pseudomonadota bacterium | reverse complement strand
GCGACGAGGAGATGCTTGCAGCTGTTGAAAGAAAGCTCAGCGAGTATCGTCAGCCGGCCCACATCAGCGAGAGCCATCTCGTTGTTTATGGCCGAGGTCCGCAGCGCACACGCGTTGCGTCACCCATCTCGGCCGCGCACCTAGAAAGCTTCCTGTCGTTAAATGCTGCCTTGCGTAGAGGGCCATTCATTGCTGTCGCCGTTCTCTGCCTACGCGATTTCTACTGGACCATCGCTGACGGGTGGCAGGACCTTCCGAAGGTGTCCTAACCGTCGAGGCATGCTAAGTGATTGAAATCGTTGGCACACGGTGGCAAGCGAAGTGGAATAGTCACAATTTGTGTAAACGGAAGGGAGAGGCATGGCCATCTATCAGTTGAACGACCGCGTGCCGGTGATTCCGAAGTCCTGCTACATCGCCGAGGAAGCCACGATCATCGGCTCGGTGATCCTGGGCGAGAACGTGAACATCTGGTTCGGCGCCGTGCTGCGCGGCGACAACGAGCCGATCGTGATCGGCGACGACAGCAACATCCAGGAACTCTGCGTGCTGCACACCGACCCTGGCGCACCCCTCACCATCGGCAAGAACGTGACCGTCGGCCACCAGGTGATGCTGCACGGCTGCACGATTGGTGACGGCTCGCTGATCGGCATCCAGTCGGTCGTGTTGAACAGGTCGGTGATCGGCAAGGACTGTCTGGTCGGCGCCGGCGCCGTCGTAACGGAAGGCAAGAGCTTCCCCGACCGCTCCGTGATCTTCGGTTCGCCCGCCAAGGTCGTGCGCGAGCTGAACGAGGAAAATGCCACTCGCCTCAAGATGAGCGCCGAGAGCTACGTCGTGCGCGGTCAGAACTACAAGGCGAACCTCAAGCGTATCGGGTAACAGCTTCCCAGACAGAAGCACGAACATGATCATCGCGCTCGACCATCTGGAGATCGGCGGCTCGGCTGCCGCCTACGAAACCTTGCTGGGCCGCCGCGCGACCGATGGGCGGCTGCGCACCGGCAATGTCGGGCTCACCTTCTCCCAAGGCGAGGCCGGGCTTCGGTCGATGACCTTCGCAGCGTCCGACCTCGGGAAGGCGGCGACCCTGCTCGAACGGCGCGCCGTGCCGGTCACGAGAGAAAGCGATGCCCTGACGCTTACCGGACACGGTGTCCCGCTCAGGCTCTCCGCCCCTTCCGTCGATGCAACTTCATCCTTCACCGACGACGAGACGGGCTGCGTTTCCGGCCTCGACCATGTGGTGGTACGCACGCCCAATCCCGAGCGGGCAATCGCCTTCTATGCGGGGCGGTTGGGGCTCGATCTGCGTCTCGATCGCAGCAATCCGCAATGGGGCGCACGCCTCCTGTTCTTCCGCTGCGGCGACCTCGTCGTCGAGATCGCGCACGATCTGAAGAAGGGCGTCTCCGACGGGCCGGATCATCTCTGGGGCCTGTCCTGGCGCGTGCCCGACATCGCCAAGGCCAATGCCCGCCTGAAGGCCGCCGGCATCGAGGTCTCCGATCCACGCGACGGCCGCCGGCCGGGCAGCCAGGTCTTCACCGTCAAAAACCGGACGGAAGGCGTGCCCACCATCGTGATCGGCGGCATCGGTCGTTGGTAGGCTCGACCGTGCGCTCCCTCGCCGCACTCGTCCTTCTGCTCGTCGTGGCCGCCTGCGCCGAAGCGCCGAGGGCGCCCAAGCGTGTCGTATCGGCCGCCGACTTGCCGCCGCTCGGCCCCTGTCCTGCCTCTTCGTGGAAACCGGAAGCGCCTCCGCCGACGGCCAGCGCCAAGACGTCGATGGTCCTGCTGGCGGTCGGCGAATGGGGTCGCTTCGGCAAGCAGGTCATCACCTACTCCAACGATGCGCCGCCGCGCATCGAACAGCTCGGCATCAAGGAGCGCGACGCGCCGGAACGCATCGGCGACTACTGGGACGCCGTCGACAAGCCCGGCCGCACTGGCCTCGACGACATCCCCTGGTCGGCTGCCTTCATCTCTTGGGACATCGAGAGTGCGGGCGTGTCGCGCGATCTCTTTTGCCCGAACGCTACCCACACAATCTACGTCGAGAGGATCGTCGAACGGGCGAAGAAGCCGGGCGCCGCCTTCATTCCGCATGCGCCGACCGCCCGCGCGCCGCAAGTCGGCGATCTCATCTGCGCGTCGCGCAACGGCAGTGGCACGACCTTGCAGAACCTCAATCGCGGGGCTGGCCATTGCGACATCGTCGTCGAGGTCCGCCCCGGCCAGGTCGTCGCCATCGGCGGCAACGTGGGCGACTCCGTTACACGCAGCGTCTTTCCACTGGACGGGCGCGGGTTTTTGTCGCCCTTATCCGGGCGACCATTCTTCGCTGTAATTGAAAATCGACTGCCGTAGGAAGGGCCATGTCTTCGCTGTACGACTATATCATCGTGGGCGCCGGCTCTGCCGGCTGTGCGCTTGCCGCGCGGTTGGCCTGGGGCCGTCCCAAGCTCAGGATCCTGGTTCTCGAAGCCGGCGGTCCGGACAAGTCGTTCATGCTGAAGATGCCCGCCGGCTTCGCCAGCCTGGGGGAAAACTCCCCCTACAACTGGCACTATGCCACCACCCCCCAGAAGCACTGCAACAACCGGCAGATGTACTGGCCGCGCGGCAAGACTCTGGGCGGCTCCTCGTCGATCAATGCCATGCTCTATATTCGCGGCCATGCCTGGGACTACGACCAGTGGCGCCAGCTCGGCAACCAGGGCTGGAGCTACGAGGATGTCCTACCCTACTTCAAGATGGCGGAGAACAACGAGCGCGGGGCCGACGCCTTCCATGGCAGTGGCGGCCCGCTGAACGTCGCCGACCAAGTCGATCCCAGCCCGATCAACGAAGCTTTCCTGAAGGCGGCCGAACAGGCCGGCCATAAGCGCGTCACCGACTTCAACGGCGCGGAGCAAGATGGCGTCGGCTTCTATCAGGTGACCCAGAAGGACAAGCAGCGCTGGAGTGCCGCCAGCGCCTATCTTCGGCCGGCGGTCGAGAACAGCGGCGCCCATCTCGAAGTGATCACCGGCGCTCTCACCGAACGCATCATCTTCGACATGGGGCGCGCCATGGGCGTGCGCTACTCGCTGAACGGCCGCGACGAGGTCGCCCGCGTGACGCGCGAAGTGATCCTGTGCGGCGGCGCGGTGAACTCGCCGCAACTCCTGATGCTATCGGGCGTCGGCCCGGCCGCGCATCTCGAGTCGGTCGGCATCACGCCGATCCACGACCTGCCGGGCGTCGGCGGTAACCTGCAGGACCATCTCGATGCCGCGCTGCTGCGGTTCTGCAAGACGCGCGACACCTACGACACCGCCAACAAGCTGGTTTCGCTCTACCAGTATGTGATGAACAAGAAGGGCCCCGGCACGTCGCCGATCGCCGAGTCCGGAGGTTTCGCTCGCACGCGCTCGGGCCTGGCCGCACCCGATATCCAGTTCCACTTCCTGCCGGTGCTGGTGGTCGATCACGGCCGCACCAAGATGAAGAAGAACGGCTACAGCCTGCATATCTGCACCCTGCGGCCGGAGAGCAAAGGCACGATCCGGCTGCGCAGCAAGAATCCCCACGAGCATCCGCTGATCGACGCGAACTATCTCGCCGAGAAGCAGGATCTCGACACGCTGATCGCCGGCGTGAAGATGGGGCGGGAAATCTTCGCCCAGTCGGGCCTCGATCCCTACCGTGCCGACGAATTTCAACCGGGTGCCGCGGCCAAGACGGATGCCGAGATCGAACAATGGATCCGCGCCAAGTGCGAGACGATCTATCACCCGGTCGGCACCTGCAAGATGGGTCCCGCCACCGATCCGACGGCGGTCGTCGACGACAAGCTCCTGGTGCACGGCCTCGAAGGGCTGAGGGTGGTCGATGCCTCGATCATGCCGACCCTGATTGGCGGCAACACCAACGCCCCCAGCATGATGATCGCCGAGCGCACGGCAGCGATCATGCACGAGCAGGGCCTGACCAACTAGGAGGCTGCCGGGGGCACCATCATGACCCGCGCCGCCGACGTGGCACGCCCTCGACGAAGGGCTGCCATCGTTGGCGCGGCGCGCGATTGCGCCAGGCATCTGCCAAGGGTTCTCGATAATCTCGGGCGAATTGCCCAAATCTACGCGGAGACGTTTTTCGTCTTCGCTGTCAGCGACTCCAGCGACGATACCTTCAACCGGCTCGAAACGTGGGTCGCGAATGGCCGCAACGGCCGTGTTGTCGATCTCGGCGCCCTCGAGGCTACTGTCCCCATACGAACGGCCCGCATCGCGCACGCCCGCAACGCCTGCCTGGACGTTGTCCGCGGATCGATCGCCGCGGAGTACGATCATCTGATCGTCGTCGATCTCGACGACGTCCTCGACGGCGACTTTGCGATCGATGCCGTCCGGCAGGCGGCCGATTGGCTCGACGCCGCACCCGACCGTGCCGGCGTCTTCGCCAATGCCGTGCCGCGCTACTACGACATCTGGGCCTTGCGCCACGAGAGCTGGTGTCCAGGCGACTGCTGGCACGCGATCTGGGGCCGGCCGGCTGATCGGAGCTTCGAGGCCGCGAAGTTCCGCGAATCGCTATTTCGCCAGATCGTCCTGCCCGCAGCGATGCCGCCTATCGCCGTACAATCGGCTTTCGGAGGCCTGGGCCTCTACAAGATGCTCTTTGCCCGTCAGGGCACCTATTGCGGCGTCGATCTGCAGGATCGTCCGGTCTCCGAGCACGTCGCCTTCAACGAGGCGATCCGAAAGGCTGGCGGCCTGCTTCACATCTTTCCATCGCTGATCGTGCAGGCGCCACGGCAGCATCTGTACAGCCCCGACGAATTTTCGCCGCGTTGGCGCCTGCGTATGCGGCTGCGCCATCTGTCCGAGCGGATGAGGCCGCCCTGGCGCGCGCTGGTGCAGGACGAGCGGTGAAGGCCCTCATCATCGACCCTGCCCTGCACTCGATGGGCGGACACCACTACAACGCGACGCATGCGCTAAGAGCGAAACTGTCGGCACTCGGCGTCGAACACGATTGCCTCGGATCGGCCAATGCCGATGCGCAGACAGTTCGCGACCTCGGCTGCACCCCCTGCTTCACCCAGGCCGTCTACGGCCGCACCTACCAAGCGCCGGAAGAATTCGAGCGGCGCGTCCAGACCGTTCTGAAGGAGCTGTCGGATGCCCTGAAACAGCGACCGAAGTTCGACCTCATCATCCTGCCGTGCTGCGATCAGGTCCTCGCCTTTGCCCTGGCGCGTTACTTTCGCTTCGGGCCGGCGCCCCATCTCCTGCTCTGGGTACTGTACGCTCCACATCACAATAAACCGTTCGATGATCCGGCGACGCTGCCCCTGCGGCGCGAGACGCGCGAAGCCTTCGCGGCACTCCAGAGGATCGTTGGGCTCCAGCGCATCTCGGCCTTCTGCGAGACGCCGCAGATGGCGGACATCTATCGCGACCTGACGAGCTTCGAGATCGGCGTTGCCTCGGGGCCTGGCCTGATCAGCGGAAAGCGCAGTCAACGCCAGGGCGGCGCTCCCGTTGTGAGCTGTATCGGTTTCGCCAACGAGGCCAAAGGTTATCGACTTCTTCCCGAAGCCGTGCGCGAGGTGATCGACCAAGACCCCGACGTACGCTTCATGATCCACGGCTTCTATCAAGGCTCCGATGCACGGGACCAGGCCCCCGTCTTCGAGGCACTTGCCGAACTTGGACCTCGCGTGACGATCAGCACGGAGGTCCTGTCGCAGTCCGACTATCTCGCGCGGCTCAGTCGG
>JAIUOY010000234.1:0-28829 GCA_020160995.1 Pseudomonadota bacterium | reverse complement strand
CTGGCAGGACGAGATCGGCCGTCGGCACCACAGGGTCGGCAAGAACCGTACCGACGGGGCATCGGCGCCGCCGCATATTCCGATGCGCCATCTGCTGGCGTTGGCAATACCGATCTCCGCTACGATGAAACCCTTCCTGGCGAGTAAAGGCGCCAATGCCGCCGAGGTCGACGACATGCATGCTGCCTGGAGCAAGGCCGTGCTATTGCAAGCCATCCTGTGGGCGAGGCCCTATGTGCGAGATGGCGATTTCTGAAGCCCCTTTGTAAGCGGAGCCATATGTCCGAGACGGCAACTACCGAGGCCCCACCGATCGACGCGGAGCGCTGGTTCAACACCGATCAGCCCCTCAGCCTCGAAATGTTCCGCGGCAAGGTCGTGGTGCTGCATGCCTTTCAGATGCTCTGCCCCGGCTGCGTCTCGCAGGCCGTGCCGCAGGCGCGGCGCCTGCACGAGATCGCCAAGAACCTCGACGATCTCGTGGTGCTGGGCATCCACACGGTGTTCGAGCATCACGCGGCGATGACGCCGGTATCGCTCGAAGCCTTCCTGCACGAATACCGCCTGACCTTCCCGGTCGCCGTGGACCGGCCCTCGTCGGACGGCGCGATCCCGCGGACGATGGCGGCCTACGGCTTCAAGGGAACACCCTCGACCGTCGTCATCGACCGCGAGGGATACATCACGCGCCACACTTTCGGCGCCGAGGACGATCTCGTCCTCGGCCTGGTTCTCGGCAGTCTTCTCAGCGCCCGGCCTTGAGCTCGGCGATCGCCTCTTTCCACGCATTGATCGTGTGATCGAGGTCGGCGCGGGTGTGCGCCACGCTGACATAGTACTTGCTCTCGCCCTTCATGATGCCGCGGGCGCGCAGATGCTGGTTGAAGCGCTTCAGCATGGCGGCATCGCCCTTCAGCGTGTCGCGATAATCCTTGATCGGCTGGTCGGTAAAAACGATGTCGAACAGGGGCGGCTCGCCGACCACCTGCGCCTTAAGACCGGCCTTCCGGACGAGTTCGCCCAGCGTGGCCATCAGCTCGCGTCCCGCCTCGAAGACCTTGTCGTAGGTGCCCGGCTGCTTCAGCACCTGCAGCGTGGCAAGACCGGCAACGGCGGCCACCGGATTGCCCGACAGCGTGCCGACCTGGAAGATGAAATCCTCGTCGGTCATGGCGAGCCGGTCGAAATGCTTCATGATGTCGGCACGGCCGGCGATCGCGGCCAGCGCAAAGCCGCCGCCCACGATCTTGCCCAAGGTGCAGAGGTCGGGCGTGACGCCGTAATATTCCTGCGCGCCGCCATAGGCGAAGCGGAAGCCGGTCACGACCTCGTCGAAGATCAGCGGAATGCCGTGCTTGGCGGTCACGGCACGCAGCGCCTGCAGGAAGCCGGGCTTGGGCGGGATCAGCCGCTGGAACGGCTCGACGATGACGCCGGCCAGCTCATCCTTCTGTTCCTCGATCAGGCTCTCGACCATCTCGATGTCGTTGAAGGCCGCGACCACCATCTCGTCGACAACCGACTTGGGGATGCCAGCCGAGTCCACGGAACCGCGCGGAAAATTGCCGGGGTTCTTGGGCGCCAGCGACACCAGCGCATAGTCGCTCATGCCGTGGTAGCCGCCCTCGAACTTCAGGATCTTGTCGCGCTTGCGGAACGCGCGGGCGGCACGCATCGCGTAGAGATCGGCCTCGGTGCCGGAGCAGACGAAGCGCACCTGCTCGGCACAGGGAACGGCGTCGACGATCGCTTCGGCCAGCGCAATGCCATGCCGGTTGTTGCCGAAGAAGGTCGTGCCCAAGGGAAGCTGTGCCTGCACGGCGGCCGTGACCTCGGGATGGGCATGGCCGATGAACATCGGGCCCGAGCCCAGGAGGAAATCGACATACTCCTTGCCGGACTCGTCGTAGATGCGGCCGCCCTTGCCTTCCTTGAGAATCACCTCGGCCGGCATGTTGCCGAAGCTGCCACCCGGCAGCACGCGCTTGGCTTGCTCGACGAGCTGGTTGGTCGGATCGATCTGGGTCTGGACGTTCATGGCTTCCTCTACGCGCTACTCGATCGGGACGAAAATGGAATGGCGCATCTTGCCTGCGACCGCCTTGGAGAAGTGGCCCTTGCCGTGCGTGTCCTCCACCAGGATAACTTCGCCCGGACCAATGATGCGTGTTTCGCCGTCGCTCGCCTGAATGGAAACGCCGGCATCGAGGTTGATGATGTACTGCCGGCGCGGGGCCGGATGCCATTCATAATCGTAGGTGCCAGGTGTCTCGCGAAAAATGATGCCGGTGGCCGGCAGGGTGGCCGAGGTCTTGCCGCCGCGCCCCTCGTGCTTCCACTCGACCTCGATATCGCGGAAATGCGTCTCGCCGTCGGCGTCGACATATAGGTTATGGATCCGCATGAATTTTTCTCCGCCTTGCCCCGCTAAAAATCCAGCTTAGAACGAAAACATGCTGAGAAAACCTATCGAGGCCGTCCTTTTCGACATGGACGGTCTGCTGATCGACACGGAAGCCGTCTACGTCAAGGCGCTGCAGGCGGCAGCGCAAAGCCTCGACCTCGAAATGCCGCTGGCCTTCTGCCATTCGATGGTCGGCATTCCCGGCAAGGAATGCGACGTCATGATCCAGAATTTCTATGGGGAAGGCTTCCGCATCGAAGAGTTCCGGATGCGATTCTCCAGCCATGCCCAAAGCCTGCTGGAGGCAAACATCCCCGTTAAGCCCGGCGTGGTCGAGCTACTCGACTTCCTGGCCGCTCGCGGCCTGCCCTTAGCCGTTGCGACCTCGGCGGGCCGGACCACGGCAGAACGCCATCTCGGCCGCGCCGGTCTGCTCGACCGCTTCCAGGCGGTCGCGACACGCGACGATGTCGTGCACGCCAAGCCCGCTCCCGACATCTATCTGGAGGCGGCACGCCGTCTCGGCATCGCGCCCGAACGCTGTATCGCCTTCGAGGATTCGAATGTCGGCCTGACGGCGGCCCACGCCGCCGGGACCATAGCGATCATGGTGCCCGACATCCTGCTGCCTCCGCCCGAAATCCGCGACAAGTGCATCACCGTGCTGGGTAACCTGCACGAAGCACGCCGGCTGCTCGAATCTTCCCTTTAAGAAGAGTCAGAAGGTCTCGACCCACGGCCGCACCTCGACCTCCCAGCTCCAGGCGCTGCGGTGCTGCTGCAGCACGGCCCAGTAGGTCTCGGCGATGGCGTCGGGATCGAGCAGGCTGTCCGGCCGGTCGGCCGGCACAGGTCGGGCGGCGCTGCGGATGCCGCCGTCGATGACGAAGTGCGCGACATGGATGCCCTTGGGGCTGAGTTCGCGCGCCATCGACTGCGCCAGGCCACGCAACGCGAACTTGCCCATGGCGAAGGTGGCCGAAAGCGCGAAGCCCTTCACACCGGCCGTCGCCCCCGACAACAACACCGCGCCGTGCTGCTTGGGCAACATGCGCTTCACCGCCTGCTGGGCGACGAGGAAGGCGCCGAACGCGCTGATCTCGATCGCCCGCTTCACATCCTCAGGGGCAAGATCGACCAGGGGCGCACGGACCCGGTTGCTGGCGTTGTAGACCACGACATCCGGCACCCGGCCGGCGGCATCGAGCGCGCCGAACAGGGCGGCAACATCGCCGGGGTCTGCGGCGTTGCAGACATGGACGGCCGCGCCCGTTTCCTTCGCAAGCGCGGAAAGCTTGTCCGTCTGGCGGGCCGCCAGATCGACGGAGAGCCCGTTCCGAGCAAAGAGGCGCGCGAGCGAGGCACTGAGGCCGGGACCTGTGCCCACGATCAGCGCAGAGCGGTATTTCGGCTTGTCCATGGAGCGCTCCAAAGGCTTCGGGTGATTGCCCCCAATTCGACGCGGGTATACGATTCAACGCAATAGGGGAAGGAAGCGAACCATGGATCAGGCCCATCCGATCGGCCGCATCGACGTCATCTCCGACGCGATCTGTCCCTGGTGCTACATCGGCAAGCGCCACCTTGAGCGCGCCCTCGATATCCTGGCCGAACACCATTGCAAGGTCACCGTCGCCTGGCATCCGTTTCAGCTCAATCCCGACATGCCGGCCGAAGGCGTGGATCGGGTGAAGTACCGCATCGCCAAGTTCGGCGGCCTCGAACGCTCCCGGCAGATCGACCAGCGTCTCACCGAAGCCGCCGCGCATGTCGGCCTGGAGTTCCACCTCGACAGGATCACGCGCACGCCCAACACCGTGAACGCCCACCGGCTGATCCGGCTCGCCGGCCAGAAGGGCGTTCAGGATGCGATCGTCGAGGAGCTGTTCGAGGGCTATTTCTGCAAGGGCGCCGATATCGGCGACCTGAAGACCCTGGCCGACATCGGCGCCGAAGGCGGACTCGATCGCGCCGAGGTATTGGCCATGCTGGAAAGCGACGAGGGCCGCAAGGAAGTGCTGGCGGGCGACCAGATGGCCCGCAATGCCGGCATCCAGGGCGTGCCGAGCTTCGCGCTGGAGGGCCACGTGCTGTTTTCCGGCGCCGTGCCGGCCGAAGAGATGGCCAACAGCTTCCGCCGGGCCTGGGACATCCTGAAGAACCGGGCCGCCTAACGGCCGCCCACGTTCATCGTGGGCGAGGAAACGGGCCCCTTCACGGTCATCACATAGTCGATCGACCCGCGCGATCCGGTATCCAGGGAGATCGTGGTCTCGGTCGTGGCCGCCGTCAGACTGGTGCGGCTGTCGATCATGGCCACGGCGCCCCGCCCCTGCACCGTATGATTCTGCAGCGAGAGCACGCCGTTGGAAATGTCGAGGTCGCCCACGACGCTGCTCTGGACGTTGATGAAGCCCGACAGGACGGCCGAGCCGAAGCCCATCTCGGTGCTGAAGATGCTGCCGATGCCGGTCGCGAAGGATGCCAGCCCCAACGACCCCGCGGCGACCGACGGATAGAGGTAACCGCTCACCTTGCCGCGCCCGATCAGCGAGTCGCGGATCTGCTCGGGCGAATTGCCCTGGCTGTGCACTTCGATCTGCATGACGTTGATCTTGCCGTCGACCGCCACCATCAGATGATCGTTTCCGAAGGTACTGGTGGTCGCGGCGCCACGCAGCAGCTCGCCGAGATAGATGCCCTGCAGCGAGCCGGTGAGGTCGATCGACATCGATGCCTTCGACGCATCGACAGTGCCGACGAAGTCGACGGCGCCGCCGTAGAACTGGCCCGTGAGCTTGGAGATCTTGAACACGCCGTTGCGCAGGCTCGCGGTCATGTCGCCATAGAGGACCTTGAGCGAGGAGAGTTCGAGGGCGCTGGTCTCGAGATTGAGCGTCGCATCGAAGGCGCGCAATGCCGAGAGGTCGATTGCCTTGCCGGTCGCCACGCGGGCCGGCGCAGCGCGCACCGGGGCCGGCACAGCGTCGCCGCTATTGCCGGGCGCAGCCGGCAGCGGCGAGACGGCGCCATCGGCGACACCTAGCCAGCTATCGAAATCCAACGTTCCCGGAATGCGGAGGTTCGCCCTGATGTTCGGCCGATCCGCCAAGCCGGCCTCGATGCGGCCTATCATCGGCGTGCGCATCGCCGTCAGGTTGCCCTCGAACGAGATGTTCTTCTCGTTGCCCTTGAAGGCACCTGCCGCCTCGACCCCGCCGATCCCCGATTGCGCACGCCCCGTGGCGACCGACACCAACTGGCTGGCGTCTCGCGCCTGCAGGCCGAAGCTCGGGAAATCGAAGGCGAAATTGTCCCCCAGCACCAGCGAGCCGGTGGCGCGGGCCGTGGCGCCCGCCATGGTGACGGCGACGTTGCGCACTGTGACCGCCCCCATCGTCCCGACCACGCCGCCGGTCGCCGTCGCCGCGCCGATCTTGCCGTTGATGAATTTCGGCAGACCGGCATAGACCAGCAGCTTGTCGGTATCGGGCATGCTTGCCGTGAAGGTGAGGTCGAAACGCGGATCCGTCCCGAAATCCGCAACCTGTCCCTTGAGATCGAGCTTGGCGCCCAGCAGGTCGGCGACCTTGAGACCGTTCAGCTTCAGGAGGTTGCCCTGGAGGCTCACATCGGCATCGACGCCGTTCAGGGTCTCGCCGCGATAGACGAGCTTCGCCACCCTGGCCTTCATCCCGAGAACAGGAGCGCCCTTGTCGGGTACGGCTGGCACGGCGGGAGCCGCCGCGGCCGGCACGACGGGCGGCGCGATCGCCGCACTCGTAGTGGACTTCGGCACATAGGCATCGAGATCGAAGCGATCGAGCTGCACCGTGGACACGACAGTGAGCGGCAGGCCGAACGTGATACTGCCGCTGCCCGTCGCGCGCTGGCCATCGAGGTCGAGCACCAGCTCGTCGATCTTCACGGCATTGGACGTCGACGCGATCTTGCCGTCGAAGCGCAGTGTCTGAAGCATGCCGGTCGGCACGCCCGACGTGTCGATCCCGAGCCAGGCAAGAGTGTCGCGCGGTTTCGCGCTCGCGAGACTGATGGTGCCGGCGGACTGCACCGCGCCCGCCGCGGGCTTGGCGGCGGGAGTGCCGGGCTTGGCCGGTGTGGCTGCCGCATCGGCTTTCAGGACAGCCTCGCCCGGCAGGATTGCGCTCAGCCGCGGGATCTCGACGACACCCTTGTTGATGGCGACGACCATATCGAGATCGCGCACGGCGGCCTTGCGGTAGATGATCTCCTTCGCCTCCAGCGCCACGGAGACGGTCACTTGCGGCGGAAACAGCGACAACGACGTCGCGGGTGGTGACGGCGGTGGGGCTGGGGCCTGCGGCTGAGACGCTGCCGGCTTGGACATCACCTCCAGCCAGCGGTCGACATTGACCTTCGGCATCGACAGGCGCCCCTGAATCGACGGCGCGGCGCCACCTGTAAGGGCCAGGTTGCCGGAAGCGGCGTCGCCTCCCATCGACATCCTGAAGTCGGCGAGGGCGAGACGATCCGCCTTGAGATCGACGCCGCCGTCGAATGCAAACTGGCCGACCAGCGACGCAGCGATGGCTGGCGGAGCCTGGCCTATCGCGCGCCACACCGACGTGACGAAGTCGGCCAGCCCGCCTGTCGCCACTGACAGCTTGCCGCTCACCTCAGCATCAGCAGCGATGCGACTGATGCGGCCATCGAAATCCAGGGTGCCGCTTTCGACCTTGAGCTTCAGCGCGGCGAGATGGCCCTTGTCGGTCGGTCCGCCGACGATCGCGTCGAGACTGAGCGGCACGCCGTTCACGGTGGCCGTACCGATCAGGGTGAAAGGCCCCTCGAGCGAACCCGCCGACGCGGTTACATCGACTTTTTGCGCGGTCAGCGTGGTGCCCGTCGCCGGGACGATATAGGTCAGCGTTCCCTGCACGATGCGCAGGCGGCCCACCGCAAGGTGAAACCCGGCACTGGGCGCCCCCGCGGGCTGGGCAGCACCAGCACCGGGGTCGAACTGCCAGTTGGGACGGCCTTCCGCGTCGGCTTCCAGGATGATGGCCGGCTTGTAGAGCGTGAGACGCCCCACCTCGAATTGGCCACGCAGCAGTGGCCACCATGCGGGCGATGCGCCGATCCACTCCACGTCGACCATCTGCGCGCCCTTGGCACCCAGCACATTGGCGAAGCGGACCTTGCGCGCGCTGATGCGTGGCCGCGGGAACATCGAGAGCTTCAACGGCCCTTCGATCACCAGCTCGCGGCCAGTCGCCTCCTTGACCGCCTGGACAATGGCCGGCCGGTAGACATCGACATCCACCACATGGGGGACGGCCGCAACGGCAAGAGCCAGTACGCCGAGTACTGCAGCGACCGCCATCACGATCCGGATTCGCACTTTTCTGGCCATGGCCCCGTCAGAACGCTTCTAGGATCGTCAGGATGCCCTGAACCGCAACCTTTGGCACGCCATCAGGCCGAAGGTCCGTAGCGACACGCCAACCGACAGAGCAGCACGATCGGCAAGGCGTCACGATCATCGGACCCGAAGCCGTTCAGGATGCCTCCAGGCATCAATGACACCAGAATGCGGCCAAAAGTTTGCAACGGCGAACACTCGCGACACAGACGATGTCCCCGCCCAGCGCATCCCTTTCCGCCAGCAGATGCCCCTTCCTTTGACGAAGGCACCGAATACGAGGTCGTCCAGCGTGCTGTCGGTCGCCCCGTAGATCACGATCTTCTTTTGCGCCGCGGCAACGCCAAGGAGCAGAACCATCGGGATCAAACCAGATACGGCGGACGCACGTGCCACGATCGTCCTCCGCCTCTCCTTCCAAATCTTCGACCGTGTCGGCTACGGCAAACGACACAGGAAGACATCGCCGGATCGGCGGCAACGCTCCCGGGACGGCTGACGGAGTCGTTTGTATGTATTGTTTCTTCAGCTTCTCTGATTGCATCCAAAGTGGAAACGAATCGATTGGATATGCATGAATGAACCTACCGATGGCTCATCGGCGCTGTAAGCTTCCCGCGAAGCTGCGGCGCCGGGCCCGGCAACGCGCGCAAAGGTCGTGGGAATGCGTTCGAGGGTCGCAATCTGGTGTTTGGCAGTGGCCGTCCTCGGCTGGTGCGACGCGGCACTCGCGCAGAAAAGTGGCGGCGCACTCCGCATCTTTCATCGCGACAATCCGGCCAGCGCATCGATCCTCGAAGAGACTGCTGCGTCGACGGTCGTCGCCTTCATGCCGGTATTCAACAACCTTGTGATGTTCGACCCGGCGAACGCGCAGAATACGCCGGAGTCGATCATTCCCGATCTGGCCGAGTCCTGGCGCTGGAACGACGACAAGACCGAACTGACATTCAAGCTGCGCAAGAACGTGACGTGGCACGACGGCTTTCCCTTCACGTCTAGCGACGTCGAATGCACGTTCAATCTGTGGACCGGCCGGGCGCGCAACAAGCTGCGCAGCAATCCGCGAGGGGCTTGGTTCGGCAACATCAACTTCGTCCATGCGCCCAACGACTATGAGGTGACGATCCATCTCAACCGGCCCCAACCGGCGCTGCTCAGCATGCTGGCGTCGGGCTTTTCGCCGATCTACCCCTGCCACGTTCCCCTCGCCCAGATGCGCACCAAGCCGATCGGCACGGGCCCCTTCAAGCTCGACTCCTTCAGCCAGTTCGATCGCATCCGACTGGTGCGCAACCCTCGCTACTGGAAGGAAGGGCGGCCCTACCTCGACTCCATAGAATTCTCCGTCGTCGCCAGCCGCTCGACAGCTCTGTTGAGCTTCGTCGCCGGCCGCTACGACATGACTTTCCCCAACGACGTGACGATGGCGCAATTGCGCGACGTGCGGCGCCAGTCGCCCCGTGTCCAATGCGAAGCGACGAGCCTGAACAACAACACCAACCTGATGCTGAACCGCGACGTTCCGCCGTTCAACAATCCGGACATCAGGCGCGCACTTGCCCTGGCCCTCGACCGCAATGCCTTCATGGAGGCGCTTGCCGATGCCAGCGGCGTGATTGGCGGACACCTGCAACCGCCGCCCGATGGCCAGTGGGGCATGCCGGCCGAATCTCTGGCCAACGCGCCGGGATTCGGGACGGACATCGCGCAGAACCGCGAAGCCGCCCGCGCCCTCATGCGCAAGGCGGGGTACGGCCCGGACCGCACGCTGCCGGTGAAGATCTTCACGCGGGCCATTTCGCTCTACCGCAGCCCGGCGGCCGTGCTCGCCAACCAGCTCCAGGAAATCCATATCGACGCCTCGCTCGATGTCGTGGAGACCTCGCACTGGTTCACGCGCCTCGAGCGCCGCGACTACACGCTGGCACTCGAAACGACCGGCAATGCCGTCGACGATCCCGACCAGGTTTTCTACGAGAATTTCTCCTGCCGATCGGAACGCAATTACAACCACTACTGCAATCCCGAAATCGAGCGCCTGTTCGAGGCGCAATCGGCAGAACTCGATGTCGACAAGCGCCGTCACCTCGCCCAGGAGATCGATGCGAAGCTCCTCGCCGACGCGGCGCGGCCGCCGATCATATGGAATCGCGCCGCGACCTGCTGGCAGCCCTACGTCAAAGGCTACGTGCCGCAGATCAACAGCTCCTATAACGGCTTCCGTTTCGAGGACGTCTGGATCGATCGGCGTTAGCTGAGGACGGCCCCACGTCGCCTCAGCCTTTGAATTGCCTCGTCGAGGGCCGACAGGAAGCGGGATCGATCCCGCGCTGACATCGGCTTCGGCCCGCCTGTCGTCTCGCCCATGGCACGCAGGTTCGACATCAGGTCGCGGCTGGCCATCGCCATGCCGATCGACGACGTGGTGAAAGGCACGCCCGTCGAACCGATGACCGCCGCGCCCCTCTTCAGGCTGCGATCGGCGAGCGGAATGTCCGATGTGATGACGATATCGTCGGGACCGACACGCTCGGCGATCCAGTTGTCGGCGGCGTCGAAGCTGTCGCCGACCACGACCCGCTCGATGCGCAGGTCGCGCGGAACGTTGATGTAAGAGTTCGCGACGACATAGACCTTGAGGCCGTAGCGTTCGGCCACTCGATACACTTCGGCCTTCACCGGGCAGGCATCGGCATCGACATAGATCGCAATCGCAAGGTTCATCGCCCGGTTTTGCCGCGACCGGCCCGCATCGTCTACCCCGCTCGCTCGTGTCGAGACCTGGATGATCCCGACACGAGCGAGATGAGGTGCCCTTACTTCGTCTGGGGCGAGATCACGTAGCCGCGCGCGTCGAGACGATTGCCCTGGGCGTCGTAACGGAAGCCGAACTCGTCCTTGAAGGCGACGGGATGGGGACCGGAGCCGATCTGTGAGGACGCGCCGACGTCTGCAGACGAAGTCATCGGCATCGAAGAACTCCGGTAGGGACTGACGCCTGCCGCGCCGGGCACGCCAGCGCCCACAGCTCCCCTCTGGTCGCCGGGCTGACGGACCCAATCGTTGCGGCCGAGCAGCGGCCGGCCGTACGGATCGAGCGGCTCGCCAGCAGCCGGTGCCGAGGTCTGCATCGGCATCGCCGTGGTCGCCGGCGGCATGGCAGCCATGTCGCCCGGAACAGTGGTCGTCGTGGTGGCCATGCCGGCGCCAACGCCCGTCGCCGGGCCGGGTTGGTCGCCGGGCTGGCGAACCCAGTCGTTGCGGCCAAGCAGCGGGCGGCCGTAAGGATCCACGGGATTTGCGGTCTGCGCATGAACCGCGCCGGCCGAAGCGATCAGCGCCATGGCAAGCAGCGTGCGGTGCATCATGGATGGGCCTCCTGAAATTTGGATACCCCAGCAACGCACGCCGATGTTGCGGGGTTGCGCCCGCAAGCAACCTCGTTCAGCTCAATACGGCAATTTTCTTTCGTTCAATCAGGGCGAAATCGATCGCCGCCCCCAGCCCGGGTCCGTTCGGGACATGCACCTGGCCGTCGCGCCCGACCACGATGTCCTGTTCCAGCCCATATTTTTGCGCCGCGTCGGGCAACAGCACCTCGAAGAATTCGGTGTTCCGGATCGAGGCGATGACATGGAGGTTCGCGACATTGTTCAGCGAGTTGCCGCCGTGATGGACCTCGTAGTTCATGCGGAAAGCTTCGGCGAGATGTGCCGTCTTCACCAGAGTGGTGATGCCGCCCTTCACCGCCACGTCGCCGCGCAGATAGTCGGTCGCTTGCTGCATGATCCATGGCTGATAGGAATCGAGGCCGGTGATCGGATACTCCGTCGCCAGGATCGGGATCGACAGCTGCTGTTTCAGCTTCACGTAGTTGTAGATGTCCTGGTCCGCGAGCGGGTCCTCGTACCAGTGGAACCCCAGCTCCTGTGCGGCGAGGCCGACGCGCACGGCCACCGGATAGTCGTAGCTCCATGTCGAGTCGAGCATGATCGTGTAGTCGCCGACGGCATTGCGTACGGCTTCGCAGACCTCAATGTCCTCCTTCCAGCGGGTCGGCGGATGGATCTTGTAGGCGGCCCAGCCATTCTCCTTGAACTGCATGGCCTCCTCGGCATAGGCAGCGGGCGAGGGCAGCACGGCGGAGCTGGCATAGGCCGGCACCGATTCGCGGTAGGTTCCGAGCAGTCGGTGGATCGGCTGGCCCATCGCCTTGCCGACCAGATCCCATAGCGCCACGTCCACAGCGCCGATCGCCCGCACGCCGGCCGATCTTTGGCGTTTCCAGATCTCCTGGTTGAGGTGTTCGCGCCGCAAGGGGTCCTTGCCGATCAGCACCGGCTTCAGGTGGGTGATCAGTCCCTGCCCATCCGTCGTCGCCGGGTTCATCGCGGAGCCGAGGAAAGCATGGCCCTCGATTCCCTCGTCGGTCATGAGGCGCAACAGGCCGAGCGCGCTCTTGCCGGAGAAGCGGCCGGTATGGGCGCCATAGGTCGTGGGCGGAATGTCGTCCCAGGCGAACAGAGTGAGCGCTACATCGGTGATCTTCATCGCTTGCTCTCCCAAACCCGTCGCTCTGCCGCGAAGGGGTCGATATCGAGGTGGCAGACCGTGTCGAAAATCATCGTGGTGCGCATGTTCGTGGAATAAGCCGGCCATGTCGGCAGGCCACTGTGACCAGGATCACCGTTGCGTGCGAAGGCGATCCAGGCGCGACCCATCGTTTCGGCGAGAAGCAGACGTGCCGGATCGCTGCCGGTCAACTCCGCCGTCTCGAGATTGCCGAAGACGAAGGGAATTTCGAGCGTGTGACAGGACCGCAGCCGGCCGTTCAGCACCGGCGTCTCCCAGGCGAAGAAATAGACGAACACCGGCGCACCGCCCTGGGCGAGCTTGCGCTCGGCCATCAGCAGCGACGGCGCGCGAATGCCTTGGTCGGAAACGATGGCGATGGCGATTTCGTCGGGCCGCAGCCGCGGCTGAGCCTTGCGATAGATGTCGACGATTTCGGCGGCCCGCGCGCCGAGATAGGGCGTCAGCGCCTCGGGCAGATTCTCGAACGTGGCGTCGGTGATCCAGGGCATGTGGCCCAGGAACAACGTCATCTCGTCCTTGTTGCTGCCGATCATCAACGGCACGTGCGCCGAGGCGAGCGGCGCATGCGGCGCGAAGGGCCCACCCGGGAAGAGATGGCCGTCGATCACCGGATTGAAGCCAAGCCGCCGCCGGTCGGCGAAGGCAGCGCGGCTGACACCCGCCAGCACCTTGACCTGCGCGTCGAGGAGCTTCGCCACGGGCATGTTCCTCAGCTCGCCCGCGCGTGCGACATCGAGACCGAGATGGTCGAGCATTTCGCGCGCCGTCTTCGTGCCGTCGTCACGGTCAGCCATCTGCACGGCCGGCCCGCTCTGGACGATCGCCTTGTGGAAGAGCCCTTTGGCCGACGGCATGGCCATCAGCACGCTCACCTTCGCGCCGCCACCCGATTCGCCGAAGATGGTGACGTTGCGCGGATCGCCGCCGAACCGGGCGATATTGTCCCGCACCCACTCCAGGGCCGCCACGATGTCGAGTACACCGGCAAGGCCGCCGCCGGCGAAGTCGGCGCCGGCAATATCCTCGAGGTGGAGATAGCCCAAAGCTCCCAGGCGGTGGTTGAACGAAACCACGACGACGTCGTCGAGGCGGCAGAGATTGGCGCCGTCGGACCAGGGCGAGGAGCCGGACCCGGTGATGAAGGCACCGCCATGACACCAGAACAGGACAGGCCGGTGGGAACCCCGCCGTCCCGATGTCCAGACATTGAGGTAGAGGCAATCCTCGTCGAGCTTCTGGCGGCCCGCGAGCGTGAAGATCCGGAGCAGGTCGTCCGGCAGGGCGAACACGTTGAGGCTCTGCACCGCCATGTTGCCGTAGGCCTGGGCATCGCGCACGCCGGCCCAGGGCGTCGGCTTCTCAGGTGACCGGAAGCGTCGTTCGCCGAGCGGCGGCGCGGCGTAGGGAATCCCCTTGAAGATGTCGACACCACGTTCGGTAGTGCCGCGCACGCGACCGGCCGTCGTCTCAACGATGATTTCAGCGCTCATGGCACCAGTCTAGCGCGAGGAACGGGCGTGTCGCGCGGTCTCATCGCCGACAAGCGCCGCGAGCTTCTTGGGTGCGGTCAGCCGATAGCTGCGCCGTACCACCTTTGTCACCTCGTCCCAATCGGGCTTGCGGTCGAGCCGCATGCCGATCCAGCCCTTGTGCCCGACATAGGGCGGACGGAACGTCGGATCGCCCCATGCCTCCTTTTCGGCGGCCTCGGGCAAGGCAAGACAAATGGATCGCAGGCGGGCTGCCGGCTGAGAGGGCATGCGGTCGAGCCTATCATCCGGCGGCGGTTGACCATAGACTGGCGCCATGTCCGACAAAGCCCGAAGCGAACTTGCCCCGACCGGCGTCCTGCGCGCCGGCATCAACCTCTCCAACTTCCTGCTGGTCACCGGCCGCACGGAAAAATCCGAGCCGGTCGGCGTGGCGCCTGACATGGCGCGCGCGATCGCCGACAAGCTCGGCGTCCCCGTGACCTACGTTCTCTTCAAGTCGCCCGGCGAGCTTGCCGACCAGGCCGGCAAGAACGTGTGGGACATCGGCCTGATCGGCGCCGAGCCGCAGCGCGCCGAGAAGATCAGTTTCACGGCGGCCTATGTCGAGATCGAAGCGACCTACATGGTGCCGGCGGGATCGCCGATCACCTCCATCGCCGACGTCGACAAGAAAGGTGTGCGTATCGCCGTGTCGGCGCGTTCAGCCTACGATCTCTGGCTCGAGAACAATATCCGCAACGCCACCCTGGTCCGCGTGAGCGGTCTCGACGCGGCCTATCAGACATTCATGAACGATAAGCTGGACGTCCTGGCAGGTTTGCGGCCGGGCCTCCTCAAGGACGTCGAGAAGGCGCCGGGCCTCAAGATCCTCGACGGCAAGTTCACCGCCGTGCAGCAGGCCGTCGGCACAGCGAAGCCGAACACGGCAGGAGCCGCCTTCCTCGCAGAGTTCGTGGAGACGGCGAAGAAATCCGGCCTGGTCGCCAGCCTGATCGAGCGGCACAAGGTCAAGGGCCTCTCGGTCGCGCCGCCCGCCTAAGATTCCTCCCGAGCCCCCAGGCCGCCCATGGACCTCAACGTCAAGACGATCTACCTGGTCGGCGGCATCGTAATGACCTGTGGCGCCGGGGCGGCCCTTCTCACCTGGTACCATCATCGCGATGCGCCGGGGCTGCGTGCCTGGGCCGCCGCGCTGCTGCTGAGTTGCCTCGGCGCCCTCATCCTGCGCTTTCCCGACGCCGCGTCCTCGCCCTGGATCGTGCTGGCCGCCAACGCCGTGATCGTCGCCGGCTTCGCCGTGCTCTGGGTCGGCGCTCGTCAGTTCAACGACGACAGCCTCGACGCTCGCCGCTTCCTGCGTTTGGTCGCGGCAATCGTCGTCGTCTACATCGCAATCTGCGGCGTCGCGCATCTCGTCGATGCCGGCCGCAATGCCGCGTCCATGCCCTTCTCCCTGTTTCTTGGTCTGCTCTCCAGTGGTGCGGCCTATGAAGTCTGGCAGGGCCGCCACCGGGACGGCCTTACGACCCGGTTGCCGACGGCACTGGCCCTGGCCGGGCTTGGCCTGGCGCGCCTCATTCGCACCGCGACGCTTGCCCTGCAGTCGGCCGAATTGCTGCCGCCCGGCCAAGTGGCCGAACTCCATCCCTATACGCTCTACGCCACCATCGTCTTCGTACTGGCGACCACCTACGGGCTCGTGCTGATGGCCAACGAAAGCGCCGTCCGGCGCGATGCGGAGCTGTTCACCGGCCGCTAAAGCTCGCTGCCGACGAACTGACGGAACTCCGCCGTCCGCGGATTGGCGAACAGCTCCGCCGTCGGCCCGATCTCCCAGACCTTGCCCTTGTGCATAAATACCACGAGGTCGGCGACGCGGCGCGCAAAGCCCATTTCATGCGTTACCGTGATCATGGTCATGCCGCGCCGCGCCAGGTCCTCCATCACGCCCAGCACCTCGGCGGTCAGCTCCGGATCCAGGGCGGACGTGACTTCATCGAACAGCATGACCTGCGGCTGCAGAGCCAGCGACCGCGCGATCGCCACGCGCTGCTGCTGTCCGCCGGAAAGCTGTTCGGGATAGGCGCCGAGCTTGTCGGTGAGGCCGACGAGGCCCAGCACCTCGGCCGCCCGCTTTCTGGCGTCGTCGCGAGACTGCTTCTTCACTAAGGTGAGCGCCAGGGTGATGTTCCGCTCGACCGTCAGGTGCGGAAAGAGATTGTAGCTCTGGAACACCATGCCGACGTCGCGCCGGAGCTGGGCGCGCGCGGCGCTGCCGGGACGGCCGACCGGATGGCCGCAGACCTCGATGCTGCCGCCCTGGATGGTTTCGAGGCCGGCCACGCAGCGCAGCAGGGTGCTCTTGCCCGAGCCGCTGCGGCCCACGATCGCCACCGTCTGGCCGCGCGTGACCTCGAAACCCACGCCGTCGAGCACGCGCAGGGGGCCGAACTCCTTGATGACATCGCGGACGCGGACGACTGCCTCACCTTCCGGCATTGGCCTTCCTCTCGAGATGACGGCTCGCCACCGACAGCGGGTAGCAGATGGCAAAATAGATGGCACCGACTACGGCGAAGATCGCAAACGGCTCGAAGGTCGAGTTGTTGACGATCTGGCCGGCGCGCGCGAGTTCGACGAAGCCGATCACCGAAGCGAGCGAAGTGTTCTTCACGATCTGGACCATGAAGCCCACGGTCGGCGGCGTGGCGATACGTACGGCCTGCGGCAGGATCACATAGGCATATTGCTGGACCGGGTTCAGACCCAGGCAATCGGAGGCCTCCCATTGCGTCTTGGGCACCGCCTCGATACAGCCGCGCCAGATCTCGCCGAGGAAGGCTGCAGCGTAGATCGTGAAGGAGATGCCGGCAGCGACCAGCGGGTCGAGCTTGTAGCCCAAGATGCCCAGGCCGAAATAGGAGAGGAACAGGACGATCAGGAGCGGCGTGCCCTGCACGATCTGGATGTAGACGCTCGCCAGGCCGCGCAGCAGCTTCGAGCGCGACACTCGCATCAAGGCGAGTGGCAGGCCGACCAGAGCTCCGCCCGCGAACGCGATCAGCGACAGCAGCACCGTCCAGCGTGCTGCCTCGACGAGGTAGAGGATGTGGGTGGCGCTGAGCTGGATCACAGCGGCGTCCCCAGCTTGCGCCGGCGTTCGAACAGCACGAGACCGATCGCCCACAAAGCGAAGCGATAGAGCGCCGAGAGTGCGAGATAGACCACCGCCACGATCACATAGACCTCGAAGCTGCGGTATGTGTCGGACTGCACGAGGTTGGCGGTCGCTGTCAGCTCTTCGGCCGAGATCTGCGAGGTGATCGAGGAGGCGAGCATCAGCAGCACGAACTGGCTCGACAGCGCCGGATAGACGCGCTCCATCGCCGGCAGCAGCACGACATGCAGGATGGTCTGCAGACGGGTCAGGCCGAGACAGTCGGCGGCTTCGAGCTGCGTGCGCTGGATCGACTGAATGCCGGCCCGCATGATCTCGGTCGTGTAGGCCCCCATGTTCACGGTCAGCGCCACGATGGCCGAGACCTCGGCGCTGAGCTTCAGCCCGAGACTGGAGAGGCCGAAATAGACGATGAAGATCTGGATCAGCAGCGGCGTGTTGCGGATCGCCTCGACATAGACGCCGACGATCCGGCGCAGCACCGGCCCGCCATAGACGCGGGCCAGGGCGCAGACCGTTCCCACAAGGAAGCCAAGCGCAATCGACGCGACGGTGAGCTGGATCGTCAGCCAGGCGCCGGCCACGAAGTCCGGCCAGCGCTCGGCCAGGAACTCGAAGTCGAACTTATACGACATGGCTCAGCCGCATCGGCGGTCAGCCACCGGCCTTGAGGAGCATTGCCGGGTCGATATCGACGCCGTGATAGGTCTTGTAGATGGCGACCAGCTTGCCGTTCTGCAGGTTGGTCCGCACCCAGTTGTTCACCCAGTCGAGCAACCGCGGCTCGCCCTTGCGCATGCCGATGGCGAGATAGTTGGTCTGCATGGTGATCTTGGATTCGAGCGTGCGCGCCGGGTTCTTCTTGCTGATGGCCGGCAACAGCGAGCGCGCCGTCGCGAGAACGTCGACCTGTCCCGAGGCGAAGGCCAGCGCCATGGTGGCGTCGTCCTCGTAGCGCACCAGTTGCGCCCCCTTGGCCTGCCGCGTCAGGTCGGTGTCCTGCGTCGTGCCGCGCACGACCGCGACTTTCTTGCCGTCGAGATCGGACATCTGCTTGATGGTGCCCGACTTCATGCCGGCCACGACCGAGGGATGGTCGGCATAGGGGACCGAGAAGTCGACCACCTTGGCGCGCTCCGGCGTGATCGACAGGGTCGAGACCACGAGGTCGGCCTTGTTGGTCTGCAGGAACGGGATGCGCGTCGGCCCCGTCGTGGTCACGATCTCGAGCTCGACGCCGAGATCCTTGGCCAGCAACCGCGCCAGGTCGACGTCGGACCCCGTGGGCTGCATCTTGTCGTCCGTCATGCCGAAGGGCGGGATCGCGAGGTCGATCGCGATCCGCACCTTGCCGGCCTTCTTGATATCGTCGAGCGTATCGGCCTGCGCCGGCAAGGCGAACAGGACCGCCGCAAAGGCTACGCCCAGGAGCGAGCGCAGCACCGTACCGATCTTCATGGCTGCCCCCGCGGCTACTGCTTCAGGATGACGTCAGGCAGGCCGTTGCCGTGGTACTTCTTGTAGATCGCGTCCAGCTTGCCGTTCTTGAGGTTGGTCTCGATCCACTTGTTCACTTCTTCGAGCAGCCGCTTCTCGTCCTTCTTGACGCCGACGGCGAGCTTGAAGGTGTCGAGCACGAACTTCACCTCGACCTGACGGGCCGGGTTCTTCTTGTCGATCGGCGCGACCAGCAGCTCGGCCGTCGAGAAGATATCGACCTGGCCCGAGAGGAAGGCCTGCGCCTCGGTCGCATCGTCCTCGTAGCGCACCAGCTTCATGCCCTTGGGGCCTTCCTTGGTGAGCTGCGTGTCGTGGGTGGTGCCGCGCACGGTGCCGACGGTCTTGCCGTCGAGATCGGCCATGCTCTTCACGTTCACGCTCTTGGGCGCGGCGATGACCGTGCGCAACACGGCATAGCCCTTCGAGAAGTCGATGACCTTGGCGCGCTCCGGCGTGATCGACAGGGTCGAGATCACGAGGTCGGCCTTGCCGGTCTGCAGCGACGGGATGCGCGAGGCGCCGGTGGTCGGCACATGCTCGAACTCCAGTCCCCAATCCTTGGCCAGCAGCTTCGCCGTCTCGATGTCGGAGCCGGTCGGCTGCATCTTGTCGTCGGTCATGCCATAGGGGGGCACGCCGAGATCGACGGCGATGCGGATCTTCTTGGCTTTGCGGATATCGTCGAGCGCATCGGCATGCGCCGCCGTGTTCATCCCCATCACTGCCACCGCAGCAAGCGCCACGGCCACCAACATCCTCTTCATCGCTTCCTCCGTTTTGGTTTCGTTGCCTGTTTTCTTGCTCCTTATCGGCCGGCATCCATGTCGGCGAGCTTGGCCACACGACGCCGGAACTCCTCCGCCGTCGAGAACTTCGCATCGAGGTAGGCCGCGATCAGGTCCTTGGCGAGCCAGGGGCCGACGATCTGCGCCCCGATGCACATGACGTTGACGTCGTCATGCTCGACGCATTGATGGGCCGAATGCACGTCGTGGCAAACCGCCGCGCGAATGCCCTTCATCTTGTTGGCACCGATCGAGGCACCGACGCCGGTGCCGCACACCATCAGGCCACGCTCGGCCCGGCCGGAGGTGATTGCCTCGGCGACCTTGCGGGCGACATCCGGAAAATCGACCGGGTTGGGATCGTAGGAGCCGACATCCTCGACCTCGTGGCCGCGCTCGCGCAGGAAGGCGAGCAGCTCCGCCTTCATCGGGAAGCCTGCGTGATCCGATCCGACGACGATTTTCATGAAGCCTTTCCTTGTCCTTGGTACGTGGAGATCAGGTTCTTGCGGCGCAGGTCGTCGCCGATCTCGAAATGCGCGCGCAATCGGCGCTCGGCCTCGTCGGGGTCGCGCTGCGCCAGTGCGAGGAATACCTGCCGGTGCGCTTCGACCAGGCCTGAGGTGATCGCCGGCTCACGGAACGTGTCGCGACGCCGCTCGACATGGCTGCGCATCAGGAGCGGCGAGATCGCTTCGTAGATCTTCATCAGCGCGCTGCTGCCGCTGGCTCGCACGATGGCCAGGTGGAAGGCGTAGTCCGCCTCGCCGCCGGTTTCGGGATCGTCGAGTGAATCGACCAAAGTGTCGAGTGTCGCGGCAATGGCCTGCAGGTCCCGCTCGCTGGCCCTCAGGCAGGCGAGTCGGATGGCCTGGCATTCGATGGCAATGCGAGCCTGCAGCACGTCGTCGAGAATGTTGGGCTCGGGCGCGAGGCAGAGGGTCAGGGCCTGGCCCAGCACCGAGGCGTCGGCCGACCGCACATAGGCGCCGCGGCCGTGGCGAATATCGAGCAGGCCCAGCATGGCCAGCGAACGCAGCGCCTCGCGCAGGACCGGGCGGCTGACGCCCAACGCCAGAGCCAGCTCGCGCTCGCCCAGGAGCCGGTCGCCGGCCTTCAGTTCCCCCGACAGCAGCCGGTCGCGGAAGAACGTGAAAACACGATCGGCCCCGCTGGGGTTCTCCTCGGTGTCCTGGCGGACGATATCGAGCATCTGCGCCTTGGTCAGTCCGTGGTCTGACCACTTTAGACAAGCCGCTTGGCCGCTGGCAACCGCTCGTCCGAGGGAAGTTCGGCTAGGGAATGCCGGGCGTCAGGCACTGCGCGCTGAGCGCCGCCTTGGCGATTTCGAGGAACCGCTCAAGCGGACAGGCGTGCAGATGCGACTGCGCCTTGCAGGCCGGCAGCTCGACGGTCTTCATGCCCGGCGGATCGCGATAATCGAGCCGCTTGCGGTTGCGCATCTCGTCGAGCGTCTGGGCGTAGTAGGCGATGCGGACATAGCGCTGGCTGCCGGCGCTGAACAGTTCGAAGGCCAGCGCGCCGCCGGGGGATGCCTCCCCCGGCAGAAAGCCCTGCACCTGCCAGGTGAGGTCGAGCAGGCTGGCCACGTTGTAGATGTTGGTCTCGTGACCGACGAACAGCCCGAAGCGGACGGGCTGGCCGACCGGCAGCGCGCCGGGAAACTTGTGTCCGCTTTCCAGAGTGACCGCGATCTGGTTCAGCATGTTCGAGCCATGCTGGCGCGCGATCTCCGGCGTCTTTTCGGTAAGGTCCATCTCAAGCAGATGCAGGGTCAGCAATTCCTGCAGCGAGGCGTCGCTTGCCAGCCGCCCCCAGGCGACCTGATCCTTCGGCAGGCCTTCTGCCGCCTGCATGAGGAAGGCTTCCGAAGCCCGCGACCCCAGGCCGAACGGCCCCTTGAACCAGGTTCGGCCGTCCGCATCGGTCTCGATCGCAGTGGGCTTGCCGGCCTCGCCGCAGGTCCCGTCGCCAGCTGCCGTAGCCATCGTGCCATTGGGACAGAGCACCGACTGCATCATGCGGAGCGGACCGGCATTGTCGCGCTCGATCGACGCCAGGCTGCCCCCGATACGCGCCAGGATCGCGTTGCGCGTTGCCGCCGGATCCATGGGGCACGACGCCGAAGGCTGCGGATGAAACAGCGGGTCGGGCACGTTGAAGTCGGCCTGGTTGCGCAAGGCGAGGTTGCCGCAGCGCGGATACATGCCGGCCAGCAGCGCAGCCCCGCTGGCGCGCGTGCGCTGGTCGGTGTCGGTCCAGGCGGCGACCGTGCCGGGAGCCGGGCAATTGTCGGCCTGGACGAGGCCGCGTGCGCCGTAGAGCAGACGGTAGTAACCGCCCATCAGGCGCATCAGCTCCTCGCCGTGCGGCGACAGGAAGCCCGGCGCCACCGGCCAGTTCGGCCAGGCCGTCGCGGCGAGCCTGTCGAGTTCGGCATTCGTCTGCGTCGGCGACCGAACGCCATGACGGCTGAGCAGGATGGCGCGCTCGATCTGCCAGCCCGGCGGCGTCGGTTCGAGCTGCGCTGCCGCCGGCATCAAGCCCGCCAGCAGCGAAGCGGCGACGGTGACAAGGAATACACGGACATTCATGAAGCTCTCCCCCGAGGACCGCAAATATGCCGTCCCTCGCGGCCAGCCGCCACGCATTCCGTTGCCTACCACGGGAGGATAGAGTGACGGAAAGGGGAGCCCGCCCATGCCCGTGCACTGGACGATCTCGCATGCCAACCGGCTGGTCGTCGCCGTCACCAAAGACCGGGTGACGGTGTCCGACATCGAGAAGTATTTCGCCGCGATCACCGCCGACGGCGCGATGGCCTACCGCAAGATATTCGAGGTCACCCACACCCCGATGGCACTGAGCGAGGAGAATCTCAAAGCCCTGGGCGAACGGATCGTCCTCTATGCCCAGCACGGCCAGATCGGCCCGGTGGCGATCGTCGCCGCCTCGGACGAGAGCTTTGCGCAGGCGCAGATCTTCGCCGCCGCCGCAACGGTGCGCCGGCCGCTCGCCATTTTCCGCGAGCTGCACGCAGCACGGCACTGGCTCGACGCCCAGCCGCTCCCCAAAGACTGATCTTTGCAACCTTGGGGTTGCGCCCTTGCGAACGCAACCGAGAGCGTCGATTCGTTCTTTGGTCGATGCTAGGGTCCGCGCCTCAAAGCGGGGAGAATTTCATGCGTACGGTTTGGCGGGCGTTCCTGGGAGCGCTGCTCGTGGTTTGTCTGGCGGCAACGGCGTCGGCACAGAACGGGCTGGAGCGCTTCGAGAGGGACATCAAGCCCCAACTCGAACTCAAGAAATTCACTTATGCCGACGCGCGCCCGCTCGGCACCTCGGGCTTCATCCTGAACGACATCGTGGCGGTCGTTCCAGCAAGCGAAGCGACCAACGACAAGGAAACGACGGTCAAGATCGAAAAGCTCACGGTCGACGAACTCGACTTCGACCGCCTGAAGAAGAACTCCAAGGACGACGCGTCGCCGCGCTTCGCCAAGCTCAAGATCGAAGGCATGACGGGCGACGACGAGTTGTTCTCCGCGCTCGAGCCTTACGGCGTGCCGAAAGTGCCGGTCGACCTCGCCCTGGACTATCGCATCGATCCGGCGGCCAAGGTGCTGACGGTGAATGCGCTGGAAATCAACCTGCGCGGCCAGGCCAAGATCAACCTGGCGTTGGTCATGGACGGCATCAGCGACAAGAGCGACATGGACAGCGCCAAGGACGACGGCCGCCTGCGCTCGGCGTCGCTTACGCTCGACGACAAGGAGCTGCTGGGCAAGCTGGTGCCTGCCTTAGCCAAGGAGGAAGGCACGACGGCAGCGGAGCTGGTAGGCGGGGCGCTCGATGCATTGGCCGGCTTCGCCCAGATGCAGACCGGCGAGACGCTGACGGCGCTCGATGCCGTCTCCTCTTTCCTTCGCGACTGGAAGGCGCCGAAGGGACCGCTGGTCCTGGGACTGAAGCCTACCAAGACGGCAGGCCTCGACGATCTCGACAAGATCGCCGTGCCGAATGCGCTCAGCACCATTTTCGGCTTCACCGCGACCTATCCCGCGACGCGGGTCGGCGTGGCGAAAGCCGGCTCGAAGGAGAAGTAACATGCGACGCCGCGCCCTGATCGCCGGTACGGCCCTCTTGCCGCTGGCTTTCAGCGCGGCGGCGCAGGACACCTTTCCCTCCCGGCCGATCCAGATGATCGTGCCTTTTCCACCCGGCGGCGTCGCCGACATCACGGGCCGGCCGACGGCGCATGTGATGGGCAAGCTCCTGAAACAGTCTGTCGTGGTACAGAACAAGCCCGGCGCCGGTGGCTCGGTGGGCGCGGCGCTGGCCGCACGGGCGGCGCCGGACGGTTACACCATTCTGATGGCGCTCTCGTCGATCTCGGTGTTGCCGGTGGCAGATCGCCTGCAGGGCCGCACGCCGGCCTACGAACTCGACCAGCTCGCGCCGATCGCCCTGATCAGCGCCGACCCCACTGTGCTCGTGGTGCGCGAAGACGGGCCCTACAAGACGCTGAAGGATCTCGTCGATGCCGCCAAGGCGCGGCCCGGTACCATCAACTACGGCTCCTCGGGTGTGTACGGCACCTTGCATGTGGCGATGGAGATCTTTGCCGGCGCCGCCGGCATCAAGCTGTTTCACATCCCCTATCAGGGAGGCGGCCCCGCGGTAGCTGCCCTTCTCGGTGGCCAGATCGACGCTCTGGCCTCGGGGCCGTCGGCGGCAATCGGTCAGATCAAGGCCGGCAAGATGCGCGCCCTCGCCGTCTGGGGCGACAAGCGGCTTGCATCGCTCCCCGACGTGCCCAGCATGAAGGAGCTGGGCTACGATGCCACCTTCTACATCTGGTCCGGCCTGTTCGCTCCGGCAGCCACGCCGCAATCCGTCATGACCGTGCTGCGCGACGCCGCCCGTCGCACGACAGAGGATCCGGAATTCAAAGAGGCGATGGCCAAGGTCGAAACGCCGATCGCCTATCTCGACGCGCCCCAGTTCAGAACTTTCCTGGACCGTGATTCCCAGAGACTGCGGACCGCCGTCGAACGTATCGGAAAAGTGCCGGAGAACTAGAAAGAACTGAGCGCGCAACCGCGCTCCAACGCGGGACGTTTTCTCCATAGCGGCGCCAATCTGGCCGCCGCGGCGAACATGGAGACAACGCCATGAACGACCCCAACAAGCACAACCCCACGCAGCAGCCGGACCGCGATCGCCAGCAGCGCGAACAGATCCAGCGCGAACAGCAGCAGCGGCAGAACCAGAAGCCCGGCCAGAAGCCGGGGCAGCAGCCTCAGCAGCGTCCGGATGACAAGAACGAGTAATCCGACACCGCCGCGGGAGGTCCCGCCCGCGCCGCCGGTGCCCGGCAAGGTGGATCCTATTCCGCCCGAAATGCCGGTGCCCGGCGTGCCGGAGCCGGAGGACGCACCTCCGCCGGTACCCCATCCGCCAGGACCGCCGACCCCGGCGGCCTTGGCGGATAACCGTTACTCCTTCACCGCTCCGGTGAGGGAGGAGACGTAGTAGTCGACGAAGAACGAATAAAAGATCGCGACCGGCAATGAGCCGAGCAGCGACCCCGCCATCAGCGCTCCCCACTGATACACGTCGCCCGATACCAGTTCGGTCAGGATGGCCACCGGAACGGTCTTCTTCTCGCCGCTCTGGATGAAGGCCAGCGCGTAGATGAACTCGTTCCAGGAGAGCGTGAACGAGAAGATGCCGGCCGAGATCAGGCCCGGCACCGCCAGCGGCAAGGTGATGCGCCGCAGGATCTGCAGGCGTGTCGCACCGTCGATCAGCGCACACTCTTCCAGTTCGTAAGGAATCGACTTGAAGTAGCCGATCAGCAACCAGGTGCAGAACGGCACCAGGAAGGTCGGATAGGTCAGGATCAGCGCGAACGGCGTATCGAACAGGCCGAGCTGATAGACCGTCGTCGCCAGCGGAATGAACAGGATCGACGGCGGCACGAGATAGGCCAGATAGATGCCGAGGCCGACATACTGACTGCCCTTGAAGCGCAGGCGCTGGATGGCATAGGCCGCCAGTACGCTCGACAGCAATGACAGGAAGGTCGCACAGACCGCCACCAGCATCGTTGTCGTCAGCCACCGCGGATAGGCCGTCTCGAACAGGAGCTTGTAGATGTGTTCGAGCGTCGGGCTATCGATCAGAAACGGATTGTAGCGCTTGTAGTCGTAGAGCTCGGCGTTCGGTTTGAACGACGTGATCGCCATCCAATAGAATGGAAAGAGCAGGATGATGACGAAGCAGGCGAGCGGCACATAGATCGTCACCATGCGCCGGGCGCGGCTGTCCCACGCCATCTTCTCCGGGACGACCGTGGCGTTCGACGGCCCCTCGGGCTGGTTGGCAGTGGCGTCAGTCATTGGCCTCTCCCTGCTGCCACTTGCGACGGGCCAGCGCGAAGTAGCTGAACAGCGTGGCGAACACGAGGAACGGGATCATCGCCACGGCGATGGCCGCGCCCTCGCCCAGCTCGCCACCGGCAATGCCGCGCTGGAAGGCGAGTGTGGCCATGAGATGGGTCGAGTTCACCGGACCGCCGCGCGTGATCGCGTAGACGAGCTGGAAGTCGGTGAAGGTGAAGATGATCGAGAAGGTCATCACGATCGCGAGGATCGGCAGCAGCAACGGGAAAGTGATGTAGCGGAAGCGCTGCCAGGCCGAGGAGCCGTCGAGCAGAGCGGCCTCGTAGAGCGAGGGCGAGATGGTCTGCAAGCCGGCCAGCAGCGAGATCGCAACGAAGGGAATGCCGCGCCAGATATTGGCGGCAATCAGCGACCAGCGTGCAGGCCAGGTCGACCCGAGGAAGTCGAAGTTGGTGGTGCGCACGCCCAACACGTCGACCGCGAGATAGGAGAGGATCGAGAATTGCGGATCGTAGATCCACCAGAAGGCGATGGCCGACAATACCGTCGGCACGATCCAGGGCAACAGGATGATGGCGCGCAGCAGGCTCTTCATCGGCAGGTGGTTGTTCAGCAGCAGCGCCAGCCAGAGACCCAGCGCGAACTTTCCGAAGGTCGCCACGGCCGTATAGAAGACACTGTAGAACACCGCCTTCCAGAACAGCGGGTCTTCCAGCAGATACTCGAAGTTCTCCCAGCCGATCCACTGACCCGAGCGGCCGATCTTTGTGTCGGTGAAGGCAAGCCAGACACCAAGACCCAGCGGATAGGTGAGGAAGACTGTCAGCAACCCGCCCGCAGGCAGCAGGCAGAGGAAAATCAGGAACGCCTTGTTGTCGAACAGGCGGCCAAGCCATGTCGGCTGTGGCCGTGTGCGCGTCCATTCGGGCAGGGTCGCGGCGGTCATCTTGTCTCCGGAACTCGATCGCCAGGATGTAAGCAGAAGAACGCGGCCGGGATTGCCCCGGCCGCGCTTCGTTCTCGCCTCAGCGGTAATAGCGGCGCGCGCGACGCTCTGCTTCCTTGGCCGCATCGGCCGGAGTCGCTTGGCCCGAGGCCACCGAAGCGCACATCTGCACCAGGATGTACTCGGCCGCGACCGTGCCGGCCGCCTGGGTAATCGGGCCCTTGTAGCCGCTCCAGAACGGGTTGTTCATGCCCTCGCGATAGACGGCGAGCTTGGGATCGCTGTCCCATACCTTGCTCTTGCCGTAGGCGGCGAGCGGATGTGACCAGTAGCCGAGGCAGCCGGTCAGCCATGGGTCGTACTGCTCGGCCTCCATCATGTATTGCATGTAGGCCTTGGCGGCGTTCGGGAACTTCGAGTGCTTGAACACCATGCCGTTCAGGATCAACGCCGACTGCGGCGGCTTGCCGACGACGCCCGGAGGCAGCGGCGCATGGTCGGTATCGTCGGCGATCGGCTTGGTCGCCGGGTCGTTTTTCAGCGCGAAGTACATCGACACGCCGTTGGCCGTCAGGAACAGCTCGTTGGCGGCGAAGGCGCGGTTGTTGCTGACGTCGCCCCAGGCCAGCGTGCCCGGCACGAAGGTCGGGTAGAGCTCCTTCAGGTAGTTGAGGGCCGCCACCGTCTCCTTGCTGTTGATCGAGACCTTGCCATTCTCGTCGACGAGATAACCGCCGTGGCTCCACACCAGCCAATTGGCGAAGCCGTTGCCGTCGCCGACCGCGTTGCCGAGCGCGAAGCCCGCCGGCTTGTTGTTCTTCTTGAGTGTCTGGCAGAGCTTCAGGAAGTTGGCGTGATCGCCCGGCACCTTGTCGAAACCGGCTTCCTTCACCGCGGACTGGCGATAGACGATCGGGCCGGTCGAGCCGCCGAACGGCAGGCCGATCCAGTTGTTGGTCTTGGCCTTCTTGCCGTACTTCTCGCCGAGGAACATCCAGCCGCCGTACTTCTTGCCGAGATACTCGGCGACGTCGGTGACCTCGAGCAGCTTGTCGGCGTAGATGTGCGGATCCTCGGCCCAGCCCAGCACGATGTCGGGCCCGGCGCCGGTGTTGGCCGACACCGCGGTCTGCTGGCGGATGTCTTCCCAGCCGACGAAGTCGACGCGGACCTCGACGCCCTTTTCCTTGGCGAACTTCGCGGTATTGGCGCGGAAGATCACTTCATCGGGTTCGACGAAACGCGCCGGGCGCAGGATGCGCAGCGAGGCGCCCTTCTCGATGTCGAGCTTGGGCGGCGTGGCGGCCGCCGTCGGAATGCTCTGGCCGTTGGCCGAGCGGGCCATCGCCATCGCTGCCGCAGCAGCGCCGAGAATGACGGCTTCGCGCCGCTTTATGATGAACACCATTGTCGTTTCCTCCTGATTGCTTGCTTTGCTTGTTTTCTTCCCCGATCTCAGAGGCGCTGGCCGGATTGCTGGTCGAACAGGTGGACCAGGGCGGGATCGGGCCGAACGGGCAGGATCTCGCCGGGCTTCGCCGAAACACGTTCACGGAAGGCGCCGACCATCGACTGGCTGCCGACCTTCATCAGCACCTGGGTCTCCGAGCCTGTCGGCTCGACGACCTGGACCGTCGCCTTGATGCCCTCGCTGTCGATCCTGAGATGCTCGGGCCGCACGCCATAGATGGCCGGCCCCTCCTTCGGCCGTGCACCGTTGACGGGCAGCGGCCAGTCCGTGCCGTCGTCCGTGCGCAACGTGCCGCCGTTGACGGTGCCTTTCAGCAGGTTCATGGCCGGCGAGCCGATGAAGCCCGCGACGAACAGGTTGGCCGGACGGTCGTAGAGTTCGAGCGGCGGTCCCGCCTGCTCGATATAGCCGTTGTTCATCACGACGATCTTGTCGGCCATGGTCATGGCCTCGATCTGGTCGTGGGTGACATAGACGGTCGTGACCTTGAGCCGCTGGTGCAGCTCCTTGATCTCCGAGCGCATCTGCACGCGCAGCTTGGCGTCGAGGTTCGACAGCGGCTCGTCGAACAGGAAGACCTGCGGGTTGCGCACGATGGCGCGGCCCATGGCGACACGCTGG
>JAIUOY010000233.1:0-15671 GCA_020160995.1 Pseudomonadota bacterium | reverse complement strand
GCCGCCCCGTGGTTCGACAAGGTGCCGCTCAAGACCACGGGCTGGGATACCGCACGCTTTGCCAAAGCCAACTTCCGCGCCGTGCCCGGCTCGGTGGTGCGCCGCGGCTCATATATTGCGCCGTCGGTCGTGCTGATGCCGTCCTTCGTGAACCTCGGCGCCTATGTCGACACCAACACCATGGTCGACACCTGGGCCACCGTCGGCTCGTGCGCCCAGATCGGCAAGAACTGCCACCTCTCGGGCGGCGTCGGCATCGGCGGCGTGCTCGAACCGCTGCAGGCCAACCCGGTCATCATCGAGGACAACTGCTTCATCGGCGCCCGCTCGGAAGTGGTCGAAGGCGTGATCGTCGGTACCGGCGCGGTGCTGTCGATGGGCGTGTTCATCAGCGCCACCACCAAGGTGGTGGATCGCGCCACCGGCCAGATCCATATCGGCAAGGTGCCGCCTTACTCGGTCGTGGTGCCGGGCAATATCGGCGGCGGCCCGGACCGGCCCTCGACCTATTGCGCGGTGATCGTGAAGACCGTCGACGAGCGCACGCGCTCCAAGACCTCGATCAACGAACTCCTGCGGGACTAGGCCAGCCTCAGCCGGCGTGGCGTTTCCACTCCGGCTGTTTCTTCAGGTGCGCGCCCTCCTTGGCAAGGATCTTGGAGGTGCGCTCGGGCGGGAAGCCCAGGTCGACGAAGGCGGGGCCGACATTGGCGACCTCGCGATACTCGGCGATCTCGCCGTCGCGCAGGCTCATCATCGACACGCCCTCGAAGCCGACCCGCCGGCCCTGGGCTTCGGGCAGCTTCGAGACGTAGCTGAACGTATAATAGGCATAGAGCCTGCGGCCGTCGCTGACCGGCCGGTGCATCTCCCAGCGGAACTCGTGGGCCGTGCGATAGAACCAGTCGTCGATTAGCTCGGCGATCTTCTCGCGACCCTTGAAGGCCCCGTAGAACACGTCGTGATAGACGCCGTCCTCGGTGAACAGGTTCGCGAAGCTCTTGCCGTCGCGACGCTCCACAGCCGAGCAGAACGCCTTCAGCAACGCTGACGTTTCCATTGATGACCCTCCCGTAGGGCCACAATCATGACTAAAGTACCGCCAGCGGCCAAGACCGCCGCCGGGGAGACTTCCGCATGAGCTTCTGGATCGTCATTGGCATTATTGCCGCCATCGGCTTCTGGCTGGTCGCCGTCTACAACGGCCTGGTCGGTGCCCGGAACCAGGCCCAGACCGCCTGGAGCCAGATCGACGTCCAGCTCAAGCGCCGGCACGATCTCATTCCCAATCTCGTGCAGGTGGTGAAGGACGCCATGGGCTACGAGCAGGAGACACTCACCAAGGTGATCCAGGCGCGCAACGCCGCCGTCGCGGCGAGCGGCAACCCGGCGCAGGCCGGCCCCGCCGAGGCGGCCTTGTCGGTGGCGACACGCGGCCTGCTCGGCCTGGTCGAGAACTATCCGCAGCTCAAGGCGAACGAGAACGTGATGCAGCTCCAGGAAGAGCTGACCACGACGGAAAACAAGATCGCCTTCGCACGCCAGTTCTACAACGACTCGGTCAACGCCTATAATACCCGCCGCCAGAGCTTCCCGGCCGTGCTGGCCGCGGCGTCGCTGGGCTTCGGACCGATGGATCTCTTCACCATGCCCGACATCGAGCGCGAAGTGCCCAAGGTCGCGTTGCGCTGAACGTTCCGTCCGGACAGGACGCGCGGCCTTGACCGTCAGCACTGCCACCACCGACTTCGTTGCCGCCCAGCGGGTCAACCGGCGCAACACGTTCCTGCTGCTTGCCGTCCTGACTCTGCTGGCAGCATCGCTCGGCTACATGATCGGTTGGTTCCTCATGCCCGACGACACGGCCCCACGATTGTGGAGCCATGGCGGCGCAATCGGCGCCGCGCTGATGGCGTCCGCCAGCATCGGCTGGAGCCTGGTCTCGCTGGCCGTCAGCGACAAGATGGTTCTCGGCATGGCGAGCGCCAGGGACATCGACAAGGCCGATGCCCCGCAGCTCTTCAATGTCGTCGAGGAGATGTCGATCGCCGCCGGCGTGCCGATGCCCAGGGTCATGGTCCTCGAAACCGATGCGCTCAACGCGTTCGCCACGGGCGTATCGGTTCAGCGCGGCACCATCGTCGTGACACGCGGCCTGCTGAAGACACTCAACCGCGACGAACTGCAGGGCGTTGTCGCGCACGAGATGTCCCATATCGCCAATCTCGACACGCGCTACATGGTGATGGTGGGCGTCACGGTCGGCCTGATCGCCCTGGTCTGCGACATGGCCTTGCGCACGCTCAACTGGGGCGGTTCGGCGCACAACCGCTCTTCCAGCGGCAACAAGAAAGATTCCGGCGGCGCGGCGATCCTGATCATTCTCCTCCTGGTGATCGCCATCCTGGCGCCGCTGGCCGCCAAAGCCGTGCAATTCGCCGTCTCGCGCCAGCGCGAATATCTCGCCGACGCCACGTCGGTGCAGTTCACGCGCAATCCCAACGGGCTGATCTCGGCACTGCAGAAGCTCGCCGACAAGGCCGCGCCCTTTCCCGGAGTGAGCCATGCCACGCAGCATCTCTTCATCGTCAATCCCGTCCAGGACTTCACCAAGGACACGCCCGCGCTCCTGGCGACCCATCCCGATATCGAGGATCGCATCGCTCGCCTGCGCAATCTGGGCAGCTAGCGCCGGGTTCGCCGCCGCCTTCGATCTGCAGGGCCATCGCGGCGCCCGCGGCCTCGCGCCCGAGAATACGCTGGCCGCCTTCAAGGTAGCGCTCGACCTCGGCGTCAGCACGCTTGAGACCGATCTCGCGATCACCAAGGCCGACGAGGTGGTCATCAGCCACGATCCGCTGCTCAATCCCGACCTGACGCGGCAACCGGATGGGCAATGGCTGGCTCGGCCCGGACCTCCGATCCGCACCCTCACCTACGACGAGTTGAAGCGCTACGACATCGGCCGCATCAATCCCGCCAGCAAGTACGCCCAGCAGTTCCCCGAGCAGAAGCCGGTCGACGGCCAGCGCTTCCCGATGCTGGCCGATCTCTTTGCCATGGCAGGGCCTTCCGTGCGCTTCAACATCGAGATCAAGACGGACCCGAATAAACCCGACCTCACAATCGACCCCGTGCGATTTGCCAGCCTCGCCGTCGAGGCGATCCGCAAGGCCGGAACGGCACCCCGGAGCACACTGCAGTCGTTCGATTGGCGCAGCCTTCTCGAAGTGAAGAAGCTGGCGCCCGAGATCGCCACGGCCTGCCTCACCATCGAGAGCAACAACTTCGACACCGTAGGCAGAAGCGGCAGCCGGCCCTCGCCCTGGCTGGCCGGCCTCGACCTCGCCGCGCACGGTGGCTCGGTACCGCGAATCGCCAAGGCAGCCGGCTGCGCAACCTGGTCGCCTTTCTGGCGCAACGTCACGGCAGACAATGTGAAAGAGGCCCAGGCCCTGGGCCTCAAGGTCGTCCCGTGGACAGTGAACGTGCCGGCCGAGATGGCGCGATTGATCGATCTCGGGGTCGATGGACTGATTACCGATTATCCCGACCGTGCCTTGCCGGTTATCGCAGCCAAAGGGCTGAAATATCGCTAGGCGATTGACTCGCGCGGTCGTGTGTTCTGTATACAAAGGTATGCGCCCGATCATTTCCGAGCCCGATCTGTCCGAACGTATTCACGACTCCGTCCTCGAAGCGATCTGCTCGGGTGAGCTGAAATCCGGCGCGCGCATCACCCAGGAAGAGCTGGCGCATCAGTTCGGCGTGTCGCGCCAGCCGGTCCTGCAAGCGATGATGCTGCTGCGGCGCGAGGGCTTCCTGATCGATGCCGGCCGCAAGGGTGTCCGTGTGGCGCCGCTCGACGTCCAGCAGGCGCGCAACCTCTATGCCGTGCGCGCCGCGCTCGACGGTGCCGCCGCCCGCTCCGCCGCGGCCAACTACACGCCTCATCTCGTGCAGCGTGGCCGCCGGCTTCTCGATGTCGGCCGCCGCGCCGTGGCCAGTGGCTACGTGCCCTCCGTGATCGAAGCCGATATCGATTTCCATCTCTTCATCTACGAAGCCTCGGGCAATCCGCTGTTCGGGGAAACCGCGCAGCCGCACTGGCAGCATCTGCGGCGCGTGATGGCCGCCGCGCTGAGCGAAGAAGACCTGCGCATCAGCGTCTGGGACGAACACGAAGGCATCCTGCGCGCACTCGAAGCCGGCCAGGCCGCGGAGGCCGAAGCGCTCTGCCGCGGCCATGCCGAGCAGATGGCCGACGTTCTCACGGGACGACTGAAGGTCGTCATTTCACGCGCCGCCTGACAGCGGCGCAAGCGACAAGGCAAGGAGGAACCGCCATGAAGCTCACCTCTGAGCAGCTCCGGCAATTCGACGAAGAGGGTTATCTCTTCTTTCCCGACTATTTCTCGCCCGAGGAAACGCAGATTCTGAAGAACTCGGTGCCCGAGGTCTTCGCGCAGCGGCGCGAGGAGAATGTGCGCGAGAGGACCGGCGATGTGGTGCGGACCGCCTTCGCCGTTCACACCTACCATCCGGTGTTCGAGGCGCTGGTCCATCATCCGCGCTTCGTGGAGCCTGCCGAGCAGCTCCTGAAGGACAAGACCTACATCCACCAGTTCAAGATCAACGGGAAGGCCGCGTTCGACGGCGACGTCTGGCAGTGGCACCAGGACTACGGCACCTGGAAAGCCGACGACGACATGCCCGAGGCGCGCGCCATGAACCTCGCGGTGTTCATGGACGAGGTGACGGAGTTCAACGGCCCGCTGTGGTTCATTCCCAAAAGCCACAAGAAGGGCGCGATCGAGGCCAGCCACGACCTCACCACGACCTCCTATCCGCTCTGGGTGATCGACAACGACACGATCGCCAAGCTGGTGAAGCAGGGCGGCATCATCTCGCCCAAGGGCGGACCGGGCTCGGCGATCTTCTTCCATGGCACCCTGGTGCATGGCAGCCCGCCCAACATGTCGCCCTACGATCGCCAGATCATCTACGTGACCTACAACGCGGTCTCCAACGCCATCCGCCGCTTCAAGCGGCCGGACTATATCGCCCACCGCGACTTCACGCCGATCGACGCCTGGGAGGACGACGCCGTCGCGCGCGCCGCCCAGCGCAAGGCTGCCGCGGAATAATCATAAGAATTCGGAGGAAACGATGAGTCTCCATCGCATGCTCATGGCGCGCGCGGCCGAAGCCAGGCCGCTGCGCATCGGCGTGATCGGCGCCGGCAAGTTCGGCTCCATGTATCTCTCGCAGATCCCGACGACGCCGGGCATCCACCTGCTGGGCATCGCCGATCTCTCGCCCGACCGCGCCCGCGAGAACCTGGCGCGGCTGGGCTGGAAGCCGGACGTCACCGCCGCCACCTCCTTCGCCGATGCGCGCAAGCACGGCAGCACCTATCTCACCGACGACTGGCGCGCGCTGGTCAGCCATCCCGAGATCGACATCGTGGTCGAATCGACCGGCGATCCCATCGCCGCCGTCGAACACGCGCTCGAAGCCTTCCGCAACGGCAAGCATGTGGTCATGGTGACGGTCGAGGCCGATGCCTTCTGCGGCCCGCTGCTCGCGCAACGCGCGGCTCAGGCCGGCGTGATCTACAGCCTCGCCTATGGCGACCAGCCGGCGCTGATCTGCGAGCTGGTCGACTGGGCACGGACCTCGGGCTTCGAGGTCACGGCGGCCGGCCGCGGCCACAAGTGGCTGCCGCACTTCGCGCAGTCGACGCCGGAAACCGTGTGGAAGTACTGGGGCCTCAACGAGGAACAGGCCAAGCGCGGCGGCCTGAACCCCAAGATGTTCAACTCCTTCCTCGACGGCTCCAAGCCGGCCATCGAGAGCACGGCCGTGGCCAACGCGACCGGCCTTACGCCGGCGCCGGACGGCCTGGCTTTCCCGCCTTGTTCGGTCGAGGACCTGCCCTTCGTGATGCGGCCGATCTCCGAGGGCGGCCAGCTTCATCACAAGGGCCAGGTCGAAGTGGCCTCGTCGCTGGAAAAGGACGGCCGCGCGATCCCCTACGAGATCCGCAAGGGCGTGTGGGTCGTGTTCGAGGCGGCGACCGAATATCAGAAGAACTGCTTCGAGGAATACATGCTCTGCACCGACCCGTCGGGCCGGTATTCGGTCATGTACAAGCGCTGGCATCTGATCGGCCTCGAAGTCGGCATGTCGGTCGCCTCGATCGGCCTGCGCAAGGAGCCGACCGGCTGCCCGATCGGCTTCCATGCCGACGTGATCGCGACCGCCAAGCGCGACCTCAAGCCCGGCGAGATGCTGGACGGCGAGGGCGGCTACACGGTCTACGGCAAGCTGTTCCCGTCGGAGAAGTCGACCGCGCTGGGCAGCCTGCCGCTCGGCCTCGCGCACAACGTCAAGCTCCTGAAGCCGATCAAGGCCGGCCAGTCGCTGACCTATGCCGACGTCGCCATGGACGAGACCCTGACGGCGGTAAAGCTGCGCCGCGAGATGGAGCAGGCCTTCGCGCCGGCCGCGTCCAGGATCGCCGCCCAGTAGGAGTGTCGCAGTAGAGGCCGGGCGAGTTCATTTGACGTCACCAAATGTTCATGTGAAAGTCACATGAACAAAATGAAGGTCCTGCAATGTTCATTTGAACATGCAGGCGCAACGGGACGGCAAACGGGTTCAGGAATCGGCAATGCTGGCGGAAGAACGCGCGCGCGCCATTGTGGAGCTCGTCCGGAGCGACGGGTTCCAGGCCATCGACGCCCTGGCACTCCAGTTCAGCGTGACGCCGCAAACGATCCGGCGTGACGTCAATCTGCTCTGCGATCGCGGCCTGCTGCGACGACGCCACGGCGGCGTCGAACTGCCGCCCGAGGGCGAGAACCTCGCCTATCCCGCCCGCCAGGTCCTGAACATCGACGCCAAGCGCCGCGTCGCGCAGCTTGTCGCACGCGAAGTGCCGGAGGGCGCTTCGCTCTTCTTCGGAATCGGCACCACGCCCGAGCAGTGCGCATGGGCACTCGCCGACCATTCGGGCCTGCGCGTGATGACCAACAATCTCAACGTTGCCCTGGCGTTCAGCCGCAACACGTCGTGCGAGATCACCGTGGCGGGCGGACGCGTGCGCAATCTCGACCGCGACGTGGTGGCGGGCGACGCCCATGGCTTCTTCAGCCGGTTCGCCGTCGACATCGGCATCTACGGCGTGGGCGGCGTCGCCGAAGATGGCACACTGCTCGACTTCAACACCGACGAGGTGACGATGCGCAGCGAGCTGGCCCGGCATTGTCGGCAGCGCTTCCTCGTGCTTGATCATTCCAAGTTCGGCCGCGGCGCCACGGTGCGCGGGGGCCATGTCACCGAAGCGAGCGTGGTGTTCACCGATCGCCCGGTTCCGACCGCCATCGCCGACCAGTTGCGCGATGCCGGCGTGCGTCTTGTTTCCTGGTCCCACGACGTCGCGTTCACGGACACTTCAAGTCAAACAAGGAGGAGGGGCTGATCCCATGTTGAAACATCTCGCTTTCGCCGCCGCGCTCGGCATTGCCGCATTGGCCAACGTCACGGGCGCCGCCGCCCAGCAGCGCGCCATCTGCTACAATTGCCCGCCGGAATGGGCCGACTGGGGCTCGCAGCTCAAGGCCATCCAGGCCAAGCTCGGCATCCAGGTGCCGCCCGACAACAAGAATTCGGGCCAGGCGATTGCCGCGCTGATCGCGGAGAAGGCCAATCCCGTCGCGGACGTGACCTATCTGGGCGGCATCGCCGCCGACCCGGCCAAGGACGCCGGCGTGCTGACGCCGTACAAGCCCAAGAACTGGGAGAAGATCCCGGCCGACCTCAAGGACCCCGACGGCAACTGGTTCCCGATCCACTCGGGCACGCTCGGCCTGTTCGTGAACAAGGCTGCACTCGGCAACAAGCCGGTGCCGCAGAGCTGGGCCGACCTGCTGAAGCCCGAATACAAGGGCCTCGTCGGTTATCTCGACCCGACCTCGGCCGCCGTCGGCCAGCTCGGCGTGATGGCGATCAACCTTGCCCTGGGCGGCACCTACGACAATCTCGATCCGGCGATCAAGTTCTTCAAGGAACTCGCGAAGAACCAGCCGATCGTGCCGAAGCAGACCTCCTATGCCCGCGTCATCTCGGGCGAGATTCCGATCCTGCTCGACTACGATTTCAATGCCTATCGCGGTCAGTACACCGACAAGGCGCCGGTGCAGTTCGTCATCCCGAAGGAAGGCACCCTGGTGTTTCCCTACGTGATGGGTCTGGTGAACAAGGGCCCCAACCCGGACAACGGCAAGAAGGTGCTCGACTTCGTGCTGTCGGACGAAAGCCAGGGCATGTGGGGCAATGCCTATCTGCGCCCGGTGTTCGCCGACAAGCTCTCGCCCGAGGCCAAGGCCAAGTTCCTGCCCGATGCCGAGTACGCGCGCGCCAAGCCCGTGAACCTCAAGGCCCTGGCCAAGGCGCAGCCCCAGATCGTCGAGCGCTACCGCAAGGAAGTGAACTGACCGACGTCCCGACACCGAAGGCGCGGCGGGGCGGCGATGCCGCCGTCCCGCCGACGCTCGTCTGAGGAAATGCCGACATGCGGCGCGACGCCCAACGATTGATCTTCCTGCTGCTGCCGGCCGGCATCTTCTTCGCGGCCTTCTTCCTGCTGCCCATGGCGAAGCTGTTCTTCATCGGCGGCAGCGGCAAGACCGGCTGGGCGGCCTATGCCGCGATCCTCGTCGACTCCAACTATTTCGGCAGCCTCGTCTCGACGCTCGCCGTGGCCGCGGCGACGACGGTGGCGACGCTGATCATCAGCGGCATCTCCGGCGTGTTCCTGCAACGCCACAAGTTTCCCGGCAATGCCGCCCTCGTGGCGATGCTGACCTTCCCGCTGGCTTTCCCCGGCGTGGTGATCGGCTTCATGGTGATCATGCTGGCCGGCCGCCAGGGCTTGATCGGCCAGGTGACGGAGGCCCTGACCGGCGACAAGCTGGTCTTCGCCTACTCCCTGTCCGGCCTGTTCATGGGCTACGTCTACTTCTCCATCCCGCGCACCATCCTCACCGTGATGGCGGCGGCCGAGAAGCTCGATCCGAAACTGGAGGAAGCGGCCCGCTCACTGGGCGCATCGCCCTGGCGCGTCGTGCTGGATGTCATCATTCCCGGCCTGAAGCCCGCCTTCATCTCCGCCGGCGCGATCTGCTTCGCCACGGCCGTCGGCGCCTTCGGCACCGCCTTCACGCTCGCCGCCAGGATCAACGTGCTGCCGATGGTGATCTACACCGAGTTCACCCTGTCGGCGAACATCGCCATGGCCGCCGCGCTGAGCTTCGTGCTGGGGGCGGTCACCTGGATCGTGCTGGCGCTGGCGCGGACGGCCGCCGGCTCCACCGTCGCGGCGGCGGGCTAGGAAGAGGACAGCGCCATGAAGCATCGCGGCCTCTTCCTGCTGCAGCTCGGGTTCACCCTGCTGGTCACCGCCTTCCTGATCGTGCCGGTCGTCCTGTCGATCCTGGCAGGACTCACGGTGAACTACTTCGTCGGCCTGGAGAGCGGCCTCACCCTGCGCTGGGTGATCGAGGTCTGGACCGGCTATCGCGAGACGATCTTCCTCTCCATCGGCCTCTCGCTGGCCTGCCTCGCCGTCACGCTGGTGCTGGGCGTGCCGACGGCCTACGTCCTCGCCAAGCGCCAGACCGCCCTGACTCGCGCCATCGAGGAGCTGTTGGTGATGCCGGTCGCCGTGCCGGGGCTGGCAACCGCGCTGGCGCTGATCGTGACCTATGGCAGCGTGTCGGGCTTTCGCACCTCGTGGCTTTTCATCCTGGTGGGCCACGTCCTGTTCACTCTGCCCTTCATGGTGCGCAGCGTACTGGCCGTCCTCAGCGCCATCGACCTGCAGACCCTCGAAGAAGGCGCCGCTTCGCTGGGAGCAGGCTTCTGGCAGCGTTTCTGCCACGTCGTGCTGCCCAACTGCCGGTCCGGCATCCTCGCCGGCTCGCTGATGGTGGTCACCCTGTCGATGGGCGAGTTCAACATGACCTGGCTGCTGCACACGCCGCTGACCAAGACACTGCCCGTCGGCCTCGCCGATGCCTACGCCTCGCTGCGTCTGGAGGTCGGCAGCGCCTACACCCTGGTATTTTTCCTGATGATCATGCCGCTGCTGCTGGCCCTGCAGGCTTTCGCCAAGCCGCGCACGCCGAAATTCGTGGCGGAGGAAGCCGAATGACCGACCTAGCCCAACCGCTCGCCATCGCGCTCGAAAACTGCGCGAAGACCTTTGCCGACGGAACGAAGGCGCTCGAACCGCTCGACATGACCATCAACGCCGGCGAGACCATCGTGTTTCTCGGTCCGTCGGGCTGCGGCAAGACGACGACGCTGCGCATTATCGCCGGGCTGGAGACGCCCGACACCGGCGGCAAGGTGCTGTTCGACGGCGCCGACGTGACCCGCCTGCCCATCGAGCAGCGCAACGTCGGCATGGTCTTCCAGTCCTACGCCCTGTTCCCGAACATGACGGTGGCAGGCAACATCGGCTACGGCCTGAAAATCCGCCGGACGCCCGAGGCGCAGATCCGTGCCCGCGTGGCCGAGATGCTGGCGATGATGCGCATCGAAAAGCTCGCCGACCGGCAGATCGACCAGCTCTCCGGCGGCCAGCGCCAGCGCGTGGCGCTGGCCCGCGCCATCGCCGTACGGCCGCGGGCGTTGCTGCTGGACGAGCCGCTGACGGCCCTGGATGCCAAGCTGCGCGATACGCTTCGCCTCGAGATCGACTCGCTGCTGCGATCGCTCAAGATCACCGCGATCTACGTGACCCACGATCAGGCCGAAGCGATGGCCCTGGGCGACCGTATCGTCGTGATGGACCACGGCCGTGTCGCCCAGATCGGCAAGCCACGCGAGATCTATCAGCGCCCGACCACCCGTTTCGTCGCCGAGTTCATCGGCACCATGAACCGGCTGTCCGGCGTCGTGCGCAACGGCGCGTTCGCTTGCCGCGCCGGCGAACTGCCGTGGGACGCCGCCCGCGGAAATGCGACCGAGATCCTGTTCCGGCCGGAGGACATCCGTGTCGCCGACAGCCAGGAGGCTTCCGGCCTGCAGGGTACGGTGGCAGCCGCGTTTTTCCTCGGCGACCGCACACGATTGTTCGTCGATGTCGGCGAGGCGCAGCCGCTGGTGATCGAAAGCACGGCGCGACGCGATTTCAGCCATGGCGAGACCGTGCGCCTCGCCATCGACCCGCGCGGACTGCTGGTGCTTTAGAGGAGTTCGCGATGCTGATCGCCCAGATAACCGACACCCACATCAAGCTTCCAGGCAAGCTGGCCTACAAGAAGGTCGACACGGCCGCGATGCTGAAACGCTGCGTCGACGAACTGCTGGTGCTCGACCCGCAACCCGACCTCGTCCTGCTGACCGGCGACCTCGTCGATCTGGGCCGGCCGGCGGAATACGACCACCTGAAATCCATCCTGGCGCCGATCCGTCAGCGCATCATCGCCATCCCCGGCAACCACGACGACCGCGACGCCATGCGCGGCGCCTTCCATGCCGAAGGCTATCTACCGGCCAGCGGCAAGTTCCTGCAGTTCGTCGTCGAGGACTACCCTCTGCGCATTGTCGGGCTGGATACGCTGATCCCCGGCGAGGGCGGCGGCGAACTTTGTACCGAAAGGCTGGAGTGGCTGGACCGGACGCTCGCGCAGAAGCCCGACGCGCCGACCCTGGTGCTGATGCACCATCCGCCCTTCATCACGGGCATCGGCCATATGGACAAGATCGGCCTGAAAGGGGCCGACGGCTTTGCCGCCGTCATGGAACGGCACCGGCACGTGGAGCTGATCCTCTGCGGCCACCTGCATCGTACCATCCATGCCCAGGTCGGCGGCCGCCCGGCGATGACCTGCCCGAGTCCGGCTCATCAGGTTGCGCTCGACATCGACCCCGAAGCGCCCAGTTGCTTCACGATGGAACCGCCGGGCTTCATGCTGCACTGGTGGAATGGGCGACGGCTCGTCACCCACACGGCCGTCATCGGCAGCTACGACGGGCCGCACCCGTTCTTCGATGCCGACGGCAAGCTGATCGACTGACCGTCGACGGCTGGGTTGCGCCCAGGATGGCGGTGGCAGCGACGCCTACAGGGCGTGCTCGGGATCCTGGGCTTTGACCGACGGCCTGCCCTCGGCTTCGTCGCGCTCCTTCTCCTTCCGTGCCTTGAGAAGCTTGCGCAGGATCATGTTCCGCTTGAGCGCCGAGATATGGTCGATGAACAGGATGCCATCGAGATGGTCGATCTCGTGCTGCAGGCAGGTGGAAAGCAGGCCTTCTGCCGAGATTTCCTGGGTCTTGCCGTCGCGATCGAGGTAGCGGACCGTGACCTTCGCCGGGCGAACGACGTCCGAATAATGCTCCGGCACCGACAGGCAGCCCTCCTCGTAAGAGGCGTCCTCGTCCGAAGCGTCGACGATCTCCGGGTTCGCCATGAACAGCGGCCCGGTCTTGGTGTCTTCGCGCTCGATGTCGAGCACCACCACGCGCTTCAGCACGCCGACCTGCGGCGCCGCCAGGCCGATGCCCGGCGCGTCATACATGGTCTCCAGCATGTCGTCCATGAGCTGGCGCACGCCGTCGTCGACGGTTTCGACCGGCAGGGACTTCTTCTTGAGACGCGGATCGGGCGCCGTAAGGATGGGCAGGAGTGCCATGGTGCTTAGATATGCGGCAGATTTGGCGGTTTCAAGATCAGGTGCGGGTGACCATCGTGCCGACGCCGGCCTCGGTGAAAACCTCCAGCAGCAGTGCATGGGGCACCCGGCCGTCCATGATGACGGCCGCTTCGACGCCGCTGTTCACGGCATCGATGCAGTTCTCGACCTTGGGAATCATGCCGCCCGAAATGGTGCCGTCGGCGATCAGGGCCCGCGCCTGCTCGACCGTGATGTCCTGGATGAGCTTGCCGTCCTTGTCGAGGACTCCCGGCACATCTGTCAGGAAGAGGAGGCGCTTGGCCTTCATGGCGCCGGCAATGCCGCCCGCCGAGGTGTCGGCATTGCTGTTGTAGGTGAGTTCGTCGTCGACGCCGAAGCCGATCGGCGCCACCACGGGAATGACGTCGGCGCGGCGCAGCTGGTCCAGCACCATGACGTTAATCCTGGCCGGCTCGCCGACCTGCTTGAGATCGACCTTCAGAAGCTCGCCGGTCTTGGGGTCGCGCATCTCGGTCACCTTGCGCGCCAGGATCAGGTTGCCGTCCTTGCCGCAGATGCCGACGGCGATGCCGCCGCATTCGTTGATGTCCGCCACGATCGCTTTGTTGATCGAACCGGCGAGCACCATCTCGACGATTTCCATCGTCGGCGCATCGGTCACGCGCAGGCCGTTCACGAACGTGCTCTTGATGCCCACCCGCTCCAGCATCTTGTTGATCTGCGGGCCGCCGCCATGGACCACGATCGGGTTCATGCCGACCTGCTTCATCAGCACGACGTCGCGGGCGACCAGGTCGCCGAGCTTGGGGTCGGTCATGGCGTGGCCGCCATACTTCACCACGAAGGTGGCGTCGTTGTGCCGGCGCATGAAGGGCAGCGCCTTGGAGATGGTCTCCGCCATGCGGATGAGCCGCTTCTGCTCCTTGTCGGTCTGGACCGGCTCGGCCATTTCTTCGCTTCCCGTAATGTCGGCTCAAGTTGGCAAAAGCCCCCTCCCGGTGCGGGAGGGGGCTAAGGGGACATCATATATCAGGCGGGCCGCGGATAGAAGAAGTGCCCGCGCCGCGGCAGGATGTCCGCATGATGGATTATGACGCTTTGGCGGCACGCGGCTTTGCCGTCGCCCGAAACCTGATCGACCCCGCGGAGTGCCGCGCGCTCGCGGCTCTCTGGCCGGACCAGGCCCAATTTCGCAAGCATATCGTCATGCAGCGCCATGGCTATGGGCAGGGCGAATACCAGTATTTCGCTTATCCGCTGCCCGATCCGGTCGAGCGGCTGCGCCAGGCGCTCTATCCCGAACTCGCTCGCGTGGCCAATGCATGGAACGAGCAGCTCGGTCGGCCGCAGCGTTTTCCGCCGACCCTGAAAGGCTGGTTGCAGCACTGCCATGAGGGTGGCCAGAAGCGGCCGACGCCGTTGCTGCTGCGCTACGGTCCCGGCGACTACAACTGCCTGCACCGCGACCTCTACGGCGAGCTGGTATTCCCGCTGCAGGCGGCGATCCTGCTGAGCGCCCCGGAACGGGATTTCTCGGGCGGCGAGTTCATGCTGGTCGAACAGCGGCCGCGCATGCAGTCGCGCGGCGAGGTGGTGCCGCTCGCCCAGGGCGACGCCGTCATCTTCGCGGTCAACGAACGACCCGTGAAGGGAACGCGGGGCTGGCATCGCACCGCCATGCGCCACGGCGTGTCGAGCGTGCGCGACGGTCAGCGCTTTACCCTGGGCATCATCTTCCACGACGCCGCGTAGAGGGCGTCAGACGCCGGCGACGGCCTTGATCTCGGCCCGCAGCTCGGGGATTCCGAAGCCGGTTTCGCTGCTGGTCGGCAGCACCACGGGGTGGGCGGCACCGTGCTTGCGGGCGATGGCCTCGGCGGCCGCCACGGCCCGCGGCACGTCGGCGGGCTTGAGCTGGTCGACCTTGGTCAACACGATCTGATACGAGACCGCGGCCTTGTCGAGGTTTCGCATCGTCTCGCGGTCGCTCTCCTTCACGCCGTGGCGCGAATCGATCAGCAGGCAGACCCGGACCAGGGTGGGACGGCCGCGCAGATAGGCCGAGGCGAGGTCCTGCCATGTCTCCTTCATCGACCTGGAGACCTGGGCGAAGCCGTAACCCGGCAGGTCGACCAGCACGAGCCGGTTCGCAAGGTCGAAGAAATTGATCTGCCGCGTGTGGCCTGGCTTGGCCGAGACGCGCGCCAAGGTGCGCCGGCCGGTAAGCGCGTTCACCAGACTCGACTTGCCGACATTGGAGCGGCCGGCAAAGGCCACTTCGGGCCAGGTCGTCGGCGTCAGCGATTCGAGCGACGCCGCTCCCGAAATGAAATCGCAGGGACCCGCGAAAAGTTTGCGGGCCGCCTCGATTTCTTCCGGGGGCCGCCCCTCCGACGCGTCTCCCTCTCGCTTGTCCCTGGACATCAGCTCTTCTTGCCGGAGCCCTTGCCGCTCTTCTTGTTGCCGCCGGCATCGGCCACTGGCGCCGGCGTGGCCGCGACCGGCGCCTTACCGCCGCCGATCGGCGTGCCATGGCGACGCATGATCATGTACTGCTGGGCAATCGACAGGATGTTGCTCCACGCCCAGTAGATCACCAGGCCGGCCGAGAACGGCGCCAGCATGAAGGTGAACAGGATCGGCAGGAACTGGAACACGCGTGCCTGCACCGGGTCGGTCGGCTGCGGGTTCAGCTTCTGCTGCAGGTACATCGTGATGCCCATGATGATGGGCCACAGGCCGATGTTGAAGAAGTGCAGGAAGTCCGGCACGTGCCACGAGAAGAGACCGAAGACGGTCAGGATGGTGAGCGGATCGGGCGCCGCCAGGTCCTTGATCCAGCCGTAGAACGGCTGATGGCGCATTTCGATGGTGGTGTAGAGCACCTTATAGAGAGCGAAGAACACCGGGATCTGCACCAGGATCGGTAGGCAGCCCGCCGCAGGATTCACCTTCTCGCGG
>JAIUOY010000232.1:0-40669 GCA_020160995.1 Pseudomonadota bacterium | reverse complement strand
TGAAGACCGGCGCCGAACAGCAGATTGCCACCGATGGCGTGTTCATCGCCATTGGCCACTCGCCCAATACCGAGCTCTTCAAAGGCAAGCTCGCGATGGACAGCGAGGGCTACCTGATCACCAAGCCCGACTCGACGGCGACCGATGTGCCGGGCGTCTATGCGGCCGGCGACGTGCAGGACAAGATTTTTCGCCAGGCCGTGACAGCCGCCGGCACGGGCTGCATGGCAGCGCTCGAAGCCGAGAAATGGCTGGCAACGCAGGAGGCACGGCTCGCGCAGGCCGCCGAATAGGCTGCGCGGAGAGGCAGGGGAGGCATGGAAATGGACTGGGACAAGCTGCGGATCTTCCAGGCCGTGGCGGATGCCGGCAGCTTCACGCATGCCGGCGAAGCGCTGAAGCTCAGCCAGTCGGCGATCTCGCGTCAGATCGGCGCGCTGGAGGAGCAGCTTGGCGTCATGCTGTTCCATCGCCATGCCCGCGGTCTCATTCTCACGGAGCAGGGCGAGCTGCTCTACCGTACGGCGCGCGACATGGCGGCCAAGGTCAACACGGCCGAGGCATTGCTGCGCGCCAACCAGGACAAGCCGGCCGGCCGACTGAAGATCACGACGACGATCGGCTTCGGTTCGACCTGGCTCACCGCGCAGATGCACGAGTTCATTGCGCTGTACCCCGAGATCGACGTCAGTCTCGTGCTTTCCGACAACGAACTCGATCTCGGCATGCGCGAGGCCGACGTAGCAATCCGCATGGTCATGCCGCGCCAGCCAGGTCTCGTGCAGCGCCACCTGCTCACGGTGCGCAGCCACGTCTATGCCTCGCACGGTTACGTGCAGAAGTACGGCAAGCCCGCGACCATCGAGGAGCTGGACCAGCATCGCCTGATTATCTTCGGCGAGGATGCACGTTCGCCGGTGCAGGACGTGAACTGGCTGCTGCGCGAGGGCAACCTCGACCAGACGGGCCGCACGGTCGTGCTGCGGGTGAACAACGTCTACGGCATCTTCCGGGCCGTCGAATCCGGGCTGGGGATCGCTTCGCTGCCGGATTATCTCGCCCGCGAGTCGACCAAACTCGAGATGCTGCTGCCGGACCTCAATGTCCGTACGACAGATGTATATTTCACTTATCCCGAGGAACTGCGGCACTCCAAGCGCATTGCCGTGTTCCGTGATTTCCTTCTGCGAAAGGTGGCAGAGACACGATTTTGAGGCGCGAGATCTGCAGGAATGCACAGCTGTTGAAGGCATGCGTTCGTCGCATGCCAGTGTCCTTTACTTCACCTCTACCAATCCGGCGCACGAGGCCTAATTTAGAGGCAGGTCTTCGACACGAAAGGTTTCGGCTGATCGCGTTCGAAACTCGGGATCCTCATGATCCCACGTCTCCCAGACGTGAAGCCTCCCTGTTTGACTCGCCGGGCCTCAGTGCCCGGCGTCTTTTTTTTGTCGTGGTGGCTGCGACCTGGTGATTTCCTTGTGGGGCGAAGTGCCGCTGATTGGGGGTGTTTGACGCACAAACCACCAATTGATGTGGCTGTAACCGCTAACCATATGTAGTTTCAGGCTCGATCACTGATGTTTTCCGAGATTCGCCAAGGCATCCTTCCGCTGGCTCTGCGCAACATAAAGCGTCGGGGCGATTTGGAGCGTGCCGGCCTTCTCATTGAATCGCTGGCCAAGCACTGGATCGACAGCAAGCCGTTTGAGTTGCTGATCATCGCCCCGAACCGGGACGCCAGCCTTTTGCGCCAGAGCCTGCCGCGGTTTCCCAACATCGAGGTGTCGGTTCGGCCCGAAAGCGACTTCGTTCCGGCGTTCAGTCCGTTCTACCTGCTGACCGGCTGGTATCGTCAGCAGATCCTGAAGCTGCACGTACCGACCCTTTTGGGTTTCGGCGGCTACCTGACGCTCGATTCCGACGTCTGCTGTGTCGGTGACTTCGATTCGCAGAGCTTCCTGGAACATAATCGTGCGCTTTCGCGCTGGGAGCCCAAGCGCCATCACGGCTGGTGGCAGCAGGCTTCCAAGGTCATCGGCGTTCCCTACGATCCCAAGTCGCATGGGCTGTCGGTGACGCCGAACATCCTGCACGGCGACCTGGCCGCACAGACCATGGAGCGTTTGCGGGGCCGGCACCTAGATCCGATATCGGCGCTGGTCTGGTGGAAGCTGCGGTCGCCGCTCAATACCGCCTGGACGGAATATTCGCTCTACACCAGCGCCGCCGAGATCAACGGTACCCTGTTCGACTATCACGCCGAATGGGACAGCTGTTACTCGGCCGACATCCATCTCTTCTCCGAACGGTCCTGCGTCTGGGGCGCCGACGATTTCGAGCGTCTGGTGCGACTGCCCAACGGCACCGACCCCGGCGGCAAGTTCATCATCGTCCAGAGCCATGCCCGCATCCCGCTCGACCAGGTGCGGGATTACTGCCTGAGCTTCGCCGGCTAAGCCTTTCCGTTGTGTTCGCCGATCCTGGGCGCCTTCTCGGTGCCGCCGGCGCGCTCGCCGTCGATGCTGAGCGGCAGGCCATGGAAGAGGGCATTCGAGCCGGCATAGGGCTGCGCGAACATGCCGAGCGCGGCGACCTGGGCCAGTTCCATCACCTGCGGTACCGAATTCAGCGGCCCGTTGGGCACGCCCAGCGCGTCGAGCTTGGCCGACCAATGAGCGCGGCTTTCCTTCTTCATGATGTCGGCGATCATGCCGAGCAACAGCTCGCGCCGCTCCGAGCGCTGCACGTTGGTCTTGAAACGCTCTTCGTCGGGCCATTCCGGATGGCCCAGCGCCTCCGCGAACTTGCGCCACAGCCGATCGTTGCCCGGGCAGATCATCAGCGGCCCGTCGCTGCACTCGAACGCCTGGTAGGGCGTGAGCGAGGGATGGCCGGTTCCCTGACGGGGCGGCATCCGGCCGGTCACCGACCAGCCGGCGACATGGTTCGACGCCCACATCAGGCCGCTTTCGAACAGTGAGGTGTTGACCAGGCTGCCCTGGCCGGTCGCGGTGCGCTTGGCCAGCGCCGCCAGCACACCGATCGCCGTCCACATGCCGGTCGAAAGGTCGATGATCGACACGCCAATCCGGGCCTCGGGCCCGGTCGGGTCGCCGTTCAGGGAGATCAGGCCGGCGACCGCCTGGATGATCGGCTCGTAGCCCGGCCGGTCCTTCCACGGGCCGGCATGGCCGAAGGCGCCGAGATCGGCGTAGATCAGACGGGGAAAGCGCTTGGTCAGCGTCGCTCCATCGAAGCCGAACTTGGCCGGCACGTCGGCCCGCAGGTTATGGACGAAGACGTCGGCCGCGCCGATGCGTTCGATCAACGCCTCGCGCTGCTTGGGATCGCCAAGATCGCAGGTGATCGACTTCTTGCCGCGATTGAGCGCGATGAACCCCGTCGCATCGCCCTCGACGAAAGGAGGGCCCCATTTGCGCGCATCGTCGCCTTCGGGCCGTTCGACCTTCACCACCTCGGCACCGAGAAAGGCCAGGATCTGACCGCAGTAGGGACCGGCCAGGTTCTGGCCGAACTCGACGACCTTGAGGCCGGCCAGCGGGCCTTGGGGAGTGTTCATCGCAGGTTGCTTCCCAGAATCTCGCGCGCGATGACCATGCGCTGCACTTCGCTCGGTCCCTCGCCGACGCGCCGGATGCGCATCTCGCGATACCAGCGTTCGAGCGGCAGGTCCTTGGTCATGCCCATGCCGCCATGGATCTGCATCGCCCGGTCGACGACGCGCCCACCGCCTTCCGAGGCCGTCAGCTTGGCGATGGCCGCCTCAGTGCGAAACGGCAAGCCCTGCCGCGCCTTCTCGGCGGCTTCGAGGGTGAAGTGACGCGCCGTGCGGATGTCGATCTCGTTGTCGACCAGCATCCATTGCACGGCCTGACGATTGGCGAGTTTCTCGCCGAAGGTCGAGCGCATCTTGGCCCATTCGATCGCCATCTCGTGGGCGGCGATGGCGACGCCGATGCAGCCCGCCGCATAGGGGATGCGCTGGCGGGTCAGCCGGTCGTTGGCGACGGCGAACCCCTTGTTGACCTCGCCCAGGACCTGATGGTCGGAGACCCAGCAATCCTTGAATTCGAGTTCGGTCGCATAGTGCGAGGACCGCAGCGTGTGCACGACCCTTCGCACATGGAAGCCCGGCGTGTCGGAATCGACGATGAAGCAGGTGATACCGGCGCGGCCCTTCGAGGCGTCGGTACGGGCAAAGACGATGCCGTACTGCGCGCGGTCGGCATTGGAGATGAAGATCTTGGCGCCGTTCAGGACCCAGCCATTGTCCTTGCGCTCGGCCTTGGTCTGGATGGCGCGCGCCGGATCGCTGCCGCCCGACGGCTCGGTCAGGCCGAAGAAGGCTTTCTTTTCGCCGCGCAGGGTCGGGTAGAGGTAGCGTTCCTTTTGATCGTCGTTGGCTTCGAAGATCTGGGCGAGGCCGGCGCCGCCGAAGGTGCCGTAGCAGGGCACGTAAAGGCCGGCGCGATGCTGCGCCATTTCGATGGCGAGCAGGGTGCGCGTCACGATGTCGATATCGGGACCGCCGAATTCCTTGGGAATGTCGATACCGAACAGGCCCATCGCCTTGGTCTTCTCGACCAGCCGCGCGTGATCTTCCGGCGCCAGCTCCGACGCATCCGGATCGAGCTTGGCTTCGAGGGGGATGATCTCTTCCCGCACGTAGCGCCTGACCTGGTCGATCAGCATCTGCTGTTCGGAGTTCGGTTCGAAATCCATCTGCTGGCCTCTCAGGCAGGGCTGAGCCGTCCGAGATTGGGCGGCGGGTTCTTGGCGTTGTCGGGGGGCAGGGCGCCGTGGTCGGCCTTGTGGACCATCAGCAGTTCGAACCAGCGCGAGCGATACTGCATGTTCACTTCGACGCGAAACTGGCAGCCGGCGCCACGTTCAGCCAGCTCGCGCTGCAACTCGCTGCGCAAGCCGAAGGGGGAGCGCGCACCGGCCTGGCCGATATAGAGGATCGCGCCCTTGGCGTCGGCGATCTGGTAGATGCCGAGCTGGCCGGGCAGGCGGGCGATTTCCTCGGCGGCAAGCGGCCGCCAGGGCTTGTCGAGGCGAAGCCGGATCGACACGGGTTAGCGGCCCTGGAACTTCGCGGTGCGCTTTTCGAGTCTGGCCTTCATGCCTTCCTGCGCGTCCTGGCTCTTCATCGCCGCCTGCACCAGCGCATCGACATCGTCGTGCTTGATGCCGTCGCGGAATTCGAGCTGTTTCACCGTCAGCGCCTTCATGGCCTTCAGCGACAGCGGCGCATTGGCAGCCAGTCGGTCGATCACTTTCGCCGCCTCGGCTTCGAGTTCGGCGGCTGGAACGCAGCGGGCGAACAGCCCCAGCGCGTGCAGCTTGGTCGAAGGCAGGGGATCGCCCAGCAGCAGCATCTCGCGGGTCGTGACCGGGCCCAGCACTTCCATCAGCTTCTTGGCCAGGAACCAGTTGGGGGCGAGACCGACCTGGGCCAGCGACATGCCGAAGCGCGCCTTCTGGCTCGCCACGACCAGGTCGCAATGCAGCGCCAGTTCATTGCCGCCGGCGATGGCGTCGCCCTGCACGACGGCCACGACAGGCAGCGGGCAGAGTTCGATGGCGCGCAGCATGACCTCGATGCCGCTGGCGCTGCCCGACCCGATGGTCTCGCGGCGCTCGGCCATGTCGAGGCCGGCGCAGAACACGTCGCCCTTGCCGCGGATGACGACGACGCGATCCTCGGGCGCCACCGGCGCGCGCAGGGCGTCGATCATGGCCTGCAGCAATTCGCTGTCGAGGGCGTTGCGCTTTTCCGGCCGGTTCATCCAGATGGTTTTGACCGGGCCGTTCTTGTCGATGATGACCTTGCTCATGATGCTCACTCCGGCCCGTTACTCTGGCTCGATCCCTGCCGCCTTGATCTCCTTGGTCCACCACGCCGTCTCGCTCTTCACGTAGGCGGCGAACTGGTCGAGCGGCAGCGGCGCTATCTCCATGCGGCCCTGAGTCATGGCCTTGGCCGTAGCGGGATCTTTCAGCGCCTCGGCGATGGCATCGGCCAGAGCCTTCTGCACGTCCTTGGGCGTCGCGGCCGGCGCGAAGACGGCCAGCCAATAGACCAGCGAATAGCCCGGTACCGTCTCGGCGATCGCCGGGAGATTGGGCGTGACCGAGGTGCGCTTGGGGCCGGTGGTGGCCAAGCCGCGCACGCGGCCGGCTTCGATCTGTGTCAGCGCCTGCGGCAGGTCGGGGAACATGACCTGCACCTGACCGGCGGCGACATCGCCCAGCGCCTGTGGGCTCGCCTTGTAGGGCACGCGCTCGATCTTCACGCCGGCCAGCTTGTTGAACATCTCGCCGGAAAGGCGCTGCGAGGCGCTGGCCTCGGCATAGTTGAGCTTGCCGGGGTTCTTCTTGGCATAGTCGATCAGCTCGGCAACGGTCTTGACCGGCAGGTCGTTGTTCACGACCAGCGCGTTGACGCCCATCACGCAGCGCATGATCGGCGCGAAGTCCTTCTCGATGTCGTAGCTGAGCTTCTTGAACAGGGCACCGTTGGCGGCGTTCGTGGTGTTGGTGCCCATCAGCAGCGTGTAGCCGTCGGCCGGGGCGGTCGCGACGGCGGCGGCGCCGAGCTGGCCGCTGGCGCCGGGCTTGTTGTCGATCACGACCGGCTGCTTGAGGATGTCCTGCAGCTTGGCGCCGAGCCCGCGCGCCGTGAGATCGGTGGCGCTACCGGCCGCGAACGGCACGACGATCTTGATCGGCTTGCTGGGAAACGCCTGGGCGAAAGCCGCTTTGGCAAATGGCGCGGTCGCCAGTGCGGCTGCACCGGCGAGGGTCGAACGGCGATTGATTTTCACGTTTCCTCCACCAGCCCTGACGGCTCGGTCTCCGTTTTACCGGGCCGGCACGCCGAGGCAAAGGCGAGGGTAACGCTCACCCCCGGGGAGGTGGCTACATGAAGAGCTTTTCCGCCTTGCGGTCGGTGTAGAGGCCGGCCACGAACTCGGCGTAGCCGTTGTAGAGCAGGGTCGGGATGCGCTCGCTGCTGCCGAGCGGCTTCTCGGTGGCCTGGCTCCAGCGCGGATGCGGGACCTGCGGGTTCACGTTCGCCCAGAAGCCGTACTCGCTCGACTGCAGCTTCTCCCAGAACGAGACCGGCTTCCTGTCGGTGAACTCGACGCTGACGATCGACTTCACGTTCTTGAAGCCGTACTTCCACGGCGCCACGAGGCGCAGCGGGGCGCCGTTCTGCTTGTGGATCGGCTTGCCGTAGAGGCCTGTCGCGATGAAGGCGAGGTCGTTCATCGCCTCGTCCATCGCCAGGCCCTCGGTGTAGGGCCAGGGATAGAGCAGGTCGCGTTGCTCGTGCATGACCGACGGCTTGCTGAGTGTCTTCATGACGATGAACTTGGCGCTGCTGAGCGGCTTGCAGACTTCGACCAGCGAGCGCACCGGGAAGCCGCTCCACGGCACGATCATCGACCAGGTCTCGACGCAGCGATGGCGATAGACGCGTTCTTCGAGCTGCACCTTGGCCAGGAGATCGTCGATGCCGATCTCGAACGGCTTCTCGACCATGCCATCGACCTTGATCGTCCACGGCCGTACTTCGAGCTTCTGCGCGTCCCGCCAGATGTTCTTGTCGGTGCCGAACTCATAGAAGTTGTTGTAGGTCGTGGCCTGCTTCTCGGCCGTCATCGGCGTCGGCACGCCGTACTTGTCGTTGCGCTTTGCCGGATAAAGGCCAGCCGACGGATCGGCCGCCTTGCCCTGCGCGAAAGCCGCGCCCGGCAGCGCCAGCGCTGCGGCGCCGAGGCCCATGGAGCGCACCAGTTCGCGGCGGTGCAGATAGCGGCTCTCGGGCGTCGCCGCGGCGTCCGGCAGTTCCCAGCCTCGTCTGCGCTTGATCAACATTCGTCCTACTCCTGAGTCGCTCCGTCACGCGTCGGCTGCTCAGTCATGGCCGCGAGACTGACACGCCGCAAATCAACCCTGCTCACCGCGCCGTGACGTTACCTTCTCCCATGGCCTCTGCGAGATCATTGCGCTGTCCCAGTACCACCAGCGTTTCGGCCACCAGAAACATCGGCCCGATGAAGCCCTGGAAGATGTTGTCGATCAGCGCCGGTCGCTTACCTTCGTAATGGTGGCCGAGGAACTGCAACACCCAACCGCCAACGAACAGAACGGCGAAAGCCGTCCACACCGCCGATGGCGAAGCCAAAGCGCCGGCGAACGCTTCCGCGGCATACCAGGCGGGCGCCATGACGATGCCCATAAGAATGCCGACGCCGAGGTCCAGCGCCATCCAGCCCAGCACGGCGAGGATCGCGACGGCGAGCGACAGCGTCCATTCGCGGCCGCCCACCTCGAACCGCCACAGCGACAGGATCAACAGCAGCGAGAAGACGATGACGGGAATGCCGACGAAGTGCGTTGCCTTGTTGCGCCAGTCGCGATGGACCGAGGCATAGGCGCCGAGTTGACGGCGGAAGAGGTCATTGGCCATCGAAGAGCCTCCGATCTTGCCCGCCCCGAGTCTACGGCTTCGAGTTGGTCACATCCAGCAGGGTCGGCCACATGATGTCGCGCCAGGCATTGTTGCCGACCGCGGTCATGGTGATCTGCCCACTCTGGATCAGAAAGAAACGCGGCGTCTCGGCGCCCTGTTCCACGCCGACCTGGCTCATCAGGAAGGCGTCGAGCACCCAGCGCAGGTCCGACGGCCAGCTCGCCGGCTTCAGCAGCAGGGCCGGCGTCCGGGTGAAGACGACCCGGTAGTCGACCTTCTGGAAGACGGGGGCCTGCTTGAAGAGGGGCTCCCACTGCGTGCGCCAGACCTTGCAGGCCTCGGAGGTTTCATCACCGGCAAAGATCAGGATCGGCTTGCCGGCAGCCTGTTGGGCGAAGACGGCGCGCGCAAATGGTGCCGCGGTCGCGAGCAGTGATCCACCCGCGACCAGCTTGCGTCTCGTCAACATCAGCTACATCTCCCCGAGAAAGGCTCCCGGGGAGATTATACAGGTAAATCAGGCCTTGGTGCCCGTCACTTCCTGAAGGGCGGGCCACATCTTGTCCTTCCAGCCGGCGTTGCCGGTCACGGTCAGGAGGATCTTGCCGTCCTTGTAGAGAATGAAGCGCGGCGTGGCGTTTGGCCGGCTCTTGCCTTCGTCACTCGCCAGGAATGCGGTCCGGATGGGGCGCGCCGCAGCAGGCCAGTTCGCCTCGACCATGATCAGGTCGGCATTGGCTGGGTGGACGACTTGATAATCGAGTTTCTTGAAGGCGTCGGACTTGAGCAAATCAGGCTCGGACTGGGCACGCCAGATCTTGCAGCCGCCTCAAAGCTCGTGGCCGACGAACACCAGCGTCGGACGCCCAGACTGGGCATTTGCGACGCGGGTCAGTGACGCCGCCGCGGCCATCGCCAGGCCGCCCGCCATCGCAGACCGTCTGTTAAACATTGGAAAATTCTCCTGCTGGACGCTTACACAGGAGAACTATGGGTGGCTTGGGACCTCCGGTGAAGCCGCCGGAGGACGGCTTCACCGGCTTGTGATGGCGGCAGCGTCTCACGCCGCGCGCTTCTTGCTCTCCTCGACGATGCGCTCGGCCGTGCGGCCGACCAGCTCCTGGAGGTGGTCGAACTCGGTACGGAAGCTGCCGACGCCTTGGGTGACCGAACGGATCTCCACGATCATGTCGGCGATCTCCGCTTCGGGCATCAGCGCCGAAACCTCGTCCCAGCCAGTCCAGCCCGGCCGCGTGTCGTAGCCGAGAAGCTGGCCACGCCGTCCGGAGATCAGCCGCTGCAGCCGCGGCGTCGACTCGCTCGGCCCCATCACCGTCACCTTGAGGATCGGCTCCAGCAGCACGGGCTTGCACTTGGGCATGGCCTCGCTCATGGCGATACGCGCGGCCATCTTGAACGACATTTCGGAGCTGTCGACCGAATGATACTGGCCGTCGAACAGCGTTACTTCGAGATCGACCACCGGCTGGCCGAGCGGTCCCTCCTTCAGATATTCGACCAGCCCGGCTTCGACCGCGGGGATGAAGTTGCGCGGCACGACGCCGCCCACGATCTTGTCGACGAAGCGGAAGCCCGAGCCGCGCGGCAGCGGCTTGATCTCGACCTTGATGTCGGCGAACTGGCCGTGGCCGCCGGTCTGCCGCTTGTAGCGGGCGTGCTGCTGCGCGCCGGCCTGGATGGTTTCGCGATAGGCGACGCGCGGCGCTGTCGTCTCGACGGCGACGTTGTAGCGGCCGGCGAGCTTGTCGACGGCGACCTTGAGGTGCATCTCGCCCTGACCCTTGATCAGCAGCTCGTGAGTCTCGCCGCGCGCCTCGAAGGAGAGCGAGGGATCCTCCTCGACGATCTTGTGCAGCGCGCCGGAAAGCTTGACCTCGTCATTGCGGTTCTTGGCGGCAAGCGACAGGGCGAAGACCGGAGGATCGGCCGTCGGGAAGTCGGCCGACGCCGCGATGCCGCTCGCCGACAATGTTTGCCCGGCCGAGAGTGCCTCGACCTTGGCCAGCGCCACGATCTCGCCGGCCTTCGCTTCCGTCGTCTTGTCGAGGCGCTGTCCGAAAGGCCGCAGCAGAGTGCCGATCCTCTGGCCGCCCAGCGACTGGCCTTCGGTGAGCGTGCCCGACCAGACGCGGCAGAGCGAGAGCTTGCCGGCATGGCTCTGGTGCAGGACCTTGAAGCATTCCGCCATGGCCACCCCGTTCGACGGCAAAGCCCGACGCTCAGCCGTCGTATCGACGAAAGGGGTGTCGTGACGCAATGCCTTCAAGAGCCGTCGCACACCATTCTCGCGATCGCCGGCGCCCAGCAGGACGGGCGAGATCTGGTCGGAGCCGAATTCCTCGTGCAGGTCGCGGTAGATCAGCGACTTCTCTGGGGCAATATCCTCGATGAGCTGTTCGAGCAGCGTGTCGTCGAATTCCGAGAGCGTTTCCAGCATCTCGCGGCGTGCTTCGCTTTCACGCGGCAGGATCTCGGAAGGCATCTCGATCAGATCCGAGGCACCGCTCGACTTGTAGCGATAGGCGCGTTCGCTCACGAGATCGACATAGCCCACGGTCTCTTCGCCGCCATCGGCGGTCGACCGGCGAATCGGCACCTGGCGCAGCACGAGCTTGCGTGTCGAGATGGCCTGCAGCGCGGCCAGCATGTCGCGCACGCGGACGTCGGCCGAATCGATCTTGTTGATGAAGATGATGTGGGGAAGGCGGCGGTCTTCGATGTACTTCAGCAGCGGCGTCAGGGCCACGACCCGCTCGGGCGAGGGTTCGCAGACGAGGACGACGGCGTCGCACACGGCAAGGGCCGCGAAGGCATCGTGCTGGAACTCGATCGAGCCTGGCACGTCGAGGAACGTCCACTGGTCGCCCAGATAGTCGACCGAGGCCATGTTGATTTCGGTGCCCATGCCGCGCTTGCGGGCTTCGGGGGAGCCGTCGCCGATGGAAGTGCCTGCACGTGTCGAACCGCGCCGGCCGATGGCTCCCGTAGCGAAGAGGATGCTCTCGAGCAGACTGGTCTTGCCCGAGAGATACGGCCCGCACAGCGCCACCACGCGGTGCGCGCCGCTACCTGGTCTGCCCCCAGGGATGGTCTCGGTCTTGAGTTCGGCCATGACAACGTCCTCCTTCTTCGCGAATGCAAACGCGTAGAAGCCCCGGAGGCGTCTCCAGGAAGGACGGGCTAACCCGCGGCGCCTCGTTCGGAGCGAAGCCCTGTGTCGACGAAATCGTTTCACCGGGGGCAGGCCGAGTCAATCGGCCGGCCGGGACTTGTGGATGAGATTTCGCTGGGAGGTCGTCGATACGCCTACTATCGACGGGCGATGACCGAGAGGCGTGAAGAGAAACCAGGCCGCCGGGGCCGGCCGCGTTCGACCGCGGCGGAGATTGCGATTCTCGACGCGGCCTATGGGCTCATCGTTTCGAAAGGCCTGGCGGCCGCGACCATGGATGCCATCGCCCGTGCCTCCAAGGTTTCCAAGATGACGGTCTACAAATGGTGGCCGTCACGCGAAGCCTTGCTGATCGATGCCTTTCTCCGGCATGCGTCGTTGATGCTGCCGCTCACGGAAGAGGGCGATCCGGTCGCGACGTTGCAGGGCCACGCAGCGGCCTACGCCGAAGCACTGAAGAGCGAGTTCGGCAAGGTGCAGCTTGCCGTCATCTCCGAATGCGTCGCCAAGACGGGCTCCGCACAGCTTTTCACGGAACGCTATCTCGATATCCGGCGAAAGACCGCGACGGCGATCATCGAGCGCGGCCAGAAGGAAGGTTCGATCACGGCGGGCGTTGCAGCGGGCGATCTCTACGACCGCATCTACGGCACGCTCTTCTACCGCTTCCTGTTCCAGTTCAGGCCGCTGTCTGCCGACTATGCGAAGAAGCTGGTGGCCTCGCTTCTGACGCCTCGCTGAGGTGGCGCCAAGCCGCGGGAACGACCCGGCGGTAGCCTTGTCCCTGATGGACGATCCGCGCCGCGACCAGCCGGTTCAACTCGGGAAGGGCATGAAAGGGGACCGACGGAAACGCATGGTGCTCGGCGTGGTAGGGCATGTTCCAGGCGAACCAGCGCACGATGCCATTCGTATAAGTCGTCCGCGTATTTTCGAGCGCACTCGAGGAATGACCGCAGCCCGTGTGTTCGGAATAGAGGTAGGGCCTGAGGAAGAGCTGGCCGATCAGCACAGGAACGATCCAGACCCATAGTAACAACGGCGAGGCCAGAGCGGCCGATCCTGCCGCGAGCGCCAGGTAGAGCGCGGTGTAGGCGCGCGCCTCCCACACGATCAGCCCGCGCTTGTCCGCCGGCACCCAGGGCGCTGCGACCGTGCCGGTGATCGCATGGTGGAGCATCAGCAGCAGACGATTGCCGAGTTGCGGCACGCCGGTGAAGGATAGGATCCGTCGCGGCAGCGAATCGGTCCGCGAGCCAACGATGAGCTCGGGATCTTTATCGAGGTCCTGCGTATGGCGGTGATGATCCCAATGGAAGAGGCGGTAGTATTCGTAGGGCAGGCCGATCAGCACGCCGCAGAGCTGGCCGACGACCGGGTTGAGGATGCGCGTCCTGAACGCCGTCTTGTGCGCGGTCTCATGCAACGGCGTGAACAGGAAGGCGATGCAGAAGCCTTGCACGGCCATGAGCGGAAGGGCTGCCAGCACGCCATAGGCCGTGGTCAGCGCCGAGATGAGTGCTGCCATTGCCGTGATCAGGCCAAGCTGGCTCACGATGCGCATCATTGCCGGCGCGTTGTTCTGCACCGAAAGCGCCCGGATGGCGGCGGGACCTGCCGATGGACCAGCCATGCTGGCACCCTCCATTTAGCTGTACTGACCGTACAGTAAATGGGGTGAAGCAGCAAGAAAAAGGGCCGGTCCCCGAAGGGCCGGCCCTGTTCCTTTTATATGTTGGATCGGCTTAGCTCAGGGCGGCGCAGGCCCGCTGGATGCGCCGGCCGGCCTCTTCCAGCAGGTTCGTCGCCGTGGCGTAGGAGATGCGGAAGGCCGGGCCCTGGCCGAAGGCCGAGCCCTGCACGACCGACAGACCCTCGGCTTCGAGCAGGTAGTTCACGAAGTCCGTGTCGTTCTCGATCGTCTTGCCGTTCGGCGTCTTCTTGCCGATCGTGCCGGCACAGGACGGGTAGACGTAGAAGGCGCCTTCCGGCCGCGGGCACTTGAGGCCCTTGGTCTGGTTCAGCATCGAGACGACGAGATCGCGGCGCTGCTTGAAGACGGCGACGTTCTTCGGAATGAAGTCGGTGGGGCCGTTCAGCGCCGCCACCGCCGCCGCCTGGCTGATCGAGCTGGCGTTCGACGTGCTCTGCGACTGCACCGTGATCATGGCGTTGATCAGCGCCTGCGGACCGGCGGCATAGCCGATACGCCAGCCCGTCATGTTGTAGGCCTTCGACACGCCGTTCATCGTCAAGGTACGGTCGTAGAGCTTGGGCTCGACTTCGGCCGGCGTCGCGAACACGAAGTCGTCGTAGACGAGCTTCTCGTACATGTCGTCGGTCAGCAGGTAGACCTGCGGATGGCGCAGCAGCACGTCGCACAGCGCCCGCAGGTCGGCCTTGGTGTAGGCAGCCCCCGTCGGGTTGCTGGGCGAGTTCAGGATCAGCCACTTGGTCTTCGGCGTGATCGCGCGCTCCAGGGCCTCCGGCTGCAGCTTGAAGCCGTGCTTTTCCTCGCACTGCACGATCACCGGCGTGCCGTCGCCGAACAGCACCATCTCCGGGTAGGAGACCCAGTACGGCGCCGGCACGATGACCTCGTCGCCCGGGTTCAGCGTGGCCAGCATGGCGTTGAAGATGATCTGCTTGCCGCCCGAGGTGACGACGGTCTGCGACGGCTTGTACTCCAGGCCGTGGTCGCGCTTCATCTTGGCGACGATGGCTTCGCGCAGCGCCGGCGTGCCGGGCACTGCGGTGTATTTGGTGTCGTTCTCGCGAATGGCCTTGTAAGCCGCTTCCTTGATGTGGTCGGGGGTCGGGAAGTCGGGCTCGCCAGCGGCAAGGCCGATCACGTCTTTGCCCGCCGCTTTCATCTCCAGGAACTTCGCCTGCGCGGCGTTGGTCGGAGAGGGCTTAATACGGCTAAGACGATCGGCAATAAGAGCCATAACGCGATGCCTCCTTTCAGGCATTGAAAAAGCGCGCGAAGGTACTGGTGGACGTTCGCCACTGCAAGAAAACGCGCAGTTCTCCGGAGGCTATCGAGGGCTATTTCTCATAGGTGCTCGCGATATCGCTGCTCGGCCTTCTGCAAAACCTTCAGGTGACCTCTCCGAAAAGCCATTAACTTATTGTAATATATAGGCTTTTATCCTGTGCGGATCATCTGCTTCGACATGATCGGCGTACCGCTGCTCGGCATGTGGTGCGCCGTACCGACGGGCACCTGGACGCCCCTTAGTCGACGAGGCGGATCGAGGCCTCGACGGTCATCTTGGCATCGCCGAAGCCGATGCGCCGCCCGCTGACCGGAGCGGCATCGCGGTAATCGAGGCCGACCGCGACCCTCAGACTGTCGCCGCGCGGGCTGATGCCATTGGCAGGATCGAAGCCGACCCATTCGAGGCCCGGTACCCAGGCCTCGGCCCAGGAGTGGCTGGTGCGGCCGACATGCAGGTCGGGATCGTCGTTGCGCAGGTAGCCGCTGACATAGCGCGCGGGGACGCCGAGCCGCCGGCAGCAGGCGATGAAGACATGCGCGTCGTCCTGGGCGACGCCGGCGCCGCGGGCCAGCGCGTCGACCGCTGTGGTGTCCACCGTGGAGACTCCGGCCTAGTAGGCGATGCGCCTGGCAATCCGATCCATCAGCTCGTGCAGGACGGCGACGCGCTGTGCGGGATCGGCGGCGCGCTCGGCAAAACCCTCAATCAGCGGATCGAAGCTCGCATCGTGGCGCGCCAGCCCGGTGTTACGCAGCCAAAACGGCGCCGGCAGCGTCGGTGTGTCGGCATAGCGCAGCCATTGATCGGCGCCGCCATACTCGTAGAGCCCGTGCACGACGATCTCGACGGCCTCGTGCCGGTGCGCCACCGAGAATGTCGTGACCTGATTGCCGTGGCCGTCGACCCATTCCGAGCGCTTGCCGGGGCCGTCGATGCGCCACGACACGATGCGCTGCCCCGAGGCAGGCTTGGGCGTCAGCCGGACGTCGTGGATCGAATGGCGGGAGGGCTGGTCGAAGTCGAAGCGCGTGGCGTGGTGGATGGAGAAGCGCATGGTCCGTCCCTCAATCCAGCAGGAACTGTCGGCCGATCTCGTCGTTCAGCGTCGCGATGTCGCCGCGCAGCGTGCCGAGGAACGTCGCCAGGCCGACATCGAACACCTGGTCGATCCGGGCGTAACGCAACCGGGCATGCAGCTCGCCGGCCAGCCGGTCGGCCTCGCCGTGCGTGCCGTAGGCGTCGGCCAGCTCGCGCATGTTGAGGTCGACCATCCAGAGGCAGTGGTGCACCGAGCGCGGCACGTCGCGGCGCAGCATCATCAGCTCCGCCACTTTCATGGGATGCAATGAGCTTCGATAGATACGCCGGTAGGTACGTACCGCACCGATGCAGGCCAGCAGCTCCGACCAGGCGAAGTAGTCGAGGCCTTCGGCATTGGCATCGCCATCGGGCCGCAGCAGATGGAACTTCACGTCGAGGATGCGGCCGGTATTGTCGGCACGTTCGAGGTAGGCGCCGAGCTGCAAGAAGTTGTTCGCCTCGTCGCGCAGCAGGGTTACTTGCGCGGCGCCGAAGATCATGACGGCCTGCTTCTTCACCGATTCGATCAGCGCGCCGCGGTCGAGCGTTGCGCGGTTGCCGCGCAGGCGGCCACTCAGCTCCAGCCACAGCCCGTTCAGGCTCTCCCAGACATCGACCGTGATGTTGTTGCGTTCCTCGCGGGCATTGCGTCGCGCCGCGTCGATCGAGTTTACAATCGAGGAGGGGTTGTTCTCGTCGAGCACCAGGAAGTCGATCAGGCTGGCCAGCCGGCCACCCTGAAGCTGGCTCTGGCGGAACTCGTCCTCCATGCCGAAGATCGCCGCGACGCCGGCCGCTTCCTCGCCGCGCGACTGCAGGGCCATGCGCTGCATCGCCTCGATCAGCCGTGCCGTCGACTTGGCCCGCTGCAGATAGCGGCCCATCCAGTAGAGGTTCTTGGCGGTGCTGCTCAGCATGGCGCTACCTGCCGCCGGCCGGCGCGTCGGGCGCCAGCACCCAGGTATCCTTGGTGCCGCCGCCCTGGCTCGAATTGACGACCAGCGAGCCTTCCTTCAGTGCCACGCGCGTCAGCCCGCCGGGTACTATGGTGATCTTGCGCCCGGACAGGACGAAGGGGCGAAGGTCGACGTGGCGCGGCGCCACGCCCTGGCTCACGAAGGTCGGACAGGTCGACAGCGCCAGGGTCGGCTGCGCGATGTAGTTGTCCGGCCGTGTCTTGAGGAGGCCTGCGAATTCCTCGATCTCGACCTTGCTGGAGGTCGGGCCGACCAGCATGCCCTTGCCGCCGGACCCGTGGACTTCCTTCACCACCAGTTCCGACAGGTGCTCGAGTACGTACTTGTAGTCGTCAGAGCGATCGCAGCGCCAGGTCGGCACGTTCTGCAAAATCGGCTCCTCGCCGAGATAGAAGCGGACCATCTCGGGCACATAGGTGTAGGTCGACTTGTCGTCGGCCACGCCGTTGCCCAGCGCATTCACGATGTTGACCCTGCCGGCCCGCAACGCGCCGAGCAGACCCGCCACGCCGAGATAGGAATCGGGGCGCATCGCCAACGGATCGAGGAAGGCGTCGTCGACCCGGCGATAGATCACGTCGACCCGTTGCGGCCCGCGTGGCGTGCGCATGTAGACGCGGCTTTCGTCGACGAACAGGTCCGAGCCCTTGACCAGTTCGATGCCCATTTCGTCGGCCAGGAAGGCGTGCTCGAAGTAGGCGCTGTTGTAGTGGCCCGGCGTCAGCAGCACGACGTTGGGTTCGACGTCGTCGCTGTAGGAGACCGAGCGCAGCGTGGCCAGCAGTTCCTCGGTGTAGTCGGCGACCGGCAGCACGCGCATGGCCGAAAACAGCTCGGGCGCCAGCCGCATCATCACTTCGCGGTTCTCCAGTACGTACGACACGCCCGACGGCGTGCGCACATTGTCCTCGAGAACGTAGAAATCCTTCTCGCCGACGCGCACGAGGTCGATGCCGGCGATATGGGCATGCACGCCGCCCGGCAGCGCCAGGCCCTGCGCCATCGCCACGAACTCGGCGTTCATCAGGATCTGTTCTTCGGGGATGATCCCGGCGCGGCAGATCTCGCGCTGCCCGTAGGCATCGGCGAGGAAGGCGTTGAGCGTGCGCACGCGCTGCGACAGGCCCTTGTGCAGATACTCCCATTCGTCCCAGGCGATGACACGCGGAATGATGTCGAAGGGGATCGTGGTCTCTTGGCCGTCGGTCGCGCCATAGGCGCCGAAGGTAATGCCGTGTCGCCTATAGAAGAGGTCGACTTCGCGGCGGGTCGCGGCGACGCGCTCGGGGGATGTACGATCCAGCCAGTCGGCCACTCCACGATAGGGCGGGCGGACCGAGCCGTCCGTGCCCGAGTTCATTTCGTCAAATGCCTTTGCTGCCATCCGGCATTTCACCCCCTGTTGATTCACAGTACAAGCAATCGACGGGCCAACAAAGTGGCGCCATGGAACGGAATTCGAGGGCGTGAGGGGAGGGCAGCGTGAAGCAGGTGCTGATCGATCGCTATGGAACGCCATGGGAGGTCGCGCGCTGCGCCGATGTTCCCGATGTCGGCGAACCGGCGGCCGACGAGGTCGTGTTCGACGTCCTGGCCTTTCCCATCAACCCTGCCGACATGTGGTTCTGCAAGGGCAGCTATCGGTTGAAGCCGCCGCTGCCGGCCACGCCCGGCGCGGAGTGCGTTGGCCGCGTCACCGCCGTCGGATCGGCCGTGACGCACGTCAAGAAGGACGATCTCGTCATCAACCTGCAGCGCGAGAACTGGGCGCAGAAGCGGCGCGTGAAGGGCAACGACGCCATCCCGCTGCCGGCCGGCATCGATCTGCGCCAGGCGGCCATGGTGCGCATCAATCCACCGACGGCGCAGCTCATGCTCCAGGACTTCGTCGACCTGAAGCCCGGCGAGTGGGTGATCCAGAACGTCGCCAACTCGGCGGTTGGCCGCCTGCTGATCGTGCTGGCGAAGCAACGCGGGCTGCGTACCGTCAACGTCGTGCGTCGGCCCGAACTGGAAGCCGAGCTCAAATCGCTGGGCGCCGATCTCGTGGTCGTCGACAGTGACGATCTCGCGGCGCGTGTCGCCAAGGGCACGGGTGACGCTGCGATCAGGCTTGGTGTCGAGGCGATCGGCGGCAGGGCGACGGGGCGGATCGTCGAGTGCGTCGCGACCGAGGGCACGGTGGTGCACTACGGGTCGATGAGCGGCGAGGACCCCGAGGTCACGCGCAGCAACTTCATCTATCGCGGCATCAAGCTCACGGGCTTCATGCTGGGGCGCGGGCTGGCAAAGCGCAGTCCCGAAAAGATCCGCGAGATCTATGCCGATCTCGGCGGGCAGGTGCTGACCGGCAAGCTGCACGCGCCAGTGGACACGGTCTATCCAATCGAGAAAATCAAGGAAGCGTTGGCCCATGCCGACAGAGGCGGCCGAAACGGCAAGATCCTGGTGGCGCCCAACGGTCCTGTCTAAATGGTCTTGCCTGAATAGGGCGCAATCCGAGTGAGGGAGTGAACAGATGAATTCCGATGTCGCAGCGGTCGAAAAGGTCCTGCAGGTCTATTTCGATGGCCTTTACGAAGGCGATACCAAGAAGCTCGGCGAAGCGTTCCATCCTGCTTCGCATCTCTACAGCGCAGGCAGCGACGGCAAGGCAGCCGACCTGCCGCGCGCCGACTGGTTCAAGGCGGTCGAGAGCCGTCCGTCGGCGAAGTCCAAGGGCAGCGCCCGGGCCGACCGCATCGTGTCGATCGACTTCTCCGGTCCGGCGACCGCGATTGCCAAGGTCGAGTGCCAGATCCCGCCGCGCTACTTCACCGACTATCTGACCTTGCTCAAGGTCGACGGTCGCTGGCAGGTCATCTCGAAGTCCTTCCACACCGTCACCAAGGAAGGCTGAGGTCGCAAAGAAAAAAGCCTCCCCCGCAGTGGCGGGGGAGGCTTTCGTTTGCCTGGACGAAGGGGAGTGTCTAGCTCTTCACGTCGGCCGCGACCTGGACCTTGATCATCTTGTCCTGCGGTGCGGCGACGGCGCCCGAACCGGGCGCGCCCTTCTTGATCTTGTCGACGAACTCCATGCCGGACGTCACCTTGCCCCACACGGTGTACTGGCCGTCGAGGAAGTTCGAATCCTTGAAGACGATGAAGAACTGGCTGCGGGCGCTGTTGGGATCGTTGGTCCGCGCCATCGAGACGGTGCCGCGGCTGTGCGGCTCCTTGTTGAACTCGGCCTTGAGCGTCTCGCCCATACCGCCGGAGCCGGTACCCGTCGGGTCGCCGGTCTGCGCCATGAAGCCGTCGATGACGCGGTGGAAGACGACGCCGTCGTACTTGCCTTCGCGCGCCAGCTTCTTGATCTGGGCGACATGTTTGGGGGCAAGGTCGGGGCGCATCTCGATCACGACGCGGCCGTCCTTCAGATCGATATAGAGTGTGTTTTCCTTGTCCATGGCGGAGGCAGCTCCTGCAAACATGAGAATGACGGCAAGAACGGGCGTCAGAAGGGAGAGACGCATGACGTGTTCCTTCGGCGAAGCCACGGTCTGGTGTGGCGGCCGGACCTTATAGGCCGATCATCGAAAGACAAGCGGCAACTTCGGGGCGAGGCCCCGGGGCGGGGCCTCGGGGCGGACGGGCAGCCGGAGCTGCATTTTCGAGAGGATGTGCATCGTTTGTCGTGGTTTTGGCCGGGCGGGCGGCTAGAGTGGCGGCGCGACCGGGCAGGGGTTGGCGCTTTTTTGCCAGTTCCGGTCGCACATATTGGGAAGTCATATTTTCTACGGATTGATCGATGACCGCCTTGAGCGGTGGGGGCGGCGCAGCAGTGCCGTATCTTCCATGAGCTTCGTTCCCGACTGGCCGGCCGACGTCCCGCGCGAGACGCAGGTCGAAAGGACATGGCGCGCCTTCGGCCGCGACATGGAGGCGGCTGTCCAGGCCATCCTCGATGTCGGCCGGCCGCCGTCGGAAGTCGCCTTTGCAATCGGCGAGACGGTTCGCCGCTACTTTCATACACACGGTCTGGCGCTCACCGAGGCCGAACTCCGCCTTCTCGTGTCCGAACGGCTCGCCCTTCGCCGGCAGGCGCCAGCGCTCGTCACATTCGCACACATGCCGGCCCACCCCTGGACAGGAGGCGAGGTCGTCCCACGCGGCTCGATTGTTCCGGAATCGATCTTCGGTGGCCACCCCTCGGGGCTTGTACGCTTTGCTTCGGGCCCGCGGCAGAGCCCGGTGGCCATCGATCTGTCGTGGGTGGACCGGCCCATAGCCTTCGCTGGATCCGCGGGCGGGCCACATCCAGCTGGGCGCTCGCGCTCTTTCGCGACCGAGCCTGCCGACCGCGGATCGTCCTAAGCCGCGTCGTCCGCCAACCGGGCGCGGCTTTCCAGCCAACAAGGCTGCCGGGCCAACGCTCGTCTTACGCCGCTTTGCGCCGGCAGATGCGTCCTTTCGACTGGCCGGCCTTTGCCCGGGTCGTGCAGACGGCGAAGCCCTCGCAAATGTCCCGAACTGACACGGCTGCGACTGGCCGCCACATACCGACTGGGGGCGAAAACCCGTTACGACCCACGGCTATATCTGGTACTAACCCGTTTGAAATGCGGGGGATTTTGCGGGTCGGAAATCCCGTTGGGATCTAAACCGCGAGGGGACGGATGCATGGTCGGTAAGCGCGTATTGAGCATTCTGGGCATTTTGTCGGCGATAGCCGCCTTCGGCTTCGCGGGCGCCGCTCAGGCGCAGAAAGTCATCGGCGTGCCGCACGACTGGCAGCTGAATTTCCCAGCGGCCTTTACGCCGATCATGGAGCGGGTCGAGTCGCTGCACGACCTGCTGCTTGTGATCATCATCCTGATCTCGATATTCGTCCTCATCCTGCTGATTTACGCCGTGTGGCGCTTCCACGCCTCGCGTAACCCGGTGGCGACGAATGTCACCCATCATACTGGCCTCGAGATCGCCTGGACGATCATCCCGATCCTCATCCTGGTCGTCGTCGCGGTGCCGTCGTTCCGTCTGCTCTACTACAGCGACAAGGCGATCGACGCCGGCCTGACGGTCAAGGTCACCGGCCACCAGTGGTATTGGTCCTACGACTATCCCGACCAGGGCAACTTCAAGGTCGAGAGCCGCATCCTGGCCGAGGCCGATCGCATCAAGCAGAAGCCGCAGGTGCCGCGCCTGCTGGCGGTCGACGAAGAGATGGTGATCCCGGCGAACACCGTCGTGCGCATCATCGGCACGGCCGAGGGCGCCAGCATGCACGGGTGGACCGTTCCCGGCTTCGGCATCAAGAAGACCGTGATCCCCGGCCGTCTCAACGAAGGCTGGATCAGCGTGAAGGAAGAGGGCCTCTATTTCGGCCAGTGCTCGCAGATCTGCGGCATGAATCACACCTACATGCCGATCGCGATCAAGGTCGTATCCAAAGCTGACTTCGACAAATGGGTTGAGGAGAAGAAGAAGGCTGCCGGCTTGCTGCCCGAAACCAACTTCGCTTCCGTAACCGCTCCCGCCAACCGCTAAGCGCTTCGCCGCAGGAGATTACAATGGCCACCGCGCACGGCGCCGCCCACGACCACAGCCACCACGACGACCACCACACGCCGACCGGCATCAAGCGGTGGCTGTACAGCACCAACCACAAGGACATCGGCACGATGTACCTTGTGTTCTCGATCTGCGCCGCCCTGATCGGTGCGGCCTTCTCGGTGATCATGCGCCTCGAGCTGCTGCAGCCGGGGGTGCAGTACTTCAACGTAGACGGTACGCCTGACGGACACCTCTGGAACACCTTCGTGACGGCCCACGGCCTGATCATGGTGTTCTTCGTCGTCATGCCGGGTCTGATCGGCGGTTTCGGCAACTGGTTCGTGCCGCTGATGATCGGAGCGCCCGACATGGCGTTCCCGCGCATGAACAACATCAGTTTCTGGCTGCTGCCGCCGGCGTTCATCCTGCTGCTGATGTCGGCCCTGATCGGCGGTGGTGTCGGCACCGGCTGGACGATTTATCCGCCACTGACGCTCAGTCAGGGTGCGGGCATGGATCTCGTGATCTTCTCGCTGCACATCGCGGGTGCCTCGTCGATCCTGGGCGCAATCAACTTCATCACGACCATCTTGAACATGCGTGCGCCGGGCATGACGCTCCATCGCATGCCGCTGTTCGCGTGGTCGATCCTGGTCACTGCGTTCCTGCTGCTGCTGGCTCTTCCGGTCCTGGCCGGCGCCATCACCATGCTGCTGACCGATCGTAACTTCGGCACCTCGTTCTTCAAGGCCGAGGGCGGTGGCGACCCGACCCTGTTCCTGCACCTCTTCTGGTTCTTCGGCCATCCCGAGGTGTACATCATGATCCTGCCGGCCTTCGGCATCATCAGCCACATCATCTCGACCTTCTCGAAGAAGCCGATCTTCGGCTATCTCGGGATGGCCTATGCGATGGTGGCAATCGGCGTCGTGGGCTTCGTCGTGTGGGCGCACCACATGTACACAGTCGGTATGGACGTCGACACGCGAGCTTACTTCGTCGCGGCCACGATGGTGATCGCAGTGCCGACGGGCGTGAAGATCTTCAGCTGGATCGCGACGATGTGGGGCGGCTCGATCCGTATCGAGATGCCCATGCTCTGGGCGATCGGGTTCATCTTCTTGTTCACCGTCGGCGGCGTTACCGGCGTCGTGCTGGCGAACGCCGGCGTCGACTACTCGCTGCACAACACCTACTACGTGATCGCGCACTTCCATTACGTGCTGTCACTCGGTGCGGTGTTCGGCATGTTCGCCGGCTTCTACTACTGGCTCGGCAAGATGTCGGGCCGGCAGTATTCGGAATGGGCGGCTCAGGTCCACTTCTGGACGACCTTCATCGGCGTCAACCTGACGTTCTTCCCGATGCACTTCTCCGGTCTGGCCGGCATGCCGCGCCACTACGTCGACTATCCCGACGCGATGGCGCACTGGAACTACATCTCCTCGATCGGCGCGTTCATCTCGTTCGGCTCGACGATCTTCTGGCTGATCTTCGTGGTCTTCGGCACGCTGATGTACGGCCGCAAGGTTGGCGCGAACTACTGGGGCGAGGGCGCCACGACGCTGGAATGGACGGTCGCTTCGCCGCCACCGTTCCACACCTTCGAGGAACTGCCGCGCATCTCCCCGTCGGCTCACCACTGATCTCGAGGAGCGGAGGCGCCCAAAAGGCGCCTTCGCCTTGAAAGGCTATGAGCAACACGGCAAACGGCATCCTGACGATCACCGACGAGGCGGCTCCCGCTTCACGCGTGCGCGACTATGTCGACCTCCTGAAGCCCAGGGTCATGTCGCTGGTCGTGTTCACCGGCCTGATCGGTGTCATGATCGCGCCGGGCCACATCCATCCGCTCACGGCGACGCTCGCCGTGCTGGCGATCGCGCTGGGTTCGGGGGCCGCCGGTGCCATCAACATGTGGTACGAGCGCGACCTCGATGCGGTGATGGAGCGGACCCGTAACCGACCGCTGCCGGCCGGCCGCGTCGCACCCGACGACGCGCTGGGCCTCGGCGTGCTGTTGTCCATCTTTTCGGTCGCGCTGATGGCGGTCGCGACCAATTTCGTCGCCGCCGCGCTGCTGACCGCCGCGATCCTGTTCTATGTCTTCGTCTACACGATCTGGCTGAAGCGCCGGACGCCGCAGAACATCGTAATCGGCGGTGCTGCGGGCGCTTTCCCGCCGATGATCGGCTGGGCGGCCGTGACCGGCGACGTGTCGGCCGTGGGCGTTGCGCTCTTCCTGCTGGTCTTCCTGTGGACCCCGCCGCATTTCTGGGCGCTCGCTCTCTACCGCAGCGACGATTACCGGCGCGCCGGCGTGCCGATGCTGCCGGTGGTGGCCGGGCCGCGCGAAACCAAGCGCCAGATGCTTATCTACACGCTGGTGCTTGCGCCGGTGGCATTGGCGCCGACCCTGCTGGGCTCGGTCGGCTGGCTGTACGGCTCTGTCGCGCTGGTTTTCAGCCTCGCCTTCGTCGGCTACGCGATCTCCGTGTGGCGGACGGCGGACGACGAGACCGCCCATGGAGCGGCGCGGCGCATGTTCCGCTTCTCGCTGCTCTATCTCGCGGCACTGTTCGCGGCGCTGCCCCTCGACCTGGTCGCGGGGCGGATTTTGGCCGGATGAGCATGATGGCCGACGACCGCCGCCCGGGCGATACCGATATGCACCGCCGTCAGCGCGGCAAGAATCTGTTCGTCGCGGTTTTCCTGCTGGTTCTCGTGGTGGCGTTCTTTGCGCTCACCATCGTGCGCATGGGAGCGCAGGGATGAGCAACAAGACACCCCTCACGCCGACTCAAAAGAACGCGCGCATCGCACGGCGTCTCGTGCTGCTGACCGGCGGCATGGTCGGTGCCGCCTTTGCCGCGGCGCCGCTCTACGACATGTTCTGCCGTACCACGGGTTTTGGTGGCAAGCCTTTGGTCGCCCAGTCGGGAGACAGGCCGCTGCTCGACCGTACGGTCAACGTGCGCTTCGATGCCAATACGGATTCGGCGCTGCCCTGGCGCTTCGAGCCGCTGCAGCGCGAGGTGAAGGTGCAACTGGGCGAAGAGCGCCTCGTGCACTATCGCGTGACCAATGTCTCGCAGCGCCCGCTGGTCGGGACCTCGACCTATAACGTCACGCCCGAAAGCGCCGGGCCGTGGTTCAACAAGCTTCAATGCTTCTGCTTCACCGAGCAGTTGCTGCTGCCCGGGCAGTCGGTCGACATGCCCGTGATTTTCTTCGTCGATCCCGAGATGGACAAGGATCGGCGTTACGACAACATCCGTACCGTCACGCTCTCCTACACGTTCTTCGAGGCGAAGACGGAACGGGCAAGGACCTTGCTCGGCGGCGTGCCCGCCGCTGATACTGGAAAGGGTGGATGAACATGGCCGACGGCGCTCCCAAGCATCCCTATCATCTCGTAGATCCGAGCCCGTGGCCGGCGCTTGGCGCGTTCGCTGCGCTGGTGCTGGCGCTGGGCTTCGCGCTCGGCATGCATCCCGACATGCTGGGGCCGGGCGTCGAGAAGGTCATCAAGGTCGTGCACTGGTGGGCGCTCGCGCCCGGCCTCCTGATGGTCGTCGCGGTCATGTATTGGTGGTGGAGCGACGTCATCGTCGAGTCGCGCACCTTCCATACGCCGGTTGTCCAGATCGGCCTGCGCTACGGGATGATCTTGTTCATCACCTCGGAAGTGCTGTTCTTCGCGGCCTTCTTCTGGGCATTCTTCGATGCGTCGCTCTATCCCGGCGAACTGAAGCAGCCCGTGCGCGCCGAAGTCACCGGCGGCATCTGGCCGCCGAAGGGCATCAGCATCATCGCGCCGTTCGACCTGCCGCTGATGAACACGCTGATCCTGCTGCTCTCCGGCACGACGGTGACCTGGGCGCATCACGCGATCATCGAGGGCAATCAGCGCGACGCGGTGCGCGGCCTGCTGTGCACGGTCGTCCTGGGGATGATCTTCACCGGCGTCCAGGCTTACGAGTACCTGCACGCGCCGTTTACCTTCGACCAGGGCATCTACGCGTCGACCTTCTACATGGCGACGGGTTTCCACGGCTTCCACGTGCTGGTCGGGACGATATTCCTGCTGGTCTGCCTGTTCCGGGCGATGAAGGGTCAGTTCAAGCCCAAGCAGCATTTCGGCTTCGAGGCCGCTGCCTGGTACTGGCATTTCGTCGACGTGGTGTGGCTGTTCCTGTTCTTCTGCATCTACTGGTGGGGTGCCGGCAAGGCGCCGATCGCCCTGCACTAAGCAGAAAAGCCGACTATCTTGGAACCGCCGGGCGATCCCCGGCGGTTCGCCTTTGAGGAGACAGCCTTGTCCGACTGGCCACGACAATCGCCACTCGACGTCGCGCTCCGCGCCACCTGCCCGCGCTGCGGCCGCGGCAAGCTGTTTCGCGGTCTGCTGACGGTGGTCGATCGCTGTTCCGAATGCGACCTCGACCTGCGGGGAAACGATGCCGGCGATGGGCCGGCCGTGCTCGTGATCCTGGCACTGGGTGCCATCATCATGATGCTCGTTTTCTGGGTGGAATTCCGTTACGAGCCGCCCTGGTGGCTGCATGTCCTGATTTGGCTGCCCGTCACCTTCGGGCTCGCGACCTGGATGCTGCGCTTCCTGAAGGCACTACTGGTCGCCCAGCAGTACACCCATCGCTCGACTGCACTCGACGAGTAGAGGAGACATCATGATCAGGCTGCGGCCCGCTTTGTGGCCCACGCTCGTCTCACTACCGATCCTGGTCCTCTCGCTGGGGCTCGGCATCTGGCAGATGGAGCGTCGCGAATGGAAAAGGGACATTCTCGATCGCATCGCCGCCAACCAGGCAGCCGCGCCGGTTTCCCTCGACGAGCTGCTGAGCGGCAATCCGCTTCGCTACGAGTACGGGCGCGTGAAGCTCGGTGGCACCTTCCTCTACGACAAGGAATACTTCCTGGCTGCGCGCAGCCTCAAGAACAAGGTGGGCCACCAGGTCGTCGTGCCGCTCAAGACCGATGACGGCCGCATCGTCCTGTTCGATCGCGGCTGGATTCCCCAGGAGCGGAAAGATCCTGCAAAGCGCGCGGAGGGTCAGCCCGCGGGTCGCGTCGAACTCGTCGGTGTCGTGCGCCGCAACCAGGAGCGCCGTCAGTTCGCGCCCGAGAACGTGCCGGACAAGAACGTGTGGTTCCATGTCGACGTGCCGCTGATGCGCAAGATGGCCGGGGCCCTCCCTGACCCGAAGCTCGACACGTTCTTCCTCGATGCCGACGCAACGCCCAATCCCGGCGGCGTGCCGGTCGGCGGCCAGACGCGTTTCGACATTCCCAACGACCACCTGCAATACGCCATCACCTGGTTCCTGATCGCCGTGGCGATGGCCGGCGTGTATCTCGCCTATCACTGGGAGACGGGCCGGCTCGAGATCCGCGGACGCCGCAAGGCAGACAAGTGATCGCCAACGATCCCTATGCCGAGCTCGAGCGCCGGTTCGCGCGGCTGAGCGCCATAGGCCGTGCCTCGGCCATCCTGAACTGGGACCGCTCGACCATGATGCCGGACGGCGCCAGCGACGATCGCGCCGACCAGCTCGCCACCTTGGGCGTAATTGCCCACGAGATCATCGCGGCTCCCGACATGTCCGACCTGCTGGCGCGGGCGGAGGAGGGGCGGGCCGCGCTCGATCCCTGGCGGCGGGCCAACCTGCGCGAGATGCGCCGGTCCTGGGTGCACGAGAGCGCGCTGCCGGCCGACCTGGTCGAGGCGCGCACGCGCGCCTGCAGCGCCTGCGAACTCGCCTGGCGCTCGGCCAAGAAGAATGCCGACTTCAAGTCGCTGCTGCCGACCCTGTCGGAAGTGCTCAACATCATGCGCCGAGTCGGTGAGGCGAAGGCCGCGGCGCTCGGTACCTCGCTCTACGATGCGCTGCTCGACGAGTTCGAGCCGGGCGGCCGCTCGGCGCACATCGACGCGCTGTTTGCTGAGCTGCGCTCCTTCCTGCCGGACCTGCTGGGCCGCGTGCTCGAACACCAGAAGCGGCTGCCGCCGGTGCAGCCTCTCGACGGGCCGTTCCCGGTCGAGGCGCAGCGCCGCCTGGGCGAGGAGCTGATCCGTCTCATTGGCTTCGATTTTCATCACGGCCGCCTCGACGTCTCCGCCCACCCCTTCACGGGTGGGACGGCCGACGATGTGCGCATCACCACGCGCTACGACGAACAGGATTTCGCCCGGGCGCTGATGGGCGTGCTGCATGAAACCGGCCACGGCCTCTACGAAGCCGGCCTGCCGCGCGAGTGGCGGCGACAGCCGGTGGGCAATGCGCGCGGCATGACCCTGCACGAAAGCCAGTCGCTCCTGATGGAGATGCAGGCCTGCCGCAGCAACGCCTTCGTCGCCTTCGCGGCGCCGCGCATGCGTGCCGCCTTCGGCAAGGACGGGCCGGCCTGGAGCGTGCAGAACATCCACCGCCTCTACACACAGGTGGCGCCGGGCTTCATCCGCGTCGATGCCGACGAAGTCACCTATCCGCTGCACATCATGCTGCGCTACCGGCTGGAGCGGGCGATGCTGGCGGGCGATCTGCCGCTTGCCGACCTGCCGGGCGCCTGGAACGAGGGCATGCGCGAGTTGCTGGGCATCGTGCCGCCGGACGATTCGCTGGGCTGCCTGCAGGACATCCATTGGCCGGACGGCGGGTGGGGTTATTTCCCGACCTATACATTGGGCGCCTTGGCGGCGGCTCAGCTCTTTGCCGCCGCCCGCCGCGCCGAGCCCGGCCTTCTGGAGGCTATCGGGAAGGGCGATTTCTCGCCGCTTCTGGGCTGGCTTCGTGCCAATGTGCACGGCAAGGGCTCGATCGCCACGACCGACGAGATCCTGACCGCGGCCACCGGCTCGGCGCTGGGAGCCTCGGCCTTCAAGGTGCATCTGGAAAGCCGTTACCTGTCGGCGTAAGAGGAACCCATGCTCGATCTTCGCCCCAACTGCGAGTGCTGCGACAAGGACCTGCCCAATGGCGCGTCCGACGCCCTGATCTGCACCTTCGAGTGCACCTTCTGTGCGGACTGCGCGCGAACTCGCCTGGGCGGCCACTGCCCCAATTGTGGTGGCGATCTGGTCAAACGTCCGACCCGGCCAGAGCGCATGTTGCAGAAGTTTCCCGCCTCCACCAAGCGCGTCCGCAAGGACCACGAGGCCTGTCGCCAGGTCGCCTGAGGCCTTCAGGTTACCTGCCGGCGCGATACCGGAGTTTTTCGTTGCGTTACATCAGCACCCGCCACGGCTCGCAGGGCAATCCCGCGCCGCTCGGCTTCGAAGACGTCATGCTCGCGGGGCTCGCCCGCGATGGCGGTCTCTACCTTCCCGCCGAGTGGCCGCAGTTCAGCAAGGCCGAGATCGCCGGGCTGAAGGGCCTGACCTATACCGAACTCGCCTTCCGCGTGATGCGGCCCTTCGTGGGCGACACGTTCGACGAAGCCACGTTCCGCCGCCTGATCGGCGAAGCCTATGCCTCGTTCGAGACGCCGGAGGTCGCGCCGCTGAAGCCGCTGGGCGACAGCGGACTGCACCTCCTCGAACTGTTCCACGGTCCCACTCTCGCCTTCAAGGACGTGGCGCTGCAGCTTCTCGGCCGTATGCTCGACCAGACGCTGACGGCGCGCGGCCAGCACGCCACCATCGTCGGCGCGACGTCGGGCGACACCGGCTCGGCCGCTATCGAGGCGGTGCGCGACCGCAAGACCATCGACATCTTCATGCTGTTCCCCAAGGGACGGGTGAGCGAAGTGCAGCGCCGGCAGATGACGACGGTGCTGGCGCCCAACGTGCACAACATCGCGGTGCAGGGCACGTTCGACGACTGCCAGGACCTCGCCAAGGCGTGCTTCAACGATCTCGCCTTCCGCGATCGTCATGCATTGACGGCGGTGAATTCGATCAACTTCGCCCGCGTCATGGCGCAGATCGTCTATTACTTCTGGGCCGCGCTGAAGCTTGGCGCGCCGGATCGGCCGGTCGCCTTCACCGTGCCCAGCGGCAATTTCGGCAATGTCTATGCCGGCTACGCCGCAAAGCAGATGGGCCTGCCGATCTCGCATTTCGTCGTCGGCGCCAACAGCAACGACATCCTGGCGCGCTTCTTCGAGGGCGGCACCATGACGATGTCCGAAGTCGTGCCGACGCTCAGCCCCAGCATGGACATCCAGATCTCGAGCAACTTCGAGCGCTTGCTGTTCGACCTTTACGACCGCAACGGCACGACCCTGGCCGACGCCATGACCGCCTTCCGCAGCACCGGCACGCTTAAGGTCGGCGCCAATGCATTCACTGGTGTTCGCCAGCTCTTCGACGCCGGCCGCCTCGACGATGCCGGCACCATCGCCGCCATTGCCGATTGCCGTCGTCGTTACGGCGAGACCATCGATCCGCACACGGCGGTGGGCTATGCCGTGGCGCAGCAACGCCGCCGCGACACCTCCATCCCCATGGTCGTGCTGGCGACGGCGCATCCGGCCAAGTTTCCCGATGCCGTCGAGAAGGCGACCGGCGAGCGGCCGGCTCTGCCGGCGCGACTGGGCGACCTGCTGGAGCGGGCGGAGCGGGTGGACGGGCTGCGCAACGACGTGGAAGCACTCAAGGCCATGATCGACGAACGCCGGGCAATGGCTCCGGCCGCGCGTGCCAAGGTGAGAACATGAGCAACGTCAAGGTCACGACGCTCGGCAACGGGCTGCGCGTCGCCGTCGACGAGATGCCCGAGGTCGAATCGGCCTCGCTCGGCATCTGGGTCGCCTGCGGTACGCGCCACGAGGTCGCCGAGCTGAACGGCATGGCGCACATGCTGGAGCACATGGCGTTCAAGGGGACGCGCACCCGTTCGGCGCGCGCCATTGCCGAGGAAATCGAGAATGTCGGCGGCAGTCTCAACGCCTATACGGGCCGCGAGATCACTGCCTACCACGCGTCGGTGCTCAAGGAAGACGTGGGCCTTGGCGTCGAAATGATCGCCGACATCCTGCGCAACTCGGTGTTCGACCCCGACGAGCTGCAGCGCGAGCGTGGCGTCATCCTGCAGGAGATCGGCCAGGCGCTCGACACGCCCGACGACATCATCTTCGACCAGTTCCAGGAAACGGCGCTGCCCGGCCAGCCGCTCGGCCGGCCGGTACTGGGTACCGCGGCGACCGTCGAGGCGATCGGCCGCGACGATCTTTTTGCCTATCTCGCGCGCCACTACACCGCGTCGAACATGGTCCTGTCGGCCGCCGGCCGGGTCGAGCACGATCGCATCGTCGACCTTGCCGAGAAGCATTTCGGTTCGGTGCCGCGCACGCCGGCCAATGCCGAGCTGCCGGTGCCGTTGGCCTATGTCGGCGGCGACGGCCGCGAGACGCGGGTGCTCGAACAGGCGCATCTCGTGCTGGGCTGTGAAGGCATCGGTTATCGCGATCCGGATTATTTCGCGCTTGCCGTCTATTCGACGCTGTTCGGCGGCGGCATGTCCTCGCGGCTCTTCCAGCGCATCCGCGAAGAGCGCGGTCTGGTCTACGGCATTCACTGCTTCAACACCGCCTACGCCGATGGCGGCCTGTTCGGCATCTATGCCGGCACGGGCGAGGACGATCTCGCCGAGCTGGTGCCGGCGGTGTGCGACGAATTCGTAGGTGTTGCCGAGACGCTGGACGAGGCGGAACTGGTGCGGGCCCGCAACCAGATCAAGGCCGGAACCCTGATGGCTTTGGAGTCGAGCGGCGCGCGCTGCGAGCAGGCCGCACGCCATCTCATCGTCCATGGCCGTCCGATCCCCTACGCCGAGGTTGTTGCCCGCATCGAAGCCGTGGATCAGGACGCGGTGCGTCGCGTCGCCCGGCGTCTGCTGCAGGGCAAGCTTACCCTGGCGGCACTCGGCCCGATCGATGGCCTCGAATCCCTCGACAGGATCGCCGCCCGTCTGGCGGCGTAACAGGGGAACATCCCGACTTTTGTCGATTAGCCGGCCGCCACGACCAGGGCCTGAATGCGCCCGCTTATCGCGCCACGACCAAATCGTCTTGCAAGGGCTTCTGTTGCGGTTCGTGTCGCTTCTTCCAGCGAGCCACCGCGAGCCTCGATCTCGGGGCGCAGCGGCGTGCCCTGACAGTAGGCCATAGCCGCTTCACCGGGTGAGGGAGCGGCGCTGACGGCCTCCACCGGCATGATCGAGATGTTCTCGAAAGCCGCCGCCTGCAGATCGGTGCGGATCCTGTCCGGATCGTGATAGCCGTGGGGCGTCCTTGCCAGGAAGCGCGGTGGATCGACGGGAAAGAGCGAGGCGAGACTTCGGGTCACCTCGTCGGCGAATTCGTTGTCTTCGATTCGGCCCCAGACATTGAACAAGTAGTGTCCGCCGGGCTTCAGGACGCGCTTCGCCTCTCGATAGGCCTTGGCTCTGTCGGGAAAGAACATGGCGCCGAACTGGCAGAGCACGACGTCGAACTGGGCATCGTCGAAAGGAAGCGCCTGGGCATCGGCTTGCCTGAAGATGATGTGCGGCGCATCTGCCATCTGCTTGCGCGCTTGGTCGAGCATGGGCTGGTTGAGATCGGTCGCCACCAGTTTCGTGTCGGCCGACAATCTTGCAGCAAGTGCCCGCGTCGCCGCGCCGGTGCCCGCCGCCACCTCGAGGACAGATCGAGGCGCAAGCGCCACCGTTCTCGCCGCCAGATCGTGCGCATAGGGTTCGAAGATCAACGGCACCATCAGCCGGTCGTAGAGTTCGGGAATCGACCCGATGAACGACTTATCGGTGACCGACATGGTGTGTCTCCGACCGATCTCGCCGCCGCGAAACGTGGCGGCTCTGGCCGCCGAGACTACGTCTGCCCTGTACCGGGCGCCACTCGCCTGTGGGTGTGAGAGCTGAAGCGAGCCGCGCGCCCGCGGCATCCCAAATGCAACGAGGGATCCTTCCTGACCGGGAAGGATCCCTCGCTTCATTCGCAATGACGCTGCGGTCGCCTAAGCCGCCTTCGCCAGTTCCGTTTGGGTGGCGCGCGGCGGGACGCCGATCGCGGCACGTTCGATCACCGTCTTCACCTCGGCGCTGCGACGGACGAGGTTGTAGCGCAGGCCGGTGTAGAGGTTCACCGGGAACGGCATATCGGCGTTGAAGTCGATGATCAGCACGACGCGCGTCTGGTCGGTCTGGTTCTTCACCCAATGCTCGCGCGTGTCGTCGAACACCAGCGGCTCGCCTTCCTTCCAGAAGAAGTGATGGCCGCCGATCTCGATCCAGCACTTCTCGGGCTCGGTCGGCACGATCAGCGGATAGTGGAAGCGGATGACACCCGCCGCCGAGCCGCGATGGGGCTCGATCTCGGCATAGCCGTGAAGGATGCTGAAAAGGGCCGTGTGCACACCGGGGATCTTGTTGATCGCCGCGATCGTGTCCGGCACTGCCGCAACATTTTCCGGTATGTCGTGGCCCCAGATCTTCAGCAGGAAGGTGCGCCAGGCGCGGCCGGGCACGTAGAGGTCGCGGGGATGGACCTCGTGCAGTGCCGGGATTTCTTCGTGATGGCTCAGCAGGTAGTTGAGGTCGGCCTTGATCTTGTCGTGGCTCTTCTTGAGCTCGGCCAGGACCGGGAACGCCTTCAGCGCATCGTCACCACCCAGCGGCAGCTTGGGCATGTTGCGCAGGATCATGTCGGAGAGCTTGAGGTTGAGTTTCTCGAGCGGCTCCTGCGGCAGCCAGATGTGCTTCGTCAGATAGAATCGGCCCTTCTGGCCGACATTCGATTTGTCATCCGTTTCCATAACAGACCATGCCTTAGCGGATACTCTAGATAGGTACATACGCCTGTTGGGCCAGCTGGCGGCGGCTCTTTTTTGACCACCAGGCGTGGCGGACCGTCTCAATTTCCTACGTCAAACCTCGGAAAACATGCAAGAATTCCGAAAGCTAACTATTATAGACCAAGATGTTCCGCTTTGCCGACGTCCCGTTGTCACTGTCGGGGATGACCCGGATTGCCGGCCGGCGCGTGTTTTTACGCGCGCCGACCATGGACGACTGGCCCGAATGGGCCGAATTACGCGCTCGGAGTAGGGCTTTTCTGACCCCCTGGGAGCCCACCTGGCCGGAGGATTCCCTCGGTCGCGACCATTTCCGGCGCCGCCTGCGCCAGCAGATCAAGGAATGGCGGGCGGGAGAGGCCTACGGGCTTTTCGTGTTCACCAACGAGGGGCGCCGGCTGGTCGGGGGGATCAACCTCAGCAATGTCCGGCGCGGCGTCGCCCAGACGGCATCGGTAGGCTACTGGATGGGCCAGCCCTATGCCGGGCAGGGGCTGATGACGGATGCGCTGCGATCGACCCTGCCATTCGTCTTTGACGACCTGCGCCTTCACCGCCTCGAAGCAGCGTGCCTGCCGCACAACGAGCCCTCGAAGACGGTCCTGACCAAGGTCGGATTCCACGAAGAAGGGCTGGCGCGGCAGTATCTGCGTATCAACGGACAGTGGGCCGACCATCTGCTGTTCGCCCTGCTGCGGGCCGACTACGACACCCTTTTGCGGGCGTCGCGCTAGGCGCTGAGGAACATCGATGCGCAACCTTACCCCGACGTCGATCACCCAGGCTTTCGCCGACTATGCCCGCAATGCGCCATCGGACAGGGCGCGGAGCTTGCTGGTCTCTCTGGCCGGCCATCTGCACAGCTTCGTGCGCGAGAACAAGGTGACGCAGGCGGAGTGGGGTGCCGCCATCGACGCGCTGACCCGTGCGACCAAGTTCACCGACGACAAGCGCAACGAATACATCCTCTTCTCCGACCTGCTGGGCGTGTCCTCGCTGATCGACATGGTGAATGCCGCCGGCAGCGGCACACCGTCGTCGGTGCTGGGACCGTTCCACATAGAAGGTGCGCCCGAGCTGGCGAACGGGGGCGATCTGTGGCGCGGGCAGGTCGGCGAACCGCTGGTCGTGAGCGGAAGGGTCGTCGACGAAAACGGGACACCGGCCAAAGGCGCGGTGCTGGCGCTGTGGCAGAACGCCGGCAACGGCCTCTATGCCCAGCAGGACCCGGCGCAGTCGCCGACCAACTATCATGCGCGCCTTTCCGTGGCGGCCGACGGCAGCTTCGCCTTCTCCACGGTGCGGCCTGTCTCCTACAAGGTGCCCGACGACGGCCCGGCAGGCGACATGCTGCGGATCCTGGGCCGCGATGCCTGGCGGCCGGCGCATCTGCACATGATCATCCAGGCGCCGGGCCATCCGCCGCTGATCACCGAGTTCTTTCCCGAGGACGACGAGCATCTCGACGGCGATGCCGTGTTCGGGGTGCGCGGCGGGCTCGTGCTGCCGTTTGCCAAGGTGACGGACCGCGCGGCGCTGCCGGCCAACCTGGCGGCGCGCGAGACGCTGCCGATGCCGGTCTGGTCGGCCCGGCTCGACTTGACGCTCCCGCCCCTCTGACCCGCTTTCATCGAAGACTTGATGCGACTCGTCGGCGTCCGTGACGTCTCCAAGGATTTCGCCAACGGCGTGCGGGCCCTCGAAGGGGCATCGCTCGACATCGAGGCCGGCGAATTCCTGAGCGTGCTGGGGCCGTCGGGTTGCGGCAAGTCGACCTTGCTGCGCCTGATCGCGGGGCTCGCGCAGCCGACCGCTGGCACGATCGAGTGGCCGTCAGGCAAACCCGATCTGGGATTCGTCTTCCAGGAACCGACCCTGATGCCCTGGACCACGGCGCTCGCCAATGTCGCGCTGCCGCTCAAGCTCGCCGGCGTTGGGCGGTCTCAACGCGAGGCGCGGGCGGCCGAGGCGCTGGGTCATGTCGGCTTGGCCGGCTTCGAGCAGAGCTATCCGCGCGAACTGTCGGGGGGCATGAAGATGCGCGTGTCGATCGCGCGGGCGCTGGTCACCGAACCCAAGCTGCTGTTGATGGACGAACCTTTCGCCGCGCTCGACGAGATCACCCGCCGCCGGCTCAACACCGACCTCCTCGACCTGTGGCAGCGTACGCGGTTCACCGCGGTGTTCGTGACCCATTCGGTGTTCGAGTCGGTCTTCCTCTCACAGCGCATTGCCGTGATGAGTGCGCGGCCCGGTCGCGTGCTGTCGGAACTCGCCATTCCCGCCGCCTATCCGCGCACCGAAGCCTTCGGCACGTCGGCGGAGTATGCGGCCCTCTGTCGGCTAGCTTCGGCACAGCTTTCCCAAGCGCTGGCGGCATGACTGCCCGGTTTGTCGCTCCGATCATCGTCGGGATCGTCATGCTCGCGCTGTGGGAGGCCGTGGTGCGGGTGGCGGAAATCCCGCCCTACGTTCTGCCGGGGCCCGTCCTCGTGGCAAAGACATTGTGGACCGACTGGCCGACGCTATGGCCAGCCCTCGTGATCACGCTCGAAATCACGCTTCAGGCCTTGATAGCGGCCGTCATCGTGGGCGTTTTGCTGGCGGTCCTGTTCTCGCTGTCGCGCTGGATCGAACTGTCGTTCTTCCCCTACGCCATTATCCTGCAGGTGACGCCGATCGTGGCCATCGCGCCGCTGATCATCGCCTGGGTCGACGACGTCAACCTCTCGCTGTTGATCTGCGCCTGGCTGGTCGCCTTCTTTCCTATCCTGTCGAACACGGTGCTGGGCCTGCGCTCGGTCGATCGCAACCTGCTCGACCTGTTCGAGCTTTACGGCGCGGGGCGCTGGCGCACGCTGGTCGACCTGCGCCTGCCGGCGGCTCTGCCGTACTTCCTGGGCGGCCTGCGCATCTCGGGCGGCCTGGCGCTGATCGGCGCCGTTGTCGCGGAGTTTGTGGCGGGTTCCGGTGGGCGGGAATCGGGGCTGGCCTATCGCATCCTCGAATCGGGTTACCAGCTCAAGATTCCGCGCATGTTCGCTGCCCTCGTGCTGATCTCGCTGGCCGGCATCGCCATCTACCTCTTGCTGTCGCTGCTCTCGCACCTCCTGCTGCGCCGCTGGCACGAAAGCGCGCTCAGCGCCGAGGGATGACCTTCATCGCATCGCCGCGCGGGCGAGAAAGAACGAGCAGACGGCGACCCCGGCCGCCAAGAGAAGATAGCCTGCCTCGTAGGAGTTCGTGATGGCCAGGACGGTGCGGAACAGCAGCGGCGAGATAAGCGCACCGGAGAAGACAAAAAGCTGCGTGGCGCCGGTGAATTCGGCGGCGCGCCCCGGCGGTGCGCGATAGGCGCTCTCGGCGATGAAGACGCCGTTCCAGCCCACCGCGGTGCCGCCGAGCACGATACAGATGGCGTAGATCGCCGTGGTTGGCCAACTCGGTGTCGTGAAGGACATGGCCGTGGCGGCGACCGCCACGATGCCGCCGATGCCCGCCAGAACGGCGGTCGGTTTGCGCAGCAAGTCGGCCAGGGCGCCCCAGAAGACGCGGCCAAATGCACCGGCGACCGTCGCAGCCGAGAGCAGCGTACCGGCCAGCACGTAGGACATCTTGAGGCCGTCGACGGCGTAGACGACCGTGAAGTTCACGACGATTGCCTGCGTCGCCGAGAAGAGCATGCCGATGAAGCACATCGGCCGCAGGATCGGATCGCGCCAGGCGAGCCGCAGCGGTTCGAGTATCTCGGCTACGGTGGGCAGGAATTTCTGTCTGGACGGGCCGTTCGTCTGCTCCTCGTCGTAGAGGCGGCGCAGCGGCTGGACGGCGATGACGGTCGCGAGCGACAGGAAGCCGATGCTGGCCGCAGCCCAGCGCCACCCGAAATCGAGCGCCAGGGTGGGCAGCACTGCACCGCAGATCGCGAAGCCGATAGGTACGCCGCTCTGTTTCAGCGAGAAGGTGACGTTGGCGAGGCGCGGCGGCGAGACGCGCGCCAGGATGTGGGAACTGGCGATGGTGAGCGGTCCCGAACCGAGGCCAACGATCAGTGCCGAGAGGGCGGCCATCGCCACGCCGCCCACGGCGAAGACGAAGGAGCCGATGGCTGCCACGGTAAGGCCGGTCTGGATGAAGCGGATCGGCCCCAGGCGCCGATTGATCGCGCCACCGCCCAGGGTCGAGATCATCGCCGCGAGATAGACCAGAGAGACATAGTAGGCGACATCGGCGGCGGCGACGCCCAGCGCCGGTGCAGCGGCGGGTGCCAGCACCGAGGCCTGGTTGAAGCCCATGGTCGCGACGACCTGCACGAGAGTGAGGGAGATAAGGGCGATCAGATAACGGCGAAGGTCGGTCGGCGCGGCAGGAGACATGGCGCGGCGACTATAACGTGCGGGCCGTTTTCTACCTCAAGCCACTGAGGAAAGTTTCGACCAGCGGTGACCAGGTTGCTGCGCCGTTGCTTGCGCCGGCAAGGCTGTGGCCATCTCGGCCAAATGGTCCGAGCGGCGTGTAGGTCGCCTTGCCACCTGCCTTGTCGTAGGCCTCGGCCATCCGCTTGGCGAGTGCAGGCTCGAAGAAGCTGTCGTTCTCGGCATAGATCCAGAGCATCGGCACCCGCGCCGTTGCACCGTATTTCGCTGCCGCGTCGACCAGCGCGTCCGGCGTGCAGTTGCCGATGCCGCCTCCGGCGAGTTTCTGATGCCCGCCGCGGCCGCCGGCAAAGTTGATCATGCCGGAAACGCCGGGCGGGTTACGGCTCGACAAGGCGATGGCCGCCCAGCCGCCGGCCGACTGACCGACAACGATCGTGCGGTCGGCCGCGACATAAGGCTGACTGCGCATGTAGTCGATGGTCGCCTGGATGTCGGCGGCGCTTTGCAGGCCGGCGTTGAAATAGTCCGGCGACTCGCAGCGGCCATAGCCCTCGGCCCAGGTGCCGCCGCTGTCGCCGTAGCCGCGGCGTATCGGCAGGACGACGACATAGCCGCGCGCCAGGAACCAGGAGGAGAGGGTGGCGTAGCGCGGCCGTTCCATGGTGGCGCGCCGCGAACCGTCAGCCGGCGAGCCGTGATTGATGACGACCAGCGGCTGGCGTGCCTCGCCCGGTGGCCGCAGCACCGTGGCGATCAGGTTGGCTCCACCGGGGCCGGGCACGCGCAGGATCTGCTCGCGTTCCTGCGCCATGGCCGGCCATGCCAGTACGAAGACGAGCAGGGCGGCCAGGGCGCGCAGGCGCATCGCCTATCTTCCGATTATCGGCCGCTGCGCCGGGCCGGCTTGCCGCGCGAACCGGATCCGGTGCGCACGCCGCGGAAGACCCGGGAGTGCTGCATCTTGCCGAGATGCACGCCGACATTGGCGCTCGCGGCCTGGCCCGGCAGTTCGAGCTCGTGGGCCTCGAGGCGGCGGATTTCATCGCGCAGGCGACCGGCTTCCTCGAATTCGAGGTCGGCGGCGGCAGCGCGCATGCGCTTCTCGAGTTCGGCGATATGGGTGCGCAGATTGTGGCCGACGAGATGGACGTCGCCCGATACGCCGGTGTCGACCGTGTAGTGGTCGCGTTCGGCGGTCGACTGCAGGATCTCGGCGATGTTCTTCTTCACCGATGCCGGCGTTATGCCGTGTTCCTTGTTGTAGGCCATCTGCTTGGCGCGGCGCCGGTCGGTCTCGGCCATGGCGTACTTGATCGAGTCCGTCATCTTGTCGGCATAGAGGATGACACGGCCATCGACGTTGCGCGCGGCGCGGCCGATGGTCTGCACCAGCGAGGTCGGCGAGCGCAGGAAGCCTTCCTTGTCGGCATCGAGGATGGCGACCAGGGCGCATTCGGGAATGTCGAGTCCCTCGCGCAGCAGGTTGATGCCGACCAGCACGTCGAAGGCGCCGAGCCGCAGGTCGCGGATGATCTCGATGCGCTCCAGCGTGTCGATGTCGGAATGCAGGTAGCGGCAGCGGATGCCGGCCTCGTGCATGTACTCCACGAGGTCCTCGGCCATGCGCTTGGTCAGCACCGTGACCAGCACGCGCTGGCCCTTCTTGGCACAGTCGCGACACTCGGCGATCAGGTCGTCGACCTGCTTTTCGACCGGGCGGATCAGCACCGTCGGGTCGATCAGGCCGGTCGGCCGGATCACCTGCTCGATGAACGTGCCTTGCGTCCGTTCCATTTCCCAGTCGCCGGGCGTGGCGCTGACATAGGTCGTCAGCGGGCGCAGCGTGTCCCATTCCTCGAACTTCAGGGGGCGATTGTCGATCGCCGAGGGCAGGCGGAAGCCGAACTCGGCCAGCACGCTTTTACGGTTGAAGTCGCCGCGGAACATGCCGCCGATCTGCGGCACGGTGACGTGACTCTCGTCGCAGATCAGCAGCGAGTCCTGCGGGAAGTATTCGAACAAAGTGGGCGGCGGTTCGCCCGGCTTGCGGCCGGTGAGATAGCGCGAATAGTTCTCGATGCCGGCGCAGGCGCCGGTCGTTTCCATCATCTCGATATCGAAGTTGGTGCGCTGCTCGAGCCGCTGCGCTTCGAGCAGGCGGCCGGCGCGGTTGAATTCC
>JAIUOY010000231.1:0-22493 GCA_020160995.1 Pseudomonadota bacterium | reverse complement strand
TGGTGCCGGTCCAGCCGAACGCCAGCGCCGACGAGGTGGTGAGCGTGACGCTGGGCGCGGGATTGTCGTAGGTGCCGCCGGCGGGATTGGCGATCGCGACATATCCCTGCGCCGCCGTGACGCCGGTGCCGTTCTGGCCGGCCAGCGGCGTGAACACGCTGCCGGCCAGCGTGCCGGCGACCGGCGCGGCGAAGGTCGAGTAGCCGACCGAGCTGTTGTAGCCGTTGCTCAACAGGACAGGGGGAAGGGAGGCATCCGGCATCAGCGAGAAGCTGATCTGGCTGCCCGCCCCGCCGCCCGCGGTGGCGATGTTGATCAGGGCGTTGCCGTCGGTGACGGCCAGCGCCGGCCCGCTGCTGGTGCTGGCGTTGTAGGGCTGGAGCTGCCCGTTGGCGCCGACGGTGGCATAGAAGTCGAAGACCTTCTGGTTGCCGCCGGCACTGTCGGCGACGACCACCTGATACCAGTAGATGCTGCCGCTCGGCGCCGTGGCCGACGTGGGCAGGTTGTTGATCTGGATGAAGCCGCCGGTGTTCGTGCCGACCGACGTCGCGGCGAAGCTGCCGCCCGAGCCGCTGATGTTGAAGTTCTGGTAGGCGTTGCCCGCGGTCGGCAGGGTCACGTAGTCGAACGTGTTGTTGCCGGCATAGACGCCGAGCTTCAGGGTCGCATCGGCGACGAGCCTGGAGCCCAGGTTGAAGCCCTGCATCTGCAGGATGATGGAGCTTGTCGTCGGCGCCGCGCTCTGGGTCGGAATCAGATAGTCGCCGCTCGCCGGCTTGGCGAGATAGTTGGCGCCGACCGGCTCGATGTAGAACCCGTCGATGTCGGTCGGTCCCCAGGCATAGAGATCGACCTGGCTGACATTGGCGTTCACGCCCGGCCCGGTGGCGAGCGAAATCTGCGGGCCCGGGTTGAGCTTCTGGGCGAGCCCGTCGGAGAAGGCCGACGCATAGGCGTTGGCGTAGGTGTAGTACTGGAAGCTGTACGGGTCGTTGTGCTGGTAACTCGGTGCGGGATCGCTGGCGGCGCGGTTCTTGTCGAAGGCGTAGGCGGGATCCCAGTTGATGTTGCTGTTGAGGTCGACGGGGCCGGCGAGATTGGCGGTGCCGGAGACGTTGGCGGGATTGGCCTGGTGGGCCTGCGTGTTCCAGTAGCCGGCGGTGAAGCCGGTGAAGAACTGCGTCAGCGCATTGCCCCACTGGGTGTTGGCCGACACGTTGAACGAATTGTTCGTGGGCGTGGAGCCCGGCGGCTGGCTGCTGCCGGGAACGATGAAGGGCGTCGAGCCGGAGGCGGTGTCGTTGAACACGCCGGGGCTGGAGTACACGGCGTTCGTATAGAGATAGGCCAGCGCCGAGCCCTGGCCCGGCGCATAGAGGTTGGCCGCGACGTCGCTCTGCTTGATCAGCATGTAGCCCTGGGTCTGGCTATTGCCGTTGGGCGTGAAGAGCAAATACTCCGTCGTCGGGTCCGACGTCGTCGTCACCTGGCTGATCGAATAGGAATAGTAGGAGCCGTTGTGCCAGATCTTGCTTGAATCGACGGCGCCGGCGGTCGTGCCGGAGAAGGTCGCCGTGCCGGCCGTCGCGACGGCGTTGAGATACAGGTTCCAGTCGGTGGGCGAGAAGTACTGGCCGCCGAACGAGCCGTTGGACGGCGAGATCGCGATCGACGGCTTGCCGTCGAGCGGGCTGTAGGGCGTCTGTTGCGACGGCGCCGACGGATAGGTGAAGGACGCGCCGGCCGGACTGTTGAGCTTGCCCAGGAAGTCGCCGGCGTCGAGGCTGAAGCCGCGCGACGTGCCGTTGATCGACACCGAGAGATGCGGCCCGAAGCCCGGGATGTAGGTGAGGTCGCCCTGGTCGCCGGCCTTTTGCAGCAGCGCATACTCGAACGCCGCGTAGCCGTAGTTCCAGTTCTTCGCGTTCGGCTGCAGCAGCGTCTCGTTCGATCCGATCGCCGTCGGCAGGTCGGTATGGGTGGCGGGATTCTCGCTCTGGACGACCAGGAAGATCGCCGCGCTGTCGACCTTCGGCGTCGTCGCGTTCGTCAGCGGAACGTTGATCTCGTAGTCGTTGTTCGTCGAGTTGAGCGTGACGGTCGACTGCAGCGCGCCGTTGAGGACCAGTGGCGTCCAGTTGGGTTGGCCGGACGGCGGCTGGGTCTGGAACAGATACACCCAGCTTCCGTTCTGCGTGCCCGGCGCCGCCGTGCCGTCCTGCGAGCCGGTGACGGATAGCAGGAAATCCCTGCTGAGATGCATCGTCAGATTGGTAGACATCGCCCGGGCTCCCTGCAGCCGATCTACAACTTATTGGCGACCAAGTGCCGGCCGCACCAAAATATTAGCAAGGGAGGTGCGGAAAAGGGATTAATTCTACGTGATCTATATGAAGAATATTTCACAATTGGCTACAGGTGCTTGTCCGGTGGAATTTGGCCAGTCTACGTGCACACGAGGTGCATTGCCGTCCCGGACGCGAAGACGGATCGACAACTTTTGCGAGTAAAAAGAATCAGCTGTGCATGCTCGCGGCCTCACCCCAGGCGCAGCAGCGGCACCGCGGCGGCGGCCAGCAGCACCGCGGCGAGGCGGGTGCGGGTGAGCGGTTCGCGCAGCCAGACGACGGCGATCAGGATGGCGAACACGGCGCTGGTGTCGCGTAGTGCTGCGGCCGGCGCGACGGGCGCGTGGCTCCACACCCAGAGGATCAGCAGATAGGAGACCATCGACGCCACCGCGACCGGCGCCGCGTAGAGCCACTGGCCTTTCAGCTGCGGCCACACGGGGCCGTTGCGGCGCTGGCGCCAGCACATCGCCGCGGCGTTGCAGATCGAGGCGACGAAGCCGTAGGCGAGCGGCGAGCCCGCGGCGCGCACGCCCTGGGCATCGCACAGGATGTAGGCGGCGGTGCCCAGCCCGGCGAGCGCGGCCCAGCCGATGGCCTGCAGCACGAGGGCGTGTCCGCGCGAGGCATCCCACGCGAGGATGCCGAGCGCCCCGGCGATGATGGCGATGCCCGCGAATGCGCCCCAGCCCACGAGATGGCCGGTGACGAGGGCGGCGAGCGGCACGACGAACAGCACCGCGAGCGCCCGCACCACGGGATAGACGATGCCGAAGCCGCCCAGCTCGTAGGCGCGCAGGAGGGCGTGCACCGTCACGAGGTTGAGCAGCGCCGAACCCGCGATCCACGGCCACGCGCCTGCCGCGGGCAGGCCGGTCCAGAGCAGCAGCGGCGCCACCAGGAGCGCGCCCAGCACCATCTGCGCCATCATCGCCTGCGCCGGATGGCGGTTGGCCTTCACCGCGGCGTTCCAGCCGGCATGCAGCAGCGCGCTCAGCAGCGCGGCGGCGACGTCGACCAGAGTCATGTCGGGGCTCGCGTCATCGCGGGATCAGCGCGGCAGCGAAACGATCACCACGGCATAGCGCGCGGGCTTGGCGGTCGGATTGTGATAGGCGATCGGCCGGTCGAGTTCGAGCGCCAGGCAATCGCCGACGCCGAGCCGGTGGCGCTCCTTGCCGAGGGTCACGTCGATGGTGCCCTGCAGCACCCAGATCTGCTGATGCGTCGCCGTCTGCCGAGCGCCGGTCTCGTAGGCCACGCGCGCCCCGGCCGGAAACGAAACCTCGACGAGCTGGAGGGGCGAGGGGAAACCGGGCGGCGAGACGTTGCGCCGGAGATAGCCCGAGGCCGGATCGCGCCACGCCTGCTGCGCCGCCCGCCGCGACACCGGATCGGCAGGCGCGGCCGCGGCGGGCGCATCGAACAGCGAGGCCAGCATGACGCCCAGGCCGGTCGCCAGCCGCTCCAGCACGACCGCCGTCGGACTGGTCTCGCCGCGCTCGATCAGCGAGATCATCGACCGGCTGACCCCGCACGCCTCCGCCAGCGCCTCCAGCGACACCCCGCGCTCCGCCCGCAACGCCCGCACCCGCGCGGCGATGCGGTCGTTCACGGAAGAGGCATCAGGAGCAGGGGGCATTGGCGTCGTCCAATATACTGGACGATTCATCGCCTATACTGGAGGAGCGAGTCAACCGGACCAGATACCTATTGTTTCTGGTAACAATTTGCTTCCCATTACCGGAAACAAATCTGGACTTGTAACCGGAAACAAATCCGCCTATGTTTCCGGTAACATGAAAAAGGAAGTGCCGAAGTCTCGAAGCCCATCGGTCCGCGAGCGCGTCGCGCAGTCGCGCGAACGGCGTCGGCGTGCGGGGTTGAAGCGCGTCGAGGTCTTCGTCCCGAACGACAAGGTCGATCTGGTGAAGGCCTATGTCGCGCAGTTGCGCGAGGGATCGGATTCGGAGACCAGGGAGAAGGTGCGTCAGCTTCTGGTGAAGGCGTACCGGAACTACCACGCGCAGTATCTCGACAACATCAAGGTCGACATCGACAAGGCGGACTTCGCCGACGCCGCCATCGTTGCGGCCGCTCTCATGCATCGCGGCAATGCCGAAGCCTACAAGCTCGGCCGGCAGATCCGCAGCCTGGTCCGCTGATGCCTCTCACCGACTTGCAGCGCATGGTGGCTAAGATCATTCGCCCCTATCGGTCGATCAGCAACTTCGTCGGAGGAGGGGCGGCGCTGAATCGGCGCTGGCCGCGCATCTCCGACGATCTCGACCTTTATACGGAAAGCCGCACCCTGCCCCAAAGCGCACTCGACGAGATAGAAGCATTGCGCAGAGCCGGCTTCTCCGTGGACGTGATCGTCGCCAACGACTCGACCGTGGAGGCGATCGTCAAACAGTACGGCTTCGACACGCGCCTACAATGGATGGACGACCCCGAAATCTCGAAACGTTTCTTCCCCGCGACCGACGACGAAGAGTTGGGCTTTCGGCTGCACGAAGCCGACAACGCGGTGAACAAGGTCCTGTGTGCGGCCCGTCGCAATCGAGCCGCGCGCGATGCGGCCGATCTCGTGACGATCGTGGAGCAGTACGCGCCATTGGGGCCGCTGGTCTGGGCCGTCTGCGGCAAGGATGAGAGCCTGACGCCGGTCAAGGTGATCCGCGACATCCAGAGGATCGCCTTCGGCTATGCCGACGAGGAACTCAGGACGCTGGGCACCGACGATGCGATCTCGTTCACGCGAGACAGGGTGAGGCGCGTGCTCACACGGGCGCTCGACGAGGCTGCTGCCTATTGCGACGACATCGCGCCGCCGGACCTCGTGGGATGGCTGTTCGTCGACGCGAAGCAGGTCCCGGTGGAGGCAACCGCCGAACAGCTCGACGACAAGACGGCCTTCGCGATGCCGCTGAAGCACTTCCGGGCAATGCCAGCTCTCTCCTCGGCAGGTGAGAGCGAGCCTCCGCCGTTGTAGACTTCGCGTCCGACAACCTTGGAGGCTTCGCGATGGAGCAGAAGACGATGGATGCGCTCGTCACGTTGCTCATCTACGTGACGCCGTTCCTGGCGATCGGCCTGGGCATCGCGTGGTGGACGCGGCGCAAGAGCGTCGAGCTGTCGGACGTCCAGAAGGAGGCCGGTCCGAACCGCGGCAAGCGGAGGCTTTTCCTGCTGGGCTTCTGGCGCACGGAGGACTGAGATGGTGGACTGAGACGGCGGACTGAGGCGGCGGACTGAGGCGGTCGCCTGCGTCGCGCCGTCACTGCCGCTTCAAGGTGCCCAGGCCATACTCGTCGAGGTCCTCGATCGTCACCTGGGCGGCCTTGCCGTCGGGGCCGATCAGGAAGCTGACGCCGATCCGCGCCTTGGGCGCTTCCTGCATCGGGCTGTAGACGAACACGTCGCGATTGAAGTGCGTGAGCGGGAAGCGTTTGCCCGCCGGTCCGAGCAGCAGGTAGAGCGCGCCGCCCGACTCCACGACCCTGGCGTTGCCGACATAGTCGTTGCTGTAGTCGCCGACATAGGCCGCCACCGGCAGCGCCGCCGCCCGCGACGCCGGCAGGGTCGCGTAGGCGAGGCTGGGCTTCATCATCTCCTTGTAGAATTCCTCGAAGGCCTGGTTTGCCGCGGCCACGAAGTCGCGCGTCGGCTGGCCCTTGAAGACCAGATCGAAGAAGGTCGCGGCAATGCCCTCGGGCACGCCGGTCGGAAAGGCGTTGGTCAGCACGGCGATGGCCAGCCGCTCGCCCGGGATCAGGTGCGCCAGCGTCCGCGCCCCGGCGCTGAACGCACCGGCATGGCTCAGCTCGACGCCGTGCTCGCGATAGTCGATGGCCCAGCCATAGCCGTAGAAGCTCGCGGCGCCGGTGTTGGGATCGATGCGGCGCACGATGGCGGGAACCTGCGCCCGCTGCAGCGCCTCCTTGTGGATCAGCGGGCGGCCGTCGTGCTCGCCGTCGGCCAGCAGCAGGCGCAGCCATTGCGCGAGGTCGCGCGCGGTCGAGCTGGCGCCGCCGGCCGGCGCCTGCGCATCGGCATTGCGTCGCGTGAACGAGGCCCACGCGCCGTCGACCGGCACGTGCAGGGCGGCGCGGTTGGCGCGGCTCTCGAAGTCGCGATAGCGCGAGCTGGTCGAGTTCATGCCGAGCGGCTTGTAGAGCTTCTCCTCGCCCGCTTCGTCCCAGCCCAGGCCCGCGGCGCGCGCTGCCGCCACCGCGCCTTCGGTCAGGCCGAAATTGCTGTAGGAGTAGCCGTTGCGGAAGCTGTAGGCCGGCGTGGCCAGCCGCAGCCGGCGCAGGATCTCGCCCTGGGGGAAGCCCAGCTCCTCGATGTCGTCGCCGACATGGCCCGGCAGTCCGCTGCGATGGGCGAACAGGTCGCCGACCGTGACCGCGGCCGCCGCCAGCTCGCCCTGCATGGTGAAGCCGGGATCGATGTCGCGGATGCGGCTGTCCCACGAGACCTTGCCGTCGCTGACCAGCGCCGACACGACGGTCGAGGAGAGCGGCTTGGAGAGCGAGGCGAGCTGGAACACCGTGTCGGCGTCGACCGTTTCGGGCTTGCCGGCCTGACGCAGGCCGAAGCCCTTGAGATAGACGGGCTTGTCGTCGTGGACCACGGCGATCGACAGGCCGGGCACGAGCTTCTTGTCGACGATCTGCTGCGCCAGCGCTTCGAGCTTGGGCAGGGCCGCCGCGACCTTCTCTTTGGTCGCGGTCTCGGCCCGCAGCGGCGAGACGATCAGCGGAGCGACCAGAGGGGAGGCGAGCGTCGCCGCGACGCCGGCGAGAAGGGTCCGCCTGGAGGGTTTGCGCATGGGTCGGTCGTCCTTCTCCGGTCCAAAGTCGAAGCTCGAATGCAGGGGCGCGATGATAGCGGGAAGTTGAACCGCGGGCTCCTGGAGCGGCCATGACAGCAGCCGAACGCGTCGGTATTTTGGCAAGCGTGATCGCCGCCCTCGCCCGCATCGTCTCGACTGTCGCCCTCGTGGCCGCGGTGCTGTGGGTCGCCTTGCCCGCCCTCGTCGTGGCCTCGGCGAATGCGGCGCAGGCGGAAGGCGGGGACTGTCCGTGCTGCGAGGCGCAGACCGCGGCCACCGGCATCGTCGCCTGTCCGAGCTGCCCGGCCGGCACGCCCGACGAAGGTGCATTGCCGCTGCGCTACAGCACGGTCGCGGCGGCGTGGCTCGCACTGTCGCCGGCGTCGGTCGCCGGCATCGACCCGGCTCCCGCCGAACCGCCACCGCGCTGATCGTTCTCCATCGCCAGGACTTTCCTCAAATCAACGGAGAACGAAATGTTGCGTACACTTCTGTCGACGCTCGTCCTGCTGTTCGCGTTCGGAACGGCCGCGCACGCCGCACAGCCCTGCTGTGACGGCGGCGCGTGCTGCGAAGACGCGATGCCTTGCTGCGACGAGTAACACCGACCGGCAACCACGACGGACGCCCGCCTCGAAAGGGGCGGGCGTTTTCGTTCCGCGGCGGCAAGAAACCGCACGTGTCCCTGCGAAATCGGCGGATAGGATGACGCTCGGCTTGCAACTGCCGGCCCGCCATTCAGTTGATACTGATCGCAATGGAGGATCCATATGAGACTCATGCTGTCACTGATGACTGCCGCGATCGTTCTGCCGGCAACGGCGGCACTGGCCAAGGATCGGCCGATCACCGATGCGGAACGGCCGAAGCTCGAAGCCGCCCTCAAGGAAGTCGGCTGCAGCGGCGGCAAGATGGAATTCGACGACGACAAGGGCGCCGCCCATCCGAACGGCAAGTTCGAGGTCGACGATTCGACCTGCCAGGAAGGCAAGAAGTACGATCTGACCTTCGATCCGGACTTCAAGCTCCTGACCAAGAAGCTCGACTAGCGACGCGGGCGCCTCGCTCAGCCTGAGCGCCCGGCGGGAGGTCGGCGTCGCAGCGAAGCGACGCCGACGACCAGCGTGACGGCGATCATCAGGCCGGTGATGACGATCAGCGTCAGGGACAGGGAGACGGCGGTAAGGACGGCGCTGGCGAAGATGACGCCGCAGGCGTTGGCGGTGCGCAGCAGGGCGAATACTTCGGCGCGCCGCTGCGGCGGGGCCAGCGTGTCGAGGACGAGCGAGTAGTAGGTGGCCAGCGGCGCCAGGACCGAACCGACGAGGAGGGCGCCGGCGACCGTCGTCGCGACGGAGAGGTTGAGCGCCACGAGGGCCGAGCCCGCCGACATGACGGCAAGTTGCGCCAGCACGATCCTGCGCGACGCCATGCGGTTGCGCACGCTGACCCAGATGCCGCCCGCCACCGAAGCCAGGCACAGCGGCACCGTGAACAGGATCGCGAGCGCCGGCTCGTAGCCGAAGTTCAAGGCGAGTGCCACGGCGCCGATCTCGATCGCGGCGACCGTGGCGCCGCCCGCGGCGGCACACAGGAGCCAGAGCAGGAGGGACGGGCTCAGGACCGAGCCGCCGGGACCGCGCACGGCGTCGAGATGGCTCGAGCCCGCACCCGGTACCAGCAACGCCGGCAGCGCGCCCACCACCGCCAGCGCCAGCACGCCGAAGGCCGGCGAGACCGTGCCCAGGCCGGACGCCACCACGGGCGCCAGCACGAAGGTCGTCTCGTTGAGGGTGGCGGCGATGCCCAGTGCGCGCGGCATCCGCGAGGCCGACGCGAGATGGTTGAGGATGGCGCGCAGATAGCCGGAGGCCGCGCCGTTCACCAGTCCGGCGACGGCCGCCAACGCAATCAACCAGGCGAAGGGCGCTTCGTACGCGGCGAGCAGGGCGACCGCCGCCAGCGCCACCGTGCGGACGACGATCAACAGCCTGAGGAACGTCGCCAGCGGAAAGGTCGTGCCGAGCCTTGCGATGGGGATGGCGCCGGCCACTTGCGCGAGCGTCATCGCCAGCATCATGGCGGCGCCGCCTCTTGCATCGCCGGTAAGGCCGAGCGCCACGAGCGAGAAGGCGATGGGTCCCGCCGCCTGCGGAAAGCCCAGCGTGGCGGACGAGACGTACCAGCGCAGCAGCGGCCCGCGGCGGGAAGGCGCGTCGGTGCCGGCGCTGTTTGCGGGAGAAGGGTGTGGGCTGGTCATCCTCGGTCCAGGTGCTCTGCCGCAGCCGGGACTGTCGGGCAGACGCACCATGGAACGGATTGGAGGCGCGAGGCAACGCGCAAGAATTCGCGGCAATCGGCGCAACGAAAAACGCCCGCCCCGTGGGAGGGGCGGGCGCTTCTTCGATGGTCGAGGCCGAAGACCTAGGCGCCGAGCAGGAAGTCGTTGGTGTCGACCTTGATGCTGATGACGACGTCCTGGAAGTCGTTGTCGCCGGTGGCGCTCGGCAGGTCCTCGAAGCCGATCAGCAGTTCCTTGCCGCCGGCCGAGGTGCCGGAGAGGACCTGGATCGCGTCGTTCGGATTGAGCGTCGACAGCGAGTGGAAGATGGCGGCGCCGGAGAGCACGCCCAGCGTCGCGCTTTGCAGGATCGGCGTGTTGCCGGTGTCGATGTCGGCCGGCGTCCCCACGCCCGGATTGAGGAACGACAGGTTGTCCGGCAGCGCGCCGAACTTGCTGAAGCCGTTCTGGATCAGGAAGAAGGCCACGCGCTCGCCATCCGCCGGCGTGCCGAGATCGACGGTGCGGGCGCCCGCCGCCACGTTCATCGTGTTGTTGAACAGGATGTTGACGTCGCCGATCGTGCCGTCGGCGGCGATCTTGTAGTAGCCCAGCGTGTTGGCGTAGGCCGACGCGGCGGACTTCAGCTCCGCCGTGAAGCCCACCGTGCCGTCGCCGGTCAGGAACGGCTCGTTGGCGATGCCGTTGATCTTCGCCGTGTCGACCCGCGCGCCTTCCGACAGGCTCGGCAGGAAGTTCTGGAAGGTCAGCAGCGTGTGGGCGTCGGGGCCGGTGCCGCGCGCCACCGTCATGAAGTCGCCGCCGGAGTGATCGCCTTCGACCTGGAAGGTCGTGCCGCCGATGGTGACGTTGCTGACGGCCACGCCGCCCGTGCCGCCCGTGCCCGGCGCGACGGAGACGTCGCCGCGTCCGACCAGCGCGCCCTGGATGTCGATGGCGTCGTTGGCGCCGAGGCCCGCCATCGTGTCGCCGTGCAGGTCGGCCAGCGTGTCGCGGATCGTGTCCGCACCGTCGGCGGTGTGGAAGCGGTCGGCGCCGGCGCCGCCGCGGAGCAGGTTGGCGCCGGTGCCGCCGTAGAGCGTGTCGTCGCCGTTGCCGCCGATCAGCGTGTCGTTGCCTTCGCCGCCCGCGACCACGTCGTTGCCGTCGCCGGCATCGATCGTGTCGTCGCCCGCCGCGCCGTCGATGGCCTCGGCGGCCGCGCTGCCCAGCATGTTGTTGTGGCCGCCGTCGCCGAGCTGCGTGCTGAGACGCTCGACCTTCACGTAGTCGACGTCGAAATAGTAGCTCTTGTTCTCGGCCGGGGTCTTGGCGAGCAGCAGCGTCGGATCGGTGATGTTCGGCCCGTCCGGATCGCCCGGGTTCTTGCCCCACGGGCCGCCGTTCGGCGGATCGGTCTGCGGCGCGCCCCACAGGTTGATGTGGAGCTGCTGCGGCTTGGTCGGCACATGCTGGGTGTCTTCGCGGATCAGCTTGCCGTCGACGAACCAGCGCACCACCGAGGGCAGCCATTCGAAGCGATAGACATGGTCGATCGCCAGGCCGCCATCCACTGCAATCGAGTGCGGCGTGCCGCTTTCCTGGTGCTTGAAGATGTTGGTCGAGATCTTCGCCATCTGGCTGGTGATGATCTCGAAGTCGATTTCGTCGTGTGCCTTGTTCCCTTGGCCCACCGGGAACTTCTCGTAGCTGAAGAAGCCGGCGATCATGCCGCCCTGGGTGCCCTCGAACCGGAACTTGCCTTCGAAGGCGAGGCCGCCGCCGGTCAGGTCCCACGCCTGCGTGGTGATCGCTTCCGAGCCGTAATAGGAATTGGACTGCGCGTTCGGGTTGTCCGGCGGCGGCGGCGTGTAGGTGTCCATCTTGATGCGGGCCATGCCGTTTTCGGCAGAGGGCAGGTTCTGCCGCATCTGGGTCTGGCCGAGGAAGGACGAGTTGTTGTTCTGGCTCCAGTGATTGTAGTCCCAGTTGGCGGCGTTGAGGGTGCCGTTGACCGAGAAATCGTCCTGGAACAGGACAGCCGATGCTGCGAGTGGTGAAGACATGTACGCTTCCCTCTAGTCTTTATGAGCGCCGGAGCGCAGCCGTCGGCACGATGAGCGCCGGAGCAGCTTCAGTCCGATTGCGTGCCGTCCGCTCGCACAACCCTGCCTTGTCCGGTTCGAGGGCGATGGGAGAAGACGGCAGGAAATTGCTTAACACCAGGAAAGGGCCGTCCGTCACCATCCGCGCGTGGAAGGTCGCGGAATTCCAGCGCTTTTCCATCGAGGCCCGTGGAAATAGGCGACATTGAGGCGGTTTGCCTGGGGCGTGCAGATTCCCGGAGCCGTGCGGGTCGGTTTTCTTCGCTGCGTCAGTCGATGACGTCGGCAGTCACGTCGAGCGGGGCGGCCACGACGTCGCCGGCCACCGGCACGACCTTCACCACAGCGCTGCTGACGCGCACCGGGGCTGCAACGACGCCGCAGCCCGCCAGGCCGAGAGCGGTCATCAGGAGCATGGTCGCGCCGACGAAGCGGCTTTGTCGAAGGAACTCGGTCACGCGTCTCACCTTTCGTCGGGCAGGCGAGGCAAGGCCGCCTGTCCCGCAAGCATTCGAGATGACAACGCCGGAACGCCCGCCCAGTTGCCGGCCCGGAAGCCGGCGGCAACCTGCAGGGCGCGGCAAAGAAGTTGACCGCCGTGCCCGCGGGATCGAGGATGGCGTGCGATGCGGTCGGAGCGAGCGGATGGGGCAGGAACGCGGCGGGTCTTCTGTTCCCTGGGAAATCGCCAGCCTTCCATGATCGCGACGGTCCCGACGTGCAGCCCCTGACATCGTCTCCCTTTGAGGTCGCGGGCCTCCTCCTGGTGATCCTGCTGGCCTGCCACGAGGTAGGCTACCGCCTCGGCTTCAGGGTCGGGAAGGTCGACGACGAGTACAAGCGTCGCGTCGACATGATCCGCAACGCCATCCTGGCCCTGGTCACATTCCTCGTCGGCTTCAGCTTCGCCGGGGCGGGCAGCCGCTTCATCGACCGGCAGGACCTGATCGTGAAGGAGACCAATGCCATCGGCACGGCCTGGCTGCGGGCCATGCTGCTGCCCGAGCCCCAGCGCGGCGAGGTGCAGACCGAGCTGCGGCAGTATGCGAACGACCGCCTGGAGTTGTTGAGGAGCTTCGACCCGGCGAACATCCAGCGGCTTCTGGCAAAGGCCGGCGAAATGCAGAACCGCCTTTGGCGGAGCGGCATGGCCGGCGTCGGAACGGACCGCGAGTTCGCCAACTTCATGCTGCCGGCGCTCAACGACGTCATCGACATCCACTCCGAGCACCTGTCCGCCGCGCGCCGGCATGTGCCGCAGCCGATCCTGATCGTCATCGTCGTCACCGCCGCGGTCGGCATGGGGATGATCGGCTTCGACAACGGCCTCGCGCGCCGTCGCTTCTTCATCCTGAGCACTGCCTTTGCCCTGGTGCTGGCGGCGTCGCTCTGGATGACGATCGACCTCGACCGGCCCCGGCACGGTTTCCTGCGGGCCAGCGAGCAGCCCTATGTCGACCTGCTCGCGTCGATGAAGTCCTGACGGGACTGCGCCCGCGGGCCGTCAGCGCGGCCGCATGTTCTCGACATCCTTCAGGCGTTTCAGCGCCTGCTGTTGCTGCAGCAGGTGATAGTTGATGCCCGAGGCGTTGAGCGTACTGCCGAGCTGGAAGGGGTACTGGTCGAAGTCGGCGAAGAACTCCTTGATCTTCCCCTGGATCGGCACGAGCAGCCACATCTGCTGCGCGAAGAATTTCAGGGATTCCCCGCCTTCCTTCATGCCGCGCTCGTAAGGGTCCATGCGCAGGTTGGTGATCAGCGCCCACGACGGGATCTCGCGCGTGGCCGTCGCGATGTTGCCTTCGGAGGCGACGGCGAAGCTTACCTTCCAGTCGTTCCAGCGCACGGCGTTCAGGTTGCCGCCCTGGTCGAAGTAGTAGATCGCGTCGCGCGGTCCCTGCTTGGCCTCGCCCTTGAAGAAGGGGAGGAAGTTGTAGCCGTCGAGATGGACCTTGAAGGTCTTGCCGCCGGCCGCATAGCCCTGCTTCATCTTGTCCTTGATGTTCGGCTCGCCCGCCGCCGCGGCGAGGGTGGGGAACCAGTCGAGCAGGGAGATCGGATCGTTGATCTGCGTGCCCGGCTTCACGACGCCCGGCCACCGCACCATCATCGGAATGCGGAATCCACCTTCCCAGGTCGTGCCCTTCTCGCCGTGGAACATCGTCATGGCGCCGTCCGGCCACAGCGCGATCTCTGCGCCGTTGTCGGTGGTGTAGAGGACGATCGTGTTGTCGGCGATCTTGAGATCGTCGAGCAGCTTCAGGAGTTCGCCCACCATGGCATCGTGCTCGGCCATGCCGTCGGCATGGATGCCCTTGCCGGTCTTGCCCTGCGATTCCTTCTTGAGATGGGTGAAGACGTGCATGCGCGTGGAGTTGAACCAGACGAAGAACGGCTTGTCGGCCTTGACCTGGCGGTCGATGAAATCCTTGGCCGACTTCAGGAACTCCTCGTCGATCGTCTCCATGCGCTTGGTGTTGAGCGGGCCGGTATCCTCGATCTTGCCGTCGGCCGAGGTCTTCAACACGCCGCGCGGCCCGTACTTCTTCCGGAACTCGGGATCCTTCGGATAGAAATATCCTTCCGGCTCCTCCTCGGCATTGAGGTGATAGAGGTTGCCGAAGAACTCGTCGAAGCCGTGCGCCGTCGGCAGATGCTCGTCGCGGTCGCCGAGATGGTTCTTGCCGAATTGTCCCGTGGCGTAGCCCTGCACCTTCATCACGTCGGCGATGGTCGGCATCCACGCCTGGATGCCGTGAGGATCGCCGGGCATGCCGATGGTGAGCAGGCCGGTGCGGAACGGCTCCTGTCCGAGAATGAACGAGGCGCGGCCGGCGGTGCAGCTCTGCTGGCCGTAGGAGTCGGTGAAGATCGCACCTTCGGCGGCGATGCGGTCGATGTTGGGCGTGCGGTAGCCCATCAGGCCCATCGTGTAGGCACTGATCTGCGGTACGCCGATATCGTCGCCGAAGATGACGAGGATGTTGGGCTTCTTGCCGCTCGCACCGGGAGCGGGCGCAGCCTGTTGCGCCTGCGCCATCCGCACCGGCCGACCGAGCGTGGCGACGGCCAGCGCCGACAGCGCCGTGCCGCCGAGAAGCAGGCCGCGCCGTCCCGGCGTTGCAGGCGGAGGGTTCGTCGAATTGTTGTCTGGAGTGTCGTGGTTCCGCTCAGATGGCATCGCTGTCTCCCTGGGCTGATACGAACCATGCGAGCATAACTGCCCGGGGACACACTTTGACAGGTCGGCTCGCGCATTGGTGATGACGGCTCTGGCGCTCGCCTGCGCCGACTGCTGCCGGCGCCTGCTGCTTTGGACATGGCTCCAATGTGTGTCGTTGTGAAGTACGTCGTTGCCAGCACCGCCCAAAGGTGACCTAGGTAGGCACGGAGCGGGAAGGGACATGCCATGGCACGAAGCCTCAATGCACCGCTCAGTCCACACGAAGAAGTCGCGTTGCGTCGCGTCGCCCTGGGCCTCGCGCCCAACGAAGTGCTTTCCGACAGAGCCGTCGCGCGGCTGAAGAGCCTGGCCTTGATCGAAGGCTCGGGCGCCGGGCTGCGGCTCACCCAGATCGGCCAGCAGCGCTATTCGGCATTGCCGGGCGTGTCGGTCGCCGCGAGCGCCGCGGCCCAGAAGAAGCTGCTCGAAGCATTGGCCGAGAGCGTCGTCGGCGACACGAAGCACTAGATCCGACCCGCAGGCGGGACCTACTGGACCTCGCTCGGGGTTCTGGAGTATCGCCTTGTCCGGTGGATCCCGCGTGCGTTGCGGGACGGAGTGGTGGGGCAGTCAGGCATCATGGCGGAGCAGAAGTCCGACGGGGCGGAGAATGCGTCGGATGCCGATATCGTTGCGTTGAAGCCGGGCACCCGCATCGGGCGCCACGAGGTGCTGGCGGTGCTGGGCCAGGGCGGCTTCGGCATCACCTACCGCGCCAGCGACGGCCAGCTCCACCGCGAGGTGGCGATCAAGGAATATCTGCCGACCCTGCTGGCCTACCGCGCCGGCGGCACGACGGTGATGCCGCGCTCGACCAAGGTGGCGGAGGATTTCGCCTGGGGCCGCGACCGCTTCGTGGCCGAGGGCCGCACGCTCGCGAGCCTGCATCATGCGCCGGGCATCGTGCGGGTCTTCGACTTCCTCGAGACCAACGGCACCGCCTACATCGTCATGGAGATGCTGCGCGGCGACACGCTGGAGGCGCGCATCAAGGCGGGGCCGCCGCTCGACGGCGCCGAGGTCGACCGCATCCTGCGCACGCTGCTCGACGGGCTGGAGCAGGTGCACGATGCGGGCTTCCTGCATCGCGACATCAAGCCGGCCAACATCCTGCTCGACGCCAAGGGCCATCCGACCCTGATCGACTTCGGCGCCTCGCGCGCGGCGATGACCGGACGGACGGTGGCGATGACGGCGATCTTCACGCCGGGCTATGCCGCGACCGAGCAGATGACCTCGGCCAAGCAGGGGCCGTGGACCGACATCTACGGTCTTTCCGCCACGCTCTATCACGCGATTACCGGCGAGCCGCCGCCCAACGCCTTCGACCGCCTGCTCGACGACGAGTACAAGCCGCTGGCGCGCCTCGCCCCTCAGGGCTTCTCGCCGGGGCTGATCGCGGGCATCGACGCGGGTCTCGCCGTGCGCGCGTCGGACCGGCCGCAGTCGATCGCGGGTTGGCGGGCGCTGCTCGCGATGTCCGCGCCGGCCGCGGCGGACGCCACGCAGCTCTCGGCGTCGCGCCAGATCGACCCCGACGCGACGATGCTCGCGCGCGCACCCGCTTCCTCGTCGCCCGCGTCTTCGTCGCCCGCATCGCAGGCGGCGGCGCTTGCGCTGTCGTCCACGGTGCAGCCGCCATCGTCTTCTCCGTCGCAGCCCGCACCGTCCCCGAAAAGCCGCGCGCCGCTCTATGCCGGCGTCGCCGCCGCGGTGCTGCTGCTGGCGGCGGGCGGCGGCTACCTTGCCTTGTCGCCGTCGACGCCGGAGCCGGCCGCGGCGCCTCAGACCGTCGTGCTGCAGGACCTCAAGGTCGAGGACCTCGAACGCGCGCTGGCCGAACGGCGGGCGGCCGACGCCGCGGCGGCGGAGAAGCGGCGTCTCGAAGAGGAGGCGCAGCGCAAGGTCGAGGCGGATGCCGCGGCCAAGCAGGCGGCCGACGCCGAGCTGGTGAAGGCCGAGGCGGCGCGCAAGGCCGCCGAAGAGGAACTGGCGCGGCTCAAGACCGAGATCGAGGCGCGACGGCTGGAGGCGCAGAACGAGGCGCGGCGGGCCGAAGCGGAGGCCGCGCAACGCAAGGCCGAAGCCGAGATGGCAGCCCTTCGTCAGGCCGAGGAGGACGCCCGCCGCAAGGCCGCGGCCGAAGCCGAGACCAAGCGGCTGGCCGACGAGGCGCTGGCCAGGGCGCAGGCCGAGCGCCTGAGGACGGAAGAAGAGGCGCAGAAGAAGGCCGCGGCCGAGAAGAAGGAGAAGGCCGACGCCACGGCGCGCCAGATCGCCGAGGCCGAAGCGCAGGAGAAGGCGAAGGCCCAGAAGGCGGCCGAAGCGGCGGCCGATGCAAAGGCGAAGGAAGAGGCGGAGGCGGCGGCACGGAAGGCGGCCGAAGCGGCGGAGGCGGGGCTGCGGCTCGGCCTGCCCGAGCGGCAGAAGGTGCAGGTCGCGCTCTCGTCGCTGGGCTTCGACACGCGCGGCAACGACGGCGCGCTGGGCCCGCGCAGCCGCGAGATGGTCGCGGCCTGGCAGAAGGCGCGGAACCGGCCGGCCACCGGCTTCCTCGACGGCGCGCAGCACGAGGCGCTGACGCGCGAGGCGTCGGCGGCCCTGCAGAAGTACGACGCCGATCAGAAGAAGAAGGCCGAGGACGAGAAGAAGGCTGCCGAGGAGGCCGCCAAGGCCAAGGCGGCGACGCCGGCACCTGTGCCGACACCTGCGCCTGCACCGGCCGCACCCGCGCCCTCGACGGCGACGGCCGCCGCCACGGCGCCGGCGGGCGGGGCGCGCTGGACCGGCATTTTCAAGTGCGACCTGTGGCCGGGCACCGGCGTTCCCATCGCGCTCGTGCCCGTGAACGGCAAGGCCTCCCACACCTTTCCCGGCCGTGGCGGCACGCTGGTCACCGTCACCCTTTCGGGCAACCAGGTGTCGGGCTCGGTGACCTGGCGGCCGCGCATCGGCGAGAAGACGCTCTCCGGTTCCTTCTCGGCCACGATCCAGGGCAACAGCGTCACCGCCACGACGACATCGCGCTCCGACTTCAAGGGCGGACCCGGCCCCGACGAAAGCCAGTGCACGCTCACCCTGTCGAGGGCCGGCTGAGTCTTAATTCTGTCATCCTGAGCGCAGCGAAGGATCTCATGCCGGTTCCCTCACCGATTGCGGTCGGTGATGAGGTCCTTCACTTCGTTCAGGACGACAAGAGAGCTAACCCCGCCTGTCGCGAACCTGTTTCAGGATCGGCAGGAGATAGGTGAAGAACGCCTCGGGGTTCTCCGACATCGGGAAGTGGCCGACATCGTCCATGCCGGCCCAGGTCGAGCCGGCGATCGCTTCGTGCGCCGCGCGGCCGCGTTCCATCGTGCCGCTGGCATCGTATTCGCCGCTCAGGATGTGGACGGCGGTACGCTTCGTGTCGATCTTCGAGGCTTCCTGTCGAAGGTCGTAGTCGTCGACATAGTAGTGCAGGTCGCCGAGGAAGGAAGGCGGCCAGCCCGAGGCATAGACCTGGCTGGTCTCCTTGCGATAGGCCTCGGGCGAGGTCGGGCTCATCAGCCCGTTCATCAGCCGGCCCTTGTACTCGTTGCCGACCTGCGGATGCCACAGCCGGCCGAGGTCGCTGATGGCGGCGTCGATCTTGAGCGCGCCTTCGAGCGAGATCACCGCGCTGAACACGTCGGGATGATGCCGCGCGAGATCGAGCGCCAGCAGGCCGCCCACCGAACATCCCATGAAGACGGGCCGGTCGAGGCCGAGCGTCTGCGCCAGCGTCACCGGCAGCGCGCGGGCGAACGAGGCGGTCAGGCGATATTCCTCGGCCCACCATTTCGGCCCGACCGGCGGCAGCGACTTGCCGTGGAACGGCAGGTCGTAGGCGATCAGCCGGAAATGATCGGTGATCTCGCGGCACTCGAAGAGGTGCCGCCACTGCGCGCCGTGCGCGCCCGCGGTGTGCTGCAGCAGCATCGGAATGCCTGCGCCCGCCTCCTCGAAATAGACGCGGTAGCTTTGGCCCTCGATATCGAGATGGACATAGCGCCCGACCGGACTGTCGAAGGTGCCGGCGGGCTTCGCGACCGATAGCGGCGCCTCTTTCTTCGCTGTTGCCATTGGGGGCCGCAACAGTTCGATGGCGCGCATGACCGCCGGATAATACTGCGCGTAGCAGACCGGATCGGCCTCAAGCGTCATCTCGTGGCGCGCCAGGAGAGCGGCGAGATCGTTGAAGAGGCGCGGCGGCTTGGCCGCGAGCAGCTTCGCCCAGACCTCCTCCGACGCCTTGAGCACGATGCGGCCGTCGGCGCCGAGCGGCGACTGGACCGCGCCGACCTCGCCGTCGTCGACCTCCATCGCGCAGGCGCCGCTAGGCGACTCCAGACGCAGGCTCCCCGTCCAGTGCCGCGCCGCCAGCCTGAACTCGCCGTCGCCTCGACAGGCCTCGATCAATCTCTTCGCCAGTGCTTCGTCGATCATGGCGTCTCCCTCTGCGTCTTGCTTCTTTCGATGCCAACCGGCTTCTCGGTCCGCATTGAGCCTCTTTTGTTTGTCACCCTGAGCGAAGCGAAGGGTCTCATGGCGTCGAGGACATTCTGGTCGCGGCGGCATGAGGTCCTTCGCTGCGCTCAGGACGACAGAAACTCTACGCCTTCGGCTTCGGCGCATCGGCGGACTTCTCCCAGTCGCGCAGTTCGGGGACGGGCGTCACCACGGGCTTGCCGGCGGAGTGGTTGTCGAGGTTGGCGCGGACGCTCGCGGTCATGCGGCGCTGCGCATGTTCGGTGCCGCCGCCGAAGTGCGGGGTCATCACGAGGTTGTCGATGTCGAGCAGTTCGGTGCCCTCGTAGGGTTCCTCGTCGAACACGTCGAGCGCCGCGCCTTCGATGATGTTGTTGCGCAGCGCGTGGGCGAGCGCGCTCTCGTCGACCGCCCAGCCGCGGCTGATGTTGACGAGATGGCCGCGCGGGCCCAGCGCCTTCAGCACCTCGGCGTTGATGATGTGCCGGTTCGAGGCGTCGGAGCGCAGCACCACCATCAGGATGTCGCTCCACGTCGCCAGCTCCATCACGTCGGCGAAGTAGGGGAAGTCGACGTCGCTGCGCCTGTTGCGGTTGCAGTAGCCGATCTCGACGTCGAAGCCCTTCATGCGCCGCGCGATCTCGAGGCCGATGGCGCCGAGGCCCAGGATGCCGAACTTCGCGCCGGTGAGGCCGGAGATGGCGCCGAAGCGGTTGGGGATGCGCTTGGTCCACTCGCCGCGGCGGATCATCTTGTCGGCGCGCACGATGCGGCGATGCGAGGCGAGCACGAGGCCCACCGCCATCTCCGCGACGTCGGGCGCGTTCGCGTCGGCGCCGTGCGTGATCATGATGTTGCGGCGGCGTGCCGCTTCGAGGTCCATGCGCTCGTAGCCGGTGCCGTAGCAGCAGATCAGCGACAGCCGCGGAAACGCCGCCATCAGCTTGTCGGTGGCGCCGACGCTGCCCGTCGTCACCAGCGCCTGCACGCGATCGGCGACGCCGGGCGGGATCAGCGCGATGTCGGGCTTGTCCATGTGGCCGACGATGTCGTAGCCCTCGGAGAAGGCGCCGAGCGTCGTCTTGGTGAAATGGAAACCGGTGAGGATGGCAGGTCGTGTGGATGTCGGATGAGCAGGGGCCATGCTGGAGTATGACGCGCCGTTCACCGCTGTTAAACCGTCACTGATCGCGCGGCGAAAAACCGGCTTGGCAAAGATCGGAACGCTGTGCATGGTGCCCGGCAAGATGCGTCTTTTCGCGTTTCATCCGATCTGCCAACCGATCATGCCGAGCGATCTGAACAACTTATGAAGATCTCCATCGTCAAAGAACGCCGGCCGCACGAAACCCGCGTGGCCGCCACTCCGGAAACCGTCAAGAAGCTGAAAGCGCTGGGCGCGGAGATCACCATAGAGGCCGGCGCCGGCACCGCGGCAGCCTATACCGACCAGGCCTACGCCGATGCCGGTGCAACGATCGTGCCGGATGCCGCCGCAGCCTTCGCCGCGGGCGACATCGTGTTCAAGATCCAGCGGCCGATGTCGGCGGCAGAGGGCACGGACGAGCTTGCGCTGCTGCGTCAGGGCCAGACGCTGATGTCGCCGCTCGGCGCGCTCGTCAACAAGGACCTCGTGCAGGCACTGGCCTCCCGGGGCGTGACCTCGTTCGCTCTGGAACTGATCCCGCGCATTACGCGCGCCCAGTCGATGGATATCCTGTCCTCGCAGGCCAACCTTGCGGGATATAAAGCGGTGCTGCTGGCGGCCAACAATTACGGCCGCATCTTCCCGCAGATGATGACGCCCGGCGGCACCCTGGCGCCGTCGCGCACCTTCATCATGGGCGTGGGCGTTGCGGGCCTGCAGGCCATCGCCACCGCGCGCCGCCTCGGTTCGGTCGTGACCGCGACCGACGTGCGGCCTGCGACCAAGGAACAGGTCCAGTCGCTCGGCGCCAAGTTCGTGGCCGTCGAGGACGAGGAATTCAAGGCCGCGGAGACCGCGGGCGGCTACGCCAAGGAGATGAGCGCGGAGTATCGCGCCAAGCAGGCCGCCCTCGTGGCCGACCATATCAAGCTGCAGGACATCGTGATCACCACTGCGCTCATTCCCGGCCGCAAGGCGCCGGTGCTGGTGAGCGAGGACATGGTGAAGACCATGAAGCCGGGCTCGGTGATCGTCGACATGGCCGTCGAACAAGGTGGCAACTGCCCGCTCTCCGAATATGGCAGGGTCGTCGAGAAGTACGGCGTGAAGATCGTGGGACCGGCCAACCTGCCGGGCGAGCTGGCGACCGATGCCTCCTCGCTGTTCTCGCGCAACCTGCTGAACTTCATCACGCCGATGGTCGACAAGGAGACCAAGGCGCTCACGATCAACCTCGAAGACGAGGTCGTGAAGGGCACGCTGGTCACGCGCGACGGCCAGATCGTGCATCCCTCGCTGGTCCAGAGCCCGAGCCCGGACCAGAACTAGAAAGCCAGAACGAGAAAGAGAGCGCCCCCGATGGACGACAAGATCGCAGGCGAAGCCTCCAAGCTCGCGACCCAGGCGCAGGACCTGGCCACGCAGCTCAAGGCCGTGGCGCAGCAGATCACCGACGCGGCGGCGGCGGCGCCGGCTGCGATCCCCGACGGCCACATGCCGTTCGTGGCGCTGCTGACCATCTTCGCGCTGGCCTGCTTCGTGGGCTACTACGTGGTGTGGCGGGTGACGCCGGCGCTGCATTCGCCGCTGATGGCCGTCACCAATGCCGTCTCCTCGGTGATCATCGTCGGCGCGTTGCTGGCCGCCGGTCTCAAGGGCCTGGGCGCGGCGCAGGTCTTCGGCTTCATCGCCGTGGCGCTGACCGCGGTGAACATCTTCGGCGGCTTCATCGTCACGCACCGCATGCTGTCGATGTTCAAGAAGAAACAGCCGGTCAAGAAGTAGGCGGGCGGAGAAACCAGGAATGTTTACCCAGGAACTGGCCGCCTACGGCTATCTGATCGCCGCCATCTGCTTCATCATGGCGCTGCGCGGGCTCAGCTCGCCCACCACGTCGCGCGGCGGCAACCTCTACGGCATCGTCGGCATGGTCATCGCCATCGGCGTCACCGTGCTGTCGCCGGGCGTCGTCTCGCCCTGGCTGATCCTCGCCGGCCTGATCGTCGGCGGCGCGGTCGGCACCTTCGTGGCGCTGCG
>JAIUOY010000021.1:0-21044 GCA_020160995.1 Pseudomonadota bacterium | reverse complement strand
GACGAGATCTGCGAGTTGCCCGAGTACTATCCGACGAGAACCGAGACCGCGATTCTCGGCCGATGCGCCGCCGAGATCGCACAGCGTGCCGGGCCGGATTGCGTGTTGGTCGAGTTCGGGAGCGGCTCCAGCGTGAAGTCGCGTCTGCTGCTGGACGCAATGTCCGATCTCGATGCCTACGTGCCCATCGATATCTCGCGCGAGCATTTGGACGAGACGGCCGCTCGGTTGCGCCGCGATTATCCCGGGCTGCGTGTCGAGCCGGTGTGTGCCGACTATATGGCGCTCGATGGCTTGCCGGCTTTCATCAACGGCGCGCGACGCATCGGCTTCTTTCCCGGGTCGACCATCGGCAACCTCACGCCCGAGGAGGCGGCGGCTTTCCTGCGTCGCGCCCGCCGGCTGTTGCGCAACGATGGTGCATTGATCCTAGGGGTGGACCTCAAGAAGGATCCGCAGATATTGCACGATGCCTACAATGATTCGGCCGGCGTGACCGCCCAGTTCACACTCAATCTCTTGCGGCGGATGAATCGCGAACTCGACGCCAACTTCGATCTCGCGGCCTTCGCTCACGAGGCTTTCTACAATACGGCTGAAGGCCGTATCGAAATCTACGTTCGCAGCCTGCGTTCGCAGACAGTGACCGTAGCGGGACGCTGCTTCTTCTTCGCCACAGGAGAGCGAGTTCATACGGAGTATTCGTATAAGTACGACGATGCCGGGATTGCTGCTCTGGCCCAAAGCGGCGGCTTTGCCATTGCGAAGACTTGGACCGATCCAGAACATCTGTTCGCCGTTGCCTGGTTGCAGGCCGCCGCCTGAGTCAGTTGGCGACAAGAGGGCTCCACAAACAAGCAGCCCGCCCCCGAGGTCTCTCGAGGACGGGCTTTGCGACTAGATAGGGGAGAAAGGCGCCGCCGAAGCGGGGGCAGAGGCGACGCATACTTATCCAGTCACGTCACATCAACGAGGGCGCCCCTGTGGAAGTTGCAGAAAAATGCTCAGAAAGATCAGATCTCCTTAAGCGTCTGATTTCCAGTCACTAATTCCCATTCGTCGGAGCCTAAAGAGGGTGCCACCACTTGCCGGCCAGGACGACACCGGCCGAAAGCAGGCGCTTGTCTCCTTCCAGGCGCTCGCCAATCGAATCGGCATAGTCGAACTTGCCGGCGGCAACATCGATCACCGTGGCTTCGCCCACGCTGCCGACCTTGAGGGTGCCGAGCTCCGGACGGTTGATGGCCTTGGCGGCATTCACGGTGGCGAGCTTGATGACCGTCGGCAGGTCGACGCCGAGGCAGAGGAACTTCGACATCGTGGTCAGCAGGTCGAAGGCCGGACCTTCGATCGAGATCACATGCACGTCGGAGGAAATGACGTCGGGGAGGAAGCCGGCCGCCAGCATCTTGCGTGTCGTGCCGAAGCCAAACGAACCACCGCCATGGCCGATGTCGAAGATCACGCCACGCTGGCGCGCCGCCAAGATTTCGTCGCGTACCTTGCCGTCAGGGCGGACGGGTGCGTTGGGAAAGGGGCGGAAGCAATGGGTCAGGATATCGCCCGGCCTGAGGCGGCTCACCACCTCGTGCCGCGACGGCGGTGGCGCATCGAGATGGGCCATCAGCGGCAAGCCGACTTCCTCGGCAACGTCTAGGGCGATGTCGAGCGGCATGATGCCGGAATCGCCGCTGGCCGACTTGCCGACGCGCACCTTCACGCCCAGCACCAGATCTTTGTGCTCGCGCGCCACCCGCACCGCTTCGCGGGCATCGAGCAAGCGCATGTCGGCGCTCTCGCCAACCATCACCGTCTTGGAAAAGGCGAAGATGCCGGGGAAGGAGACGTTGAGGAACGGCAGGATGCGGACCGGCGACGTCTCGATCACGTGCTTACGGAAGCCGTGGAAGTTGCCGGGGCCGGCGCTGCCGGCATCGATGAAGGTCGTGACGCCGCCGGAGCGCGCCACCAGCTCGGCTTCGACGCCGAGCGAAGTCCCGCCCCAATAGACGTGCGTGTGCAGGTCGATCAGGCCAGGCGAGACGATCTTGCCCGCGACGTTGCGGGTGTCCTTGCCGGTAAGGCCGTCGCCGATCGCGGCAACCTTGCCGCCTGCGAAGGCGATGTCCGTCACCTTGTCGATCCCCTGCGAGGGATCGACCACGCGACCGCCCTTGAGGACGAGATCGTTCATCTCAACCTCCGACCTGGTCGACATCGCGCACCGCGCCATGCGCAGCCGATGTTGCCAAGGCTGCATAGGCGCGCAGCGCCGCCGATACCTTGCGGTCGCGCTTGGGCTTCCACGCCTCGCGGCCTTTGGCCTTCATCGCTGCCCGCCGGGCTTCGATCTCAGCCTCCGGAACGGCCAGCGCGATGGAGCGGGACGGGACGTCGATCTCGATCGGGTCGCCATCCTGAACCAGACCGATCGTGCCGCCCGATGCTGCTTCCGGCGACATATGGCCGATCGACAGGCCCGACGACCCGCCGGAGAAGCGGCCGTCGGTGATCAGCGCACATTGCGCTCCAAGCCCGCGCGCCTTGATGGCGCTGGTCGCCGCCAGCATCTCCTGCATGCCCGGCCCGCCCTTGGGGCCTTCGTAGCGGATCACCACGACGTGCCCGGCGGCGACCTTGCCGGCATGGATGGCCGCGGTGGCGTCGTTCTCGCTATCGAACACGATCGCCTTGCCCTTGAACTTGAGCACGCTCGGATCGATGCCGGCAGTCTTCACGATGCAGCCGTCGGTCGCCAGGTTGCCGTAGAGCACGGCGAGGCCACCGTCCTGGCTGTAGGCGTGCTCGAAATCGCGGATGCAGCCGTTGGCCCGGTCGAGATCGAGTTCGGGATAACGCTTGTTCTGCGAGAAGGCCTGCGTGGTGCGCACGCCGCCGGGGGCGGCACGATAGAAGGTCTTTACGCCTTCGTCGGCGCCGTTGCCGACGTCCCAACGCTTCAGCGCGTCGCCCATGGTCGCGGAATGGACTGTCGCGACATCGCGATGGATCATGCCCTTGCCGTCGAGGATGCCGAGCAGCGCCATGACGCCGCCGGCGCGATGCACGTCCTCGATGTGCCAGAGCTGCGAGGAGGGGGCGAGCTTGGACAGATGCGGCGTTACGCGCGAGAGCCGGTCGATGTCCTTCATGGTGAAGGGGATCTCGCCCTCGAAGGCGGCGGCCAGCAGATGCAGTACGGTGTTGGTCGACCCGCCCATGGCGATGTCGAGCCGCATGGCGTTCTCGAACGCCTTGAAGTTGGCGATCGAACGCGGCAGCACCGAATCATCGTCCTTGCCATAATGCTGCTTGGTCAGCTCGACGATACGGCGGCCGGCCTCGAGGAAGAGCTCGCGGCGGTCGGCATGGGTGGCGAGGACGGTGCCGTTGCCCGGCAGCGACAGGCCAAGCGCTTCGGTGAGGCAATTCATCGAATTGGCGGTGAACATGCCTGAGCAGGAGCCGCAGGTCGGGCAGGCCGAGCGTTCGTAGACCTCGACGTCTTCCTTCGCCACGCCCGGCTTGTAGGCCGTCAGCATGGCGTCGATCAGGTCGACCTTGATATCCTGGCCCTTCCAATTGACCTTGCCGGCCTCCATCGGTCCGCCCGACACGAAGATCGCCGGCACGTTGAGGCGCATCGCCGCCATCAGCATGCCGGGGGTGATCTTGTCGCAATTGGAGATGCAGACCATCGCGTCGGCGCAATGGGCGTTCACCATGTACTCGATGGAATCGGCGATCAGGTCGCGCGAGGGCAGGGAATAGAGCATCCCCTCGTGGCCCATCGCGATGCCGTCATCGACGGCGATGGTGTTGAATTCCTTGGCGACGCCGCCCGCCCGCTCGATCTCGCGCGCGACCATCTGGCCGAGATCCTTTAGATGGACGTGGCCGGGGACGAACTCCACGAAGGAATTGACGACCGCGATGATGGGCTTCTCGAAATCCGCATCGGTCATGCCGGTGGCACGCCACAGGGCGCGGGCGCCGGCCGCATGCTGGCCGCTGGTGGTCTTGGACGAACGATAGACACCCATGATCAGGCTTCCTTCGGGCAAAAGGTATTCTGCAGACCGAGTCATTTGCCGGGGCTGGAGCCGGAAGCCAAGGGCTGTGTTTCGCAGGGAGGCGCTATTTTGCCGCTATCTCTGGCGTTTGCCGCTCCATGCCCGGCCCAGAGCGCCGGTGCGGGGCAAAACGAGGCCTTCCAGGCCGAGCCAATCGGCCATCAGCCTCAGCTCATCGCGCAACGGCTCCGCAACCGCCTTGGCCTCGATGCCCGATTCGAGATGGGCCGCGGGGACCAGGAGCTTCGAATTGGCCCGGTCGGCCTTGAGATCGACACGGCCGACCAGCCGGTCGCCCAGCAGGAAGGGCAGCACGTAGTAGCCGTGTTTGCGCTTGGCGACGGGCGTGTAGATCTCGATGCGGTAGAAGAAATCGAAGATGCGCTCCGTACGGTCGCGCTCCCAGACCAGCGGATCGAAAGGGGCCAGCAGGGCGCGCGCCTCGACGTTGCGTGGCTGCCGCGCCTGCGGATCGAGATAGGCGGTCTGCTTCCATCCTTCGACCGATACGGGCAGCAGATCGCCAGCCTCGACCAGTTCGGCCAGCCGCGCCTTGGTATCGGCGACGGGCAGCCGGAAATAGTCGCGCAGGTCGTATTCGGTCGCCACGCCCATCGCGCGGGCGGAGATTCGCAACAGCTCGCGCTGCGCCTCTTCCGGCGAGGGCGTCGGCAGGGCCTGCACATGAGGCGGCAGCACGCGCTCGGTGAGGTCGTAGACCCGCTCGAAGGTGCCGCGCCTCGTGGCGGTCGTGACGATGCCGGCGAAGAACAGCCATTCGAGCGCAAGCTTGCCGTCGTTCCAGCCCCACCAGGGACCACGGCGTTCGCCGCCGTTGCCGAGATCGGATGCCGCCAGCGGTCCTTGCCGCTCGAGTTCGCGGCGCACCTCTTCGATGTAGGCGCTCTTGTCACGGTAGAATTTGGGCAACCAGCCCTTGCCGGTCCCTGCGGCGGCGCGGGCCATGCGCCACCGCAACAAGGGCTGCGAGGCGAGCGGCAGCAGCGATGCCTCGTGCGCCCAGAATTCGAACAGGCCGCGCCGGCTCTTGCGTCCCCAGGCGAGACCATCGAGATGGGCGCTGTCGTAGTTCCCCAGCCGCGAGAACAGAGGCAGGTAGTGTGCGCGCGTCAGCACGTTCACCGAATCGATCTGCAGCAGACCCAGCCGGTCGATGGCGCGTTTCACATGGCCGAGATTGGCGGCGCCATCCGGCCGGGGCGTATTGAACCCTTGTGCGGCAAGGGCGATGCGGCGGGCCGAGACGGCCGAAAGTTTTTCACGGGAGCGGGGCACGGCGTGACACTAGAGCGTATTCCGCTCGGATGTCATCGACTCTTAGGCGCACAAATGCTTCGTGCATCAGTGCTGGCAATTTGCCAGCAGGTCGCTCTAAGGCGCCATCGACCTCAACGCCTTCTCGTCGATGAAGTCGGCGAGCAGGCCGGCGCCGAGATCGGACCAGTGCACGCCGCTGTCGGAGAACAGGTCGTGCTTGTTGCCCTTGTAGGCGGCAATGACGTCGTTGGAATCGATCACCAGCACGCCCATCTGGCGTGCGACCTCGGCCCCCTGACGCGAGTAGCGCAGGAGCTGCGTGTTGCGTCCCACCTCCGGCAGGCCGCCGACGATGACATAGACCGGCTTGGCGCCGTTCTTCCGGATCAGTTCGATAAACTCGCGTAGCGTGCGGTCGAAGTTCTCGGCGACGACCGGGTTGATGCCGGGATCGACAGGAGGCGGTGCGGTCGCGCCGTGAGTATCGGTATGGCCGCCGGAAAAGAACCAATCGGCGGCGCCCGTATATTCGAGGAAGCGCACGATGGTCGAATTGCGCTTCAGCCATCGTCCCTGATCGAGGTGCTTGGAGAAGAGGCCGTGCTTGCCCTCGGCGAGGGCGCGTTCGAGGCTGATGCCTTCGGCCCGCAACAGCTCTTCGTTGGCTTGTTCGTTGATGCCGGAATAGATGATCACGATGTCCGGCTTGAGGCGCGGCAGGTCCCGCTTGGCGCGGGCGACCTCCTGGCCGATCGACCACATGATGGCGCCGGCATTCAGGACCTGCGACTTCGGATTCGTCCGCGCACGGAGATTCTCTTGCAGGCGCAGGGGCCAGGCGCGGTCCGTCTCGAGATTGTAGCAGAAGGTCGTCGAGCCACCGTAGGCGATCACCCGATAGGCACCGGGCGGCTTGGGTTCGATCACGTCTTCCTTGTTGCGGAAGCCAAGACTGTTGGTCTGCGAATTCGAGTTGTAGGCGTTGCTGGCATGGATCGCGCCGAGCTCTTCGTCATACGTCCAGAGGCCGTAGGATTTCCCGGGAACGCCATGCTTGAAATGCAGGATGGCGTATCCGGCACCTTCGATTGCCAGGATGACGGCGACCGGAAAGCCGACGACCAGGATCAGGCTGAACAGGACCTTCTTCCAGAGCGGGAGATCTGGGCCTTTGGTCGTCTGCGCCATGAGAATACGTCACGCCTTCATGTTGTCGATCGACTATCGGTCAAGCCGGTGGGCCGTTCAAGTTCGAGCGCGCTGCTCTATGCGTGCAACCGCCTTGGCGACGGCTTCGGCTTGCCGGTTGGAGATGTGCCCGTTGGCCTTGTACTCCTGGCAGACCTTGCGAAGGAAAGGACTTGCTGCCGCATGGGCCTCGGCGCGTTTCATGAGCGCGTCGTGGACATGTGGTACTTCGCGCCGGGCGGTGTTCCTGGCTCGATAGAGCTTGATGCCGATGGCGACGACGGCCGCCACGCCTACGACGATCAGGATCTCCGTTGGAATGCCGGTCAACGGAAGGCCATTTCTGCCCGTTGGGCCATGGCGAGCAGGGGCCGGTCATGCAGGCGCGGCGCTACGATTTGCAGGCCTACGGGCAAGCCGTCGCGGCCGGTGCCGCAGGGAACCGAAATGCCCGGCACCAGGGCGAGATTAAACAGCGGCGTGAAGGCAGCATGGCCGCGCGGACCTGCCTGCTTGTTCTCGATCACCTTGGGATAGACCTGTTCGACGGGCCACGACACGCAGGCCGTGGTCGGAGTCAGGAGATAATCATACTCGGTGAAGAACTGGGCGACCGAACGCGCGCAGGCATCGGCGAGGCGGAAGGCCGACACGACATCGGTACCGGGCACGTCACGGCCGCGCTCGATCAGGCCCGAGACATTGTCGCCGAACAGGTTCTTGTCCGCCGCATGCTGTTCGCCATAGAGCAACGCCGAGGCCGCGGCGTTCACGGCTGAGAAAGCCGCCTCGCTCGTACTCTCGGGCCACGCGACGTCGGCTTCCTCGATGCGCCAGCCTGCTGCGCGCAGCTTGCCGATGGCTGCCTCGAAGGCCGCCATGACATCGGGGTCGACCGCGACGTTGAGGCCGAGGCGTGGGCTCACCGCGATGCGCGGTTGAGAGGGCGGCGGTATGTCGAGCAGGGCGACGGAGTGCGGATCGCGCCGGTCGGGGCCGGCCATCACCTCGAACGCCACGCGGGCATCGGCAACCGAGCGGCCCATGGGCGCCGTTACGCCGTAGAGAGGCCCGTAGGCGCCCCCGAAGCCGAACGGCGAGGGGATGGCGCCAGCCGACGTCTTGAGGCCCACGACGCCGCAGTGCGAGGCTGGCCGGCGGCCGGAACCGCCGCCGTCGGTGCCAAGGGCAATCGGCGAAAATCCGGCTGCCAGGGCTGCCGCGGCGCCACCGGACGAGCCGCCCGGCGTCAGCGCCGGGTTCATTGGATGGCGCGAGGGGCCATAGACCTTGTTTTCCGTGTGCCCCTTGGCGGCCATCTCGGGGGTGTTGGTCATGCCGAGGAAAATCCCGCCGGCATTCTTCAGGCGTTCGACGGCGACGGCGTCGCGCGGCGGCTTGAAATCCTTGTGGAGCAGCGAGCCGTTGGTGACGCGACGCCCCTGCACCCAGGTCGTGTCCTTCACCGTATAGGGCACTCCGAGGATTGGGCCGTCGAAGCCTTGTTTACGTCTGGCATCGACGGCATCCGCCGATGCGCGCGCTTCAGCCGGGTCGAAGTCGACAATGGCGGTGAGCTGCGCGTTCTTCGCCTCCACGCGCGCGATCGCCATCTCGGCGATATCGCGTGCCTTGGTCTTGCCCGCACGCACCGCGTCGGCAATGGCGGCAGCACCCTGGTCCAGCAACTCGGTCATACAGTTTTCCCCCGAAGCGTTTCGGGCGGCATGTTACGGTATGAAGCTATGTCGTTGGAGAGTGATCTCTATGCGCCGGTGAAGGCGCTGCTGGAAGGACAGGGTTACGTCGTCAAGGGCGAGGTGCGGGGCTGCGATGTCGTCGCAGTGCGCGGTGCGGAACCGCCCGTCGTGGTCGAATTGAAACGGGCTTTCGGGCTGGGGCTGGTCCTGCAAGGCGTCGACCGCCTGGCGCTCACCGATCTCGTCTATCTCGCTGTTGGCCAATGGCCTAAGCAGATGAAGAACGTCAAGAAGCTCTGCCGTCGTCTGGGCTTGGGACTGATCGTGGTCGGGGGCGACAAGGCCGACGTGGTAATCGACCCGGCACCCTATCTGCCGCGAAAGAACAAGCGCAAGGTCGGACGGATGCTGGGCGAGCATGCGCGCCGTGTCGGCGATCCCAACCTTGGCGGTCAAGCGATGCGGGCGCCGCTGATGACGGCCTATCGCCAGCAGGCGCTGCGCTGCGCCGAGCTGCTGGCCCTCAACGGGCCCATGAAACTCGCCGCCATGCGCGCAGCGGCCGATGTGCCGAACGTGGCAAGTATCTTGCAAAGCGACGTCTATGGCTGGTTCGAAAGGGTAGAGCGGGGCGTCTATGCGATCACGCCGAAAGGGCGGCAGGGGTTGGAGCGGTTCGACCGCAAGACGGCATAGATGCTGATCGCCCAGCTTTCAGATCCGCATGTCCCCCGAAAGGCGAACTCTACCAGAGTGTCGCCGACTCCAATGCCGCCGGCCTTCCTGCTGCATCGCTGGAAGGAGGGAACGGGTCTGGTGACGCACTTCGTGCCGATCGGCACTTTCCCGGGGCCTTATCCCTTCGCCTGAGCAGGCCCTACGGCCGGCGGAAGACGGCAAGCATGCTCTTGGCGAGAATCGGCATGCGGCCGGCGCGCTCGAAAGTTACCTGCGTGAAGCCGGCTTGCCCGAGTGCCCTTGCCAGGGTCTTCTCGGAATAGAACTTGATGTGCCCACCTTCCCAAAGCGGATCGTGATGGGTGTCCCATTTGTTGGCGAGCGAGAGCGCCAGGTTTTTCAGGTAGCTGTGGAACGGCGTCGAGATGATGCCCAGGCCGCCGGGCTCCAGCAGGTCGTAGGTTCTCTCCAGGAAGGTCTTGGGCGAATAGCAGTGCTCGATGACCTCCAGGCTGATGACGATGGGGAAGGTGCCGTAGATGCCAGCCAGATCGTCATATCCCGTGCCGAGATGAAAGGCTGGGCTGGAGAAGTTCTGCCTCGCGACGTCTACGCCTTCGCGCGACGGCTCGATGGCCGTCACGTCGTAACCACGGCTAGCGAGAAGATTGGCCGTGGCGCCGTTGCCCGACCCGATCTCGAAGACCCGCCGGGCCGATACCTTGTTGGTATCCAGTATGCGCAGCAGGACCGGCCATATGTAGCGGTTCGGCCAGCTCGGTGCCCCGCTCGAATACTCGGTTTGTGGAATGGCGGGCGAGGTATCGTGCTGTGCGTTGGGGGCTTCCGACATCGCGGCGGATTAGACCGTTTTCCCGGTAGCCTCACAAGCGAATGTCCGGTACCGGCGGGCCGTCGGCGCAACGGCGATTCCCAGGAACCGAAAACGAGGTATCAATCATCGCCGGGACCGTTGACTCTCGGATAGCAGCCGTCCTCAGTGCGCCTGCACGGACACACGAAATCAGGCATCAAGATCAGGCATGCGCAAGCTCGAGATCGTCCATCGCACTCGCTATGAGTACTCGGAACCCGTAACGCTCGGAGATCATCGGTTGATGTTCCGGCCGCGCGACAGTCATGACCTTCGCCTGTTGCAAACGGGCCTTGCCATACAGCCAGTGGCTCAGGTCCGCTGGATTCACGATCCGTTCGGCAATTCGATCGCCATCGCCTCGTTCGAGGGCTCGACGCAGGCGTTGGAGTTGACCAGCTCCATCCAGCTGGAGCATTTCGCGGCCCCGCCGGAACTGTCGCCGATAGAGGAGTATGCGCGCACTCTGCCGTTCTCCTATCTTGCCGAGGAAGCGCCCGACCTTTTGCGCTATGTCGAGCGTCACTATCCTGATCCCAACGCAGAGGTTTCGACCTGGACCAAGCAATTTCTGGAAGGCGAAGGTGGTACCGATACGTTTGCGACGCTGACGCGGCTCTGCAAGGGCATCCAGGAGACGCTGAAGTACGCCATGCGTTTCGAGATCGGTACGCAGCCGCCGGCGACGACGCTGCAAAGCGGAGGCGGCACGTGCCGAGACTATGCGCTGTTGATGATGGAAGGGGTGCGATCGCTGGGCATCGCTGCGCGTTTCATTACCGGCTATCTCTACGATCCGGCGCTCGATGCGGCACCAGGCGAGGACGTGGCTCATGCCCATCCGCACGCCTGGCTGGAGGCCTACCTGCCGGGCGCCGGTTGGGTGGAATTCGATCCGACCAATGGCATCATCGGCAGCGAGCGGCTGATCCGGGTCGGGGTTGGGCGAGATCCCGAGCAGGCGATGCCTATCAAAGGCACCTTTACAGGTTCGCCGGATGTCATTGTCACAACAGCAGTCGACGTGCAGGTGCGTACGCTGCTGCCAAGACCTGCAAGTGAGCAGGTACCGGCACAGCAAGACCTTTGACATCATTCGCGCGCAGCGGTTGAGTGGCGGAAACGGTCGGCCGCCAGGGCCCAAGGGGAACGGCATCTCTTGAACATCCTAGAATGGCTGCTGCGCGCTCTTTTAGGCGTTGGCGGTGTGATCCTGGTTTGGGTCACCTGGCCTGTCTCCAAGGGAGCATGGCAAGCCCAACAGGCGGACGTCGTCGTTACCCACCTGCGGCTGGACTACAAGGTCGACCTTGGCGACGTGCGGCTCGCCATCGAGTCCCTGGACCGCGCCATCGGGTTCGACCCCACGGCGACCCGGCATATGCAACGATCGGAACTCCTGACCGCCGCGGCCCTCGTGCCGACGTTCGAACGGACACCGATGCAGCGCACAGAATGGCTGAAGCGCGCCGAAGCCGACCTCAACTTTGGGTTGGGTAATGATCCCGGTCGAGGCGTGCAGTGGCTCAGGCTGGCTGTCGTTCGGCTGGCCCTCGAAGGGCCATCGCAGCGATCCGTCGCGCCGCTTTTGATGTCGATCGATACCTCGCCGATGATGCTGCCGATCTGGAAGGCACGCTTGCACCTCATTCTGGACAACTGGCGGGTTCTCACGCCGCAGCAGCGCGAGCAGGTGGGCCTCTATGTTGTCCGGACCTGGCAGCTCAGTCCGGACAAACGCTGGTTCGCCGATGCCATCCGGACGCCGGTGGACGAACTTTTCGTGCGTTATTTCGTGCGCGACGAACCGGGTGCGCAGGACGAGCTGACGCGTCTGCTTGCGGAGAAGAAGAAATGAACAGCCGCTGGCAAATGGCTCAATGGGAGGAAGAGGGCATCGAGCCGGGCGTGATCCCTGATCGCCGCTGGCCGTGGTATCTGCGCAGGACCGTCGATGCGACGGCGGTTGGGCTGTTCTTCCTGATCCTCATGCTTGCCGCGGTACCGATGGGGGCCAATCGCGATTGGGCATGGGCACCGCTTAGCGTCGCCTTCGGCTTGATGGCGATCCCGGTCGCCTTCGGGATTGGAAGCCGGAGGGGGATGTCGATTGCCCCTGCCGAGGGCAAGCCGCTTCTGGCGCTGATCCTCTGCTTCGCGGCCTTCCTGGCTTTTGCGCTCTGGCAGATGTCCACCCTGGCACCCCTGGCGGGCGATGCCTGGCTGTTTGCGCGCGCCAAGGAGATTCTGGGCGAAGCCCATGCGCCAATCCCCGCCGTCGCGGCCGACCTCGCGCGCAACTCGCTGCTGCGCTCCATCGCCTGCGCTCTGATTTTCCTGATGGCGCGCGCAATCTGCCGCGACCGCGACAATGCGCGGTGGCTCCTCGTCGGGATGGTCTTGAGCGGCGTCCTGGTCGTGGCCTATGGCCTCGCCATGCAGGTGTCGACCAATGCCTGCTATGTCGGCACCTATCTCAAGATCCAGTTCGAATATGCCGAAACCCAGCGCTGCCTGATGAGCGGCACCTTCGTGAACTCCAACTCGTTCGCCTGTTATGCCGGCATGGCGATCGTGGCCGTAATCGCCCTTCTTTTCAGCCGCGACAAGAAGCAGGCCGATACGCCTTATGGCCACAACGAGGAGGAAGATACGCACTTCATCAACTGGCTGACAGGCAAGCGGATCGCCCAACTCGCCGCATTGCTGCTGCTGCTGGGAGGGCTGCTGTTCTCAGCTTCGCGCGCCGGATTTGCCGCGACCGTGATCGGTGTCCTGGTCTTTGGCATTCTGATGATGCGGGGCCGCTGGAAATCGAGACCCGACCTCGGCCGCATATTCTTCATCGGTCTGGCGGTTTGTGTCGTGGTCGGCGTGATCGCGGGCGGCGCGTTGATCAACAAGTTTGCCGATTCAGCCGATCCCTGGGCCCGTATCCGCATCTGGCAGACCAGTTTCAAGGCCATTGCCCTGTCTCCCTGGCTTGGCTGGGGGCTGGGCGGCTTTGCCGACGCCTACATGATCCTGCAGCCGGCCACTATCCTGCAGCCCAACGACCTCGCCCATTCGACGCCCATCGAGGTCATGGTGGAACTGGGAGTGTTGGGGGCCATGCTGGCGTTTGCCGTCGTCCTGCTGCCCTGGATCATCTGCCTGCGTGGTGCCCTGCGACGGCGGCTTGGGCACCGCTATCTGTCGACTGCGGCCTTTGCGCTTGCGGCAATACCCATCCTGCATTCGACCGTCGACTTCAGCCTGCAGATGCCGGCCATCGGGTTCGTCGTCAGCGCTTTCCTCGGCATGGGCTGGGCACAGGCATTCGGTCGCAGGGATAGGGCGCCGGAACTCTTTGTCACCGGGCATTAATTCATATAAGCTCATCGAGGGTGCAAGTATGCTGTGGGGGCATACCTGTGGGTATGGTAATAAATTGATAGGCTGCGAGCGGTAGCGGGTGCGTGCCCGTTGCGAATGGCTCGCAATCCGTCTTGGGAGTGAGCGTGCGCAGAGCTTTCTCGGCTAGCCTTGGTGCGCCTGCTGCGGATATTCGATCGGGGGGCGTGCCGCTCATGCGGTCGGCTCCGCAGCGCTTCATCGAGACCTGGGTCGACGCCGTCCTGGGCTTCCTCTTTTGCGTCGTGCTGCCGATTCCGATCTATGCAACCGCCGAGCCCTTCGCCAAGGAGTTCGGCGCGGCCGAGATCACCATCTCCGTGACAGCGCTCGCATACGCCATTGTCTGGTATTGCGGCCGCCGGCTCGATGCCTATCCGAGCGCTCGGCTCCGCGGCAATGCCGGCTACATGGCGCCCGTCGCGATCGTGACCTACGCCCTGATCGCGGCGATCCTGCTGCTGCTGCGCCTCGACTATTCGCGCTTCCAGCTCTTTGGCAGTGGCCTGCTGGCGCTGCTCTGGGTAACGACGGTGGCCCAGCTCAGGTCGCGCTACCTGATCCGCAACTACGCGGTCATGCCACGCAGCACGATTGCGGCAATGCCGTCCCTCCCGACATGCCGCTGGCTCGACTTCGCCGATGTGCGCCGCGAGGGCTTGCGGGTCGACGCCATCGTCGCCGATCTGGGTGCCGAGCTGGAGGAGGGGCAGATCGAGGCATTGGCGGACGCCGCCATTGCCGGCATTCCGGTGCTCGACCGGCGCCACATCGTGGAGACTTTGACCGGCCGTACGCCCCTTGGCGGGCTGACTCCCAACGAGTTCGGCGCGCTCTTGCCGTCGCGCCAGTATCTCGTGGTTCGCCGGGTCGTCGAGCTGGGTCTTACCTTGCTCGCCCTGCCGCTTCTGTTGCCGGTGTTGCTGATTGTCGGCCTGCTCGTGCGTCTCGACAGTCCCGGGCCGGTATTCTTCGTGCAGCTGCGCATTGGCCGTCGCGGACGGCCATTCCGCATGATCAAGTTCCGCACGATGTTCCACGGCGCCGCCGGCCCGAGCTTCACGACCTCGTCCGATGCGCGGATCACGCGGGTAGGCCACTACCTTAGGCGCTGCCGCCTCGACGAATTGCCACAGCTCTTCAACATCCTGCGGGGCGAGATGAGCTGGGTCGGTCCGCGGCCCGAGGCGGCCTCGCTGGAGAAACGCTATGTGCGGGACATCGAGTACTTCGCGCTGCGTGGCATCGTGCGCCCCGGTGTGACGGGCTGGGCGCAGATCAACCAGGGTTATGCCCACGATGTCGACGAAATGCGTGCCAAGCTCGAGTACGACCTGTACTACCTTAAGCACTGTTCGTTGTGGCTCGACATGGTGATTGCGCTCAGGACCTTCGCCGTGGTGTTCCAGGGCACCGGCGCGCGCTAGACTGCGACCGGACAATCCATGTGCGGCATAGCAGGCATTCACGCCTATCTCGACGTTGCGCCCCCGGTTGATCGCGGCGAACTGCTGCGCATGACCGAGCGTATGGCCGCGCGTGGGCCCGACGGCAGTGGCCTGTGGTTTGCCGACGATCATCGGACGGGCTTCGGCCATCGCCGGCTCGCCATCATCGATCTTTCCGAGGGCGGCGCGCAGCCCATGCAGGCCGACGACGGCCGGCTCAGCATCACCTTCAACGGCGAGATCTATAACTATCGCGAATTGCGGGCGGAGCTTCAGGCCAAGGGGCGCGTCTTCAAGAGCGAATCGGATACCGAGGTGCTGCTGCAGCTCTACGCCGAGCATGGGGCAGGGATGGTCAGCCGATTGCGCGGCATGTTCGCGTTCGGCCTGTGGGATGCCGCGAAGCGCACGCTGCTGCTGGCGCGGGACCCTCTCGGCATCAAGCCGCTTTACTGGGCGGACGACGGGTGGACCGTACGTTTTGCCTCACAGGCAAAAGCGTTGCTGGCGGGCGGCGCCGTTCCGCGCGATCCCGATCCGGCGGGCATCGTCGGGTTCCATCTGCTTGGCAGCGTGCCCGAGCCATTTACCGTCTGGAGGAGCGTGCATGCGCTGCCGGCCGGGACGACGCTCACCGTCGATGCGACAGGGCCGCGCGAACCGTTGTGCTACTACGATGTTGCAAGTGCGCTGGCCGAACGCTCGGCTTCGGGCGCGCGTGGTGACACTGCCGGGGCGCGTCGCCGGCTAGCTGCGGCGCTGCACGATTCGGTGCGCCACCATCTGGTGGCGGACGTGCCGGTCGCGGTCTTCCTTTCGGCAGGTCTCGATTCAGGCGCCTTGCTTGGCACGATGGCGGATCTCGGGGCGCGCAACGTGTCGGCTGTCACCTTGGCTTTTTCCGAGTTCAAGGGACTGCCCCTGGACGAGGCGCCGCTGGCCGCCGAGGTCGCGGCGCGCTACGGCGCCCGCCATGTCGTGCGCACGGTCGACCGTGCCGAGTTCGAGAACGACCTGCCGGCGCTGCTCGATGCGATGGACCTGCCGACCATCGACGGCATCAATACATGGTTCGTCGCCAAGGCGGCGCGCGAAGCCGGGATCAAGGTGGCTCTAAGCGGGCTCGGCGCCGACGAGTGCTTCGGCGGCTATCCGTCGTTCAAGGACGTGCCGCGAAGCGTTCACTGGCTGCGTCCGCTCTCGTGGGTGCCAGGCCTCGGCGCCCTGGTCCGCCATGGTCTTTCAGGCGCGATTGCGGCAGGCCTTGGCCTGCATCCGAAGGCAGCCGGCGTCCTGCAGTACGGCGGAAGCTGGGAGGGCGCCTACCTGCTGCGGCGAAGCGTCTACATGCCGTGGGAGCTCGATGAGCTGCTGGAGCCCGAGGTGGTGCAAGAGGGGCTGCGCCGGCTGGCGCCTCTCAGCCGCATTGCCGCCGCGCTGCAGGCTGGCAAGCCGCTCGGCGACTTCGATCGCGTTGCCACGCTCGAAACGTCGCTCTACATGCGTAACCAGCTTCTGCGCGATGCAGACTGGGCAGGGATGGCTCATTCGGTCGAGATCCGTGTGCCCTACGTCGATCCATTCTTCCTTGCTGCGTTGCCATCCGGTGAGGTGCTGGCGGCGCTTGGAGCCAAGGATGCGGTCGCCGAAGCGCCGACGACACCTCTTCCCGACAGCATCCGTTATCGGCGCAAGACCGGCTTTTCGACACCTGTCGGCCGGTGGTTGCGGGAAACGGCCGGCGAACCCGCGCCGCAAGGCATCGATTTCTCGCTAGCATCGCGCACCTGGGCGCAGAGCGTCTGGCGGGCCGGCTGGCTCGGTCCGACTGTCGCCTGATCACGCAATGGCTTCTCGCATTTTGGCTCTCGTCGGCGATTGTTACGGTGCTCGTGGTGGCATCGCGCGCTACAATCAGGATCTGTTCGAAGCATTGGCCGAGGGCGATGCCGAGCTTCTGATCCTGCCGCGCCTGGGCGATGCGACCGGACTTGTCCCGCCGCGCGGCATTCGGCAGACCACCGCGATCTTCAATCGACTGGGCTACTCCATCGCCGCTTTCGTTGCCGCTTGGCGATTCCGGCCGGTCGATGTCGTCTTTTGCGGCCATGTGTTCATGGCGCCGCTCGCCTTCGTGCTCGCCCGCTTGCTCGGTGCGCGATACTGGGTGCAAACGCATGGCACCGATGTCTGGAACGACCGGCGAAAGCTCACGCGCCGGCTGATCGAGGCTGCCGACATGGTCAGCACGGTGAGCCGCGAGACGCGGCGCATCCTTCTGACATGGGTCGACCTGCCCCCGGACCGCGTGCGTGTGCTGCCCGACACCGTTCAGGACATGTTTACGCCAGGCCCCCCGCGGCGGGGATTCCGCGAAAGCCTCGATCTCGGGCCCGGGCCCGTCTTGCTGACAGTCGCCCGTCTGGCGGCGAGCGAGCGCTACAAGGGGCATGAGCCGATTTTCTCGGTGCTGCCGGCTCTGCGTAAGCAATTTCCCGACCTGATCCATGTCGTGGCGGGCGACGGCGACGATCGTCAGCGACTGGAAGCCGTCGCCGCCAAGCTGGCGCCGGGCGCAGTCCGATTCCTGGGTTATGTTCCCGATGCCGACCTGCCGGATCTCTACCGCACGGCCGATCTCTATGTGATGCCGAGCACGGACGAGGGCTTCGGCATCGTCTATCTCGAAGCGGCCGCCTGTGGTCTCAGAGTGGTCGGCGGACGGGGCGGCGGCACCGCGGACGCCATTCCCGACGAGCGCGTCGGTGCAATTGTCGATCCTGCCGACCGCGACGTCCTGCTGAAGACGATCGTGCGCCTGCTGGGACAGGGCAGGGCGGACACCACGGCCGTCGAACCCTATCGGCGGGCGCATTTTGCCGCCGCGGCCCGCGCACTCTACGCTCGCCTTGTCGCCCGGCCGCGTCGTAAGAAGTCCGGCATATGAACGATCAATCCTCGGAACGGCTCATCCTCGAGGCCGGGCGTGCCGACCGCCAATACTGGTGGGATCTTTGGCGCTACCGTGAACTCTTCTTCATCCTCGCCTGGCGCGATGTGGCGATCCGCTACAAGCAAACGGTGATCGGGCTGGCCTGGGCGTTCGTTCGCCCGTTCATGACGATGGTCGTTTTCACCATTGTGTTCGGCAAGCTCGCCAAACTGCCGACAGAGGGCGCGGCACCCTATGCCGTGCTGGTCTTTGCAGGTCTCCTGCCCTGGACTCTCGCATCGTCGATCCTGAACGATGCTTCCAGCAGCGTCACGGGCAACGCGCAGCTCGTCAGCAAGGTCTATTTTCCGCGGCTCATCATTCCTCTCGCCACGGTACTGGTCGGCCTGATCGACTTCGGCGTGAGCCTTTTCATTTTGGCGGGCGTTATGGCCTGGTACGGCATGGCGCCCGACTGGCACATCTTGCTGATGCCGGTCTTTGTCGTGCTTGCCGTTCTGGTGGCGATCGGGCCCGCTTTGTGGGCGGCCGCGATGATCGTGAAGTATCGCGACTTCCGCTTCGTCATTCCGTTCGCGGTTCAGGTCGGGCTCTATGTCTCGCCGGTCGGCTTCTCGGCCAAGATCATTCCGCAGGAGTGGCAGCTCCTCTACAGCCTCAATCCCATGGTCGGTGTCATCGACGGGTTCCGCTGGGCGATTCTCGGGGGCGAGAGCCCGCTCTACCTTCCCGGCTTTGCGCTGAGCCTGGTGGTCACGGCCTTCATGCTGTGGTTCGGCATCCATACCTTCCGCCGCACCGAGCGCGGCTTTGCCGACATGATCTGACCATGTCCGATGTCGTCATCCGTGCCGACAAGCTCGGCAAGCGCTTCATCATCGGCCACAACAAGCTCCAGCATAGCGCAATCCTGGGCGAGGCGCTGGTCCGCCGCGCACGCAGCGTCGTGCGTAAGGGCGCCGACATGCTGCGCGGCCGTGCCGTGGTCGAGGGCGATGTGCTGGAGGAATTCTGGGCGCTGCGCGACGTCGATTTCGAGATCAGGCGCGGCGAGGTTGTCAGCATCATCGGCCGCAACGGCGCCGGCAAGACCACCTTGCTCAAGATCCTGTCGCGCATTCTGGAGCCGACGAGCGGACGGGTGGAACTCAACGGCCGCGTGGCCAGTCTGCTCGAGGTGGGAACCGGCTTTCATCCCGAACTGACCGGGCGCGAAAACATCTTCCTGAACGGCGCCATCCTCGGCATGACCCGCCGGGAAGTGCTGTCCAGGTTCGACGAGATCGTCGACTTCTCCGGCGTCGAGAAGTTCCTCGACACGCCGGTCAAACGCTACTCGGTCGGCATGTATGCGCGGCTGGCCTTTTCCGTCGCAGCGCATCTCGAGACCGACATTCTGTTCGTCGACGAGGTGCTGGCCGTCGGCGATGCCGAGTTTCAGAAGCGCTGCCTCGATAGAATGTCGGCGGTGGCGAGCGCCGGTCGAACCGTCCTGTTTGTCAGCCACAACCTTGCTGCCGTGACGGCACTTACGCGACGGGGCATCGTCTTGAAGGAAGGTCGACTCATTTTCGACGGGCCGGTCGACGCTGCCGTTGCGCAATACTCGCTGTCGCTCGCCAAGGGGAAGGCGGGGCGGGACTGGGGACGGGGCCGTCATTCAGCGATCGTTGCGGCCGACTTGCTCGACCCGCAAGGCATGGCGACCGATACCTACGAACCGGGAACGCCATTCCGTCTCCGCATCGAAATTGAGACCATGGACACGCTAAGGATTGGGTTCGATCTGCGGCTTCGCGATGCCAACAACCTGCCGGTTGGCTACTACTCGTCCGCCGTCTTCTCCGACCAGGCGATGCCGGCCCAACCGGGAAGGTATGTCTGCACGTTCAATCTGCAGCCGCTGTTCCTGGCCTCGGGCGACTACAGTGTCGATCTTCGCGCCGTCACGTTGCCGTCGGTGGTCGATCACGACGTTTCCAACGCGATCATGTTCAACGTCGCGACGTGCAGCCCTGGAGGCATTGCCTTCGATTTCAAGCAGACCTACGGCGAAGGTGTCATCGCGTGGCAGCTCGACGGGCAAATGCGCATCGACTCCAAGTCGTCGGCAGCCGACTGATCGCTTCCATGTCGCGCGCGGTCTGCATCGTCAGCCCTGGCAACCTTGCATCGAATCCACGTGTGCTGAAAGAAGCCGACGCACTTCACGGCGCTGGCTACGAAGTGACTGCTGTCGTGTGCAACTACAGCGAAGCGCTGCGTGGGGAGGATGACGCGATCGCGGCTTCCGTGCCGTGGAAGGTCGTACGTGTGAACAGGGCGGCAGAAGAGGGCATCGCGGCGCGGGCTGCCATGGTGCTGGCGAAGATCCTCCTGTCGATGGGAATGCCTGTGCCGGCCAGTGTCGCGGCCTGCAGTGCCCGCGCGCCGGTCGTGCCGTTGACGAGGGCCGCCCGACAGATCCGCGCAGACTTGTACATTGCTCACTACATCGCCGCGCTGCCCGCTGCGGCGGCCGCAGCCCGGCGCCATGGTGCGCTGCTCGGTTTCGATGCCGAGGATTTCCATTCGGGCGAGGGCACAGGAGCGCCGGGGGAAACCTTCCGTATGCAAATGGTGGAGGCCGTCGAACGCGCCTTTCTGCCGTCATGTACCTACACGACGGCGGCGTCGCCGTTGATCGGCGAGGCCTACGCGCGGCGCTACGGGGTCTCTCCTGCGACCGTGCTCAATGTCTTTCCCATGTCGATGGCGCCGTCGCAGCCGAGGCAGCGTAAAGCGCGGCCGCTCAGGGCCTACTGGTTCTCCCAGACCATCGGCCTCGATCGCGGCCTTCAGTCCTTCATCGAGGCGATGGCCAAGGCGCGTACCGCGGTGACCCTGGACATCAGGGGCAGCAATCGGTGGGGACATGGCGATGCGTTGCTGGCATTGGCCCACGGGCTTGGCATCGGCGACCGGGTCAAGCTGTTGCCGATGGCGTCCCCGGGCGAGATGGTCCAACTGGCCGCGCAATACGATATCGGCCTGTCGCTCGAAACCGATGTCAGCGAGAACCGCCGGATCTGCCTCACCAACAAGATCTTCACCTATCTCCTGGCCGGCGTTCCCGTCGTCATGAGCGACACACCGGCTCAAAGCCGGCTGGCGCCCGATCTCGGCGCCGCGGCGCGTCTTTGCTCGCTGGCCGATCCAGCCGGGTTGGCGGCGATCCTCGACGAACTTGCATCGGAGGTCGTCCTCGCCGAGGCTGCGGCGGAAGCGTGGAAACTCGGCCGCGAGCGTTACAACTGGGACAGGGAACAAGCCATCCTGCTCACATCCGTTGCTGCAGCCTTCGAACGAAAGGGGCGCCCGGTCGGAAGGGCGGCATCCTGATGCGCCTGCTCCTGACGGCCGACCCGGAAATCGAAGTGCCGCCGCGGCTCTATGGTGGAATCGAGCGTATCGTCGACG
>JAIUOY010000230.1:0-4177 GCA_020160995.1 Pseudomonadota bacterium | reverse complement strand
CCATGATCCGGCCGATGCTGGCCAAGCTCTATCCCGGGCTGGTGCTGAGCGACAGGGTCGAGCCCAAGGACCTGCTGCCGACGGAGACTTTCATTGCCGCCGACCTCACGAAGCCGGACGAAGTCGCGGCCGCGGTGAAGGGCGTCGACAGCGTCATCCATCTCGGCGGCTTCTCGGTCGAGGGGCCGTGGGACACGATCCTGCAATCCAACATCATCGGCTGCTACAACATGTTCGAGGCTGCGCGCGCGGCCGGCGTGAAACGGCTGATCTTCGCCTCGTCCAACCATGCGATCGGCTTCTATCCGCGCCAGCGTCGGATCGGGCCGAACGTCACCGTGCGGCCCGACAGCCGCTACGGCGTCAGCAAGGCCTTCGGCGAGGCGCTGGGGGCGCTCTATTCGGACAAGCACGGCATGGCGGTGACCTGTCTCCGGATCGGCAATGTCGGGCCCAAGCCGCTCGACGTTCGCCGGTTGTCGATCTGGATTTCGCCCGAGGACATCGTGCAGCTCATCCGCATCGGGCTGGAGCATCCCGACATCCGGTTCGAGATCCTCTACGGCGCCTCCGACAATGCTGCGGGCTGGTGGGACAATTCCCGCGCCACCGAACTCGGCTATCGCCCGACGGCCAAGTCGGAGGATCACCGGGCGCACGCCGAAGCGGAGCAGGCGAAGATCGGCCCCGACCCCGTGGGCGATCTCTTCCAGGGCGGTACTTTCTGTTCCGCCGAATTCACCAACGACGTGAAGCGCGCAGGGCCTTGACGGACCTGCAACGACCGCGATGAAATAAGCCCCAGTTCAACTCGCGATTGATTGGCGCTTGCCGAAGCGGGGGCGTGGCATGCCGGGCGGTCAATTCTGGGACAAGGTGCTCGGCGTTGCCGCTTCGGGATGGTGGGCGATGCGCGTGGTTGCCGCCACGCTCTACGCCTGCCGCGCCGCGCTGCTGGCCCTCGTCGTCGGCGGCGCGTTGCTGGTGTTCACCGACCAGGCTCGGGACATGGTGCTGGCCAGCGTCGATCCCGGAAGTTCGCTGGGAACCAAGCTTGCCCTGCTGGTGGTCGTCCTGTCGTGGGCCATCACCAGTTGGTATTGGTCGCGAATCATCCTGGATGCCGACTTTGCCGTCTACCTGCGGCCCGGCCCGGACGATCCCCAATGGCGCCAGACCTGGCATGCCTGGGTCTGCGAATGGACGCCGCGCCTGATCGGCTTCGCCAGTATCGGCTGCGTGGCACTCACCTTCGAGTCCGGCCATGCAGCCTATCGCGATGCCCATGCGCTCAAGGAGGCCGCCGTCTACGAACGCTACGCCTGGGGTATGGCGCTGGTGGCGGTCATCTTCCTGCTGGTCGTGTGGATGCGCCGCGGCCTGAACAGCAAGGTGCGCCAGCGCATGGGCACCGACACGAAGCTGGCGCGGATCGCTTCGGGCCTTTCGCTGGGATTGGGCTGGTTCGTGCTGGCCGCTTCGTTGGTTGCGTCGCCGGTCTTCTTCTACCTGTTCGCCGCCGATCCGGTCGGCACCTCCAGGCTGTTCGGCAACAGCGTCAACGTCGTGCTCGTTGGACTCGCGCTCATCACGCCAGCCCTCAGCTTCATCGTTCTTCTGTCGGCCTATACGAAGCTGCCGCTGTTCGCCACGGTTCTGCTCCTGCTCGTCTTTGTGCCGGGGATCGCCGGCGATTATCACGATGTCCGGCTGTGCGACGGCGGGAACTGCGCCGTGTTCGAGGCGCCCGGCCGGCCGGCGGACTCTGCGGGGACCCGATCGAAGTTCGCCCTCAAGGAAGTGTTTCTGAGGTGGTGGGATGCGAACACCGGACCCGACATGGTCGCGGCCCTGCATGAACCGGCCGTGGCCGACGGCGAGGTGCGCGACCCGGATGACGTGCGCGTCCCGCCATTGATCATGGTCGCCGCGGCTGGCGGCGCCAGCCGGGCGGCGTTCTGGACATCGCTGGTGCTGGGCGAGCTGGCGGCGCGCGAACGGCACTTCGCCGAACGGCTGTTCCTGATCAGCGGCGTTTCCGGCGGGTCACTGGGCGCCACGGTGTTCCGTTCGCTCGTCGAGGAAGACCGGCTCGCTGTCGGAGGCCGCGGCTCGGACTTCCTTCTCGACGCTCCCAGACAGTCGGCGAACTTCCTCGAGAGCGACTTTCTCAGCCCGGCGCTCGGCGTCGGCATGTATGTCGATTTGCCGATGAGCGCGGTGTCGTTTCTTGGCCAGTCCGGCCGGCCGCTCGACCGGGCGACGGCACTGGAGATGGCCTGGGAACAGGCCTGGCGGGAGTCGGCGGAAGCGGAGAAGCCGCGCAGATTCGACTGGAGCGACGGGTTCACGAAGACATTCCGCGCCAACGATCGCAACTGGCCGATTCTGGCGCTGAACGGGACATCCGTCGCAAAGGGCAAGCGCATCATCACGTCGAATGCGGAGTTTCAGGTCTCCGACCCTGCCGGCAATCTCGACGTCGCGCGGACCGTCTCCCAGCCCGATACCCGCTACGAGACCTTCCGGTTCCTCAACGAGGATATTCCGATCAGTACAGCCGTGACGATGAGTGCGCGTTTTCCCGGCATCTCGCCGACGGGCGGGATGCGCCGAAAGGTGAATGGTCAGGAAATGCTGGTGGCGCGAATCACGGACGGCGGGCTGTTCGAAAACTTTGGCGCCACCACCGCGGACGAAACCCTTCGCTATCTCGGTTCGCGCATTTCGGAATCGCAGTCTACGGCAGCGGGCTTCGTGAAGAGGCCGATCCTGCCCTTCGTCATCGTGATCAGCAGCGATCCATCGCTCGATCCGATCCTTGCCTCGGAATCGATCGTGCGGACGAGTCGCAAGACGGTGATCCCGGACTGCGATCAAGGCGCCGCGGTCATCATCTCGCCAGGCAACCGTCGCGACGAATGCCCGACGCCGGAACTCGAGAGTTCGTCCGTCGTCATCGATCCCCTGCGGGCCCTCTATAGCGGTCGCGTGGCGCGCGGCGAATCTGCCGTGGCGACGCTGTTCGACCGCACCCGAGACCTGTTCTATTCCACCTACGACAACCTGCATCCGAGGTTGGGCGAGGAGGCACTGCGTGCGCAGATCGGCGAGCGCTACCAGGTGCCGTTCTTTCATTTCCGGCAATGCCGCATCCAGGGCCGGAAAGGCCCGACCATGAGCTGGCACGATTCCGGCACCTCCTGGGATGTGCTGCGGATCATGACGGGCTTGCGTGGCAATCGCGATCCTCAACGCACGCCTGCCGGAAACGCAGCGGTCGACAAGGCGACACTGGAGGCGATCGACAAGGACCAGTGCTCGAATGCCTCCGAGTTCTTCAGGCTGTGCACGTACTTGACGAAGGCGGTCGGCGTCCTCGATCCGGCAACACAAAGCCGGACACGCCCCATGAGCAGTGCCGAAGCCGAAGAGGCCGCTCGTCTCGACTGCGGGAAGAGGTGGCCCGCGCCGCCTCGTTAGCCTTAGAGTGCCGGTCGTCGGCGGCAGTGGTCGCCATTCGAGGATGACGGTAACGATGACGCGTTTTCTGACTGTCGGGGCCGCGCAGATGGGGCCCATCCAGCGCAATCACACGCGCCGCGACGTGGTGGAGCGTCTGGTCGCTCATCTGCGCGAGGCCAAGCGCATGGGCTGCGAGCTCGTGGTCTTTCCCGAGCTCACCTTGACGACCTTCTTCCCGCGCTGGTGGATGACGGATCAGGCGGAGATCGATTCCTTCTTCGAGCAGGAAATGCCGTCGAACGAGACGGCGCCGCTTTTCAACGAGGCCAGGCGCCTGGCGATGGGCTTCTGCCTGGGCTATGCCGAGCTTGCGAACGAAGGCGGCAAGGTGCGCCGCTTCAACACGTCGATCCTGGTCGAACGCGACGGAAGCATCGTCGGCAAGTACCGCAAGATCCATCTGCCCGGCCATGTCGAGCACGAGCCCGAGCGGCCGTTCCAGCATCTGGAGAAGCGCTACTTCGAGGTCGGCAATCTCGGCTTCCCGGTCGTGAAGGCGTTCGGCGGCAATATGGGCATGTGCATCTGCAACGACCGCCGCTGGCCTGAGACCTATCGCGTGATGGGCCTGCAGAATGTCGAGATGGTGCTGCTGGGCTACAACACGCCGCTGCACAATGCGCCGGCACCCGACCACGACGAGCATTCCTGG
>JAIUOY010000229.1:0-17717 GCA_020160995.1 Pseudomonadota bacterium | reverse complement strand
GTCATGGACGGTCCCGTCGAAAAACCCGCGCCGAGCCGCGCCGAGCGCCATCCCGAGAAGGCGCACCGGCCGGACAACCCGATCCGCCGCAAGCCGGAATGGATCAGGGTGCGTGCGCCAAACTCTCCGGAATACGCCGAGACCAAGAAGCTGATGCGCCAGTACGGCCTTTCGACCGTCTGCGAGGAAGCGGCCTGCCCGAACATCGGCGAGTGCTGGAAGCAGAAGCACGCCACCTTCATGATCATGGGCGAGACCTGCACGCGGGCCTGCGCCTTTTGCAACGTCGCCACCGGCAAGCCCGGTGCACTGAACCCGCACGAGCCGGGCAACGTCGCCGAGGCTGTCGGCAAGCTCGGCCTTGACCATGTCGTGGTGACCTCCGTCGATCGCGACGATCTGGACGATGGTGGGGCAGGGCACTTCGCCGATGTGATCACCGCCCTCCACAAATCGGCGCCCAGAACCACGGTCGAGATTCTGACACCGGACTTCATGCGCAAGCCCGGCGCCATCGAGACGGTCGTCGCGGCGCGACCGGATGTCTTCAACCACAACCTCGAAACGGTGCCGCGGCTCTATCCGACGATCCGGCCGGGCGCCCGCTACTTCACCTCGCTGCGCCTGCTCGCGCGGGTGAAAGAGATCGATCCCTCGATGTTCACCAAGTCGGGCCTGATGGTCGGTCTCGGCGAGACGCGCGAGGAGATCCTTCAGGTGATGGACGATCTGCGGGCCGCCGACGTCGATTTCCTGACGGTAGGCCAGTACCTGCAGCCGACGCCCAAGCATGCCGCCCTGGATCGGTTCTGGACGCCGGCCGAGTTCGACGAGCTGGCCAAGCTCGCCCGTGCCAAAGGCTTCCTCATGGTGTCGGCGTCGCCGCTGACGCGGTCCAGCTACCATGCCGGCGACGACTTTGCGCGGCTGCGGGCTGCGCGTGCGGCCCAGCTCGGGCGCTGATCGACCCTTGTCGACCCGTCACGCCGAACGCCGCGTCGTCAGCTACCCGCCGCATCAACTCTACGAACTGGTGGCCGACGTGGCGCGCTACCCCGAGTTTCTGCCGTGGTGTCACGCTGCGCGCATCCGGCGCCAGGAGAGCCCGACTGTCGAGATCGCCGAGCTGGCGATTGGCTTCGGCCCCTTCCATGAAAAGTTCGTGTCGCGGGTGGTGCGCGCGCCGGACGATCCGGGCGGGCCGCGCATCGACACGATAGGCATCGAGGGACCGTTCCGATTGCTGAAGAGCCGGTGGGTGTTCCAGCCGCATGCCGAGGGCACGCTGATCGACTTCGAACTGGAATTCGATTTCCGCTCGCTGATCCTGCAGAAGACGGTGCAGCTGCTATTTGCCGAAGCGGTACGCCGAATGGTCTCTGCCTTCGAAGCGAGGGCTCAGAAGCTCTACGGCCATACCGGAGCGATTGCGGCCACTTAGGCCGTTTCCCGTCTGGCCGGCCTCGTTGGCATGCGATGCCGTCGCGGTGACCCGGGACGGAGTGGAGCCGAGGCGAGTGGTGGTTTGACCGCGAGGCGCTCGCTCACCGGCCGATCGTCGGACAGCAGCACTTCCAGCCATCGCAACGAGGGCAGGTGGGCAGCGACTGTGCTGAGCAGGATCAAGAGAGGGACCGCCACGATGGCGCCGACGGCGCCCCACATCCAGCCGAGCAGCGCCACGCCGGCGAACACGGCCACGGCATTGAGGGCGCAGCGCCGGCTGACGAAGATGGGGGTGACGAGCTGCGACTCGATAAAATGGATGACCGCCAGCGCCAGGGGCGCAGCGACCATGAAGGTCCACTCCTCGTATGTCAGGAGAGCAACCAGGGCGACGAGGCCAATCGCAACCGGCGGACCGATGAAGGGAACGAACGAGGCGAGCCCCATCAGCACGCCCCACAGGAGTGCGTTCGGAAAGCCGAGCAACGCCAACACCGTCGTCGAAGCCGCAGCGACGATCGTATAGATCACGGCAAGCGCAAACAGGTAATGGCCGACGCGCTCGTTGATGTCCCGCATGATCCGGGCAAGGCGCACGCGGGTGGAGAAAGTCGTGGCGATACGCAGGATCTGCCGTTTGTGGTCGTTGCGATGAGACAGCAACATGAAGGAGAGCACGGCGGCGTAGCCTATTTGTAGCAGGATCGCCGGCGTGGTCTTGGCAAGCTCGCCAAGCAACGACTGCTCTCGCGCAACAACCTTCTCGGGAGGCGAAGGCGTGGCAGCCGGCGGCGTGGCTGGGCCCGTTGTCGCCTGCTCGACTCTCTCTGAAACCTGCCTGACGATCGCCAGCGATTTGCGGAGCCCCTCCAGCTTGCGTTCAAGCCTGTAGGCGATAAACGGAGCCTGCTCGGCCCCGCTCGTCACGGCCGGCGCCGCCACGGCGAGCAGGCCGGCCACCGCGATGGCAAGAAGGAGAACCGAAGCGGCGGCCGCTCCCCAGGTCGGCACGCGAAGGCGTTCGAGCGTGTTTGCAACTGGAGTCAGTATCAGGGCCAGCACGATCGCGGCCGCTGTCGGAATCAGGAAGTCGCGTGCCAGCCAGGCGATGACGCCGACAGCGCAAACGGCCAGTACCATGAGGGGACGACGGATCGCCGATCCGCCGCGCACATGAACTGTCGGGACAGGCAGCTCTGATAGGTCCGGCACCGAAGCCCTCGCAGATCGGCAATAACGCCGCCGCGATCCTGAGGTTGCTTGGTTGAGGCGCGCTCGGCTCCGCTCGTGAACGCCATCGCGCTTCGGCCGGAGGATCGTCCGACGGCTGCAACGCCCGCGAAGGCGCCGACGTTCACCCTGCAATCCGCACATGCGGGTGACCCCGAGAAATCGAAGGAGACTTTCATGGCAGACGTCACTCAGATCACATCCGGTACGTTGATCGCGGCGGAGCGCGTAAATGGCACGAACGTTTACAATCCCGCCGGCGAGAAGCTTGGCAGTGTCGAAGACATCATGCTCGACAAGGTGAGTGGCCGTGCCATCTACGCGATCATGTCGTTCGGCGGCTTTCTCGGCATGGGCGAGAAGCATCACCCACTGCCCTGGTCGAGCTTGAAGTACGACACAGGCAAGGAAGGCTACGTCGTCAATCTCGACAAGAAGAAGCTGGAAGGCGCCCCGAGCTACGATGACCGGGATTTCCGCTGGACGCCGGACTACGGCCGCCAAGTGGACAAGTACTACGGTGTACCGACTTACTGGATCTGATCGAGAGCCAGCCGGGCCAAGTGGATCCGCGGGTGGAATTGAAGAGAGGGAGGCAGCGTGGCTGCCTCCCTCATATCGTCAGCGCGCCGGAGTCGTGACGGTGGTTGTGGTTGTCGGCGGCGTATACGGATCGCCGCTATAGACGGTCGTCGTACGTTGGGTCGTCGGCGCAGGGGCCGGCTGCACCGTCTCGCTTCTGAAGGAACAGCCCGCCGCCATGACCGCAGCGCCGAGCACAACGAAAGTCGCAATCTTCATGATCGGTCTCCCTATTGAGTTTGGGGCAAACGTTCGCGAAGCATGCGCAGTTCCCCGCAGGCGCGTTTCCTGAGCGGGCCAAGCAATGTTTTGTACGCAAACGTACGCGCGACAGTGCGGATCCGATGAAGTAGCTGCGCGGCCAAATTGCCAGAGCAACGCAACGCCACCACTCGCCATCCGTTGGCGAAAGCATTCCATGCCAAATGCAGTCTGCTTCTCGCCAAAACACCATCATTGGAGCCGCTAATGCCCCGCCGCGCGCCAGCCGATGCCATTGCCTTGCTAAAGGCGGACCATCGCAAGGTCGAAAATCTGTTCGAGAAGTTCCAGAATGCTCGCGAAGATGATCGCAAGCGCGCTCTGGTGCGTGAGATCTGCGCCGAGCTCACGATCCACGCCATGATCGAAGAAGAGATCTTCTATCCAGCCTGCAAAGGCAAGATCAAGGACGAGGAGCTTCTCGACGAAGGCTACGTCGAGCATGACGGCGCCAAGGTCTTGATCGCCGAGTTGCTCGACGGTTCACCGTCCGACGAGTTCTACGACGCCAAGGTCACGGTGCTGTCGGAGATGATCAAGCACCATGTCAAGGAGGAGGAGCGGCGCTCGGAAGGGCTGTTCGCTCAGGCACGCGACGCTGGCCTGGACATGGAGGCATTGCGCGATCGGCTGATGGCGCGCAAGGAAGATCTGATGAGCAAATTCGAGAACGGCGCGAAGCTGCCGCCACCCCAGACCCGCAGTTACACCGGGCACAAGCTGGAGCAGAGCCACCCGGTGCAGGTGGCCGCTTAGTTCTCGACCAGCGTCGCCAGCATCGTCAGCGCCGTGAGCACGGAGACACGGCGGATACCGTCGCGGTCGCCGGGGAACACATGACGCTCGGCGACTGGCTCCCGGCCTTGGCGAACGGCCCCGAAATGCACCAGCCCGACCGGCTTGTCGGCCGAGCCGCCGCCAGGGCCGGCGACGCCCGTTACGGAAACGGCAAGCTGGGCATTCGAGCGGGCGAGGGCGCCTGACGCCATGGCGCGGGCGACCGGGTCGCTGACGGCACCATGGCCCAGGATCGCATCCCAGGGAACGCCCAGCATCTCGCGCTTGGCTTCGTTGGAATAGGTGATGAAGGCGCGGTCCACGACATCGGAGGAGCCGGCGATCGCCGTCAGCGTGGCGGCGATCAGGCCGCCGGTGCAGGATTCGGCCGTCACAACCTTGAGGCCGCTCTTGCGGCAGGCGAACAGAACACGCTCGGCGGCATCTCTCATTTCATGATCGAACATGCATACCCTCTAGTCTCTCGGTAGTTCGACGGTAGCGACTGCCTGGGCGGCAATGCCTTCGCGGCGGCCGGTAAAGCCAAGCCCCTCGGTCGTCGTCGCCTTCACGCTTACCCGGTCCGCGGTGATCCCGGCGATATGGGCGATGCTGCGTGCCATCGCGTCGCGATGAGGGCCGACCTTCGGAGCCTCGCAGACGATGGTGAGGTCGAGATGCACGATGCGTCCCCGTCGCGCCGCCACCAGTTCGACAGCGTGGCGCAGGAAGCGATCCGAGGAGGCGCCGCGCCACTGTGGATCGGAGGGCGGGAAGTGCTTGCCGATATCGCCGGCGCCGATCGTACCCAGCACGGCGTCGGTCAGGGCGTGTAGGGCTACATCGGCATCCGAGTGGCCTGCCAACGCCTGGCTATGGGGGATGGCGACGCCCCCCAGCATCACGGCATCCCCGGCCGAGAAGCCATGGACGTCGAAGCCGAAGGCGGTACGGGTTTCCATGGCGGAGGAGTGTAGATCATCTGCCGTCGTGATCTTGCGATTATCCTCGCTGCCCGCGACCATCACGACCTTGAGGCCGGCACGCTCGGCGACAGCCGCATCGTCGGTGAGAGCCGTTGCCTCCGCCGCGGCAAGGGACGCGGCGGCGCGATGTGCGGCCAGCAGTTCGGCGAACCGGAAGACCTGGGGGGTCTGGGCACGCCAGAGGTCGCGGCGGGGCACGGTCTCCGTGATGGCGTTGCCGCCGCCAACGCGCTTAAGCGTGTCGGCAAGCGGTATGCCGAGAACAGCGCCGCCGATTCCGGGGACAGCGACGGCCGACAGGCAGGCTGCGATGTCGGCGGCCCGCACGAAGGGACGCGCAGCATCGTGGATGGCGACCAGATCCGGCGGGTCGGCCGACAAGGCTTCCAGCCCGTTCAGCACGGACTGCTGCCGGCTGCCGCCACCCGGGACAGGAGGGGGCAAGTCGAGCCCGGCCACGGCCGCGTCGTAGGGAGCATCGTCGCCAGCGGCGATGACGACCCGCAGGCCGCTGATCCCAGGGACATCCCGGAAGGCCAGCAAGGTGCGACGCAGGACGGGCATGCCGTCCAGGAGGGCATATTGCTTGGGCAGAGGGCCGCCAAAGCGGGTTCCCCGGCCGGCCGCGACAATCAAGGCAATGCAGGTCGACACCGGGCCTAGATATCACCGAGCCCGCGGGTGTCCACTTCGACGCTTGGCAGCCCTTGCGCCGGTCGGCGGGACCCGCTATCTCTCGCCCAATTATTGTGCACTGCACAAGATGCCTATAAACTGATCACACGCATGGACCGCACACCCCGCCTCAGCCCTGTCGATATCGGCCCCGTCCGGATCGAAGATCCCGTCATCCTGGCCCCGATGTCGGGCGTCACCGATATGCCGTTCCGCCAGATGGTGAAGCGCGGCGGCGCCGGCCTGGTCGTGTCCGAGATGATCGCCTCGGCCGCCATGGTGCGGGAGAACCGCAAGACGCTCCTGATGGCCAAGAACTCCCCGGAGGAGTTCCCCATGTCGGTACAGCTGGCCGGTTGCGAGCCCGAGGTCATGGCCGAGGCGGCCAAGCTCAACGAAGATCGCGGCGCGGCGATCATCGACATCAACTTCGGCTGCCCGGTGAAGAAGGTGGTGAACGGCCATGCCGGTTCGTCGCTGATGCGCGACGAAGTGCACGCCGCGAAGATCCTCGAAGCCACCGTGAAAGCCGTGAAGCTGCCGGTGACGCTGAAGATGCGCACAGGCTGGGACTCGACCAACCGCAATGCCCCCAACCTCGCGCGCATCGCCGAGGAATGCGGCATCAAGCTGCTGACCGTGCACGGTCGCACGCGCTGCCAGTTCTACGACGGCCATGCCGACTGGGCCTTCATCCGCGAGGTGAAGGCCGTGACCAACCTGCCGGTCATCGCCAACGGCGATATCAACACGCTCGACGATGTCGACCAGGCGCTCGACCAGTCCGGTGCCGACGGCATCATGATCGGCCGCGGCGCTTACGGCCGCCCGTGGTTCCTCAATCAGGCGATCCACTATCTGCGCACGGGCGAGCGTCTGCCCGATCCGACGCTCTCCGAACAGTATGCGACCGTCCGGACGCACTACGAGACGATGCTGGAGCATTACGGGCCGGAAACCGGGATGCGCATGGCCCGCAAGCATCTCGGCTGGTACTCCAAGGGGCTGCCGGCGTCGGCCGAATTCCGGGCGGCCGTGAATCGCGAGACCGATCCAGGCAAGGTCCGGACGATGCTGTCCACCTTCTTCCTGCCGGCGGTCGAGAGGCAGGCCGCCTAGATGGCGCTGCACTCCCTGAAGCGGTCGAACGGCGCGGGCGAGCCGTTTCCCACAGCTATCCTCGATTCACTGTCGGAGGCAGTGGTGGTCGTCGATGCTGGCGGACACATCCACTACGCCAACCTGTCGGCCGAGCAGTTCTTCGGCGTCGGGCGGGCGCGTCTGGTGGGCCACCCCCTGGGCGAGTTCGTGCCTGAAGACACGCCGTTGTTCTCGCTGCTGGAGCAGGTGAACACGACGGGGGGCGCCGTCGCGGAGAATGGCGTGACTCTCACGTCGCCACGCATCGGCAACCGCTTCTGCGCGCTGCGCCTGTCGCCCGTCGTCGACAGCGACGGCCTGGTGGCGGTGTCGCTGGTCGAGCAGACCATCGCCCGCAACATCGACCGGCAGATGTCGCACCGCAGCGCCGCCCGATCGGTCAGCGCCCTGGCGGCCATGCTGGCGCACGAAGTGAAGAACCCGCTCTCCGGCATTCGCGGCGCCGCCCAGCTTCTTGAACAGTCAGTCCCGGACTCCGAACGCGAGCTGACGAACCTGATCTGCGAGGAAACCGACCGGATCGTGGCGCTGGTCGACCGCATGGAAGCCTTCGCCGACGGCCGCCCGATCGAGCGTGGCCCGGTCAACATCCATCAGGTCCTGAACCATGTCCGCCGGCTGTCGCAGAACGGCTTCGGCAAGAACGTCCGCTTCGTCGAGACCTACGACCCGTCGCTGCCGGACGTCCATGGCGATCGCGACCAGCTCATCCAGGTCTTTCTAAATCTCGTGAAGAATGCCTGCGAGGTACCAGGCGAGAGCGAGCGCGAGATCGAGCTTTCGACGGCTTTCAAGCACGGGCTGCGTCTTGCCGTGCCCGGCCAGCAGGCAAAGGTGAACCTGCCGCTGATCGTTTCGGTCCGTGACAATGGCCGCGGCGTGTCCGACGAAATCCGCGGGCACCTGTTTGACGCTTTCGTGACCAACAAGCCCACCGGAACCGGCCTGGGTCTTGCATTGGTTGCCAAGATCATCAACGACCACGGCGGGGCCATCGAATTCGACAGCCAGCCCGGCCGCACAACGTTCAGAGTCATGTTGCCGCTGCAGCTCTCGTCAACCGTCTCCTTGAAGGTCGCGCCATGAGCGTGGCCTCCACAATCCTCGTCGCCGACGACGACCGCGCGATCCGGACCGTCCTGCATCAGGCGCTGGGCCGGCAGGGCCACACCGTGCGCAGCACGGGAGCGGCCGCCACGCTCTGGCAATGGGTCCAGGAAGGCGAGGGGCAACTCGTGATCACCGATGTGGTGATGCCGGACGAGAATGGTCTCGACCTGGTGCCGCGTATCCGCAAGCTCCGGCCCGACCTGCGCATCATCGTCATGAGTGCGCAGTCGACCCTGCTCACGGCCGTACGCGCGACCGAGCGCGGCGCTTTCGAATACCTGCCCAAGCCCTTCGACCTCAACGAGCTGATCTCGGTGGTCAATCGCGCGTTGTCGGCGCCGGCATCCTCGATGCCGCACGTAGCCGCGCCGCCGCAGGAGGGGGAGCGCCTGCCGCTGATCGGCCGATCGCCGGCGATGCAGGAAATCTACCGGGCTCTGGCGCGCCTCATGTCGACCGACCTCACCGTGATGGTCACGGGCGAGTCCGGGGCCGGCAAGGAGCTGGTGGCGCGGGCGCTGCACGATTACGCCAAGCGCCGCAAAGGTCCGTTCGTCGCTCTGAACATGGCGGCCATCCCTCGCGAGCTGATCGAGAGCGAACTGTTCGGGCACGAGCGCGGCGCCTTTACCGGCGCGGTGCAGCGCTCCGCCGGCAAGTTCGAGCAGGCGGCCGGCGGCACATTGTTCCTCGACGAGATCGGCGACATGCCACCCGAGGCACAGACGCGGCTCCTGCGTGTGCTGCAGGAAGGCGAATACATGACGGTCGGCGGCCGCACGCCGATCAAGGCCAACGTGCGTATCGTGGCGGCGACCCATCGCGACCTGCGCCGGCTGATCCAGCAGGGCCTGTTCCGCGAAGACCTGTTCTACCGGCTGAACGTCGTGCCGATCCGCTTGCCGCCGCTGCGCGAACGGATCGACGACATTCCCGAACTCGCCAATCACTATCTGCAGGCAGCGACCGCCGACGGCTTGCCGGCCAAGGTGCTGTCGCCGGAGGCGATGGCGCGGCTCAAGCAGCATCGCTGGCCGGGCAATGTGCGCGAGCTGGTCAACTTGGTTCGACGCCTCTCGGCGCTCTATTCCGAGGAGGTGATCGGCGTGGAGACGATTGAGGCTGAGCTCGCCGATGCGATGGCGGCGCTCGAGCAGAGCCCGGCGCCGGCCGACGTGGCCGCGGAAATCTCGCTTGCCGATGCCGTCGACCGGCACCTCCAGAGCATGTTCGCCGCGCATGGCGACCGCCTGCCGCCGGACGGCATGTACGATCGTGTCATTTCCGAGGTCGAGCGTCCCTTGCTCTCGCTCGCTTTGGGGGCTACTCGGGGGAACCAGTTGCGTGCGGCCCGTCTCTTGGGGCTCAATCGCAATACGTTGCGCAAAAAAATTAAGGACCTCGACGTCCCCGTGGTTCGCACGCCGCAGGTTCGCCGAGGCGGGTGATTTCGTGGCAGCAGCGCTGAGCGGTTCGCGCTTGAGCGATATCGTAAATGCAGTGCTCCGCGGCCTGTCCGGCCGGGCGGCCGCTGCGTCTTTGGCCGTTCTCGCAATCCTTGCGGGCGCTGTTACCTATGCATGGCTTGCCGGATTCGTTCCCGAAGCCTTTGTGACGCGCGGCTGGATGACGGGCCTGCTGGTGGCCGACCTCGTCATCGCCATCGTGCTGGCCTCCGTGCTGGCGGTCCGCTTGACGCAACTTTGGCTCGACCGTCGCCGTGGCGCGGCGGGCTCGCGTCTGCACATGCGCCTGGTGCTCGTGTGCAGCGTCTTCACCATTACGCCGACGCTGATCATGACCGTCATCCTGTCGATGCTGGTCATCAGCCTCACGGATTTCGTCGTAAAGCCCTCGCAGGCGTCCTACGAGGCCGCGCGTGCCATCGGCGAGCCGGTACGTCGTGCACGCGAGCAGGAGATCCTGAACGACATCGCGGCCATCGCAAGCCCGTTGCAGGCCATGGGCATCGACGCCCTGCGCGACGGTCCGGCGACCAAGGTGCTGCTGCAGAACCTGATCGAAGGCCGGCCCATCATCGAAGTCACCCTGCTCGATGCCGACAAGGGTGCGATTGCCAACGCCGTCGCACCGGACGCCAAGGGCATGGCCAATCCGGTGCCGCCCGCGAAGTTTCTTTGGCAGGCGGTGAATCAGGCGCGGCCCGTGCAGTTCGAGTCCCCGAACGGCGCTTACTTCGTCATGCAGCTCTTCGTCGGCGAGCCGCTGTTCCTGGCAACCGGCCATGCCGTCGACCTGCGTGTCGTCGACTACATCAAGAGCATCGAGTTTGCGGGCACGTTCTATTCGCAGATCGAATCGGCGCTTCGGCGCGGCCAGCTGATCATCTTTGTGGTCTGCGGCACCATCGCCTTCCTGATGCTGCTGGCGGCGGTCTGGCTGGCAATCCTGTTCGCGTCACGCCTGACCCAGCCGATCGGCGGGCTGATGGCGGCGGCGGAGCGCGTACGCGGAGGCGACCTCAGCGTCCGCGTGGAAGAGGGGCCGCCCAACGACGAGTTCGGTCAGTTGGCACGCTCGTTCAATCGTATGGCCAGTCAGATCGAGACGCAGCGCGGCGAGCTGGTTCATGCCAACACCGAACTCGATACCAGGCGCCGCCTGACCGACGCCGTACTTGCGGGAGTTTCGGCGGGTGTTCTTAGCGTCGACGGCGCCGGCGTTGTCGTGCGCAGCAATCGCTCCGCCCTCGACCTGCTCGGCTTGCCCGAGGATGGTGTGCTCGGCCGCCCGTTACGGCGGTCATGCCGGAGCTGGTTCCGCTGGTCGCCCAAGCGGCGGAGCGGCCTGAGCGGATGACGCAGGGCCAGATCGAGATCCTGCAGCGCGGCGCACGCCAGATCCTGCTGGTGCGGATCAGCGCGGCCACCGGCGCGGGTTTCGTCGTGACGTTCGACGACGTTACCGACTTGATGTCGGCGCAGCGCATGGCTGCCTGGGGCGACGTCGCCCGCCGTATCGCGCACGAGATCAAGAACCCCCTGACGCCGATCCAGCTCTCGGCCGAGCGGCTGAAGCGGCGCTATCTGAAGCAGATCAAGGACGACCCGGAGACCTTTTCGATCTGCACCGATACGATCATCCGGCAGGTCGGCGATATCGGCCGCATGGTCGACGAGTTTTCGTCCTTCGCACGCATGCCGCGCCCGACCGTCTTGCCTGAGGACGCCAAGGAGCTTTGTCAGCAGGCCTTGTTCCTGCAGCGCAACGGCAATCCGACAATCCGCTACACGTCGCACCTGACCGACCGGCCAGTGCCTCTGATCTGCGACAGGCGGCAGGTTTCCCAGGTTCTGACCAACATTCTGAAGAACTCGGCCGAGGCGATCGAGGGCAGGGAAGCCACTCCCGGTCAGCAGCTCCCCCCGGGGGAGATCACGCTATCCCTGAAGGACGATGGCACGACGGTGCAGATCGTGGTCGAGGACAATGGAAAGGGCCTGCCGAAGGAAGGGCGCGAACGTCTGACCGAACCTTACATGACGACGCGCAGCAAGGGCACCGGCCTCGGCCTGGCGATCGTCAAGAAGATCATGGAGGACCATGGCGGCTTCCTGGCGCTCGAGGATCGCGAGGGTGGCGGGGCCCGCATCAGTCTGGTATTCCGACGTGACGCGAAGGAAATCGCGTCGGCTCGACCGCATGCGACAGCCGCACAGTGAAGAGCCTAACAATGACCTGCCACGAAGAATGCGGGCTGAAGTGACCTTGAAGTGACATGGGCCACGATATCTTAATCGTCGACGACGAACGCGACATCTGCACGCTGATCGCAGGCATCCTGGAAGACGAAGGCCATACCGCCCGCCGTGCGCACAACAGCACGGAAGCGATCGACGCGGTGCGCCAGCGTCGGCCGGCGCTGGTGATCCTCGATGTGTGGCTGCAAGGCAGCGAACTCGATGGCCTGCAGCTTCTCGAGGTGATCCGCCGCGAGGATCCGCCGGTGCCCGTTGTGATGATCAGCGGCCACGGTACGATCGACACGGCTGTGTCGGCCATCAAGACCGGCGCCTACGATTTCGTCGAGAAGCCATTCAAGGCCGACCGGCTGCTGGTGGTGGTCGACCGCGCCATCGAGGCGGACCGGCTGCGGCGCGAGAATGCCACGCTGCGCCGTCGGGCGGGTGGCGAAGTGACCTTCGTCGGCTCCTCGGGGGATGCCGCCAACGTGCGCAGCCAGATCGAGAAGGTGGCGCCGACCGGAAGCCGCGTGCTGATCACGGGCGCCTCTGGCGCCGGCAAGGAGACGGTGGCGCGCCTGATCCACCAGGGATCCAAGCGCGCCGAAGGGCCGTTCGTCGTGGTGAACTGCTCGGCCATGCCGGCGGAACGGCTGGAGATCGAGCTGTTCGGCACCGAGGGGGAAGCCGATAGCGAGACGTTGCGCGTCTCGGGTGCCTTCGAAATGGCGCATGGCGGTACGCTGGTCCTGAAGGAGGTTGCCGATCTGCCGGTGGCACTGCAGAGCCGGCTGGCGCGCGTGCTGCAGGAGCAATCCTTCGCCCGCGACGGCGGCAAGACGAAGGTCGAGGTCGACGTGCGCGTGCTCGCCACGACGGCGCGCCCCCTGCAGGACGAGATTGCCGCCGGCACGTTCCGCGAGGAGTTGTTCCATCGCCTGAACGTGGTTGCGCTGCCGGTTCCGCCGCTCAGCGAGCGGCGCGAGGATATTCCCGAGATCGCCATCGACCTGCTGCAACGTGTGGCCGACGCGACAGGGTTGCCGCCGCGCACCATCGGCGAGGACACGCTGGCTGCCCTGCAAGGCCACGACTGGCCGGGCAATGTGCGCCAACTGCGCAACGTCATCGAGCGGCTGCTGATTCTGGCGCCGGCCGGCGGCGCGCCGATTCGGGCCGACATGCTGCCCAACGACGTCAGCGAGGACGCGCCTTCGGTGCTGCGCTGGGAGAAGGGCGGCGAGATCATGCAGTTGCCGCTGCGCGATGCGCGCGAGGTCTTCGAGCGCGAGTATCTGCTCGCACAGGTGACCCGCTTCGGCGGCAATATTTCGCGGACCGCGACTTTCGTCGGCATGGAGCGCTCTGCGCTGCATCGCAAGTTGAAGTCGTTGGGCTTGCATGGCAGTTCACCCGAAGATCGCAACGGCGGCGAGCCGGCGAACTGAGGGTTCTGGGGAGAGCGTTATGGCGCGTTATGCCTACGTCAATGGTCGCTACGTGGATCACCGCGAGGCGAGTGTTCATATCGAGGATCGCGGCTACCAGCTCGCTGACGGCGTCTACGAAGTCGTGGGCGTGCGCGGCGGCAAGCTGATCGACGAGGTACCGCACATCGACCGGCTCGACCGCTCGCTGCGCGAGCTCCGGATCGGCTGGCCGGTGTCGCGCAACACCCTGGGCTTCATCATTCGCGAACTGATGCGGCGCAATCGTCTGCACGACGGCCTGGTCTACATGCAGGTGACGCGCGGCGTCGCCCGCCGCGACCATGCCTTTCCGACGACGCCGGTGAAGCCTGCGCTGGTGCTGACGACCAAGAATACCAAGCACATCGTCGCCGATACCGGCCCTGGCGTCGCCGTGAAGAGCCAGCCCGACATCCGGTGGGGGCGCTGCGATATCAAGACCGTCGCCCTTCTGCCCAACGTGCTGGCCAAGCAGGCGGCACGCGAAAGCGGCGCCTACGAGGCCTGGCTGGTCGACGGCAAGGGGTGCGTCACCGAGGGCGCTTCGACCAATGCCTGGATCGTGACGGGCGAGGGGGAGCTGGTAACGCGCCAGACCGACAACGGCATCCTGGCCGGCATCACGCGCCATACGCTGAGGTCGATTTGCGACTCGCTGCAGCTCAAGCTCGTCGAGCGTCCTTTCACTTTGGCCGAGGCGAAAAAGGCGAAGGAAGCGTTCATCACGAGCGCGACGTCCTTCGTCACCCCGGTCGTGAAGATCGACGGCGACCCCGTTGGCGACGGCAAGGTCGGCGATATGGCTCGCCGCCTGCGCGAGGAATATGTCCGCTTTTCGGAGACGGGCGAGGCAGTGACGTGAGCTTGTCCGCCGGCGCAAAGCCGCCGCGCGCCATTCTGTTCGATTGGGACAATACGCTGGTCAACACCTGGCCGACGATCGTCGAGTGCTATCGCGACACATTCGTAGCCCTCGGTCGAGAGCCCTGGACGGCGCAGCAGGTGCAGGACTTCGCACACGGCTCGCTGCGCGATCTCTTCCCCAGCCTGTTCGGCCCGCGCGCCGGCGAGGCCGAGAAGGTCTTCTATGAGACTTTCGATCGGATACACCTGGAACGATTGCAGCCGCTACCCGATGCGGAAGCGCTCCTGGCGCATTGCCACGGCCTGGGTTGCTACGTCGCAGTCGTCAGCAACAAGGTGGGGGACAATCTCAGGGCCGAGCTCTCCCATCTTGGCTGGCAGAAGTGGATAACTCGGGCCGTCGGGGCGAAGGACGCCCTCCGCGACAAACCGGCGCCCGATCCGATCTTCATGGCGTTGAACGGCACGGGAATTGCTCCCGACGAGACCGTATGGATGGTCGGCGACACACTGGCTGATCTGAAATGCGCCCATGCCGCGGGCTGTCTGCCGGTCCTGGTCGGCGGCGCGGAACAATTGTCCGCGGCACTGATGGAGTATCCGCCGCGACTGCGCGCACGCAATTGTCATGAGCTGGTGGCATTGCTTTGAAAAAAGTGTCCCCTATATTCGTCGTAACTCGGTAGCGGGGAGAGACCCCGTACCTTTCTGAACCGGGCGCCCTTCGGCAGCCGGATGCCCAGCAAGAGGCCAAGAACATGAGCGAAAAGGCACAGAACGTTCAGGACGTCTTCCTGAACCACCTGCGGAAGAACAAGACCCCCGTCACGATCTTTCTCGTGAATGGAGTCAAGCTGCAGGGAATCGTTACGTGGTTCGACAATTTCTCGGTGCTGCTGCGCCGTGACGGACATTCGCAGCTTGTCTACAAGCATGCGATCTCGACCATCATGCCGGTCACGCCGGTGCAGCTGTTCGACGGGGACAAAGCCGACGCAGCGGGCTGATTTGATCGACGATCTCGAGCAGAACGACCACCACAAGCGCACGCGCCAGCCGACCGAGACCGCGCGACCGGCAACGGTTGCCGCGGTGCTCTGTCCGTTTGTCGCGGGACCGCGGAACGGCGGCGATACGAGGGACAGCGACGCCAGGCTCGAAGAAGCAGTCGGCCTGGCCCGCGCCATCGACCTCGATGTGCGCCTGGCGCAGGTCGCGCCGTTGCGTCGCATCACGCCGGCAACTCTCGTCGGCAAGGGCGTCGTCGAACGTATCAAGGTGGCCGTCGAGGAGCAGGGCATCGGGCTGGTCGTCGTCGACGACAGGCTGACGCCGGTTCAGCAGCGCAACCTCGAGAAGGCCTGGCAGGCCAAGGTGATCGACCGGACCGGCCTGATCCTCGAGATCTTCGGCGCCCGTGCCCGTACCCATGAAGGACGCCTGCAGGTCGAACTTGCGGCGCTGGATTACCAGCGCGGCCGCCTCGTGCGGTCATGGACCCATCTGGAACGCCAGCGCGGCGGCTTCGGCTTCCTGGGCGGCCCCGGCGAATCGCAGATCGAGATCGACCGCCGCCTGATCGGCGAACGCATCGTGCGCATCAAGCGCGACCTCGAGGCGGTGCGCCGGACCCGCGCGGTCAACCGCTCGGGCCGCCGCAAGGCGCGCCTGCCGACCGTCGCCCTGGTCGGCTACACCAACGCCGGCAAGTCGACGCTGTTCAACCGGCTGTCGGGCGCCGGGGTGATGGCGAAGGACCTGCTGTTCGCCACGCTCGATCCGACCATGCGCTCGATCAAGCTGCCCAATGGCAAGGGCTGCGTGCTGTCCGACACGGTGGGTTTCGTGTCCGACCTGCCGACCCACCTCGTGGAGGCCTTCCGGGCGACCCTCGAGGAGGTGCTCGAGGCCGACCTGATCATCCACGTGCGCGACATCGCCCACCCCGACACCGAGCAGCAGCGGATCGACGTCGAGACCGTGCTGCGCGAGCTGGGCGTGATCGGCGACGAGGCGGCGGGCGAGGGGCGGCCGATCATCGAGGCCCTGAACAAGGTCGACTCGCTGCCACCGGAAGCCCGCGAGGTCCTGCGGACCCGGGCCGATACCGGCCCCGAGCGGGCCCGGCAGTTCCCGGTCTCGGCGCTGACGGGGGACGGGGTCGACCGCCTGCTGGAGGAGATCGGCGACCGGCTCGGCCGCGGCGAGGCCCGCGAGGTCACGGTGCCGCTCAGCGACGGGGCGACCATCGCCTGGCTGTACCGCAACGGCGAGGTGCGCAGCCGCCACGACGAGGGCGAAACCGCCCACCTGACGGTCGCGCTCGATGCCGCCGCGGCGGCCCAGTTCGAGCGGCGGCTGGCGCGTTGACACCGGGCCACCCGGATACCTATAAGCGGCCCCTCAGGACGAAGGAAACACCATGAAATTCAAGCCCTTGCACGATCGTCTGCTGGTCAAGCCGATGACCGCGGAGACCAAGACCAAGGCCGGCATCATCATTCCCGACACGGCGCAGGAAAAGCCGATGCAGGGCGAGGTCGTCGCGGTCGGCAAGGGCCGCCGCCTCGAGGACGGCCGCCTGCAGGCGCTCGACGTCAAGGTCGGCGACAAGGTGATCTACGGCAAGTGGTCGGGCACCGAGGTCAAGCTGGGCGGCACCGACCTGGTCATCCTCAAGGAAGAGGATCTCTTCGGCATCCTTGGCTGACGCCATGTTGAGGGCCGGCGATGCGGAACGGGTCGCCGAGCTGATGCGTGAAACCGCGGCGGCGGAACTGCTGCCGCGTTTCCGTTCCCTGTCCAAGGAAGACATCCGCCACAAGCGGCCGGGCGACATCGTCACGGTCGCCGACGAGGCGTCGGAGCTGCGCCTCGCGGCTGGTCTCGCGCGCATCCTGCCGGGCGTCCCGGTGGTCGGCGAGGAGGCGGTCGAGCAGGACCCCTCGCTGGTCGACCTGATCGGGCGGCCCGGCGAGAGCTGCTGGGTGGTCGACCCGCTCGACGGCACCAACAACTTCGCCCACGGCCGCGACCGCTTCGCGATGATCGTCTGCCTGGTCCGGGACGCCCGCACCGTGGGCGGCTGGATCCTCGACGTGCCGCGCGGCCACATGGCGGTGGCGCTGCGCGGGCAGGGCGTCACGCTCGATGGCACGCCGGTGCGGCGCGGCCGCCCGGAGCGGGCGCCGGTCGGCTTCATCGGCTTCAAGGTGCGCAAGGAGATCGAGCGGCAGTTGCCGGCCGACCGGCGCCGGGCGCTCGGCGGGCTGTCGACCATGAGCTGCGCCGGGGCCGAGTACCTCGAGATCCTGGCCGGCCGGGCCGACTTCAATCTCTACCGGATGACCAAGCCGTGGGATCACGCCGCCGGCGCGCTGATGCTGGCCGAGGCGGGCGGCGGGGCCGAGCGGTTCGACGGGGCGCCCTACGGGCCGTCGCAGCCGATCACC
>JAIUOY010000228.1:0-39726 GCA_020160995.1 Pseudomonadota bacterium | reverse complement strand
GGTGCGTCGGGCCGGATCTTGGCCAGCGCGATCTCGGGCAGCACCGTGTAGTTCGAGAAGGTCGAGCAGCCCATATAGTGATGGATTTTCTTGCCCTTGATCGAGAACCGGCTGGAGCCGTCGGGCATCACGCCCTGACCTTGGGTCGAGCGGATCGCGGTGCAAAGGTTGGTCTTGCCGGAGAGGCAGGATTTGCAGTTGCGGCATTCCGGCGTGTAGAGCGGGATCACGTGGTCGCCCTTCTTCAGCGACACGATGCCCGGCCCGACATCGACGACGACGCCTGCTCCCTCATGGCCGAAGATCACCGGGAACAGGCCCTCGGGATCGCCGCCGGACCGTGTGAATTCGTCGGTGTGGCAGACGCCGGACGCCTTGATCTCGACCAGCACCTCGCCGAACTTCGGGCCTTCGAGGTCGACCGTCTCGATCTCGAGAGTCTTGCCGGCTTCGTAGCAAACCGCTGCTTTTGTCTTCACGCTGAACTCCCCGTGCTGTGGCACGAAGCCTAAACAGGGGAGCGGTTCTAGTCTACGCCGTGGGGCGACCGGCGAGCGCTCGCGCCATTTCAGACTTCGCCTCGCGATACTGCGAGATCAGGCGACGGCAAAGATCCGCAACAGTCGGCACGTCCTCGATGTTCCCGACGCCGTGGCCGGCCGTATAGATGTCCTTCCAGCGCTTCTTGTTCTCCCGCGAATCGACGATCTTGCCGGGAAGTGTTGTGCGCAGCACGTCGAGGTCGATGCCGGCGGCGAGCAGGCTGGGCGTCAGCCAGTTGGCCGGCGCGCCGTCGATGGAGGCGGTGAAAAAGACGTCTGTGGCGCGGGTGTTCAGGATCATCTCCTTGTGCGCCTGGGCCGCCATTGCTTCCCGCGTCGCAATGAAGCGCGTGCCGATATAGGCGAGGTCCGCGCCCATCGCTTCGGCTGCCAGTACGTCGCGTCCCGTCGTCTGGCCGCCCGCCAGCACCACGGCGAAGCTGTCACCCAGTTGCCGCACTTCATTCATCAATGCGAAGGGATTGATCGTGCCGGTATGGCCGCCAGCGCCGCCGGCAACGGCGATCACGCCATCGACGCCGGCCTCCAATGCCTTCTCGGCATGTCGCCGATTGGCGATGTCGTGCAGCGCCACGGCACCCCAGCCATGAATGCGTTTGATCGCGTCGCCCGGGGCGCCCTTCGAGGTCAGCACGACCGGCACCTTATATTTCTCGACCAGTTCGAGGTCGCCCGGATAGCGCGGGTTGGAGGCGTGCACGACGAGGTTCACCGCCCAGGGTGCGGGTTGTCGGCCGCCATCTTCGAGCCGCTTCATGCCCTCGACCATCTCGTCGAGCCAATGCTGGAACTCCTCGCGGTTGCGGGTGCCGTGCGCGGGGAAGCTTCCCATGATCCCTTCACCGCAACAGGCGAGTGCCAGGGCAGGGTTGGAAACCAGGAACATCGGGGCGGCGATGGCGGGGATCGCCATGCGCTCCATCAACCTGTGCACGTCAGCGCGTGGCATGGTCGATTCGGTGCGGTTTGGGTTTCCGCTTCGCGGCAGTGGTGGCGGCAATCAATTGGGTCATCTGGGCACATGGTGGCCTGTGCTAAGGTCGCGGTCCACGGAGGACTTCATGGCACAGACCGGCAATCATAAAGGGCTCTCATTCGGCATCTTCCTGGCGCCGTTCCATCGCGTGGGCGAGAACCCGACGCTCGCGATGGCGCGCGATATGGAGCTGATCGAGTGGATCGACGAGCTGGGCTTCGACGAAGCCTGGATCGGTGAGCACCATTCCGCCGGTTGGGAAACCATCGCCTCGCCGGAAATCTTCATCGGCGCCGCCATCGAACGCACGCGCTACATCCGCCTGGGTTCGGGCGTGACCAGCCTGCCGTATCACCATCCGCTGATGGTCGCGAACCGCTTCGTGCAGCTCGATCACATGTCGCGTGGCCGCACCATGCTGGGCTGCGGTCCGGGCGCACTGCCGTCCGACGCCTACATGATGGGCATCGAGCCCTCGACGCAGCGGCCGCGCATGGAGGAGGCGCTGGCCGCCATCATGGCGCTGCTGAAGTGCGAGGAGCCGGTCACCATGAAGACCGACTGGTTCGAGCTGAAGGAAGCGCGGCTGCATCTCGCGCCCTACAGCTATCCGCATTTCCCGATTGCCTGCGCCAGCACCATCACGCCCTCGGGCATGATCGCTGCCGGCAAGCACGGGCTCGGCGTGCTCTCGATCGGCGCCGGCATTCCCGGCGGGCCTGAGATGCTCGGCAAGCAGTGGGGCATCTACGAGGAGACGGCGGCCAAGCACGGCAAGACGGCGGATCGCGGCAAGTGGCGCGTCGTGGTGAATGCCCATATTGCCGAGGACGACGAGCAGGCGTTGCGCGAGGTCCATGCCGGCGAGCGTCGCGAGACTGTTACCTACTTCGAGGATACGCTCGGCCGTCCGCCGGGACGCGCCGACGACCCGCTGCGCGACGGCGTGAAGATGGGCACGACCCTGGTCGGCAGCCCCGATACGGTCGCCAAGGGCATCGAACGGCTGCTCGGTTTCTCCAACGGCGGGTTTGGCGGTGTGCTGTTCCGTGCGCACGAATGGGCGACGCGCGAGCAGACGATGCGCTCCTACGAACTCTTCGCGCGCTACGTGATGCCGCGTTTCCAGGGTTCGCTCGACACGATCGTCAATTCGAACCAGTGGGCCAAGGACAACCGCAAGGGAATCTTCGGTCCCAACGTGGCCGCCGTGAAGAAAGCCTTCACCGATGCCGGCCGCGAAGCGCCGGAGGAGTTCCGCGCCCGCACGCCCGGCGCCCGCGATGTCGCAAACGACTGATCGTTGTTGCTGACGAAGACTAGAACGTCTTCTTGTCGCCGGGGTTCATCTCCAGAACCTCGGTGGCGGTCTGGCCCAAGGCCGTCTTGTACTCCGCCGGCGTTCCGCGGAGGAACGGGTTGGTGCCGTAGTGGACCGGCAACGCCATCTTGGGCTTCAACATTTCCTTGGTGGCGTAGGCGGCGTCCTTGGGGCTCATGACGAAGTGGCCGCCGATCGGGATCAGGATCAGGTCGGGCTTGTAGTAGTCGCCGATCAGCTTCATGTCGCCGAACAGGCCGGTGTCGCCCATCTGGTAGATCTTGAAGCCGTTCTCGAGTTCGATGATGAAGCCCACGGGTTCGCCAGCCGCATAGACCGTGTCTTTTCCGGTGGCCGGATCCTTCAGCACCATCTCCGATGAATGCTCGGCATGGACCTGGGTGATCTTCACGCCGGGGAAGGGCTCGATCGTGCCCGACTTGTTCATGCGCGGCCCCAGATTGGCCGGCAAGACGCCCAGGGTCGTCAGCGTCTGGTTGAGGCCCGCCGGCGCCCACATCGGCACATTGTGCTTCTTGGCGAGTTCGACGGCATCGCCGAGATGATCGCCGTGGCCATGAGTCACCAGGATCAGGTCGACTTTGCCCAGCGCATCGAGGTTTTTGAGCTCCTGCGGCGTCTTCGGGTTCGCCATGATCCAGGGATCGATCATGATCACCTTGCCGCCCGCCGTGGTGAGCTTGAAGGCGGACTGGCCGAACCATTGCAGTTCGGGCTTGCCTTGCGCATGTGCGGCGCTGAACCACAGGCTTGCACCCAGGATGAAGGCGATGAGGCGGACCATCGTGATTATCCCTGATTTAATTCTGCAAAGCCTAACATGGTTCTTCAGGGCGGAAGTTGTCGCTTTTCCGTGAGCCGCTCCTCGGCCACGATGCAGTGCAGCAAAAAAGAGGAGAGAGCCCGCCGATGAGCATCAAGGGCAAAGCGTATATTGCCGGCATCTACGAACATCCGACGCGTCTTGCGAAGGATCTTTCGCTGGCCCAGATCCACGCCGAAGTGGCCAAGGGCGCACTGGAGGATGCAGGCCTCACCAAGGACGATGTTGACGGCTATTTCTGCGCCGGCGACGCGCCGGGTCTCGGCCCGATGTCGATGGTCGAGTACATGGGCCTCAAGGTCCGTCACGTCGATTCGACGGACACAGGCGGCTCGTCCTATGTGCTGCATGTCGGCCACGCTGCAGAGGCGATTGCCGCAGGCAAGTGCAAGGTGGCGCTGATCACCCTGGCTGGCCGTCCGCGCGCCGAAGGCATGGCGACCGGCACCGTGCCGCGCAGCCGTGGCGGTACGCCGACGCCCGACGAACCGTTCGAGTTCCCCTACGGGCCGACCGTCGTGAACATGTACGCCATGTGCGCCATGCGCCACATGCACGAGTTCGGCACGACCTCCGAACAGCTCGCCTGGATCAAGGTCGCGGCCTCCCACCATGCACAGTACAACCCGCATGCGCTGCTGAAGGACGTGGTCACGGTCGAAGACGTCGTGAACTCGCCGATGATCTCCGACCCGCTTCACCGGCTCGACTGCTGCGTCATCACCGACGGCGGCGGCGCGATCGTGGTCGTGGCGCCGGAAATCGCGGCCAACCTCAAGCGTCCGAAGATCAAGCTGCTGGGCGCGTCGGAGTTCATCAAGACGCAGATGGGCGGCAAGGTCGATCTCACCTACTCGGGCGCGCGCTTCACCGGCGCGGCGGCCTTCGCCGAGGCAGGCGTGAAGCCCGCCGACATCAAGTACGCCTCGATCTACGACAGCTTCACCATCACGGTGCTGATGCAGCTCGAAGACCTCGGCTTCTGCGAGAAGGGCAAGGGCGGTGCGTTCGTGGCCGACGGCAACCTGATCTCGGGCGTCGGCAAGCTGCCGTTCAACACCGACGGCGGCGGGCTCTGTTCCAACCATCCTGCCAACCGCGGCGGCCTCACCAAGGTGCTCGAAGCGGTGCGTCAGCTCCGCGGCGAGGCGCACCCCAAGGTGCAGGTGAAGAACTGCGATCTGGCCATCGCGCACGGCACCGGCGGTTCGCTCGGCCTGCGTCACGGCAGCGCTACCGTCATTCTGGAAAGGGAGTAAGTCATGGCCGACGCCAAAGAACGCAAGCTGCCGGCCCCGGCGATCAGCCCCGAGACGCAGGCCTATTGGGACGCGGCGGGTAAGGGCAAGCTGCTGGTGAAGAAGTGCACTTCCTGCGGCGAGGCACATCACTATCCGCGGCCGATCTGCCCATTCTGCTTCAGCGACAAGACCGAATGGACCGAAGCTTCGGGCAAGGGCACGATCTACTCGTTCAGCGTCATGCGCCGTGCGCCGGTTCCCTACGCCATGGCCTATGTGACCCTGGCCGAAGGTCCGCGCATGGTGACCAACATCGTCGATTGCGACTTCGACAAGCTGAAGTGCGATCAGCCGGTGAAGCTGGTCTTCAAGCCGACCGACGGCGGCCCGCCGCTGCCGATGTTCACGCCGGCCTGACCGGCAGGGCCGCGACCGCGTCGACGAGTTCGGCGCGGTCCGAGGCGGCCGCAAAGACGTAGCGATCGGGCCGCAGTACTGCGGCCCGTTTTTCGTGGGAGGCCAGCCACTCCAGGCCGACGCCCGGCAGCAGCACCGCCTCGGTCTGCAGGCCGTCGAGCATCGCCGCATCGCCGACCACGGCGAAGCGCTGGCCGACGCCGTCGTCCATCAAGCGACCGTCTCCGAGGCGGGGTTGGGGGAAGATGGTGCCGACGGGCGGTGGTGCATCGACGCGGCAACCCGGCCCCAGCTGCGGCTGCGGATAGTCGAACATCTCTGCGCCGGCTGCGAAGCGCCGGTCGCGCGCACGCGCGGCATCGCGATCGGTTTCCTGCAGCACGGCTCCCAGGCGCACGGCGAGTTCGATGAAAGTGCGGACATGCGGCAGCCGCTCGCTTTCGTAGGAATCGAGCAGCGTATCTGGTGCGTTGCCCTTCACGACGGCGGCAAGCTTCCAGGCGAGGTTGGCCGCATCGCGCATCCCGGCGCACATGCCCTGGCCGAGAAAGGGCGGGGTCTGGTGGCAAGAGTCGCCTGCCAGCAGAAGGCGACCTTTGCGCCAGCCTTCCTGCACGACCGAATGGAAGGTGTAGACCGCGGCCCTTTCCGGCCGTGCATCCTGCGGACCTAACCAGCGTGCGACCATCGGCCAGAAGAGATCGGGCTCGGTCACGCGGGCGGGATCGTCACCGGGCATCAGCATGATCTCCCAGCGTCTGCGAAGGCCGCCGGGTGCAGAGCCGACATTCACAATCGTCATTGGCCGGGTCGGATCGCAGAGCTGCACCGAATGGTCGGGCAGGGCGCGCACGCGGGGTGCGTCCGGATCGCAGATGAGATCGACGACCAGCCAGGGCTGATGCAGGCCGAGATCGACCCGGCGGCTGCCGATGGCGCGACGCACCAGCGAGCGCGCACCGTCGCAGCCGACGACATAGCGCGCGTCGAGTTCGTCGACCGATCCGACGTCGTGCCCGAGGTGAACGCGCACGTTGGGGAAGCGTGTCAGCCCGTCGCGCAGGAGCCGTTCGAGGTCGGGCTGATGGAAGTACCAGTTGCCGGCCCAGCCATGCGGTCCCGGTCCGTCGATACCGCGGCGGACCAGGAGCGTCCGGCCTTCGGCGTTGACGAAATGCATGCCCTTCGACGAGGCGCGGGCCGCGGCAGCGATACGGTCGGCCAGCCCTGCCGCCTGGAAGATGCGCATGACTTCGCCGTCGAAATGCACGGCGCGCGGCAGGGGATAGATCTCGCGCTCGCGGTCGAAGATGTCGACCGCGAGTCCGGCTTGGCCCAGCAGGTTGGCCAGCAGGGCGCCGACCGGCCCGCAGCCGACGATAGCGACGTCGCTTGCGACGGTGGCGACGTCGATCAGGAGTTGAGCGCTTCCCACACCCGCTCGGGCGTGGCCGGCATGTTGATGTGACGACCGCCCAGCGCATCGACGATGGCGTTCATCACCGACGGCAGCGAACCTGCACAGCCCGCCTCGCCGCAGCCCTTGGCACCCAGCACGTTGGTCTTGGCCGGCACCGAGTGATAGTCGATGCGGAAGAACGGCGTGTCTGCGGCGCGCGGCAGGGCGTAGTCGGTGAAGCTGCCGGTGAGCGGCTGGCCTTCCTCGCTGTAGACCACATGCTCGAACATCGCCTGGCCGATGCCCTGCACGACGCCGCCATGGCTCTGGCCTTCGACCAGCAGCGGGTTGATGACGGTGCCGAAGTCGCCGACCATCGTGTACTTCACGACCTCGACGACGCCGGTATCGGGGTCGATCTCGACTTCCGCGACATGCGTGCCGTTGGGGAAGGCCGAAGGCGCCGCCTCATGGACGTGGCTGACGTCGAGCGTGTCGGGCACGCCCTCCGGCAGCGTCATGCCGCCGCGCAGCTTCTCGGCCAGCTCCATGATGCCGATGCCGCGGTCGGTGCCGACGATGGTGAAGCGGCCGGTCTTGAACTCGATGTCGGCCGCCGAGGCTTCGAGGGCGACGCCGGCAATCTGCTTGCCCTTGTCGATCACCTTGTCCGAGGCTTCGACGATCGCCGCGCCCGACGCCATGATCGACTTGGAGCCGCCGGTGCCGCCGCCGGCGATCAGCAGGTCGCTGTCGCCCTGGATCAGCTTGATCCGATGGAATGGCACGCCGAGCTTTTCGGTCAGCACCTGGGCGAAAGCCGACCAATGGCCCTGGCCGTAGTCGAGGGTGCCGGTGATGATCGAGACGTCGCCGTTCGGCTCGAAGCGGATGCCGCCCATTTCCTTGGTCGGCGGCGCCGTGACTTCGAGATAGTCGCCGATGCCCAGCCCGCGCAGCCTGCCGCGCGCCTTGCTTTCGGCCTTGCGGGCGGCGAAGCCCGCGACGTCGGCCAGCTCCAGCGCCTTGTCGAGCAGGATGGTGAACTCGCCGCTGTCGTAGGTCGTGCCCGATGCCGTCTTGTAGGGCATCTCCTCGGGGCGGATATGGTTGCGGCGGCGCATCTCGGCCTGGTCGATGCCCATCTCGCGGGCGGCCGTGTCGATCAGCCGTTCCATGAAGTAGTTGGCCTCCGGTCGCCCGGCACCGCGATAGGCGCCGACCGACGAGGTGTGCGTGAACACCACCTTGGTCGAGACCTCGATCAGCGGCGTGCGGTAGATCGCGGCGAGATTGCGCGTGACGCCCATCGACCCCATCGCGGCGCCGACATTGGCGAGATAGGCGCCGAGATTGGCGTAGCCCGAGAGCCGGACCGCCAGGAAATGGCCATCCTTGTCGAGCGCCAGCTCGGCATCGAAATCGTGATCGCGGCCATGCTGGTCGCTGAGGAAGGCGCCGCTGCGGTCGTCGGTCCATTTGACCGGCCGGCCGAGCAGCTTGGAGGCATGGAACAGGCCGGCATATTCGGGATAGGGCGAGCCCTTCATGCCGAACGAGCCGCCGACATTGCCGGTGAGAACGCGCATCTGCGCCGGCTTGATGTTCAGCAGCGCCGCCATCTGGTGCTTGAGGCCGAACGCGCCCTGGTTGCCGGCGTAGAGCGTGTAGCGATCGGTCTTGGCGTCGTAGTGGCCGGTCGCCGAACGGGGCTCCATGGCGCAGACGACGATGCGGTTGCTGATCAGGCGTAGGCGCGAGACGTGGGCCGCCTTGGCAAAGGCCTCGTCGACCTTGGCCGTGTCGCCATAGTGGAAATCGACGCCGATATTGCCCGGCACGTCGTCGAACACCAGCGGCGCGCCGGGCTGTGCGGCGGCGCGCGCGTCGGTGACGGCCGGCAGGGATTCGATATCGACCATCACGGCTTCCGCGGCGTCGCGCGCCTGTGCGGCTGTCTCGGCGACCACGAAGGCCACCGGATCGCCGACGAAGCGCACCTTGTCGGTGGCGAGCGAGGGACGCACCGGCGTCTTCATGGGCGAACCGTCGCGGTTGGGCACCGGAAGTACGGTCTTGAGCGTGCCGTAGCCGGCGGCCTCAAGGTCCGCGCCGGTCCAGACACCGAGCACGCCCGGCATCGTCCTGGCCTCGGAAATGTCGATGCCCTTGATCAGCCCGTGCGCCACCTGGCTGCGCACCATCGCGCAGTAGGCCAGACCATCGAGCTTGATATCGTCGCTGTAACGGCCCTGACCCCGCAGCAGGGTCGGGTCTTCCTGGCGCGGCACGGGCTGGCCGACGCCGAATTTCATCAAATTGAGCGAGTCGGCGGCAAGAGGCGCGTTCATGGGCATCCGCTGGAAAGGAGGGAAATTTCCCGCCGATCATAGCGCAGGACCCCGGAGCGTGTGCTAGTCATTGCTGCCATGTCGAACCTTGCGTCGAACCCTGCGTCGAACCTCGATCCCGTCACCCTGACTGTCATTCAGAACGGGCTGATCCAGGTCTGCAACGAAATGGACCTCGCTTTCGTGCGTGCGGCCTTCTCGCCGGTGATCTCGGAAGGGATGGACCGCTCCGACGGCATCTACGATGCCGCCGATGGCGCGCTTATTGCCCAGGGCGAGCTTGGCCTGCCGGTCTTCGTCGGCACGATGCAGTTCTCTACGCGCGCCGTGATCGAGCGCGTGAAGAGTCACTATGCCGGCAAGGTCGATCCGGGCGACGTCTTCATCGTCAACGATCCCTATCTCGGCGGCACGCACCTGATGGATGTGCGGTTCGTGAAGCCGTTCTTCTACAAGGGCGAACTCTTCGCCTGGCTGGCCAACACGGGCCACTGGCCCGATGTCGGCGGCATGGTGCCGGGCGGTTTTTCGGCCAGCGCCACCGAGGTCGAGCAGGAGGGGCTGCGCCTCCCGCCGGTGAAGTTCTTCAAGAAGGGCGAGATGGACCAGGAGATCCTGTCGATCATCCTGTCCAATATCCGCATCGCCGATCAGCGCATCGGCGACATCAAGGCCCAGGCTGCCGCGCTTACGACGGGCGAACAGCGGCTGACCGATCTTGTCGACCGCTATGGCGCTTCCGTCGTGAAGGCCGCGATCGCGGAGATGCGCCATCGTGCCGAGCGTCAGATGCGCGCGAAGATCGCCGGCATTCCCGACGGCGTCTACGAAGGCACCTCCCAGGTCGACAGTGACGGCGTGGTCGACGAGCCGCTGACGATCCGCATGAAGGTCACCAAGAAGGGCGAGGGCCTGACCTTCGACATGACGGGATCGAGCCCGCCCTGCCGCGGGCCGATGAACAGCGTCATCGCCACGACCAAGTCGGCGATCTATCTCGCGGTGAAGCACATCTTCCCCGACGTGCCGATCAACGCCGGCACCTTCGAGCCGCTGCACATCGTCGAGCCGGAAGGCACCTTCCTCTATGCCAAGTATCCGCGGCCGGTGTCGGGCTGTGCCGCCGAAGTGAGCCAGCGCATAGCCGAGGCGGTGTTCGCAGCGCTCACCAAGGCGATCCCCGACCTGCTGTTTGCGGCGCCCGCCGGGACGTCGGGCAATCTCGGCATCGGCGGCTACGATCCCGAGCGCCGGCGCAACTACATCATGTATCTCTTCACCGGCGGCGGGTATGGCGGCTTCCAGGGGGGCGACGGCCTCAGCAACGGCTGCTCGACCATCGGCATTTCCAAGATGCCGCCCGTCGAAGTACTGGAGCAGTTCTATCCCGTGCTGTTCGAGGAATTCTCGTTGCGCGAAGGATCGGGCGGGGCCGGCGAGTTCCGCGGCGGCTTCGGCATCAACTACGCGATCAAGCTGCGGCGCGGCGATGCGCGGGTCTCGATGGTGATGGATCACGGCCGCACCGGCCCGCAGGGCGTCCTGGGCGGCAAGGATGGCGGCACCAACACGGTGCTGATCGAGCAGGGCGGGGAGAGCTATCGGCCGCCGCATCTCTCCAAGGATCAGGACATCGAAATCGGCGTCGGCGACGTGGTGCGCGTCTCCACGCCCGGCGGTGGCGGCTTTGGCGATCCGGCGCGTCGTGCGCCGGCCGCCATCGCGCGCGACATCGTGCGCGGCTACTACACGGAGGCCGAGGCGCACGAGAAGTTCGGTCGGGCGCGCGCTGCAGAATGACCCAGTTCAGGCGTTCGTTCCTCGCGCTGCCGGTGCTGCTGGCGGCAGGCGAAGCTGCCGCGCAGCTTGCGGCCTGGTATCCGCTCGAAGGTGCCGACAAGTCGTTCTTCGTCGAGATGCCCGGCGCGCCGGTCTACAAGATTCTCGATACGACCTCGCCCGGCGGCACGCCGTTCGCCTATCACTCCTACAGCCTCGAATACCGGCGCCTTTCCTTCGTGGCGCAGACCGCGCTCTATCCCGCCGATGTCGACGTGCGCCAGCCCAGGCTCAATCTCCAGTCCGCGCTCGACGATCGCGCGCAGCGGCTGGCGGGCGGCAAGTGGACCCAGGTCGACTGGAAATCCCTGCAGGGCGCGCCTGCCGTCGAATCGACGGGGCCACTGCCGGGCGGCAATGCGCTGCGTCAGCTCGTTGTGTTGAAAGGTAGTCGCTACGTGTCGCTGGGCTATATGGCGCCGGCCGACGCCCTGCGGGCGCCCGAGGCCGAACGTTTCTTCCGCTCCTTGAGATTGCTGTCATGACCTTGCCGCGTATTCACATCCTGGCGCTGGGCGGAACCATCGCCACGCGTCCCGACGCTTCCGGCGCCATGCAGATGGGACTGGGGGCCGACGATCTGGTGGCCGCCGTTCCCCTGCTTGCACAGCTCGCGGATATCCGCGCCGAGACGGTGTCGAGGGTCGGCAGCCATTCGCTGTCGTTCGATCAGCTCCATGCGTTGGCGGCGAAGATCAGGACGCTCGACGTCGACGGCGTGATCGTCACGCAAGGCACCGACACGCTCGAGGAGACGAGCTTCCTGCTCGATCTGCTGATCGAGCGCGACATCCCGGTGATCGTGACGGCGGCGATGCGCAATCCCGCGCTGACCTCGCCCGACGGTCCCGGCAACCTTCTGGCGGCCGTGCGGGTGGCCTGTGATCCCTGGGTACGTGCCCATGCCAAGGCATTGGGCGTGATCGCCGTGATGCTGGACGAGGTCTATGCCGCGAGCGACGTATTGAAGACCCATCCCACCCGACTCGACGCCTTTGCGTCGCCGCAGACGGGGCCGCTGGCGGCGCTGGTCGAGGATCGCGTGGTGCCGTTGTCGCTGCCCGTGCGCACGCCGGTCGAAGCGGCGCGCAAGCGGCTCGGCGCGTTGACCGACACTGGTCGGGAGCAGCCTGTCGCCTTGCTGTGGATGGCGCTCGACGAGCCGGGCTATCTGCTCGAAGTGCTGGTCGATCACCGCGACCAGCTCGGCTATCGCGGCATCGTGCTGGGCGCGATGGGCGGCGGTCATGTACCGGAGCGGATCGTGCCGCTGATCACGCAGCTCGCCGAGGTCTTGCCGGTGGTCGTGTCGCCGCGCGCAGGTGGCGGGCCACTGCTGCAGCAGACCTATGGCGGCCCGAGTTCGGAAATCGTGCTGCGCAAGGCCGGGCTCATCTGGGGTGGGCGCCTCAATCCCCTGAAGGCGCGCGTGCTGCTTGAGACCTGTCTGCGCGCCGGCCTGGATCGGCCGACGATCGTCGAGGTCTTCGACGCCTGGGCCTAGGGCTGGGCGATCAGGTTCGCGCCTGCTTCGCTTCGGCGAAGCCGTGCATGCCCATGTGCCATTGCAGCGCGACGATGGTGCCCTTGATCGGCTGCAGCAGGCCAACGGACAGGCCGATCACCAGGGGCGTCCATAGGAGCGTGTGCAGCCAGTAGGACGGCATGTAGGCGATCTCCACGAACATCGCGAGCGGCACGACCACGTGGCCGACGATGAAGATGGTGAGATAGGCCGGGAAGTCGTCGGCGCGGTGATGGTGCAGGTCCTCGCCGCAGACGTTGCAGCGGTCCGCGACCTTTACGAAGGCACGGAACAGGCGCCCCTCGCCACAGGCGGGGCAGCGTCCGCGAAAGCCGCGCCACAGATAGAGACCGCCTTTGCCGGGCATTTTGTCCTCCTCCAGTTCGGTGTCTTGTATGTCCATACGGGCGGGCATACATTCAAGCGTGTGTAGGAGAATTGTATGGATTGGAGCCCTACAATCGACGCTGCGGACGGGCCAGTCTACGAGGGCATCGTCGAGGCCTTGGACCGCGATATCGCCTCGGGCCGCCTCCGCCGGGGGCAGCGCCTGCCGACCCACCGTGCGCTGGCGCGGACCCTGGGGGTCGACCTCACCACGGTTACGCGCGCCTACAACGAAGCGCGACGGCGCGGCCTGACCGATGCACGGGTCGGGCTGGGGACCTTCGTGGCGGAGAGCCGGTCACGGCCGGCCCGGGCCACCGCGGGCATCGCCATCGATCTTTCGATGAATCTTCCGCCGCAGCCGATCGAGGCCGATCTCGAGGGGCGTATTTCGCGCGGCCTTGCGGCACTCCAGCGCGACCACGGCCTCTCCGAGTTCCTGAACTACCAGTATGCCGGTGGCAGTGACGCAGACCGCAGCACGGCGGCGCAATGGTTGCGTCGCCGCGTGCGCACGTCCGAAGCCGACAGGCTGCTGGTGGCTCCCGGAACACAGACAACGCTTACGGCCCTGCTGCTCTCGACGACGAGTCCCGGCGATGTCGTGCTCGTCGATCGACTGACCTATCCGGGATTCAAAACGGCGGCTGCGGCGCTGGGCGTACGCTTGGTCGGCGTCGAAGCGGACGCGGAGGGGATGATCCCGGAGGCATTGGCGGAAGCCGCGCAGCGCCATCGTGCGAAGGCCGTCTATCTCATCCCGACGATGCACAATCCGACGACGCTCACCATCGACACGAAGCGACGCGAAGACCTCGCCGCGACGATTCGCCGATGCGATCTTCTGCTCTTCGAAGACGATGCCTATGGTTGCCTCGATCCGAAGGCACAGCCGATCGCGGTGCTCATCCCGGAACGCAGCTATCTCGCCGTGAGCCTGTCCAAGTGCATCACGCCGGGCTTGCGTGTGTCGTTTCTGTTGACGCCCGATCGTGTGGCGGCAGCCGCACTTGCCAATGCGATTCGCACTGTCGCGCAGATGCCGGTGCCTTTGATGGTCGCGCTGGTCGTGCGTTGGCTGACCGACGGAGGCGCCGACGCGATTGTATCGGCGATCACGGTCGAGGCTGCGGCGAGGCAGCGGTTGGCCGCAAAGGCGCTTTCGGAGTACAATTATCACGCGCATCCCAAAGGGCTTCACGTCTGGTTGGCGCTGCCGCCGGCATGGACCCGCGCGGAGTTCGCCGCGCATATTCAGCGACAGGGGCTCGCCGTGGTCACCAGCGACAGCTTCAGCGTCGACGATCATCCCGAACATGCAATTCGTATCGCGCTCGGTGCGGCACGCAGCCGCTCCGACCTCGTCGTCGCGCTCGATCTGTTGACGACGGCGTTGCGTTCACCGACTTATGCGTCGCGCATCGTCTGAGGCGATCTGCTGCCAAGGAGAACATCATGTTCGAATCCTTCGATGCAGTCTTTCTCGCAAGACTGCAGTTCGCCTTCACGGTGTCGTTCCATTTCATCTTCCCGTCATTCTCGATCGGGCTGGCAAGCTATCTCGCGGTGCTCGAGGGGCTGTGGCTGTGGACGGGCCGCTCGGTCTATCTCGATCTCTTCAAGTACTGGCTGAAGATCTTCGCGCTCACCTTCGGCATGGGGGTCGTGTCGGGCATCGTCATGTCCTATCAGTTCGGCACCAACTGGTCGGTCTTCTCCGACAAGGCGGGGCCGGTGATCGGGCCGCTGATGGCCTACGAGGTGCTGACGGCCTTCTTCCTCGAAGCGGGATTCCTGGGCGTCATGCTGTTCGGCATGAACAGGGTCGGCAAGTCGCTGCATTTCGTGGCGACGCTCGCCGTTGCGGTCGGCACCTTCATCTCCGCCTTCTGGATTCTCTCCGCCAATAGCTGGATGCAGACGCCGACCGGCCATGTGATCAGCGCCGCCGGCCAGTTCGTTCCGGAGGACTGGTGGGCAATCATCTTCAATCCGTCCTTCCCCTACCGCCTCGTCCACACGGTCTTCGCGGCCTATCTGACGACGGCATTGGTGGTCGGCGGCGTCGCGGCGTGGCATCTCCTGCGCGAACGCGGCAACGAAGGCGCGCGCGTCATGTTCTCGATGGCGATGGGCATGATCACGGTCGTGGCGCCCTTGCAGATCTTCGCGGGCGACCAGCACGGCTTGAACACGCTGGAGCATCAGCCGGTCAAGGTCATGGCCATGGAGGGGCACTTCAAGAACTACCCCGACGGTGCGCCGCTGGTGTTGTTCGGCTGGCCTGACCAGGCGGCGGGCGAGATGAAGTATTCGGTGGAGATTCCCAAAGCGTCGTCGCTGATCCTGAAGCACGCCTGGGACGCGCCCCTTGATGGATTCGAGTCGGTCGACCGCAAGGATTGGCCGCCAATAGCGATCGTGTTCTGGGCTTTCCGCATCATGGTCGGCCTTGGCATGCTGATGCTGGCGTTGGCGGCCTTCAGTCTGCTCGCGCGCGTCCGCAAGCGGCTTTACGACTGGACCTTGCTGCATCGCTTCGCGCTTGCGATGGGGCCGGCCGGATTTGTGGCCGTGATCGCAGGTTGGGTGACGACCGAAGTCGGGCGGCAGCCCTTCACGGTCTACGGGCTGCTGCGCACGGTCGATTCCGCGTCGCCGCTCGCGGCGCCGGCCGTCGGTGCGTCGTTGCTGGCCTTTATCGTCGTCTACTTCATCGTCTTCGGGGCGGGTGTCTACTACATCCTGAAACTGATGAGCCATTCGCCGCATCGTGGTGAGGAGGGGCCGGAGCGCGGCCAGCCGGTGCGTGCGGCCGGTATCACGCCGGCATCCGCGGTTGCCGAATCAGTTGCCGGCGGCAAGGAGGCCTGATCATGCCCTTCGGTCTCGACCTGCCCACCATCTGGGCTTTCATCATCGCCTTCGCGATTTTCGCCTACGTCGTGATGGATGGTTTCGATCTCGGCATCGGCATTCTGTTCCCGGCCCTGCCTGTAGGGCGCGAGCGCGACAGTGCCATGAACTCGATCGCTCCCGTCTGGGACGGCAACGAAACCTGGCTGGTACTGGGGGGCGGCGGCCTGCTGGCGGCCTTTCCGCTGGCTTACGGCATGATCCTGTCGGCGCTCTATGCGCCGATCATCGCCATGCTGCTGGCGCTGATCTTTCGCGGCGTCGCTTTCGAGTTCCGCTGGCGCGATCCTGGCCATCGTGCGGCCTGGGATTTTGCGTTCAGCTTCGGCTCGATTGTCGCGACCTTCGCACAGGGCGTCACTCTGGGCGCGTTGCTCCAGGGGATCGCCGTCGAAGGCCGCGGCTATGTCGGCGGCTGGTTCGACTGGCTGACGCCGTTCAGCGTTTTGGTCGGCGTGAGCCTGCTGGTTGGCTATGCCCTGCTGGGCGCGACGTGGCTGATCATGAAAAGCGAGGATTCGCTGCAAGCGCGCTGCTATCGGCTGGCCTTCGGGCTCGGCATCGGCGTGATCATCGCCATGGCGGCGGTGAGTGCTGCGACGCCGTTCCTGCGCGAAGCCTATTGGCAACGCTGGTTCGCCTGGCCGCAGGTGTTGTTCACCGCGCAGGTGCCGTTGCTGGTCGCCATCGCCACGGTCGTCTTCTTCTGGAGCCTGAAGCGGCTTCACCACTACACGCCGTTTCTGATGGCGCTGGCGTTGTTTGCGCTCGGCCTCACCGGCCTCGGCATCAGTCTCTTCCCCTATGTGGTGCCGCCGGTCGTCACGATCTGGGAAGCGGCTGCTCCCGATCCGAGCCTGAAGTTCATGCTGCCCGGGGCACTGATCATGGTGCCGATCATCCTGGCCTACACGGGCTATTCCTACTGGGTGTTCCGCGGCAAGACCGGCCACGAGGGCTACCACTGATGCCGGCGCCCCGGCAGTGGCTGTGGTTCGTCGGTCTCTGGGTAGCCGGAGTCGGCGCCACGGCGCTCGTCGGCTACGCGATCAAGATCTGGCTGAAGTAGCGGCCTCTAGGTCGTGCGGCGTGTCGGCCGGCAATTGAAGGCAACCGGAGCGCCGGCAATGGGCTTCAATACGGCGATGTTATCGCGTCCGCTCCACTCGTAGGTCGAGTCGGCATAGCGGAAGCCTTGGCCGGTCGCCTGATATTCGAGCCGCCAGGTCTTGTCGCCCTGGGTCACGGAGGCGCGATTACGGGCGTAGACCACAGTCACTTCCTTGCGGCCATCGCAAAGATAGGCAATGCCGGTGGGCGCCGCTTCATCCGGCGCGGGACGCGGGATGGTGGTCGTCACCGGCTGTTGCTGGCTGGTGCATCCAGCCACCAGAATCATCGCGGCAATCGACAGACGCTTCATCGTGCGCTTTCCTCCTGCGGCGGGACCATACGCAAATCGCCGAGGAGACGGAATGCCCCTGTTCAAACTGCGCGACGGCGCCGACCTCTACTACGAGCAGCTGGGTAGCGGCCCGCCGCTGTTTCTGGTCCCTGGTCTCGGCGGCGACAGCCGCTGGTGGGGCGAAAACGTCGCAGAGCTGGCGCGCCGGTTCACAGTCGTCGTGCACGATCATCGGGGCACCGGCCGCAGCAGCCTGTCGAGAATCACCTACAGCGTCGGTCAGATGGCTGACGATGCGCTGCAGCTCATCGAAGGGCTGGGCTACGACAAGGTCCATTGGTGCGGCCATTCCACCGGCGGCGCGATGGGCCAGGTCCTGGCGATCGAGCATCCGGAGCGGGTGGATCGGCTGGTGTTGAGCGCCACCTGGGCCAGGACCGACGCCTTCTTCAGGCGTCTGTTCGAGGTGCGTTCCCTGCTGTTGAGGGAACTGGGACCGGCGGCCTATCTCAAGTCCAGTGCGCTGGCGCTCAACATGCCGTCCTGGGTACGCGACCACGATGCCGACCTGGTGGCGGCCGAAGCCAAGGCCCAGGAGACCATCCCGATCCCCGAGATCGTGCTGTCGCGCATCGCCGCCATCGTCGCGCACGACAGGCACGAGCAGTTGCAGAAGGTCCGGGCGCCGACGCTCGCGATCTGCGCCCGCGACGACATGGTGACGCCGCTCTATTTCACCGAGGAGTTGGTCCGGCTGATCCCGGGCGCGCGGGCCTATGTGCTGCCGGACGGCGGCCATGCATATCCGAACGTGCATGGCGGCGAATTTCGTCGTGTAATGACCTCCTTCCTGCTGGAGTCCTGAAGCCAATGAAGATCGAACCGCAGATTGCCGCCGCCGCCGCCGAGCTGACCGCCATCCGGCGCGACATCCACGCCTATCCCGAGCTCGGCTTCGAGGAGGAACGCACCAGCACTATCGTGGCGCAGAAGCTGAAGGAGTGGGGGTGCGAGGTCACGACCGGCATCGGCAAGACCGGCGTCGTCGGCACGATCCGCGTCGGCAACAATCCGCGTGCCATCGGCCTCAGGGCCGACATGGACGCGCTGCCGATGGACGAGCACAACACCTTCGACCATCGCAGCCGCCATGCCGGCCGCATGCATGCCTGCGGTCACGATGGCCATACGGCGATGCTGCTGGGCGCCGCCAGGTATCTCTCAGCCACGCGCAATTTCGACGGCACCGTGCACTTCATCTTCCAGCCCGCCGAGGAGGGCCGTGGCGGGGCCGAGGCGATGGTGAAGGACGGTCTGTTCCAGAAATTCCCCTGCGAGATCATCTTCGGCATGCACAACAGGCCGAAGCTCGACGTCGGCAAGTTCGCGATTCGCTCCGGCCCGCAGATGGCGGGCGGCGGCCTGTTCGACATCCATATCACCGGCAAGGGCGCCCATGGCGCGCGGCCCGAGAGCGGCATCGACCCGGTGATCATCGCGACCCAGATCATCTCGGCCCTGCAGAGCGTGGTTTCGCGCAACATCTCGGCGCTCGATTCGGCTGTGATCTCGGTGACGCAGATGCATGCTGGCGACGCCTACAACGTCATTCCAAACGAAGCGGTCCTGCGCGGCACCATCCGGGCCTTCCGCAAGGAGACGATGGCGCTGGTCAAGGAGCGCATCGAGACGATCTCGACCGGCATCGCCAAGACGCTCGGTGGCACCGCCAAGGCCGATGTGCGGATCGTCTTCCCGCCGCTGGTGAACGATCCCAACGCCGCGAAGTTCATCGCCGATGTCGCTGCCGAGATCGTGGGACCGGAGAACATGAACCGCGAGGGCCCCTATGTGATGGCCTCCGAGGATTTCTCCTACATGCTCGAACAGGTGCCGGGCGCCTTCATCAACATCGGCAACGGTGGTGGCGAAGGCGGTTGCGAGGTGCACAATCCGGGATACGACTTCAACGACGAGGCGCTCACGCTGGGCTCGACCCTGTGGGCACGCGTCGTCGAGAAGCGGCTGGCGAAGGACGCACGTTGAGCGAGCAGAACAAACACTGGCTACTGCGGGAACTGCCGTATGTGGCCATGCTGGCCCTGGCCGTCGGCGGCATCGTGCTGTCGGGATTCCGGGGCCTCACGACCTATTACTACTGGATGGCGTTGGCCCCGATATACGGTCTCGCCTGCATCCTCTCCGGCTGGCGGGGGACCGAGAAGACCGCTGAGCATGTCCGGCTGATCGTTACCCAGGCACTGCACTGGCTGGCCTTCCTGGTGGCGATGTCGCTGATGTTCATGCCGGAGGTGCGCGGTGTCGTGAACGACAATGCGACCAGCCTCGCGCTCCTGATCCTGCTGGCGCTGGGGACCTTCGTGGCGGGCGTCCACGCCCGGGTCTGGCGCATCTGCCTTGTCGGCGTGTTCCTGGCGCTTGCGGTGCCGGCCGTGGCCTGGGTTCAGGATTCGGCCATGTTCCTGCTGGTGGCCTGCGTCCTGATCGCGGTGGTCGCGGCCGCCTTCTTCTGGCTGCGGCGCCGGGAGGGGAACGGGGCATGAGTGGCCGCCCGACGGTCATCGTCTGGAGTGACTACATCAGCCCCTACGCCTTCGTCGCCAAGGCCTGGGCCTATGCCCTCGAGGCGGATTACGACCTCACGCTCGACTGGCGACCCTACACGCTGGATATCGCGTCGTTCCAGGGATCGGTCGAGCAGCGCGATCCGCATCACTGGCGGCGGGTGCGCTATGCCTACATGGATGCGCGCCGCTTCGCCAACAAGCAGGGCCTGACCCTGATGGGGCCGAAGAAGATCTTCTACGCCCGTCCGGTCAACGCCGGCATGCTCTATGCTCAGGATCACGGCGTGTTCCAAGCCTACAACGACAGCGCCTTCGAGCGGTTCTGGCGTCGCGACCTCGATCCCGAAAGTGTCGAGGCCGTCGGTGCCTTGCTGGAGCAGTGCGGCGCGCCTGCCGGTTTCGCATCCTTCTACGCGGGCGCGGGCGGCGCCAGACACGACCGGCTCCGCACCGAGGCCGAGGCCTCGGGAATCTTCGGCGTGCCGTCCTTCGTCTTCGATGGCGAGCTATTTTGGGGTGGCGACCGAGTCTTCCTGCTGCGCGAACGGCTGGATGAAAAAGGCGTCACCCGCCGCCGCGTCAGCGCCTAGGACGACCTCAGCTCGGAGGCCGGTCGAGCGTTCGGTCGACCCGCTCGTGCAGGTTCTTGACCTCGCCGCGCTGCTTGCGTGACTTCTCCTTGATCAGACGCTTCGCGCGCCGGAAGGCATCGTTGACGGCGAACACGGGGTCGGAAAAACGCGAATCGTCCTGGGGCGTGTGGTCGACATTGATGTCGATATTGCCCGGCAGCACGAGATGGATGTTGACGCTGTAGAGGTTGCTGGTCCGATGGTGGCGGTCGGGTACTTGCACGATGACCTGGCACGATGTCAGCCGGCCATGCAGCCGTTCCAGCGTTTCGAGGTGCTCGGAGATCAGGTTGCTCAGCGCTTCGCTGGGCGTGCTGCCTTGAAAGCTGATCCGTACGGGTGTTTCCACTGGAATCCTCCGCTGCTTCGCCACTCCCCCATGGGGACGAACGTAGCATGGCGGCGAGTGGTTGCGGACTCCAATAACCTGCTCGGACGATACGCCTGTCAGTCGCCGGCTGCGACGGCCGTGGCGCGGTCGGACTTGGCCGGCTGCACCGTGCGATGGGTCACCATGCGGTGATGGAGCGTGCGGACAGTGTCGCTGCCCCTGGTGAGGCAGAGCCAGGGAAAAATGCCGTGCACGAAACAGGCCAGAGCTCCGACCAGCATCCGCCCCCCGAAGCCGAAGGCCATACCCATATGCTGCAGGTAGGTCTCGTTGACCGAGGCGGGATGATCGGTGAAACGCTTTAACATGAGCATGATTCTAGCGGTCGCAGCGGGAAACGGCTTGCTACCTTTGCGCCAAACCCGGCAGATTTGAGAAATTCATTCTCAGAGATCGCCTATGACCGCAAAATTGTCGCTCGATTCCTTCGACCGGAAGATTCTGGATTGCCTGCAGGACAATGCCGATATGGCGCTGGCCGAGATTGCCCGTCGCGTCGGCCTGTCGACCACGCCGTGCTGGCGGCGCATCAACCGATTGCAGGAAGCAGGCATCGTCCGGGCGCGCGTGGCGTTGCTGGATCGCAAGGCGGTGAATGCCGGCGTGACGGTGTTCGTTGCGGTTCGCACGTCGCAGCACAATGCCCAGTGGCTCGCCCGCTTCGCCAAGGCCGTTGCCTCGTTTCCGGAGGTGATGGACTGCTATCGCATGAGCGGTGAGATCGACTACCTCATCCGGCTCGCTCTGCCCGATATCGAGGCCTACGACGCCTTCTACAAGCGCTTGATTGCCAGGGTCGAACTGTCCGACGTCACGTCGATGTTTGCCATGGAGGAGATCAAGTCCACCACGCGGCTCCCGCTCAACTACCTCCCCTAGCGCCCTGAGGCGACGGCCTTTAGGATCGCGCCCGTTCGCACGGCAAGATTGCAGGGGAAACGATGAACACGGGCAAAAATCGCAAGAAAGTGCTGATTGTCGGCCGCATGCCGCAGGCCGGGATCGACGTGCTGAAGGCGCGTGATGATGTCGATTACGAAATTCTGACCGACGACACGGTGCCGAGCCTGCATCCCAAGCTGAAGGATGCCAACGCGGTGACCCTGGGCGCGACTCCCTTCCGCCAGGCCGAACTCGATGCCGCACCAGGCATGATGGTGGTGGCCCGCCTCGGCGTCGGCTTCGATGCCGTCGAGATCCCGGCACTGAACAAGCGCAAGATCCCATTGATGACCACGGGCATCGCCAACTCCGTCTCGGTGGCCGAGCATGCCATGTACATGCTGCTGGCCTCGGCGCGCCTGGTGAAGAAGTACGACCGCTTCGTGCGCGAGAAGGGTTGGGGCCAGCGCCTCTCCGACTTGCCGGCCGATCTGTCGGGCAAGTCGATCCTGGTGGTCGGCATGGGCCGTATCGGCTCGCGCACGGTGAAGCGCTGCGTGGCGTTCGAGATGGACGTCTCCGTGCTCGATCCGAACATTTCCGAAGCCGAGATCAAGAAGGCGGGCGCCACCAAGGTCACCGACCTCAAGGCCATCTTGCCCAAGGTCGACTTCGTCTCGGTCCATTGCCCGAAGGCGCCGGAGACGGTGAACATGTTCAACGCGGAGACGCTCGGCCTCATGAAGCCCGAGGCGTTCCTGGTGAACACCGCGCGCGGCGGCATCGTGAACGAGGATGCGCTCTACGCGGCACTTTCGACCGGCAAGCTGCGCGGCGCCGGTCTCGACGTGCTCGACAAGGAGCCGCCGGATCCTGCCAACAAGCTGTTCAGCCTGGAGAATGTGATCTTCAGCCCGCACATGGCCGGCGTCACCAAGGAAGCCAGCGACCGCATGGCCGTCACTGCCGTCGAGAACATCCTCAGCGTCTTCGATGGCCGGCCGAACACGGCCAATGTCGTGAACAAAGAGATACTGGCCTGACGCCGGAGTCAGTCCGGAAGCAGGTCTTCGATCTCGGCATCGGTCGGAAAGCGGCCGGTGCTGTGACGGGTGTACTTCAGTTCGCCATCGACAGTGATGTCGAACTGGCCGGATTTGCCGGGGCGCAGCTCGATATCGGCGCTACCCGGCTTTTCGAGGCCCAGCCTCTCGAGGCGTTCCCTCACACGGAGGGCTTGCGGCTTGTAGCCTCAAGCGCCGCAATATTCGATCAGCACTTTCATTCGTCGAAGGTGGGAGCTTAAGCTCTCGCCGGCAAGGGGGATTCTCGATGAAGTACGGACCGCTCGGCCGCTCGGGCCTGATCGTCAGCAGGATCTGCCTCGGCGGCAATTCCTGGGGAGCCAAGGGCCGTCGCGGCTGGGGCAAGTTCGACGAGACCGAAGCGCCGGCCTACTTCAAGCGGGCGCTCGATGTCGGCATCACCTTCTTCGATACGGCGGACACCTACAATTTCGGCCGCTCCGAGGAGATCATGGGCGCCACGCTCATGAAGATGACAAAGCGCGAGGAATTCGTGCTCTCGACCAAGGTCGGCATCCGCATGAGCGGGGTCGCCAACGACGTCGGCACCGGCCGCAAGCATCTGATGGCGTCGGTAGACGCCCAGCTCAAGCGCCTGCAGACCGACTATATCGACGTCTATCAGGTCCACCGGCTCGATCCGCACACGCCGGTCGAGGAGACCATGTACTCGCTCGACCAGATCGTGCGCTCGGGCAAGGTCCGCTACATCGGCGGTTCGACCATGCCGGCCTACAAGTTTGCCCAGATGGTGATGGTTGCCGACTGGAAGGGCTATGCGCGGCCGATTGCCATGCAGAACCTCTACAATCTGATCCAGCGCGAGGAGGAGCGGGAGATGAACCGGCTCTGCCACGAGCAGGGCGTCGGTCTCATTCCCTATTCACCGCTGGCGCGCGGTTTCCTGGCCGGCAATCGCCGCAAGGACGGCGGCGGCAGCACCGAGCGCTCGAAGAACGATACGGTGGTGCAGGCCGGCACTTATCGCGACTGCGATTGGGAAGTCGTGAAGCGCCTGAAGAAGATCGCCAGGGCCAAGGCGGCGACGCCTGCCCAGGTGGCGCTCGCCTGGCTGCTGCACAAGCCCTACATGGGGGCGCCGATCATCGGCGCGACCGGGCTGGACCAGCTCACCTCGGCGGCAAGGTCGACCGACATCGTGCTGACGGCCGAAGAGTGCAAGACGCTCGAAGCGCCCTATCAGTTCCGGGTATCGCCGGAGAGCTGACTGCGCCGCGTGATCGCCGCCGAGAACCAGAAGGCAAGCAGCGGCAGAAAGACGGCGGCCGCCCAGAAGACCGGCGGCGCACCCCAGCGGTCGACGATTGGCGCTGCGATGGGCACGCCGATCGCCTGTCCGATGAAAAGGCAGAGCGCGAAGAGAGCCATGCCGGCGCCGCGTGCTTCGGGCGCCATCTGCGTGCCGTTGGTCTGCAGCGTGTTGTGCAGCATGTAGAACGACACGCCCGAGAGCACGATGGCCGCGAACTCGACCTCGGCAACCGGCGCAAGCGCCATGCCGGCGAAGGCCACACCGAGGCCCACGCCACCCCAGGTGCAGAGCCCGCGCTCGCCGAGAATGCGCACCAGATGGTGGGCCACCATGACGTAGAGGAAGCCGCCGGCGCCGAAGGCCGCGACGGCGAGCCCGATGGCGGCAAAGCCCATGTCGAAGCGCTGGTGCAGGTCGGCGCCGACGAAGGTGAAGGCTCCCCAGAAGACGCCGCCTTCCAGGGCAACGACGAGGATGACGGTGAGCGCCCACGGTCGCCGCAGGACGCCGAACATCTGCCCGATCATCGATCCCTGGCTGCGTTCGGTACGGCGAGCAATCTCGGGACGGGCACGCATGACAGCGAACAGGGCGACGCCCGCCATGACGTAGATAGCGGCCAATACCCAGAAGACGGAGCGCCAGCCCAGCCAGTCGCCGATCGCGCCGCCCAGCGCCGCGCCCGTCATCAAGCCGAGCGTCTGGCCGGTAAGGAAACGGGCAAGGGTGGCCTGGCGTTTCTCGTAGCTCACATTGTCGCCCACCCAGGCGATGGCGAGCGGGATGATGGCGGAACTTGTCGCCCCGGTCAGGAAACGCGCCAGGGTGAGCATATCCAGCGAGGTCGAGATGGCCCCGAGCAGGCAGCAGGCCGCGGCGCCGACGCAGGCAATGGCGACCACCGGCATCTTGCCGTAACGGTCGCCGAAGGGGCCGTGCACCAGCACGAATACCCCATTGGCGAAAAGGAAGACCGTGGCGGCAATCGATGCTTCGCCCACAGTGACGCCGAAACTGGCGGATAGTTGCACCAGCAGAGGGTCGATGACGCGCATGTTGGCCGCCGCGGCGAAGGCCGCGACCGACAGAAGGGCTATCGCGAGCGGCGGGGCGGCCGTCGGGGCAGCGGGAGCAGACATCGGCTGCGGGCTTAGCGGGTCGGCTTCGTAAAAGAAAGGTCTCTTGGCCGCTGGCTGCAATGTCTTATGGTAGGGAGATGATGGAAGAGCTCCTCGCCCTCGCCCGCGATCCGCAAGCCTGGGCGGCCCTGGCCACTCTGGTGATCATGGAAGTCGTGCTGGGCATCGACAACCTGATCTTCATTTCCATTCTGACCAACAAGCTGCCCGAGGAGAAGAGATCGAAGGCCCGGCGGGTCGGCATCGGTCTGGCGGTGATCCTGCGCCTCGGCCTGCTGAGCGGCGTCGCCTTCATCGTGCAGCTCACGACACCGATATTCTCCCTGTTCGGGCATGGGTTTTCCTGGCGCGACCTGATTCTGATCGTTGGCGGCTTGTTCCTGATCTACAAGGCGACCAGCGAGATTCACGACCATGTCACCGGCGGCCAAGACCATGAAGCCGACGCCGGCACGGTTGTCGGGACGACATTTGCTGGTGTCATTGGCCAGATCCTGATCCTCGACCTGGTCTTCTCGCTCGACAGCATTATCACGGCGGTCGGTATGACAGATGACATTCCGATCATGGTGATCGCGGTCATCGTCGCGGTTGGGACGATGCTGCTCGCTGCCGATCCGCTGGCGCGCTTCATCGGTCACAATCCTACCATCGTGATGCTGGCGCTGGGCTTCCTGCTGATGATCGGTGCCACGCTGATTGCCGACGGCATGGGCGCCCATGTGCCCAAGGGATACATCTACGCCGCCATGGCCTTCTCCGGCCTGATCGAGGCACTCAACATGCTGGCCCGCCGCGCGCAGCGCAGACGCCCGTTGCGCAAACGCCCGCGTTGAAGGTGCGCTGACAGACCGTGCGGCGGCGCGCTAAGCTCGCCGCATGAAGCTAGAGCATCGCGTTGTCATCGTGACGGGAGCCGCGTCGGGCATCGGCGCCGCTTCCGCCCGTCTGTTCGCTGCCGAAGGCGCCCGCGTGGCGCTGGTCGATCTCGACGAAGCCGGCATCCTCGACGTCGCGGCGGAAATCGAAAGCGAAGGCGGCCATGCGCTGGCCATCGCTGCCGATGTCAGCCGTGCCGAGCAGGTGCGTGGCGGCGTCGCCCATGTCATGGAACAGTGGGGACGCATCGATGTGCTGATGACGGCGGCCGGCGTTTCCTTGGGCGGCACGGTCGACACCGTCGACGAGGCGACCTGGGACCGCACCTTCGACATCAACGTCAAGGGCACCTATCTCTGGATCCACCACGCCATCCAGCCGATGATTGCCGCGGGTTCGGGGGCAATCGTCACGGTGGGGTCGCAGCTCGCGCAATCGAGTCCGGGCCGCAACGCCGCCTATGTGGCTTCCAAAGGCGCCATCGCTTCTTTCACCAAGACCATGGCTGTCGACCACGCAGCACAGGGCATCCGCGTCAACGCCTTGATGCCGGGTGTTATCGACACGCCCATGCCGGCCCGCTCGTTGCAACGCTACGCCGATCCGGAAGCGATGCGGGCCTTCTGGAAACAGCGTCACCCGATGGGCCGCATCGGCAAGCCCGAGGAAGTGGCGCGCGCGGCGCTCTTTCTGGCGAGCGACGACTCGTCGTTTGTCACCGGCACTTTGCTGTTCGTCGACGGCGGCTGGACGGCGCACTGATGCCTCGCAAGCTCTCTGCCCAACAGGTCGACCAGTACGAGCGTGACGGTTATGTCTGTCCCGTCGATGCCTTTTCGACAGAGCGGACACGCGCCTGGCGCGACAGGCTTGAAGCCTTCGAGCAGGCGCAGGGGCAGAAGATGACGCGCGGCCATAATTTCAAGCCGCATCTCCTCTTCCCCTGGGTCGACGAGATCGTGCACGCCCCCGAGGTGCTGGATGCCGTCGAGGATCTCATCGGGCCTGATATCCGGCTGTTCCATCTCACGGTGTGGCCCAAGGATGCCGGTTCCGGCGCCTATGTGAGCTGGCACCAGGATGCGACCTACTTTGCCCTGGAGCCGGCCTGTCACGTCACGGCCTGGGTGGCACTCACCGATGCGCCGGTCGAGGCGGGCTGCATGGAGGTCGTGCCGGGCTCGCACAGGCTCGGTCAGCTTCCGCATGCGGAGATGCAGGATCCCGAGAACCTGCTGTCACGCGGCCAGGAGCTCGCCGTCGACGTCGATCGTACGAAGACGGCTTACATGCCGGTGAAGGCGGGCCAGTTTTCGTTGCACCACACGCATCTCGTGCACAATTCGCGGCCCAACCGCTCCAACGACCGGCGTATCGGGCTCGGCATCAGCTACATCCCGACCTGGGCGCGTTGTACGTCGGCGACCCGTGTGACGGCGATGCTGGTGCGCGGCGAGGACAAATACGGGCACTTCGACGACGAGCGCCGTCCGACGCAGGAAGCCGGCGCGGAGGAACGCGCTTTCCATGCCGAGGCCGTCGCGCGCTTCCGGGCCATGAACGCCAGCGAAACCGAGAACAAAGTCGCGGTCGTCAAGAGGTAGCCATGCACACGATTCGTCTGCCGTATCACGACCGTTACGCCTACTCGCCCATCACCGAACGCAAGGACTATTCCTGGCCCGAGGGCAAGCGGCTGGCCGTCTATCTCGGTCTCAACATCGAGCATTTTGCGTTCGGGGCAGGCGAGGGACATTTGCTCACGGTCGCCAATCCGCCACCCGATCCGCGTACCTTTGCCTGGCGCGACTACGGCAACCGCGTCGGCGTATGGCGTTGTCTCGACCTGTTCGACGAACTCAATCTGCCGGCCGCGCACCTGATCAACACCACGGTGTTCGACTACGCGCCGCAGATCGTCGATGCCCTGAAGGCGCGCGGCGACGAGTTCATCGGGCATGGCCGCACCAATGCCGAACGACACGGACATATGTGGGAAGCCGACGAGAAACGCTTCCTGGAGGAAGTGCGCGACGCCATCGAGAAGGCGAGCGGCAAGCGGCCGCGCGGCTGGATGGCCCCCTGGATGGCGTCGACACGCTGGACGCCCGACCTCCTCAAGGAGGTGGGTTTCGACTTCCTGATGGACTGGCCCGCCGACGACCAGCCGCTCTGGATGAAGACGCGCTCGGGGCCGCTGATGAGCGTGCCCTATCCGATCGAGATCAACGACAGCCCGCAGGTGCTGGTACGTCACCATACACCCGAACAGTTCCGCGACTTCATCATCGGCCAGTTCGAGGAGCTGTTGCGTCAGTCGGCCAGGCAGCCGCTGGTCTGCGGCATTGCCCTGCACACGATGATCGTGGGCCAGCCCTATCGGCTGCGCATGCTGCGCGAGGCGCTGCAGCACATCGCCAACCATCCGCAGAAGGACAAGGTCTGGTTCACGCGGCCCTCGGACATCTACGACCATTGCGCGGCGTTGCCCAAAGGCACGATGGTGTCGCCGCCGGCTTAGGCCCTAGTCGGGGCTGACGATGACGCCCAGCCGTTCGAGAAGTTCCGTTTGCTGGCTCTCGCCGATCATCAGCCCGTCATAGCCGGAGAGCACGGCGAGGTTCAGTCCGGAAATCGTCGAGCCCCGAAGATCGGCACGGGTCAGGTTGGCCCGTTCCCATTCGACCTTGTCGAGCGAGCAGTCGCGCAGGATGGCGTCGGCGAGGTTGACGTCGAAGAGGGCCGTATCGAGGAACTTGCAGGTCTGGAACTCGCAGGCTTCGAGGGACACGCCGGATAAGTCCGTGAAAGCGAAGTTGCAGGTCTCGAAGCGCGCCCGCGTGACCATCACCCGCTTCGAGACAGCCTTGGTGAACGTGGAAGCGTGAAAGCGGACTCCACGGAAGCTGCATTCCCTGGCCCGGAAGTCGTGCATGTCGCAGCGTTCGAAGGCGCCGACCGCGAAGTTGCACTTGTCCGCTTCGACGTCCCGCAGATCGCAGAAGGCGAAGGTGCATCCCTTTTTCTGGTCGGTGTCGAAAAAGCTGGTGCCCTGGAAGCGGGCGGCGACGAATTTGCAACTGGCGAACCGGCCCGGTGAAAAGCGGCAGTCCTTGAACTGCGCGCCCGAAAAATCGACGCCTCGGATACTGGGCAGATCGAAGGTGCAGTCCTCGAAGCGGCACTCCGAGAGGTCGAGTTCGTCGAACTTTACCTCGGAGGTAAAGGCCACCGCCTGAAAGATACGGCCCGCCTTCATCAGATCCGCTAACTCGTCCGGGCGAAGCGGCTTGCGTACAGGATCGGCATTCGCCATCGAAACTTCCTCGTCGAGGGGCTGTCTTTGTAGCGGCTTCGGCTATGTTCGTCCTGCTTCTGCGTGGAGAGTCCTGTCGATGAACTCCCTCCCTCTTGTCGGGTGGCTGGCCCAGGCGGGCCTGCGCAACATGCCGCTCGACGACATGGTCGATGCCTTTGGTCGCCGTCTGAACGAAGCAGGGCTCGAGGTCGAGCGCCTGTTCATCGGCATGAACACGCTGCATCCCCTGATGCGGGCGCGCAGCCTGGTCTGGGATCGCGGCCATCAGGTCACCCGGCATTTCGAGATCGCACACGAGGAGATCGATTCGCTTCTGGTTCGGCAGAGCCCGTTCGCCGCCATGCTGCGCGACGGCCTGACCGAGCAGCGCTACCGTTTCGACACGGGGGCCGCTGTGCCCAACCTGCCGGTCTTCGAGGAGTTGCGCGCGGTGGGAACGACCGAGTGGATGGGCTGGGTTCTGCCGTTGGGCGAGCTTTCGCCGCGGATCGGCGACGCGACCGACGTCGAACATGCCGAGTCGGGATTCCTCGTGGTCTCAGCGGCGACGCGACGGCCGGGCGGCTATCGTCCGGAAGATGCCGAGGCGCTCAGGCAGGCGGTGCCGGTCTTCGCCGTCGCTGCGAAGGCCGCGACGGCGCGCGCCCGCAGCCATGGCCTGCTGGCGGCCTATCTCGGCAACGATCCGGCGAGCCGTGTGCTGGCCGGCACCGTACTGCGCGGCGAGGTTCAGAGCGTCGAGGCGGTGCTGCTCTTTGCCGATCTGCAGGGTTTCACCGCGCTCGCCGACACGACGCCCGGCCGCGAGCTGATCCTGCTGCTCGACGACTATTTCGGCTGCATGGTCCAGCCGGTCGTCAGACATGGCGGCGAGGTGCTGAAGTTCATGGGGGACGGGTTGCTGGCAGCATTCGGCGTCGTGCTCGACGGCCGCGCCTCCGTCTGCGCCGACGCGCTGGAAGCAGCGGTCGAAGCGCTGGCGCGCGTCGAGCGGATCAACAGGGGCCGGCGCGCCGACGGCCAGCCGGCCGCCGGGCTCGATGTCTCGCTGCATATCGGCAAGGTGCTCTACGGCAATGTCGGCAGCGATACGCGGCTCGATTTCACGGTGATCGGCCCCGCTGTCAACGAAGCGTCGCGCATCGAGGCGCTCTGCCAGCCGCTCGGTCGTCCGCTGCTGGTGTCGCGGGCCTTCGCCGAGGCCGCGACCCTCAGTCAGGATCGTCTGGTCTCGCTCGGACGCCACCGCCTGCGTGGCGTCCGCGAGGAGACCGAGTTGTTCGGCCTTGCCTGATCCCTATTTGCCGTAGACTGCGCTTTCGAAGGCGTAGAACAGCGGCAGCGACTTCACGTCGGCGAACGGCAGGATCTGGGTGATGTAGACGCCGCCGACACCCTTCTTCTGGTCGATCCAGTAGTAGGTATTGGCGAGGCCTGCCCAGGCGAGCCCGCCGGCCGAACGGCCGGTCGGTGCTTCCTCATTGTTGATCATGAAGGACAGGCCCCACTGCTTGTCGAGGCCGGGAAAGAATTCGGCATCGTTGGAGAAGGGGGGCGCTGCCGTCTTCAGCAGGGTCACGCGCGACTCGCCCATCGCATTCTTCGACATGGTTGCCACGGTCTCGGGTTTCAGCACGGCCTTGCCGTCGTCCGTCTTGCCCTCGTTCAGCATCATGCGCACGAACTTGAGATAGTCGCCGGCCGTCGAATAGAGGCCGCCACCACCCATCTCGAATTCCGGTTCCTGCGGGATCTCCAGCGCCGGATCGGCCGTCAGCGCGCCGTCGGGACCGCGGTGATGGATCTTGGCCATCCGCTTGCGCATGCCGTCGGTGATATGGAAGGCCGTGTCGTTCATGCCGAGCGGGCCCAGCAGGTCGTCGCGCAGCACCTGGCCGAGCTTCTTGCCGGCCGCCGCTTCGACCATCTTGCCGGCCCAGTCGATGTTGATGCCGTAGTACCAGCGCTCGCCCGGATCGAAGAGCAGCGGCGTGGTCAGCGCTTTGTTCTGGCAGGAGATGATTCCCGGTACGCCCTCGCTCTCCTGATACTTGGCGAGGTCGGCGTTCCAGATGTCGTAGCCGAAGCCTGCGGTATGGGTGAGCAGGTGGCGCAAGGTGATGTCGCGCTTGGCCTTGCGCATCTTGGGCTTGCCGCCGGCATCGAAGCCTTCGAGCACGCAGACGTTGCCCAGCGCCGGCAGAACATCCTTGGCCGGTTTGTCCAGGCCGAGCTTGCCGCGTTCGACCTGCTGCATGGCCGCGGTGCCCGTCAGCGCCTTGGTCATGGAGGCGATCCAGGCGACCGTGTCGGGCGTCATGTCGGCAGCTTCGCCCAGGATACGCTTGCCGAAGCCGCCTTCGTAGGTCTGGCCCTTCCGGTCGGTCGCGACCGCCACCACGCCCGGCACGTCGCCCCGCGCGACGGCGTCTTTCAATACTGTGTCTGCTTGATTCTTCATGGCATTCCCTCCTGCTGACGGCAGGATGAACCCTCGAAGGACGGTCTGCCTAGCTGAATCGCTCGACGTTACGCCTTGTCGGGGACGAGGCCGACCGTGCGCAACGCAAAGGCATAGGCAATCGCCACTTCATCGAGCCGGTTGAACCGTCCGGACGAACCGCCATGCCCGGCCCCCATGTTGGTGCGCAGCAACACAGGTCCGCCGCCGGTCATCGTGGCGCGCAGCCGCGCGATCCATTTGGCCGGTTCCCAATAGGTGACTCGCGGATCGGTGAGGCCGGCCATGGCCAGGATCGCCGGATAGTCCCGGGCGGCGACATTGTCGTAGGGCGAGTAGGAGAGGATGTAGCGGAAGGCCGTTTCGTCCGTGATGGGGTTGCCCCACTCGGGCCATTCCGGCGGCGTCAGCGGCAGCTTGTCGTCGAGCATCGTGTTCAGCACGTCGACGAAGGGCACTTCGGCAACGATGCCGGCAAACAGCTCGCCGGCCCGATTGGCGACCGCGCCCATCAGCATGCCGCCCGCGCTGCCGCCGTGTCCGACGATGCGCTTGGCCGAGGTATAGCCGCCGGCGATGAGGGCGCGGCCGGCGGCGGCGAAATCGTCGAAGGTGTTGGTCTTCTTCTCCCGCTTGCCGTCGAGATACCACGACCAGCCCTTGTCCGAGCCGCCGCGAATATGGGCGATGGCATAGACGAAGCCGCGATCGACCAGCGACAGCCGGTTGGCCGAGAACGATGCCGGCATGGCCATGCCGTAGGAGCCGTAGCCGTAAAGCAGCAGCGGCGCGCTGCCGTCCTTTTTGAAATCGCGGCGATGCAGGAGCGACACCGGCACCTCGGCGCCATCGTGCGCCCGCGCCAGGATACGCGTGGTTACATAGTCGGCCGGGTTGTGGCCGGAGGGGATCTGCTGGCGCTTGCGCAAGGTGCGCTCGCGGCTTGCCATGTCGTAGTCGTAGACCTCGGCCGGCGTGGTCATCGACGAATAGACGAAACGCAGCGTGGTCGTGTCGAACTCGAAGCCGCCGGCCATGTCGAGCGAGTAGGCGGCTTCGTCGAAGGCGATGACATGTTCGCCACCCCTGTCGAGTTCGCGGATCACGATCGACGGCAGGGCATTCGAGCGTTCCAGCCGCACGAGATGGCCGGCAAAGAGTTCCATGCCGAGGATGTAGACACCCGGTCGATGCGGGATCAGCTCCTGCCAGTTCGCGCGACCGGGCATTGCGAGCGGCGCTGTGGCGATGCGGAAGTCGATGGCGCCGCCCTCGTTGGTGAGGATGAACAGCTCCTCGCCGCGATCGGCGACGCTGTAGCGAACGCCTTTCTCCCGCGGCGCGATCAGGCGCGGCATCGCATCAGGCGTGGAGAGATCGACCAGGTGCTGCTCGGTCGTGTCGTGGTCGCCGCCCGCGATCACGCAGAAGCGGCCGCTGGGGCTCTCCTCGATATGGGTGAACCAGCCGACGTCCTTTTCCTCGTAGACGAGGACATCGTCCGCCTGTGGTGTGCCCAGCCGGTGGCGAAAGACCTTCAGGGGACGGTGGTTGTCGTCGACCTGGACGTAATAGAAGAACGAGGAGTCACGCCCCCAGACGATCCGGCCGCCGGTCTGTTCCAGCGTATCGGGCAAGTCCTTGCCGGTGTCCCAGCGGCGGACGCGCAGGGTGAAGAATTCGGAGCCGCGCAGGTCGGCGCTCCAGGCGACGAGCCGGTGGTCGGGCGAATGGCGCGTGCCGCCGAACTTGAAATAGTCGGACGCCTTGGCCAGCGCATCGCCATCGAGGATGGTCTGCATCTCGCCGCCGTTGCGCGCCGTACGGCCGATCTGCTCGTGCTGGCCACCCTTGCGGAATTTCCAGAGATAGGCGAAGGGACCGTCCGGCGTCGGGACACCGGAATCGTCTTCCTTGATGCGGCCGCGCATCTCCGCGACCAGCACCTTCTGCAGGTCCTGCGTCGGGGCCAGCAGCGCCTCGGTGTACTGGTTCTCGGCCTCAAGGTAGGTGCGGATATCGGGAGCGAGGAGCGACGGATCGCGCAGAACCTCCTGCCACTTCTCGTCCTTCAGCCAGGCATAGTCGTCTTCGACAGTGATCCCATGGAGGGTGCGCGGCGAGGGGCGCCGCGGCGCGATCGGCGGTTTGTTCATTCGTCTCTCAGCTGTAGTTGCCGGCTTTGGCGGCGGCTTTCGCCGGGGCGGCGGTCTTGCCGTCGAGCAGGCCACGCATCTCCGCGCCCTTGCTGTCCCACCAGTCGGCGAGAATGCGGACATCCCAACCGATGCAGAAGTGCTTCACGCCCATATCGAGATACTTGCCGGCTTGGCTCGGGTCGCGCAGCTCGACCCTCGGATGAAGCCCCTTCTTCAGCGCCGTTTCGATGGTCTTCTTCTCCGCCGCCAGGACCTCGGCGTCGGCATACTGGCCGGTCTTGCCGATGCTCATGGAGAAGTCGGAGGCACCGAACTGGACCATGTCGATGCCCGGCACTGAGAGAACGGCGTCGAGATCGTCCACGCACGACTTCTTCTCGACCATGATGGCGATCACGACCTCATCTAGCGCGTCGACATAAGCGGGCGTGCCGCCTTCCCGGACGGTGCCGACGTCGCGGCGCATGCCCACGCCCATCCGCCCGCGGCTCCGCGCGCCTTTGGCCATCGTCGTCTCGGCGCGCACGGCGTCGACGGCGGCCTTGGCGTCCTCGACCGAACGGATGTCGGCGAAGAGCACGCTCTGGAAGCCCGAGCCAATCGCCCTCATCGCCTGATGGGTATATTGCGTCTGCTCGATCTTGATCATACCGGACATGTTCATCAGCTCGAAGGCGCGGCCGAGATTGTCGAGATCGTGCATCGTGAACGGCGCGTATTCGGCAGTGAACTCGACGTAATCGTACTGCTTGGAGTGACCGATCAGCTCGACCAGGGTCGGCCAGGCCGACAGGATGTGCGTGCCGACGGTCGGCTGGCCGGCATTGAGACGTTCACGAAGAATATTGCGACGCATGGCGTTTCCCCCGGGGCGGTTGTTCGGGCTAGTGTGGCACCTCGTGCAGGGGGAGTTCCATGTTTCCGTCGAAAGAAAATCTGACCATCTGTTTTGCACATGCAGCATATCGGATGATGGACCGATTCGAGCTGCGCAAGACCGGCATCAAGTGCTTCGAGGTTCGCGCCTATGACGATCTGGTGAAGCGCATCGGCGAGGCCGACGTGGTGCTGGCGTCGGGCATGTGGAAGAACGACCTGATCCCGCATGCCGGCAAGCTGAAGTTCATCCAGTCCATTAGCTCGGGCATGGACCAGTATTCCAAGGAACTGCTGGGCGCCAAGGGCATCCGGCTGGCGAGCGCCGCCGGCGTCAATGCCCGCGCCGTGGCCGAGCATGCTCTTGCGCTGATCCTGGCGATCGCGCGGCGCCTGCCTGAAGCACGCGACAACCAGCACAAGAAGGTGTGGCGCGGCATGCTGGGTGACCTGACCCAGCGCGAGGACGAACTCGGCGGCAAGACCCTGCTGATCGTCGGCATGGGCCGCATCGGCAGCCACCTCGCCAAGCTCGCCAAGGCCTTCGACATGAAGGTGGTCGGTATCCGGCGCGACCCCAAGGCCGGCACCAACGGCGCCGACGAGATCCACGGCATGGGCGATTTGGTGAAGCTCGTCCCGCAGGCCGATTTCGTGGCGCTGACCTGCGCGCTCACGCCGGAGACCACGGGCCTGATGAGCGCGGCGGCCTTCGCCGCCATGAAGCCATCCTCGGTGTTCGTCAACGTGGCGCGCGGCAAGGTTGCGGACGAAGAGGCTCTGATCAAGACGATGCAGGGCAACAAGATCTGGGCGGCTGCGCTTGATGTCACGGCCGACGAGCCCCTGCCGGCCGCGTCGCCGCTCTGGACGATGCCCAACGTCTTCATCACGCCGCATACGGCCGGTGAGACGCGGGCCTACGAAGACAATGTGCTCGATATCCTGATGGAAAATCTCGACCGCCTGTGGCGCGGCGAGACGACCTTACGCAACCAGGTACTCTAGGGAGACAGGACATGCCCGTAGCCGATCCGCATCGTGTCATCCTCACCGGCGAGAATCCGTTCCTGCGACTGAGTGAAAAGGACGGCGATCCCAACTCCACGGATGCCAGCTACTGGCGCATCCTGTTCTGCCCGGCGGGGCCGGGGCATGTGCTCTATCTCAAGAGCGAGCTGACCGAGAACAAGTGGCGCATCTACTCCGACAACATCGCCATGGCGCGGTGGCTGCAGCAGACGGTGCAGGGCATGCTCAATGCCGAGCTGAAAGATACGTCGATCCCGGTGGTCGACGCCGACTTCAGCAAGGCTGGCGACCCGCGCTACTACTGGACCGAATATGTCTCGGCCGCCGATGCCGAGATTTCGCTGACCTGGCACGATATCGGCGACCCGCTGCTGATCCACACCGAGCCCAACCAGCCGCCCAACCCCAGGCCCTATGGCGTCTGCACTGTGCTGGTACCGGCGCTGTCCGGACGGTTGACGCTGAACGGCCAGCAGGCCCGCGGCAAGCCCTGGCCGCGCGATCGTGAAGGCCGTCCCTTCAGCACCTCGGCGCTGGCCTTCTCCGAGAGCTGGACCGAGACGCGCTAACCCTTCGGGGCGAAGCCGTAGGCTTGGGCGAGCAGGGTGTAGCTCTGCCGCCGCACGTCCTCGTCGTGCGTCCATGTGACGACGGCCATCTCGTCGACGCCGATCCGTTCCTTCAGCTCGGTGATGCGGGCCGCGACCTCCAGGCCGGTGCCGACGAAGGAATCCTTGCGGAACTGTTCGAGCTTGGCCTGCTCGTAAGGCGCGAGCGTCTTCACGACCTCCGCCGCCTCGTCGGGCGACAGCAGCGGGCCCATGATGCCCTTGTCGCGCTGAATGCGCGAGAGGGCGCGTGACGTGAAATGGTATTGCGCCGCGTCCATCGTCTCGGCCGCCAGCGCCCAGACGCAGAGGCCCGAGCGCGGCTCGGGGTGGCGGGCGCTGGGACGATAGCTGCGCTTGTAGATATCGATCGCGCGTTCGCCGCCGGCGCCGTCGCTGAAGAACCAAGCGTAGCAGTAGGGCAGGCCGAACAGCGCGGCGACTTGCGCGCCGTAATCGGAGCTGCCCAGGATCCAGACTTCCGGCGCCGTGTCGCCCTGCGGGAACGCCTTTACCGCGGCGAATGGATGACGGTCGACCAGCGGTTCGTTGTGCACCCAGGCGATCAGGTCGCGCACGTCGGCGGGGAAATGCTCGGGCCGTTCGTTGGCGGCGGGATTCAGCGCGAAGGCCGTGCGGCCGTCGGAGCCCGGCGCGCGGCCGAGCCCGAGATCGATGCGGCCGGGCGCCAGAGCATCGAGCACGCGGAACACCTCGGCCACTTTGAACGGCGAGTAGTGCGGCAGCATGATCCCGGCACTGCCGATGCGGATGCGTTCGGTCGTGGCGGCGATGGCCGCCATCACGATCTCCGGCGCCGTGCCGACGATGGTCGGATGGTTGTGGTGTTCGGAGACCCAGAAGCGCTCGTAGCCCAGCGCTTCGCAATGCTGGGCCAGGGCGACGGTGTTGCGGATCGACTGGCCGTGCGGCCGTCCGGCGACGGCAATGGACTGGTCGAGGACGGAAAGTCGGAACGGGCGGGAGGACATCGACGGCAAAGTGGGGCGTCGATCCTATTCCGGCAAGGCCGAGATCATGTAGAGCGACTGAAGTTGCGGCGTCGGCTGCGCATTGACGCCGAAATTGTTGCTGAAGATCGTCGCGATCTCACCGGAGCGATAGATGCGGCTCAGCGCACGATCCACCGCAAGGCGGAAATCGCCATCGCCCAACCGCATCGCCAGCGCGAAGGGCTCGATGCTGAGATAGGTGCTGGCGAGCAGGATGCGCGACGCGTCCTTGTGGTCCTTGATCATGGCCGTGAGCATCGCCTTGCCGGCGAAATAGGCCGAAATCTCTCCCTTTTCGAGCGCCGTCATTGCCTGCTGAAAATCCGTGAAGGGAACGATCTGGGCCTGGACATGCACGGCGGCGAGGCTGCGCCGCAGCGCCTCCTCGGTCAGGGTGCCGGCGACGGCGCCGACCTTCTTGCCGCCGAGCTGCTGGATGTCGCGGGGGCCGTCGTTACGAATGGCGAAGCTGGTTCCGTCGACGAAAGTCGCAATCGAGAAATCGACCTGGGCACGCCGGTCCAAGGTCTCGGTGAGCGAGTCGCAGAGCAGGTCGGCCTTGTTCTGGCGGATCGCATCGAGGCGGTTCTCTGTCGTGACAGGCACGAACTCGACCTTGATGCCGGGCTTCTTGAGCTGCTGGGCGAGGCTCTTGGCCACGGCTTCGCAGAGGTCGACCATGAAGCCCTTGGGCTGCCCGTTTGCGGCTTTGTACGCGAAGGGTGCGGCATCCTCGCGATAGGCGGCACGCAGGACGCCGTTCTTGGCGATGTCGTCGAGGGTACCGGCCCATGCGGTGCCTGCGGCCACGACAAGGCCCGACGCCAGCACAAGTCTGTTCAGCAACGCTTTCATGGATGATCCCCTCTCGATGAGCGGCAACAATCCGATATTCGATCCGTTGTGACCACTGGAAAACCGGAGAATCGCCATGCCTCGTCCCACGTCTCGTGTCGTCGGCATCGATCACATCTCTGTCCGGGTGAGCGACTACGAGAAATCCAGGAAGTTCTACGCCGGTCTCTTCACCTTCCTGGGCTTCGAGCTGTCGGAGGACTATGGCAGCACCATCGGCTGGACCAACGGCAAGACGCGCTTCTGGATCGCCGCCGCCGAGGGACGCAAGACGCACCGCATCGGCGATGTCGGCCTCCACCATTACGCCTTCGAGCTGCGCAACCGGAGGGACGTCGATGCGCTACAGGCCTATCTCGAAGGCCAGGGCGTGCGGATCGTCGATCCCGCCGGCGAATATTACGAGGACTATTATGCCGTCTTCTTCCTCGACCCCGACGGACTGAAGCTCGAAGGCATGAAGTACGGCGAGCTGACGACCAAGCGTCGCCGCAAGCCTGCTGCGTCCAGGAAAAAGAAGGCGTAAATGCCGCTTATCGCGGCCTTGTCGCATACCGGGCCGCGCGCCAAACTCCCGGCCGTTTTCGCAACCGGAGGACCATCATGTCGACGACAGCGACCCAGACCAAACCCGTTGCCCAACCCTCCGGCACCTATCAACCCAAGGGCATGCTGATCGGCGGCAAGTGGGTCGGCAGCGCCTCGGGCCAGCGCATCGCCATCGAGAATCCCGGCAATCGCACGCTCGTGGCCGAGGTGCCGCGCGCGGCGGCGGCCGATGTCGACGCCGCGGTCGCCGCGGCCGACAAGGCTTTCCCGGCGTGGAAGAACGTGGTGCCGCGCGAGCGCGGCAAGCTGCTGCTCAAGATCGCCGAGGCCATGGAAGCGCGCGCCGAGGAGATGGCGCGCACCATCGCGCTGGAGACCGGCAACGCGTTGCGCACCCAGGCGCGCGGCGAGGCCAAGCTCGCGGCCGACATCTTCCGTTACTTCGGCGGTCTTGCCTCGGAGCTGAAGGGCGAGACGGTGCCGCTCGGCGAGCATGTGCTTTCTTATACGCGCCGCGAGCCGATCGGCATCGTCGGTGCGATCATCCCGTGGAATGCGCCGGTCATGCTGGGCGCGCTCAAGATCGCGCCCGCGCTCTGCGCCGGCAACGTGCTGGTGATGAAGGCCGCCGAGGATGCGCCGATGGGCGTGCTGCTGATGGCCGACATCTGCCAGGAATTCCTGCCGCCCGGCGTGCTGAACGTGGTGACGGGCTATGGCGAGGAATGCGGCGGCCCGCTCGCGAACCATCCCAAGATCCGCAAGCTCTCCTTCACCGGCTCGACCGATGTCGGCAAGGTG